>JAGBHE010000043.1 GCA_017935675.1 Clostridia bacterium | reverse complement strand
TAGCGTGCCTGTTACAGAATAATTATAACACTAAAATCTACTTATTGCAACCACTATTGTGAAAAATCCACTCCCTGTAAGACTAATTTCTACTCATTCAAAACAGGTCTTCGGGAGTGGAATTTAACTTTTCACTTCAGCAAAAATAAAGGAGCGAACACAAGAGAACCGTCCCCTTGTGTTCTGAAAGGAGCGAACACAGGGGGACGGTTCTCTTGTGTTTTGTGGGATTTACCTGTTATTCATAAGATAATTATCCACAGCAGCCGCAGCGTCGCGGCCTTCTTTTATTGCCCATACAACAAGGCTCTGCCCGCGGCGGCAGTCGCCGGCGGCAAATATGCCCTTGACGCTGGTGCTGTGATCCTGCGTATTTGCGTCAACATTTGTCCGGTTTGTCATAGCAACCGTGAAATGCTTTAAAAGCTCCGTTTCGGGACCTAAAAAGCCCATTGCAATCAGTACGAGGTCTGCGTCAAGTACCTTTTCACTGCCTTTGACATTTTCAAAGCGTACGCCTTTTTCATCAGCTATCCGTTTTACTCCTGTGGTGCGGACAGCTTTTACATTGCCCTTTTCATCGCCTTCGACTGATGTGACGGTTGTTTCATAAATTCTCGGATCGCTGCCGAATACCTCAATCGCTTCCTCCTGACCGTAGTCAACCTTTTTGACAACCGGCCATTCCGGCCACGGATTTGAGGCGGTGCGGCTGCAGGGAAGCTCAGGCATGATTTCAAGCTGTACAACACTTTTTGCGCCCTGGCGTATAGCTGTACCAACACAGTCATTTCCTGTATCTCCGCCGCCGATAACAACAACATTTTTACCCTTTGCATCTATATATTTATGGTCCTTAAGCTCGGAATCGAGCAGACTCTTTGTTGTTCTTCCGAGATATTCAACTGCGTAGTGAACACCGCCAAGATCTGCTCCCGGAACCGTAAGGGGTCTTGGATTGGTAGCTCCGGTGCATATTACAATGGCGTCAAAGTCGTTTATGAGCCGCACAGCCGGATAATTTTTGCCGACCTCAGTATTTAGCTTAAAGGTTACACCCTCACGCGTCATCAAATCAATTCTGCGCTCAACTATTTTTTTGTCAAGCTTCATGTTCGGTATTCCGTACATAAGAAGACCGCCGGCTCTGTCCGCGCGCTCAAAGACCGTCACCTTATGTCCCATCTGATTCAGCATATCGGCGCATGCAAGTCCTGACGGACCGGAGCCGATAACCGCAACACGTTTTTCGGTTGTTTTTTTCGGAATCCTCGGCTTCACCATTTCATTTTTAAACGCGTTGTCGATTATATGACACTCAATGTTTCTCACGGTAACAGGAAGGTCATTCATACCGAGGGTGCATGAACCTTCGCAAAGCGCAGGACATACGCGGCCGGTAAACTCAGGGAAATTATTTGTCAGGATAAGCCGCGAATAAGCCTCCTCCATATCGCCGCGGTAAACAAGGTCATTCCATTCCGGTATAAGATTATGCAGGGGGCAGCCTATGGCAAAATTGCCTACAATATCTCCGGTATGGCAAAAGGGTACTCCGCAGTTCATGCATCTTGCACCCTGTATTTCCAGCTGCTTGATATCCGAATGAGTGTGTATTTCATTCCAGTCCCGGATACGTTCCATAGCGCTTCTGTCCTCCGGCAAGCTTCTTTCATATTCCATAAAACCTGTTGGTTTTCCCATATTTCAATACCTCCGTTTCTTAAGCGTCAAGCAGCTTTTCAAAAGCAACCATTGCCGCATCGTCATACTGCGCGCCGTTTGCGCATTCCTCTTTGATTATTGAAACTACCTTGTGATAATCATTCGGAACAACACGGACAAACCTGCTCTTTTCACTGTCCCAGTTGTCGAGTATCCGTCCGGCAACATCACTGCCGGTATATTTTTTGTGGTTTTCAATCATTGTTTTGAGCTCGTCAAGGCTTTCATCTTGAAGCTCATGCTCTATTGAAACAAGCTCCTTATTGCATTTTCCGTCAAAATTACCGTCTGCGTCATAAACATATGCAATACCGCCCGACATTCCTGCGGCAAAGTTTCTGCCGCATCTTCCGAGAACTGCAACGCGGCCGCCTGTCATATATTCGCAGCCATGATCGCCTATACCCTCTACTACCGCTGTTATTCCCGAGTTTCTCACACAGAAACGCTCGCCTGCAACGCCGCGTATATACGCTTCGCCGAATATGGCGCCGTAGAAGGCAACGTTTCCGACAATAACGTTGTTTTCGGGCTTGAAGGAGGCCTCTTTCGGTACGTTGACAATAATTTTACCGCCGGAAAGACCTTTTCCTATATAATCGTTGCTGTCACCTTCAAGATACATGGTAACGCCGCGGGAAAGAAATGCGCCGAAGCTTTGACCGGCAGAACCGATAAAGTGCAGACGTATTGTATCGTCGGGAAGCCCCTCCGCACCCATTGCGCGGGTGATTTCAGATGAGAGCATTGTTCCCGTTACTCTGTCCTTATTTGTTATACGAAGCTTTGCTTCAATATGTCTGCCGTCTTTTATGGCAGGCATGCAAAGCCTTATCAGGGTTGTTTTATCCAGGGTTTCGGCAAGCTTGTGGTCCTGTGAGCTTGTGCAGTATCTTTCAAAATCGTTTGAGCAGATTTTCGGCTGATACAAAACAGACGTCAGATCCACATGCTTTGCTTTCGGATGCTGAGTGCTTTTCTGCTCAAGAAATTCAACATGACCTATAAGCTCATTTACTGTCCGCACACCGATTTTTGCCATCCATTCTCTCAAATCCTGGGCTATAAAGCGCATAAAGTTTTCAACATATTCCGGCTTGCCCGTGAATCGTTTCCTGAGCTCCGGATTTTGTGTTGCAACTCCTACAGGACAGGTATCAAGATTACATACGCGCATCATAACACAGCCCATAACAACCAGTGGAGCTGTGGCAAAGCCGAATTCCTCAGCACCGAGCAGCGCTGCAACGGCAACGTCACGCCCCGTCATCAGCTTTCCGTCCGTTTCAAGCACAACGCGGTTTCTCAGGTTATTCATAAGCAGCGCCTGATGGGTTTCCGCAACACCGAGCTCCCAGGGAAGTCCGGCATGGCGTATTCCTGTACGGGGAGCAGCGCCTGTTCCGCCGTCATATCCGCTTATGCAGATAACGTCGGCAAGTCCCTTTGCAACTCCGACGGCAATGGTTCCCACTCCTGCCTCGGATACCAGCTTAACGCTTATGCGCGCGTCCGGATTTGCATTTTTAAGGTCTGAAATCAGCTGAGCCAGATCCTCTATGGAATATATATCGTGATGGGGCGGGGGAGAGATAAGACCTACGCCCGGCGTTGAGTGTCTTGCCTTTGCAATCCATGGGTACACCTTCTTGCCGGGCAGATGTCCGCCCTCGCCGGGCTTTGCGCCCTGAGCCATTTTAATCTGTATTTCCTTTGCATTGTTAAGATAATGAATATGCACTCCGAATCTGCCGGACGCAACCTGCTTTATAGCGCTTGAAAGATTATTTCCGTCTTTGTCCGGAACGTATCTTTCCGGAATTTCTCCGCCCTCGCCGCTGTTTGATTTTCCGCCGAGCCTGTTCATTGCGGCTGCAAGACATTCATGAGCTTCAAGGCTGATTGAGCCGTAGGACATAGCTCCGGTTTTAAATCGCTTTACAATGCTGGCAACGCTTTCAACAGTGTCTATTGCAATAGGCTTATCAATCGTCTTGATGTTCAGCATGCTTCTGATATTGCAAAGCTTGCCTTCGTGAGAATTAATCTCGTCGGCATATTCCTTATAGAGCTTATAATCTCCCGTCCGGCATGCCTTTTGAAGCTTGTATATTGTTTTCGGGTTATACATATGATATTCGCCCTCGGCACGCCACTTGAAATCTCCGCCTGTGCGCGGAGCACTGCCGCCCGTAACCTTGTCAAATGCACTTGCATGACGGGCAAGCGCTTCACGCTCAATATGCCGCAGCTCAATTCCGCCTATTCTCGTTGCGGTTCCGGTGAAATATTCATCTATAACCGACTGCTTTATACCGAGAGCTTCAAAGATTTGCGCGCCCTTGTAGCTCTGGACTGTTGAAATGCCCATTTTGGACATGGTTTTAACTATTCCTTTTGTTATAGCTTTTTGGAATATGCATACTGCCTTATCAATATCGGTATCAATCGCTCCGGTTTCAGCAAGCCGTGCTATTGTTTCATAAGCCATATAGGGGTTGATTGCATCAGCGCCGTAGCCGAGCAGTGCGGCAAAGTGATGCACCTCCCGGGGCTCTCCCGATTCAACTATAATGCTTGCCTTCATTCTTGTACCTTTTTTGATAAGATGGTGATGAAGACCTGAGCTTATCAGAAGTGACGGAATAGGCGCTGTGTCACGGCTCACGCCTCTGTCGGACAGAATTATTATATCGTAGCCTCTTTCAATTGCAATATCCGCTGCAGAGAACAGGGTTTTCATTGCGTCCTCCATATCCCCCGGTCTGTTGGTATTGAAAAGTGTGGGAAGCGTAACGCTTCTGAAGCCCGACATGTCAAGACTTTTCAGCTTTGAAAGCTGCTTGTCGGTCAGCACAGGTGTTTCGGCAAGAATTCTCTTGCAGCTTTCCTCGGAGCGGAGAAGCATATTTTTTTCGCCGCCTATAAGGGTGTTTGATGAGGTTATTACCTGTTCGCGTATAGCGTCTATAGGCGGATTTGTTACCTGGGCAAACAGCTGCTTGAAGTAGTTAAAAAGCAGCTGCGGCTTGTCGGAAAGCACCGCAAGGGGAGTATCGTTGCCCATTGCGCTTATCGGATCGTCGCCCTTGAGCACGGTTTCCTTGACGGTATTGTTTATATCCTCCCAGCTATAGCCGAATATCTTGCTTTTTTCATTATATGAAAGCTCAACGCCTTTATTTTCACGGTTTACAAACATGTTTTCAAGCTCAATCATGCTTTTTACAAGAATGTCACAGTAAAGGCTGTCGCTTGTTTCCTTCTTTGTTTCTTCAACAAGGCTGCGCCAGTCGGTATAGGAGGCTGGGTCACCGTCAGGCAGATTTTCAAGCTCAAGCATATTCTTTTCAACCCATTCTCTGTAAGGCTTCATTCCGGAAATGGTGCTTTTTATTTCGTCATCATCAATTATTTTTCCTTCGGCAGTATCAATGAGAAGCATTTTCCCGGGGTGAAGTCTTTCCTTTACCACAACGTCCTCCGGAGCTATATCAACAACGCCCACCTCTGAGGAAAGCACAAGAAAGCCATCCTTTGTGATAACATATCTTGCCGGACGAAGTCCGTTTCTGTCAAGTGTTGCACCGACATATCTTCCGTCTGTAAAGGCAATGGCGGCAGGTCCGTCCCAGCTCTCCGTCACGCAGCTGTGGTATTTGTAGAAGCTCCGCTTCTGAGGCTCCATGGTCTCATCATTTTCCCATGGCTCAGGTATCGTCATCATAACAGAGTGGGGCAGCGAAAAGCCTGCCATGTTAAGAAACTGAAGGAAGTTATCAAGCATTGCCGAGTCGCTTCCGTCCTCGTTTATTATCGGAAGCACTTTTTCAAGGCTTTCAAAACTGTCACTTTCCAGCATATTCTGACGCGCCTTAACCCAGTTTACATTTCCGCGTATGGTGTTTATTTCTCCGTTGTGGATTATATATCTGTTTGGATGCGCCCTTTCCCAGCTGGGGAAGGTGTTTGTTGAAAATCTCGAATGTACAAGGGCAATTGCCGATTCCATGTCCATGTCCTTAAGGTCAAGATAAAATTCACTGACCTGTGCGGGAGTGAGCATTCCCTTGTAAACAATGGTGCGCGCCGAGAAGCTTGTGAAATAAAAATAGCTGTCGGAGGATTTATTGCAGTAACGTATTTCCTTTTCCGAACGCTTCAGCACAACATACATTCTGCGTTCAAAGGCAAGGGCATCGTCTCCGGCGCTTTTTTCAACAAAAATCTGAAGAATATAGGGCTTTGCGTCAAGAGCGCTTTTTCCTATGCAGTCCTTACAGCAGGGAACATCTCTTATGAAAAGGAGCTTCATGCCTTCCTCTTCGATAATTTTCTTAAGCTGACCGATGCTTTCCCCGCGGGTCTCCTTGTCCGGTGATGTGAAAAGCATACCTACTCCGTAGCTGCCGTAGGGAGGAAGGTCTACGCCCTCGCATGCGCATACCTTACGCATAAATTTATCCGGTATCTGAATAAGTATGCCGGCTCCGTCACCCGTATCAGGCTCGCTTCCCACGCCGCCTCTGTGTGACAGGTTTTCGTTAATGGTTATCGCCTGTTCAATTATTTTATGTGAGCGTTCACCCTTTATATTTGCAATAACTCCTATTCCGCATGCGTCATGTTCAAATTTCGGGTCGTAAAGACCCTGCTTCTGCGGCAATCCATTCATTGTATGCACCAACCTTTCTTGATTTTAAAATAAGACGCTTAAAGCACAACGGAATTTTCCGCTGTGCCTGCAAAACGTCTTTGTTTCGAGTTGCTTATTTATTTCAAAGTTTTTCTTATTCTGTCCATTGCCTCTGCCGTTTTTTCATGACTTGAAAAAGCTGTGAGCCTGATATAGCCTTCGCCGGACGGACCGAAGCCTTCTCCGGGAGTGACGGCAACCTGTGTTTTTTCAAGAAGATAGTCAAAAAATTCCCACGAGCCCATTCTATCAGGTGTTTTTGCCCAGATATAAGGAGCGTTTACGCCGCCGTATACCTCAATTCCTGCCTCTGCAAGAGATTCTCTTATTATTTTGGCATTTTCAAGGTAATATTCAATATTTGCTCTTGTTTCTTTTTTGCCCTGTGGTGAATAAACAGCCTCAGCCGCGCGCTGAATAACATACGCCGCACCGTTGAATTTAGTGCACTGACGGCGGTTCCACAAAGCGTTCAGGGACGTTTCGCCAACTTTAAGCTTTTTCGGAATTACGGTGTATGCACACCTTGTACCGGTGAATCCGGCTGTTTTTGAAAAGCTTCTGAACTCGACTGCAACCTCATCTGCACCGTCTATTTCAAATATGGAATGGGGAACCCCCGGCTCTGTTATGAATGCTTCATAGGCACTGTCGAACAGGATAACGGCACCGTTTGCTTTTGCGTATTCCACCCATTTTTTAAGATACTCTGCCGGTGCTGCCATACCTGTGGGATTATTCGGGAAGCACAGATAGACCATGTCTACCTTTTCTTTCGGAATTTCAGGCAGAAATCCGTTTTCGCGGGTACATTCCATATAGTAAAGCTTGTTCCATTTCCCGGAAACAAATTCTCCCGCTCTGCCGCTCATTGCGTTTGTATCCACGTATACGGGATATACAGGGTCACAGACGGCAACCTTGTTATCCTCCGCAAAAATATCGACTATATTTCCGCAGTCGGATTTTGCGCCGTCAGATATGAAAACCTCATCGGGTTCAATGCTTATTCCGCGGCTTTTATAATCGTTTTCGACTATTGCGGCTCTCAGAAAATCATAGCCCTGCTCCGGCCCGTAGCCGCGGAAGGTTTCAGCCGCCGCCATTTCGTCCACCGCCTTATGCATGGCGTTGATTACAGAAGGCACCAGAGGACGTGTTACGTCACCGATACTCATTTTAATAATCTGTGCTCCCGGATTTGCCGATTCAAAGGCGGAAATCTTTTTTGCAACCGTGGAAAAAAGGTAGCTGCCCGGAAGCTTCAGAAAGTTTTCATTGATTTTTGCCATTTATACCATTCCTCTCATAAAATATCAGTATCGAATTCACCGTCAAAAACAAATCTTGCTTTCCCGGTCATATAAACATTGTTATCTGCTTCATTCCATTCGATTTCAAGGTTTCCTCCGAGAAGCCGGAGAACGGCACGCCTGTCGGTAAGCCCCAAAAGACAGCAGGCGACAAGTGTCGCAGAGGCACCTGTTCCGCAGGCAAGAGTTTCTCCCGCACCGCGTTCCCAGACGCGCATCTGTATTTCGGAGCGGCTGATAACCTTTGTAAATTCGGTATTTATGCGTTCGGGGAACAGAGGATGATTTTCAAACATAGGTCCGATTTTCTCAATATCCACGGAAGCCGGGTCATCAACAAGCACTATAGCGTGAGGATTTCCCATGGAAACTGCCGTCACCCTGTATTCCTTTCCGTCAACACAGACAGGCTCATCAATAAATCTTTCCTTTCCGGAGCGGACAGGGATTTTTGAAGGGATAAGCTCAGGCGGACCCATGTTTACCCGGACGGTATCCACCAGCCCGCGGTCTGCGTTAAGCTCCAGGGTTTTTATTCCGGCAAGGGTTTCAAGAGTGATTGTTTTTTTATCGGTAAGTCCGCGCTCATACACGTATTTTGCAACGCATCTTGTGGCATTGCCGCACATCTGTGCCTGAGTTCCGTCCGAATTATACATATCCATTCTGAAATCCGCCGCGTCCGAGGGCTTTATAAGCACCAGCCCGTCAGAGCCGATTCCGAAATGCCTGTCACTTACAAGCTTCGCAAGCTCGTTTACATTATCAAGCTTTTCCTCAAAGCAGTTTACATATACATAATCGTTTCCGATTCCCTGCATTTTTGAAAATTTAAACTTCATACCGTTCCTCCGTTTCTAAAAAGCACTACAGGTTTAAAATAAGCTTTGCCGTATCAATTACCTTCATGCCGGTGTTCATGCTCCGTTTTTGTATGAACCTGTGGGCCTGCTCCTCAGTCATCATATACTTTTCGATAAGAGTGAGCTTTGCTTTTTCAATAATCGCTTTTTCCTCATCGGTCCGCTTTGGTCTATGCCTCTGACGCTCAATTACACCGATAAAGGTTTCAAGGGCAGTTCTCAGCCCTATGCGGTTCACAGGCAGCGGAACCGTAAATATATCAACGTTTCTTATATTCTCAATATATTCTGCTTTTGTAAGAGTCATAACTCCCGAATGAGGCGGAAGGCTTTCATAGACGTCATCACATGTGCCGTCAGACAGCTTGTAGCTCATAAGAACGAGCGCGTCGTCAAGCTCAAGAAAGCTTCTGATAGCCTCGGCGCAGGAATGACACGAGGCTGCAACGGAAAATGAGGTCCCGTCGAGCATGCTTTGAATTTTCCTGATTGTTTCGTCCTTTGGAAAAGCCAAAATAATACGCTCCACACACCCTCACTTCCTTTCGTTTAATATGCTATAAAATAATTATCCATTTCCCATTTGCTTACAGTTTGCCTGTAGCGTGCATATTCGTCCTCTTTTATTTCTATATATACTTTTTTCAGCTCCTCGCCGAGAACCTCCTTCAGAAATTCTGATTGCTCTCCTTGCTTAACTGCCTGATTAAGGCTTGCAGGTATCTTATCTGAAATAAGCTTTCTTCTCTCCGCATATGAAAGCTTTGAAATATCTATGTCGAGATTTTCCGGCATGGGCAGCTCTTCCTTTATGCCTCTCAGCCCTGCGCTGAGGCAGGTTGCCAGAACGAGATAGGGGTTGGAGGTGCAGTCGGGGCTTCTCAGCTCAATTCTTGCATTGTCCGGCTTTTTCACGCTCGGTATACGAACAAGGGGACTTGTGTTCTTGTCCGCCCAAACGGGATAGCATGGCGCCTGGGGCCCCGGCATAAGCCGTTTATAGGAATTTACGGTGGGGTTTGTAATGCACATCATATCCGGAGTGTATTTGAATATGCCGGCAAGAAATTTATATCCGAGCTCACTTATTTTACGCTCTCCGTTTTCATCGTAGAACATATTTACCCCATCCTTGTAAAGGCTCATGTTAATATGCATGCCGGAGCCGGAAACGCCCTCCAGGGGTTTCGGCATAAAGGTTGCATGGAGCCCGTTTCTCTTTGCAAGGGTTTTAACAACATTTTTAAAGGTTACTATTCCGTCGGCTGAGGACAGTGCTTTATCATATTTTATATCGATTTCATGCTGTCCGGGAGCTGCCTCATGATGCGATGCTTCGATTATGAAGCCCATTTCTTCAAGGGTCAGACTTATATCACGGCGGCAGTTTTCACCGTTATCCATAGGTGCGAGGTCAAAAAATCCCGCACTGTCATGGGGCTCGGCTGTCGGGTTCCCGTTCTCATCTGTTTTAAACAGGAAAAATTCACATTCCGCGCCCACATTAAATTCAAAGCCCAGCTCAGCCGCTTCGTTTACGGCACGTTTTAATACATATCTCGGGTCACAGGCGAATCTTTTATTATCAGAGGTATAAACATCGCATATCAGCCTTGCAACACGTCCTGTATGGGGACGCCAGGGGAAAATATTAAAGGTATCAAGATCAGGTACAAGGTACATGTCCCGGGTTTCGGAAAAGCCTTCTATTGATGAGCCGTCAAAATAACATTCGTTATTAAGCGCGTCTTCGATTTTATCACTTGTAACGGCGATGTTTCTCATTCTGCCGAGAACATCCGTAAACTGAAGCCTGATAAAGCTTACGTCCTCCTCCTCAACCAGTCTGAGAATATCTTTCTTGGTATAATTCGGCATCACCGATTCTCCTTTCGTTTCTGCCCGGCTGACCGGACCTTAAAATTCAAAAAGGGTATTCCGCACCCATTGCGGAACACCCTTGTTCATAATGCAATAATATCATAATAAGCAGTATTTGTCAAGTGAGATAAACTTTTTTGTATAAAAAACACAAAAAACCTTTACATATACAGCTTCGTATTATTATTTTCTTGCGGCAAGCGCAGCTCCGACAATTCCTGCGTCATTATAAAGCTTTGCAATCTGGATTTCAGTCTTTGGCATGTACTTATTATAATCCATTTTGTTGACAAGCTCTTTTATGGGAATGAGCAGTCTGTCGCCCTCTTTGCTTATGCCGCCGCCTATAACAATTGTTTCGGGCTGGAAAATGTTTACCATAGACGCTATGCCCGTTGCAACATATTCGATGTACTTATCAACCACCGCACGGCCTGCTTCATCACCGAGATCCTCAGCGCGGAAGGCTGTTCTGCCGCTGATTTTGCCTTCCTCTTCGGCTATTTTATGCATGAGGCTTTCCGGGTTTGCCTTCATAGCCGCTTCCGTCTGGCGGATGAGCGCCGTTACCGAAGCATATGATTCCCAGCAGCCGCGGTTTCCGCAAGTGCAGGGCTCTCCGCCTGCAATCATTGTAAAGTGACCGAGCTCACCGCCGGCACAGTTAAAGCCTCTGTAAATTTTTCCGCCGAGTACAATTCCGCCTCCCACTCCCGTGCCGAGAGTGATGAAGATAAAGCTGTCTGACTTTGCACCTGTTGCCACATACTCGCCGTAAGCGGCAGCATTGGCGTCATTTTCAATGTTTACCGGTATGTCAAGATATTTATTCAGCTCAGCTGCAAGGGGAGTATTTGCGAAGGGCAGATTGTTTGAATATGTTACGATCCCGTGCTCGTTATCCACAGTACCGGGGCTTCCGATTCCTATTCCTTTTATCTGCTCTGTTTTATATCCTGCATCTGCAATAAGCTTCTGAGAAAGCCGCCCCATGTCGGCAACAATTTCCTGATACGGACGCTGTGCAAGCGTAGGTGTTGAAGCTGAAGAGATAATCTTTCCTTCCTCGCTGACAAGACCGACAGCAATATTTGTGCCGCCGAGATCTATACCTATGTACATATGACCATTCCTTTCATTTTTACGGGTTTTAAAATATTTTACTACATTTTTTCATAAAAATCAATACCCTTTTTAATAATTAAAAATAAATTAATAAAAAATGTTCATTGAACAAATAAGGAACGGGGTTTTTAATCCTTGTCAACCATATTCAGCTTTTTAAACATCTCCATTCTTTTGATTCCGGCTTCGGACATGCTTTTTTCATTCATCACGATTTCTGTTTTGATTTTTCTGTTTCTGATTGCTGAAAAGCCGCCGAATATCAGTCTGTGAATCCATGCTGCAGGCAGCAGGAACGGGTGGTTACGGGCATAGGAATACTTAAGCTTAAGCTCCTTTGCCGTAGGAAACAGAGCCGGCAGGGCAAAAACAAAAAATCTTCTCAGCAGAAACAGCTTGTGCCCGAAATAGCTTTTTTTCTCATCGCCTTTTGCTTTGCTGTACATGCTTTTTCCGTCTATTCTGTTAGCTGCGTCATCGTTTCCGAGATATCCGCCTTCCTCCAAATCGTCAAGAAGCATCATTTCAGCGTCTGCGGAAACTTTTTCTGTCAGCAGCTCCATCCATTCCTCGGGCAGACGAAAATACCTTATAGAAGCACTGAAAACCGTGTTTATAAGCGTTTTATAACGCAGCTTTGTCATTGTATCCCAAAATCGTGCAAGGTCAATTTTTTCCTTGTTTTTTGCATAAAATAAGGTTACGTCAAGCATTTGCCTTAAGCTCATTCCGGAGGAAATAAAATGCCTTATCAGATGCAGGGCAATATAAATCATATTGTCTGTATAACCGAGGGTGTAAAAATATTTCCCTTCGGTCTCAACACGGATATACGGCTCTTTAATAAGCTCCTTTTCGGTAAGATGCTCAAACCATATGTTTTTGGTTAAATCGTCATACATTGCGGCATGTACCTCAATTAAGCCGCATTCCGCATTATAGCATTTGGACTCCTTTTGATATTTATTTCTTTTTTCGACAGTGAACCCCTGCTCTGTGAAAAAATCAAGGGTTTTTTGCTCTGCTTCCGTTCCTACATAAATATCCGTGTCTCCTGATATCCGCGCGTCGGGCACAAAATAGCAGCTGCTGAGTGCAAAGCCCTTTAAAACAATTGCTTTCGCTGCATTTTTATTTAATTTGTCAAGCATATTCAGAATATTAATTTTTTTTATGTATGCCGAAAGCATAATATCCTGAGCCTGCTTTTTCATGGAGGCTGCTGCGTCCTCTGATATGAAATCAATATCACTGAAGCCGAAGGCATATGCAAACATCGGAATAACAGAATGATTTACTGCCAGGGAGTATACCTTACGCCAGTCAATTGCCTCAGACGGCTTTGAAACCGGTCTGCCGACAGCCGCATAGGATAAGGTGCTGATTAAGTATTCAAATTCATACGTCATAAAGCATTAATATATTAATCACGGATTAATATTTACCTCTCACTAATTATTCCCGGTGCGGCGTCATTGCTTGCGCCAGACCATTTTATTTACGATGCCTGTATATGATTGTATTATTTTAACAACCTTTGTTGATACATTGCTGTCTGTATAATCAGGTACAGGGACACCGAAATCTCCGCCGGCATTCATCTGCGAAGCCAGTTCAACGGCCTGGAGCACCTGTTCGGTTGTAATACTTCCGATAGTAAATACACCTTTATCCATGGCTTCCGGTCTTTCGGTACTCGTTCTTATCGAAACTGCCGGGAAGCTGAAAAAGGCGGCTTCCTCAGGAAGTGTACCGCTGTCGGAAACTACACAGAATGCATTTTGCTGCAGATAGTTATAGTCATAGAAGCCGAAGGGTTTCAGCTCCCTTACAAGGGGATGAAATTTCACGCCTCTTTTTTCTATTGCTGCTTTGCTTCTCGGATGCACGCTGTATATTACCGGAATCTTATAGTTTTCCGCCATTGCGTTAACAGCATCAATTAATGTAAAAAAGTTTTCTTCAATATCGATGTTTTCTTCTCTGTGTGCGGAAAGCAGTATATATTTTTTCTTTTCCAGACCAAGTGTTTCAAGGACTTTGCTGCTATTTATGCTTTCAAGATATTCCGAAAGAACCTCAGCCATCGGTGAACCGACAACATATGTCCGTTCCCTGGGGATTCCGGCGGCGTTAAGGTATCTGCGGGCGTGCTCTGTATAGCAAAGGTTGACATCGCTTGTTACGTCGACAATTCTCCTGTTGATTTCCTCCGGCAGATTTTCATCAAAGCACCGGTTGCCCGCCTCCATGTGGAATACGGGAATCTTTAATCTTTTTGCCGAGATTACGGACAAGCAGGAATTTGTATCTCCGAGAACGATAACAGCGTCGGGATTTACCTTTTTCATAAGGCTGTAGGAATAAGCAATGGCGTTTCCCATGGTTTCACCCAAATTGTCTCCGACTATACCGAGATAATAATCGGGCTGTCTTAAATCAAGCTCGGAGAAAAAGACCTCGTTGAGCTGATAATCGTAATTCTGACCTGTATGAACGAGGATATGATCAAAATACTTATCGCATTTTTTTATAATAGCCGACATTTTTATTATTTCAGGTCTTGTCCCGACTATTGTCATTAATTTTAATTTTCCCATGACTGACCCCTTTCAAAAGCATTTCCCCAAAGCCTTACAGCTCATAATGAGGATACATTTCCTTATGTGTTTTTATCCACTGTGCAGCTTCGCTTACCATTTTCTCATAGTCAGGTATTTTATAATTAAAATCAAATCTTGTTCTGCGCAGTGATTTATCTGCCACAAAGCTGTCTGTCGGATTGATTTTTATTTTTCCGTCTCTCAGGTACTTGTTAAAAAGCTGTAAAAGGTCATATTTGCTGATGGACTGTTCAGGCACCATATTATATAAGCCGGAGGCGCGCTCTGCTGCCGCAGCCTCCATGGTTTTTGCAAGCTGAAGAGTTGTCTGACCTGTCCACATAGCCTTTGTATACCCGTTTATTTCTGCTTTTTGCTTCATGAACCAGTTCATAAGGCCTATTCCCGATTCATTGATATCAGGACCGACTATTGAGTTCCTGAGAGTTATGTTTTTATCGTCCTCCAGCTCTCCGAGAGCTTTTGTTCTGTCATAAAAGGTTTGTCCGTCGCGCAGATCCTCCTCGGTATAGCCGCCGCGCTTTCCGGAAAATACGCAGTCTGTACTCATATGTATCACCTGCGTATTTGTGCCGCGGGTAATTTCCGCCAGAAAATGGGGGAAATAAGAGTTTAAAAATACAGCAAGCTCTTTATTTGTCTCTGCAAATTGGTTTAATATCCCGATACAGTTAATAACCGAATCATATTTACCGGAGCAGACCATATCGCGTACAAGGTCAAGATCTCTTGCGTCTCCTGCCGCACTGTTTACATAACGCGACCGGGCGCGGTCAAATCCAAAAACCTCGTGTCCCGCAGTTTTAAAATAGAGCGATATTATATGCCCTGCCATTCCGTTACAGCCCATAACCAAAATTTTCATACGGCATTATCCCCCGAAAGCTCATTTTTTATATATTCTAATGCAAGCAGCTTTTCTTTTACCTCGTTTACCCCCAGAAGCTTAGTATTATTTGAGTTAAATTCCGAGAGCAGATTTCTTTGGGTATCGCCGTGTATAAAATATTTGTCGTAATTCAAATCTCTTTTATCACAGGGAACGCGGTAGAAATCACCGAGATCAACAGCGTTTGCACATTCCTCGTTTGTAAGAAGAGTTTCATACATTTTTTCGCCGTGCCTTATGCCTATGGTTTTTATTTCGGAGTTGTTTTTGCCGCCGAACAGCTCCAACACCGCTTTTGCAAGAACTTCAATTGTGCACGCCGGCGCTTTCTGTACAAAAATATCTCCGTTATTTCCATGCTCAAAAGCGAACATAACCAAATCGACAGCCTCTTCAAGGGACATTATAAACCTTGTCATGGACGGCTCTGTCACAGTTATAGGCTTTCCCGCCTTCAGCTGATCAATCCACAGAGGAATTACGCTTCCGCGTGAGCACATAACATTTCCGTAGCGCGTACAGCATATTTTTGTTTTTTCCGGGGAAACCATTCTTGATTTTGCGACAACCACCTTTTCCATCATTGCCTTTGAGGTTCCCATCGCGTTAACAGGATATGCTGCTTTGTCCGTTGACAGGCAGATTATATTCTTAACTCCTGCTTCAATTGCAGCCGAAAGTACATTATCAGTTCCGAGAACATTTGTTTTAACTGCCTCAACGGGGAAGAACTCGCATGACGGCACCTGCTTCAGCGCAGCGGCATGAAAAATATAGTCGACGCCGTATATGGCGGGACGAATGGATTCAACGCACCTGACGTCACCGATATAGAACTTGATTTTATCGGCGTATTCCGGGAACTGCGATTGATACATATGCCGCATATCATCCTGCTTTTTCTCGTCACGCGAAAAAATTCTTATCTGTCCGATATCCGATGTCAGAAATCTGTTTAAAACAGCGTTCCCGAAGGAGCCGGTGCCTCCGGTTATCATCAGGGTCTTGTTTTTAAATATAGACATTCTTTCCTATTCCTTTCCGCAGCTGAAAATTACAGCGTGTAAACACCGTCAAAATCACAAACCTTTCTTGTATCAAGAATGATTTTGTTTTTGATTTTATCTATGTTATCTTTTATCTGATTATGACCTACCATGATGACAATCAAATCTATATCATCTAAGAACATATCAAAATCATGGTACTGATTTTCAACGATATTGTTGGTTATATACGGGTCATAAACCTTAAGCGGAGAAGCAAGATGCTTTTTCTGACATTCAAGAAGCTGAAGCGTCGGCGATTCTCTGTAGTCATCAACATTTTCTTTATATGTAAGACCGTATAAGCCTACCCGTGAGATATCCTCCATGCCTTTTTCCTTCATTATGCTGTAAATGCGTTCCAAAACGAACTCAGGCATGCTGTCGTTGACCTTCATAGACTCCCAGATGACCTTTGTAAGAGAGGGATAATCTCCTACAAGAAACCACGGGTCAACCGAGATACAATGTCCTCCTACGCCGGGGCCGGGATTCAGTATATTTACACGGGGGTGCATATTACAGATTTTTACTATTTCATATACATCCATATTATCCTGTCTGCAGATTTTCGCCAGCTCATTTGCAAAAGCAATGTTTACAGCTCTGAATGTATTTTCAACAACCTTTGTCATTTCAGCCGTCTTAATATCGGTTATAACGATATCGCCCTTGCAGAAGGAGGAATAAGCAGCTTTTATCTTTTCACCTATTTTAACATCATCAGCGCCTATTGTGCGTGAGTTATGCTCAAGCTCATAAACCATATTCCCGGGGATTATCCGCTCGGGGGCATGAACAAGGTTGATGTCAGTTCCTATAGTAAATCCGTTTTCTTCAATTATCGGACGGACATAGCGGTCAATGGTTCCAGGAGAAACGGTTGATTCGATAACGACGGTAGCACCCTTCGGGCATACCTCCATAACATTCTTTAATGCTGCGCAGACATACCCTGCATCAATCTTTTTGCTGAATTTATCGTAAGGCGTTGCTACGGCGATAATATAGATGTCGGTTTTCTGATATTCCGTAGAAAACTTTATGCCGGATTTAACTGCCTTTTCATACAGCTCGTCCAGACCTTTTTCATCAAATGTGGTATGCCCGCCTTTGAGCTTGTCCACAATTTCCTTGCTGTAGTCCGTTCCGACAACCTCCACTCCGTGAGACGCAAACATCAGCGCCGTCGGAAGTCCTATGTACCCCAATCCAATAACATTAATCATTTTTTTTACCCTCCGTTTTTTTTATTATATTTAAACATAAAGCCGGGAAAAATCCGGAAACATCGCCGTGGTTTTTATACTCGGCAACGTCCTCAGCGACTTTATAATTATTTTCCTTTAAGCATTTCAGCATATCCTTTATATGCGCTTCATATGTAGGCTCCTGCTTTGAATAATGAATGGTTATACTGCAGCTTCTGTCTGTTTCCTCCGCAGTTATAAGCTTTTTCATTAAGTTATTGTAAAGCTCTGCCGTCTCAGCGTCATGGTTTCCTGCCATGGCGTCCAGTATAGGTATATGCTCGGGCTTGCTTGTAAGATAGTTTCCCAAATAATACTGCGGAGCTCCGGCAAGAATCGCGTCAGCTCCGAGGAGCAAGCCGAAATACAGAGCTGCGTAACCGCCCTTGCTGCTTCCGAGAAAGGTTCTCCTTGTCATGTTTTCCGAAAACCTTTCAATGAGCTTTATTGTAAGCTCTCTTACGTAAAAATCACCGTTTTCGGAAAGGTAATATGAGCCTCTGTTCATATATCCGAAGTCATCCAGAATATACAGCTTGTTAATTTTTGCTTTTCCGAAGGTAGAAACCATGTTATAGCCTGCTTTCTTTCCGCTGCCCGGAAAAGCGCTGAACACAACAATCAGATCCGAGCTTCCCTGGCATGGGCTGAACAGGTATTTTATTCTGTGATTACCGCTTGAAAACTCTTTTTCATTATGCTGTATATAATGCTTTGCTTTTAAATGCTTTAATTTATTAATCACCTTATCTAACATATCAAGCACCCTTCATTTTTATTTTACTTTTGATTTTTTTCAGAATAGACTGTCCGAATTCCATTGTTTTTCTGAACTCGTAGGTTTTTTTATAAATCAGAAAAATCATTACATTCGGAACTGCTATACATAAAATGATCCGCATAACGATTGTTAGCAGCAGCGATGATTTAAAAGGCAGCGCTTCTGCCAGCAGAAATGTCACAGCTGCACACAGCAGTGCTGTCAATGTCCATTTTATATATTTTTTAAAATATATAAAGGGACTTTTTTTAAATACATGCTTGTATACAATATATGGGTCAAACCAGACCTGTGTAACTATCCGTGAAATAACAGTTGCAAGAAATACACCTATTAAACCAAAATATTTTAACAATATTAAAGACAGCACAATATTAATTATTGCCATAATAAGAGGACGGTATTTTCCCTGCACAAATAATCCGTGAGAGGTTCTGAAAGCTGAAACGGGATTCATCATACCTTTTACATACAAATCTATTACAAGCACAGCCAGAACTGCCAATGTGCAAACATATTGACTTCCGAAGCACAGTTCAATAAACGGATTTGCTATTACAAAAACCGATATTGCAGAAAAGGCAAAAATCCAAAAGGATATAAAGTTCAGGGTTTCAAATATGCAATGTTCATAGTCAACATTATTTTCGGTAGATAAATTCCCTATACTTGAGGTAGCCGAAGAAAAGAATTGTATAATAACATCATATACCTGCCTGATAATCAAATTGTAATTTGACATAAGACCAACATATGATGTCCCGAGACCTCCGGATATGATAATGTTGTCAGTCCCGTTCAGCACTGTCCCGGAAACCTTGTAAAGAGACATGGCATAAACATCCTTGTAAACATGCTTCTTTTCTTCCTTGCTTAAGCGATATTTGCGCATTTGCTTAAGAAACGGATATTTTTTATTCGCAATACACGAAATAATCAGATTCTGAAGCAAGGTTAAAATAACCGTAACAATAAGATAAGCGTAATAATTTTTCCACAGTATTAATAAAATTGCTATAGCAATAACTTTTACAATGATAACAGCTGTGTGAACGATTGAGGAAATGTAATTTTCCTGGCAGGCGTTTAAAAATGTTGCCTTATATATCATCAGGTATGATACGGCTGTGTCGGCAACAAAAAGCAAATATATTATCAATATATTCTCTTTTATGTCCGGAACGGATTTTACTATGTAAGGCAATAACGGACAGCATATTATTCCCGCTGCAAGAACTACAAGGGCTACTATTTTATATGCGGCTGAATAAAAATTCATATATGCGCCGATGCGCGCGGTATTTTTTTCTGCAATAGGTTTATATAAATTATATGTAATAGCTGTTCCGATACCAAGCTCTGCAAATGATAACACGGTCAATACAGAAGTAAACAATGACGATATTCCTGCATACTGCTTTCCCAAAGTTCTGACGAATATTATTTGTATTGCAAGATTTGCTATAACTGTAATTATCTTTTGAATAATTCCGATTGTTGTATTGACTGCTACAGCATTTAAGCGCGATTTCATTAACAGAAAAACCTCCTTCGTATATATTAAAGGGTTAAAAGCACCAAAGATTAGTCAGCCGATTATAAAAGTCTGTATATTCTTTTGCTTCCTCCGATAAATTATCAGAAAGAACAGTTTCTTTTTGAAGCTTAATCTGCTCGGAAAACAACTCTTTAAGCTCTGAAATTTCAATTTCGGAATATTTCTTTTTGCCGATATGGTAAAATTCACCTTTTAAGCCGATACGTTCATATAAGTCCCGCAGCTTTGTCATACCGTTGTTTGAATACTCGGAATTTTCCGCAAAGTAATCAAAAGAAAATACAGGTATGTTATTCTTAAGAGAAAAAATAGTGCCGTGAAACTTGTTTGTAAATACAAAGTCAAACAATGAAAAGCACCTTGACCATTCAAAGGGCGTCAAATCATTAATATAGAAATCAGCATAAGGATTTTCTTCGTAAATTGCAGCTATCTGATACTCATTTCCTACAATATCCCGGCATAGTTTTCCTACATATTCATTCCCCATCAGACCGATAACCGGTTTATTAAGGTCGACTCCCGCTTGGCGGAATTTTTCACGGATTCGGCTCATTTCAACCGGAACTGCGGAAAGATCAAGAAAAAGTGTGGGATCGCAGTTGTGCCTGATATCAAGCGTTTTATCCACTTCGGCAACAAGAGCTTCGGTGGCGGTATCACGGACGCCGAGATAATCAAATCCGCGCCAGCTGTCCGCTAAATATTTCTTTTGGTCTTCGCTGAGATTTTTATACAAAATACCCTGTGCACAGGCGGCATAGCTAAGCTTTTTTACACCTGTTACATCATGCAGAAAATAGATATTCGGAAAAGGATAATTGTTGAATTCCCAAACACAGTCACTTCCCACAACCACAATATCATATCTTTTGCTTATATATTCGGAAACCTCTGTGAAATTATCTGTGCAGAAGGATTTATCTGACAGCTTTACATAACCGAGGCATTCATTAAAGGCTTTTCTCATGGTTTGCCGCTTTTTTAAAAAGCCGCGTTTGAAAATTACATTGTATGTGTTTTTTAACGTTGCTTTGCATACGCATACAGCGGAGGTTTTGCGAAGCTCTCTGACAGAGGAAAAAATGTAGGTCAGCGCATTACATGAGTACTTGTTCTGAATTCTTTTTGACGTATAATCGATGACCTCAACCTCAAGCTCCGGAAAATCCTGTTTTAAGCGTGTATACAAGCTGTACATCTGCATAAAGGCGCCGTAATTTATGCTTTTATGAAAGGTCAGAATTCCTAATCTTTTCATACGATTTTCCTCCTCTGAATTTTAGCATGACAGCCAGCATTGCAAAAAACAGCTGTGATGTCAGATAGCTTGATGAAAACAGCAGTACTGCAAAGCCGGTTGATAAGCAGCATATCTCAAATATTATGTAAGCGCCGGTATTGCGTTTTCTGTTGGCAAATGATTTGAAAATACCAATAAGAATCGTTATGAAAAGAGCGGCTCCGACAATCACGCCGTAATGTATGCAAAGCTCAAGTATCATATTATGTGGATAATTCCCGTATTTAAAGCCGTATTTTCCGAGGTAGTACCTGTCGGCGCCGAGACCGCAGCCGAACAAGGGATAGTCTCCGATGATTTTTTTCGATATATCCTGTATGTTATTTCTTCCGCTGTCGCTGAATATATCACCCATTTCATAGTATTTTATTATACTGCCGGAAAAATCATATTTTTCGGAAATCCGGACAATCTGTCCAAGTATGCTTTCATAATAGGTAAGCAGCAGAAAAATTACAACGCCTATTATGATTATTAAAAACTTATTTTCATCAGCACGTTCAAAAAGCTTATATATAAGCGTCAGCAGGGCGCATATTATCGGCCCTCTGCCGCCGAAGAAAATAAGAAGTATCATGGTAAAGCCCACAATAAAGTAGTCAGTGGTTTTACGGCTGCGCCTGCAGGTATAATATACAAAGGGTATTAACAGTCCGTATGAAATTCCCTGATAGTCCGTTTCAACAAAATACGACGGATAAAACCTTTCAAGGAAAATCGCCAGGGAGTATGAAAAAAGAATCAGCAGACAATATTTTGAAAGCACGGTATCTATTTCATCAAAATCATCCATTACATATATAACTATGTAGGTGGGTATGCCGTATAAAAACAGCTTTTCGTTTATTGCCTCGGAAACATAGTGAAAATTATCCTCAAGCAAAAGCATGGTTACCACATATAATACAGATATAATCAGCGGCACCAGCAAAGCCGGCGCTGCCTTAGTGATTCTTTTTATCACAACAAAAATAAAAGCCAAACCATATAAAAGGAGCATCAGCCTTGTTGTATAGACGCTCGGAAAATGCAGTATTTTAAAGCAGGTATGCATAAAATAGTTTATGTGCTCGAAAAAAATTACAAAACACATCAGGTATAACAGTAAGGTATTTTTTGTTTTAATCATAAGCTTTCGCAGAGCTCCATGGCTTCTGCCAGTTTTTCCTCCTCACCTTTCAGTGTATTGTTGTTTCTGAATGCTTCCATATTGCACAGCAAATCATTTCTGAACTGTTCAACATATTTTATTGCTTCCGTTATGTTATCATTGCAAACGCCTATCTTATATTCGTTAAACATGCTCATAACAGTAGGATTTTCGTTTGAAATAATCGGTAAATCCACACCGGCATATTCATAAATCTTGTTTGGTGCACAATACAGATTGTTGTCGTTATCGGTAGGATAGTATAAATATCCCGCGTTAAAATTCTTTAAAACCGCAGAAAGCTTTCGGTAGGGAACAGAGCCTGTAACAATTATATTATTGTTGCCTGTTTCTTCAGCTAAGTGCTTGATTCTTTCATAGTCAGGTCCGTTGCCGACTATCATAAGGCTGTAGCCTTTTCCCAGCTCGTTTACCGCTTTTATAAGCTTATCGAGACGCCTTCCCGGCAGAATTCCGCCGGCATATATAATCTTAAAGCTTTCTGTCTTAAAAAAGCTTTCAAATTTATCGGTAAAAGCTTTATATTCGGCGTCCGGAAGATAAGAAATATTTTTTATTTCAACGGGGGGCTTATCCAGCTTGTGATATTTCATCATTATTTCGCCCCTCTGCCGCAGAGCGCATATAACCATGTCTGAGGTTTTAACGGCACGTGCTTCGAAAAAAAACTGAATTCTGTCAAGCAGAGGATATTTAACCTCTTTGTGTTTTATAAACAGCTCATGCGCATCATAAACATACTTGCTTTTTTTGTTTAAAAGCCGCAATATAACAAGGGGAATGGCTGAAAATATATCATGACCGTATACTATATCGGGTTTGATTTTCAGGCAGTTTGTTACGGCGCCCAAAATAAACCTCAGGTTATTAAGCTTTCCGCCGATTGAACTGCAGTTTTTTACAGGTATGCTTTTTACATCAAGTCCCTCCGGTCTGCCTACGGCATACAGGTATACTTCATAACGGCTGCACAGCGCCTGCGCTGCTCGCATAACACGCGCATCGGTGCTTATATCGTTATATACCATCATAAAAATCTTTTTCATTTATTCTTCTCACCCTCGTCTGCCAATACATTATCAAGATAACGCTTAAGCTGTAAATGACTGTCGTTTATTTTATTCATGTAATTATCGCACTTTTCCGAAATTTCAGTTAAATTAAGACTGTGATAATAATTGTACAGCCTGTCACCTATTCCGGAGTAGTCCGAACCGTTCAGAGTAAATGCCAATCCGCATTCCTGTGCCGTTTCCTTTGTCTGCGTTCCCTCAAAAACCATTATGGGTAAATGCATATATATCGCATAATAGAGCTTGATGGACAGGGCTGTGTCAAAATGCTTGTTTCCGTAGCCGTACAGGTTATATAATATGTCCGCTTTTTCAAGGTACGCCGCCGTCTCCGACTGCGGAAAGGAGCCGTATGTAATTACGTTGCCGTAATTCTTGTTTTCTATGTATTTATCAATATTTTCAGAGCCGATTCCTGCGAAAATCAACTCGAATCTCGTATCATTTCCCAGCTCGTCAATAAGCTTATAAGCATAAGGCAGCCTTGCAATCAGCCCGATATATAAAATCCTGATCGGTTCATCCTTCCCCCGCAATGATGTGCGTGGCTTCAGGGAGGAAATAATCTTTTTATTCAGGCTATGCAGGAAAATATAATTTCCTTCCGGCGGCAGGTATTTTAAATAAGCGTCTGACGAAACCGTACAGAATGACGCTCCGAGCACTGCCTCCTTAAGCCTTGCCCTGACAGGCAGAACTTCGTTATAAAAGTAGTCTCTTATGTTCAGGCAATATTTTTTATACATCATCTTTTTCAGAATGTCCGAAAATAAAAATGCTGCCAATTCTCCCCATACTATGGCAAAATCATAGTTCCCGGATTTTAATGCCGAGCGGAGAAAATCTCTCATTTTCCAGAAATGCATGAATTTAACCGGTAAAATACTGTTTGCATACCGGTCCACGTTATAAGCAATCAGCGAGGATGCCTTGAACGGTGATTTATCCTTGTATTTGTCAACGTAAATTATGTCGTACGCAATACCGTGAGTTTCAAGATAATCTGTATATACGGACACCATGGTCATACGCGATAAATCCACCGCACTGATTATACATACTTTTCCCATAAACTATAAACTCTCCTGTATAAAGTGATTTTTTATAATCGAAACAGTCTTATCCGGCGTATATTTTTCATATAGCAGTTTTTTCGCGTTTTCGGACATTTCCCTGCGAAGGCTTTCATCCTGCAGCTTCTCAACTGCTGCTTTAAAGCCTGCGGCGTCTCCTGACCGTACCTTAATTCCGGCACCGCCCTCAGATATGATATCTCCCAAATCAGTTGTTCTGTCAACACAGGCAATAATCGGCACCTCGGCATTTAAATATGTGTTAAGCTTTCCGGGTATATTCGGAACGTTATAATCCTTAAAAAGAAAAATCATTCCGGCATCGCAGGCTGACGCGAGCCGAAGAAATTCGGAATGCTTCATGCCGCCCATGAATCTGACGTTTTCATAATTCTCAAAATGCTTTTTGACCTTCATATATTCAGTACCGGAGCCCAGGAGAACAAAATACGCGTCTTCAACGGCGCTTGCGGTGCTTATGCAGGAAATCATGTCATCAATACCCTGAGAAACACCGAAATTACCGCCGTAAATAAATATTGTCTTATTCTCCGGCAGACCATATGATTTTAACACGGCTTTTTTGTCTGTTTTATCGATAACGACTGCTTCCTCACAGTGCGGACATACTTCACATTTTGAACTGTTTTCGGGATACCTGTCAATTACATACTTTGTTCCGGCTTCGGAGCTTGTACCTATGTAATCAGCTGCTTGGAGCATGCTTCTCTCAGCGTGCTTTAAAACGGAATATACGGCGCCGCCCTCCCGCATTGCACCCAAATCAACAGGGTCCTGGGGCCAGTATTCTTTTAAAAGCAGATATTCCGCTGCTTTGAATTTTTCTTTCAGCATCCGTACTCCTACATAAATTAAGGTTGTAGATACTGACCAGACACAGACATCAAAGGTCCTTTTTTTCAGATATTTATTTGCGGCGTGAACCATCTGAAGGTTTGCCATTACGGATGATATTACTTTTTTGTATTTATTTGTTTTCTGGATGTTACCGCAGTGTACATGTACTATATCAAAATTTTCATATTTTTTATAATTTGTTTCTATCCCAAGGCGTTCTTCGCACAAAGCTAAAACGGTTACGTTTATTCCTTCTGCCGCCGCCTGCTTTACAAAATCAAGATGCATGTTTGATTCGCCGTCCTCTGTCCAGACGGCAGTTATATATAATAAATTCATACTTACTCCTGTGTATTCAGCTGTTTGACACAATCTTCTACGTAGTTCCAGTCAAAACCCTTGTTGAATAAATAATCAAGCACAGACATACACGGCAGGAAATCGCCCCATAGCTGTTCGTATACTATCGGCTTGTAATCAAGATAAGTCAATTTAATATTTCTGTCCGTAAAATGCTCCTCTACCTGATAGGCACGCGCTCCGTTACCGGATAGATATTCATCTCCCCCGAGGGCGGAGCATATATCGAGTACACGTTCTTCTCTTGCAGAGTTAATGTTTAAATCAGAGGAGCGGTATATTTCGGGGGCTATTCCGAAGCCGTCACAAATATAAGCGTTAAGCCTGATATTAAAATCCGCTATATTTTTATATTCATCATTATAAATGTCACTGAGCTCCGGAAAGATTTTTTTAAAGAAAGGCGCTTTTGAATAATTGTATTCAATTGTTTTCAGGTGCTTCTTTTTCCATCCGAGCTCGTCCTTTGTACGCACATTGTTAATCTTGTCGCCCATCTTATAATCTACAGGTATTTTTAAGCGCAGTTCACCCTGAGAAACCTTTATCACATTGAAGTTATGGGCGGCGGTGTTTGAAAACTGGGCGTCATCAAGATATACAAATTTATCGCAATGAGCCATTTTGTAGTAAAATCCCAGCCATGGAATATAATCAGGCTGATGAATTGAAATAACCATTTGATAATCTCCTTCAATAAAAGGGCTTTGCCCTGTTGTTATGCTACCTTAAATCCGATACCTCCGCCGGATGTACTTTTTCTCTTTCCGCAATCAGCGATTCCCTTGTTTTTCCCCCGTAATTGCTGCTGCATCTTCCAAAAATAATTTTAATTGTTTTTATAATTATTTTTAAATCAGTCGCGAAGGTAATGTTTTCCGCATAATATGCTTCATATTCCAATTGCTCGTCCCAAGAGGGAAATACCTTGTCATACAGCACCTCCGGCTGAGTCAGACCGCCTCTTACATTGTGGCGTTTGCGTTCATAATCACTGTAATAAGGAAGGTATTCAACCAGCAGCGGACGCGGGCCGACAATGGATAAATCACCCTTTAATATATTTATCAGCTCCGGCAGCTCGTCCAATGATGAGGATCTCAGAAATCTGCCGAGGGAAGTTGTCCTTTCGCTGTCGGGAAGCAAGTTACCTTCAGCATCCTTTTCGTTTGTCATGCTTCGGAATTTATACATTGTAAAAATCTTTTCGTTCTTCCCGACTCTGTTCTGCCTGAATATAACCGGTGAGCCCAGCTTTATGCGGACAAGTATGTACAAAAGAATCATAACAGGTGAGAGGACGGTTAACGCAAGAAGAGATAAAATTATATCAAGAAGGCGCTTGAGATATTTTGCATACATTCCGTTTACTCCTTACTTTGTTTCTCTTATAAGCATAAAGGCTTCCGCTGCATTCATATTGACATTCGCTCCGCGGTATTTTGCAAGTGCTTCCATTGCCTGAATTGATCTGGCGGCAGGAAAATCAGACAGCTGCGATTCATACTTTTTCATTGCCGATATTTTCGCATCAATATAATTGCTGATATCGACATATACGTCCGGAATAAATTCATTTTGGACATTCGGTATATTCCAGCCCGTTTCAGATAAGGTTTCATAGGCATATATGCGCTTTAATGAGCTTTCGTATTTAGGTCTGAGCGCTACCATAGAGGCCTCGGCGACAATCTGATGATCCTTCTGCATGTCACCTATATGCGGTATGTATACCTCAACGGGGTCTACTTCCTTAATTACGTCAAATATTTTTCCGTTTACAATATATCTTTTTTCGTTTTCAAGCATGACTGACGGAAATTCCAGAAAAAAGGTTTTTTTAACTCCGAGCAGGGAATGGCTTTCCAAGGTTTCACGGCGGAGTTTATCCATAAAGGCCTTATCAAATAACGGTTCGGTTCCCCTTGTTACAATACATACATACACTTCATGACCTTCATCAACATACCGGGAAATCAAACCACCTGCGCCGATTACTTCATCATCTGCATGAGGTGCAATAACCAAAATCCTCATGTCACACTTCCTTTCCAATCTGTGCACCGGTACGCCGACATAGGTTCCCGGCTTGTCAATATTCCTTATTATAACTGCTCCGGCACCAATGATACAGCTCCCGCAAATGCTTACATTATTTTTTACTGCGGCAGATATTCCGACATGAGTTCCTTCTCCGACATGTACGCTGCCTCCCAATGATGCGTTCGGAGAAATATGTACAAACCCTTCCAATACATTGTCATGCTCAACACAGGCTGCCGAATTAATTATACATTGGATTCCTATCCGGCTTGATGAATTGACAACAGCATTTGGCATTATACAGGTGCCTGCACCGATTTGGGCGGATTCTGAAATTACCGCTGATTTATCTATTGCAGTATAATATCCGATATTGGGATGGTTTTCATAAATCTTTTTACGGATTTTATTGTCACCGATTCCTATGATGAAAGCAGCTTTATTTTTGAATTTTTCGCAGTCTTTAACTTTCCCGAGAATTTTATATCCGTATATTTCACCGGAGTTATTGAAATCGTCCAGAAATCCGATAACCGTGTCGCCGCTTCTTTTAATAATATCAGCTATTACCCTTCCGTGACCGCCGCAGCCGATTATAATAACATTAACAGGCATTAATTCATCGCCTCCGGTGTTAAAACATATTTTTTATAAGTCTGATTATTTCAAGCTGAGTTTCATCACTCATCTTTGTATCGCTCGGCAGACATACGCCTGTTCTGAAAATATCTTCTCCGTTGCTGCCGGACTTTCTGTCTGTTATAAAATCACAGTCTGAATAAAAAGGCTGCATATGCATGGGCTTCCAGATGGGACGTGATTCGATATTTTCTTTTTCAAGCATTTCCATTATATCAAGAGGACTTACGTTTGATTTTTCGGAAATTCTTATGCAGGAAAGCCAGCAGTTCGAGAAGCAATTTTCGTTTTGGGGCTCCATTTCAATTTCCTTGATTTCTTCAAAGCCTTTCTTATATAAATCAAATATATGTCTTTTTTTCTCAACCCTCATGTCAAGAACCTCAAGCTGTCCTCTGCCTATTCCGGCAACAATGTTGCTCATACGGTAATTATATCCCAGCTCCTCATGCTGATAATGTCTTGCTTTTTCTCTTGCCTGTGTTGACCAAAAACGCACCTTTGCAATTCTTTCCTCATTATCGGAAAGAAGCATTCCGCCGCCGGAGGTGGTTATTATTTTATTTCCGTTAAAGGACAAAATTCCGTAATCCCCGAAGGAGCCGCATTTTTTTCCTTTATAAGAAGAGCCGAGTGCTTCGGCGGAATCCTCGATAACAACTGCGTTATGCTGACGGCAGATCTTAAGGAGCTCATCATATTCGGCAGATAATCCGTACAAATCAACAATTATTACTGCCTTTGCCTCGGGATATTTCTCAAAAGCAAGCCTGAGAGCGGCAGGGTCCATGTTCCATGTTTTCATATCGGAATCGATAAAAACAGGAACAGCTCCTTCATATATTATCGGATTGGCACTTGCGGAGAAGGTAAGGTCAGAGCATAACACAATATCGCCCTTGCCGATACCGGCTGCCTTTAATGCCATATGAATTGCGGCTGTCCCTGATGATAATGCAGCTCCGTATTTGACGCCGGCATATCCGGAGGCTTCCTTTTCAAAGCTGTCAACATTTTTCCCGAGAGGTGCTATCCAGTTTGTTTCAAATGCCTCATTTATGTAATTCATTTCATGACCGCCCATATGCGGTGAGGCAAGATAAACTTTTTCTTTCAATTTCTTCACATCAGCTTTCTTTATATGTATATATTAAATCACATTCTCTTTAATTATAAACTTTTTTTGTTTGTTTGTCAATATAATAAGGCAAATATTTTTATGTTATTTTAGACAATTTTTTTATTTTCCATTTACATTATATATTTTTTATTAATTATTTAATTATGATATATGTATTATTTTCTTTCAAATATTGCGTAAGCTTCGACAGGCGTATTGTCAAAGATGAGCCTAAAAGCGTATATATAATAAGTTAATTTGTTAATAAATTATAAATTGTAAAAATATCACTTGACAAACGCGTACAATAGTGGTATTTTTATTATGTAATCGATTAGCACTCAACAAACAAGAGTGCTAACAATCAAAATTACAGCAGAAGGTGGCAGTATGGATTTGAATGACAGAAAGCGTAAAATCCTGCAGGCTATCATTGATGAGTATATCGGAACAGCGGAGCCTGTCGGCTCAAGAGCTATTTCAAAGGTGAAGGAGCTTGGGCTTTCAAGTGCAACAATCCGTAATGAGATGGCAGACCTTGAGGAAATGGGATATCTTATTCAGCCTCATACTTCTGCCGGCCGTGTACCGTCCGATGAAGGATACAGGTTTTATGTGAATTCTCTTATGTCAAGATACCGTTTGGGTATGGAGGCTATCGAAAACCTACATCTTGAGCTTGAGAAGCGTGTAAACCAGCTTGATAAGCTGATTAAAAAAGCCGGAATGATTACATCGGCTCTGACGGAATATACAACCTTTGTTACGTCACCGGAGCAAAGTCTTGCAAAAATAAGTAAAATTGATATTGTGGATCTCGGCAGCGGAAGAACGCTTGTTATAGTGGTTACGCAGGATGGTCTTGTAAGAAACTGTATGCTTTCGCTGTCTCTTGGGAATGATAATTCCGAACGCCTGGCAGCTATTCTGACCTCCAAGCTTTCGGGACTGTCGGTTGATGAAATTGATTTTGAAAAGATTCGTGAAATTGAGGCAGTCATCGCCTCAAGCATGACTTTAAGCCCTAAGTCGCTTGTCAATATTCTGAATTTTGTTTATGAGACAATTTCAGACCTGTCTGCAACTGAAATATACGTGGACAATGTCAAGTCCATTTTAAAATTCCCGGAATACCGGGATGTTGCAAAGGCGAGTGAGATTTTCGGATTTCTTGAAAACAAGGAAAATCTGAAAAAGCTTATTGCTTCAGGAGGAGACGGGAAGAATATAAATGTGGTTATAGGTGATGAGAACACGGCGGAGCCGCTTAAGGACTGCAGCCTTGTTACCGTAAATTATTCCCTTGACAACAGGACACGCGGTAAAATAGGAGTTATAGGTCCGAAGCGTATGGACTACGCAAAGGTGTTTGCAAGCCTTGATCTTATATCAACGCATATCGACAGAATACTGAATCTGTATCATGACGATTCAAGCTAAGGAAGGGGTTTATTCATGGCTAAAAATAATGAAGATGAAGAACTGAAGCAGGAGCAGAATACCGAAACGGAAGCCGCTGAGGAAACGGCTGCCGCGGAGGAAAAAACAAATGACGAGCCTTCTGCAGCCGAGGCAAAGGCGAAGGAATGGGAAGACAAATATATGCGTCTTTATGCCGAATTTGATAATTTTAAAAAGCGTTCTCAGCGCGAAAAGGATGCGAGATACGCCGATGCGGCTGTTGACATTGTCGGCGAGCTTCTGACTGTTGCGGATAATCTTGAGCGCGCACTTGCCGTTGAGACAAAGGATGAAGAAGCTAAAAAGCTTCACGAGGGTGTCGAAATGGTTTACAAGCAGATGAAGGATACACTGGAAAAGCTGGGTGTTAAGGAAATCAAGGCTCTCGGCGAACAGTTTGATCCAAACCTTCATAACGCGGTTATGCATACCGAGGATGATTCCATTGATGACAATACTGTTATCGAGGAGTTTATGAAGGGATATATATATAAGGAAAACAGAGTTATAAGGCATTCTATGGTTAAGGTTGCCAACTGATTTCAGAAAGGAAGTAATTAAAATGGGAAAAATAATCGGAATTGACCTTGGAACAACAAATTCATGCGTTGCTGTTATGGAAGGCGGTAATCCAACGGTTATCACGAACTCCGAGGGCGCAAGAACAACACCTTCTGTTGTTGCTTTTCAGAAGGACGGAGAGCGTATTGTCGGTCAGGTTGCAAAAAGACAGGCTGTTACAAACGCCGACCGTACAATTATCTCAATCAAGAGAGAAATGGGTTCAAACTATAAGGTAAATATTGATGATAAGGCATATACCCCGCAGGAAATTTCCGCTATGATTCTTTCAAAGCTTAAGAATGACGCGGAGGCTTATCTCGGCGAGACAGTAACACAGGCAGTTATCACTGTTCCCGCTTATTTTAACGATTCCCAGAGACAGGCTACAAAGGACGCCGGCAAAATAGCGGGACTTGAGGTTCTCCGTATTATAAACGAGCCTACGGCTGCCGCTCTTGCTTACGGTATGAGCGATAAGGATCAGACCATACTTGTTTATGACCTCGGCGGCGGTACATTTGATGTATCCATACTTGAAATCGGTGACGGAGTATTTGAGGTGCTTTCAACAAACGGTGATACACGTCTCGGCGGTGACGACTTTGACCAGAGAATAATCGATTATCTCGTTGCCGAATTTAAAAAGACAGAGGGAATAGACCTTTCAACAGACAAGGTTGCAATGCAGAGACTTAAGGAGGCTGCTGAAAAGTCGAAGATTGAGCTTTCGACAACAACAACATCAAATATAAACCTTCCGTTTATAACAGCTGACCAGACAGGTCCTAAGCATATGGATATTACTCTTACAAAGGCAAAGTTTGACGAGCTTACCTCTGACCTTGTTGACAAAACTCTTGTATGCATAAGAAATGCTATGCGTGACGCCGGAGTTTCTTCAGGTGATATCAACGAAGTTCTTCTTGTCGGCGGTTCTTCACGTATTCCCGCTGTTCAAGAGGCTGTAAAGAGAGAGATGAACAAGGAGCCTCATAAGGGTATCAACCCTGACGAGTGTGTCGCAATAGGCGCTGCAAGACAGGCTGCTGTTTTGAGCGGTGAGGAAACAGGAGTACTCCTTCTTGATGTAACTCCCCTTTCGCTTGGTATTGAAACCATGGGCGGAGTATTTACAAAGCTTATCGAGAGAAACACGACAATTCCTACAAGCAAATCCCAGATATTCTCAACTGCTGCCGACGGACAGACAAGTGTTGAGGTGCATGTGCTTCAGGGTGAGCGTGAAATGGCTCAGTATAACAAGACCCTCGGCAGATTCAATCTGACGGGAATTGCTCCCGCTCCCAGAGGCGTGCCGCAGATAGAGGTAACCTTCGATATTGACGCTAACGGTATCGTTAAGGTTTCCGCAAAGGATCTCGGAACAGGCAATGAGCAGAATATTACAATAACCGCATCTTCAAATCTTTCTGATGATGATATTGAAAGAGCCGTTGCAGAGGCTGAAAAATATGCAGAAGAGGATAAGAAGAGGAAGGAAGAGGTTGAAATCAGAAACAACGCCGAAACTCTTGTTTATCAGTCTGAAAAGACTCTTGGCGAAATAGGCGATAAGGTTGACGCAGCTGAGGTTGACGGTGTTAAGGCTGAAATAGAAAAGGTTAAGGAAGCTCTCAAGGGAACGGACAGCCAGGCAATCAAGGCGGCAGCCGAGGCTCTTTCGCAGAAATTCTATGCTCTTTCCGAAAAGCTTTACAGCCAGGCTAATCCGCAAGGCGCTCAGGGCGGACCTCAGGCAGGACCGGATGCGGGCGCGGCAGGAGCGGCTCCCGGCGGAGACAATGTTTATGAGGCTGATTACAGAGAAGTTGATAATGACGAGAATAAATAAAATCGTACAGCAGTCCCCGGCGGCTGCCCGCAATTGACGGAAGGGGCTGTTGCGTTAAGCAGCAGCCCCGGGGGGTTGGATTCAGATGCAGAACGAACAAAACTCAGAATAATGCGGGTTTTCCGCGTTATTCCATGCCCGAAGGCGTACGGAGGTACGTCGAGTGGTGAGTTTTGTTTGTAGTCCATAGGCAGGAAGTTTATAATTTATAGACTTTCTGCCTATGGACGGTCTGCGCTAAATACAACACCCTTGTCGCTGTGTTTTATTTGACAGGATTGGAGTAATGACAATGGCAGATAAACGAGATTATTATGAAGTCCTTGGTGTAAGCAAAAACGCCTCAGAGGATGATCTTAAAAAAGCTTACCGCAAGGAAGCAAAAAAATACCATCCCGACCTTCACCCGAACGATAAGGAGGCCGAGGCTAAGTTTAAAGAAATAAACGAGGCATATGCGGTGCTGAGTGACGCCGATAAGCGGGCAAAGTACGATCAGTTCGGTCATGCGGGGGTAGATCCCAATTTCGGAGCCGGAGGTGACGGAGGCTTCGGCGGCTTTGATTTCGGTGATATATTCGGAGACTTGTTCGGAGGCGGCTTCGGCGGTTTCGGCGGCAGAAGAAACGGACCGGTGCGCGGAAACGACATCAGACAGGTTATTGATATTACCTTTGAGGAAGCGGCATTCGGGACAAAGAAGAAGCTTAGCGTTACGAAAATGGAATCCTGCTCAAGCTGTCACGGCAGCGGAGCAAAGCCGGGAACATCTCCCATAACATGTTCTCACTGCAACGGAACGGGTCAGGTTAAAACCCAGGTAAGAACGCCCCTCGGATACATGACAAACATAGGAACCTGTCCGCATTGCCGCGGAAACGGCAAAATTATAAAGGAGCCGTGCAGGGATTGCCGAGGTACGGGCAAAGTACGTAAAAACTCTGTAATTGAGATAGATATACCGGCAGGTATAGACCATGGTCAAACCATTCAGATAAGCGGAAAGGGAGAGCCGGGCGATAAGGGCGGACCGAACGGAGATTTGCTTGTAACGATTCGCATAAGCAAGCATCCGCTTTTCACAAGAGACGGCTACAATGTTTATATATCGATGCCGATAACCTTTGTTCAGGCGGCGCTCGGAGCTACCGTAAAGGTGCCTACGATTGACGGAGCCGTTGAATATACCATACCGGAGGGAACTCAAAGCGAGACCACCTTCCGTCTGAGAGGCAAGGGTATTCCTTTCATAAGAAATAAGGGGAGAGGAGACCAGTTTGTTAAGGTTACGGTTGAGGTGCCGAGAAATCTTACTCAGAATCAGAAGGAACTCCTGAAGGAATTTGAGGAGGATAAAAACTACAAGCAGAAAAAGACATTCATGGATAAGGCAAAGGACTTTTTTAAATAATTGTTCTGTATACCGGAGACTTTCTGAGCCTCCGGTTTCTTGCTTTTGAAATAAACGTGCATGGACGGAAGCTCTGCAAAACCGGTCGAGGGCACAGAACTAAGGCGAAGAAAGCGTGCTTTTATCTATTTTACATAAAAATAATTTTTCTTGTTCGGCAAAACAAAAAAAATTGATAAGAATTATTTGATGAATTGACTATCCGTGAGTTTTGTGGTATAATCAGTATATTAATATGAGGGTATAAACACAAAAGCTTCTATACAACAAGGGGAGAAAATTTAATGAATACATTTCTTTTTGATTTTGACGGAACTTTGGTAGATTCTATGCCGACATACGGACGGATTATAATTAAAATATTAGATAAATACGGTGTTCAGTACGCAGATGATATTATAAAAATTGTTACTCCCTTAGGGTTTCCCGGCACTGCAAAATACATGACGGAGAACATGGGTGTAAAGGTTGCTCAGAAGGAACTGATTGATTTAATGAATGAATATTTGTATTATGAATACGCAAACAATATTCCCGCTAAGAATAATGTAACCGATGTGCTGAAAAAATTAAAACAATCGGGTGCTGATTTGAATGTACTGACTGCCAGCCCGCATGTAACGATTGATCCGTGTTTAAAACGCTTGGGAATATTTGATTTGTTCAGAAATGTATGGTCCTGCGATGATTTTAAAACCACAAAAGCAGACCCGGGAATATATAAAGCGGCGGCAGAAAAAATAGGACAGAGTGTGGAAAATATTTTATTCTTTGACGATAATTATAACGCTGACAAAGCTGCTGTAAGCGCCGGTATGAAGGTATGCGGTGTATATGATAAATCATCTGAGGAATACACGGAAGACATTAAAAGTGTTTGTGATTATTACATATATGATTTTTCGGAGCTGTTTAATTTATTTGATTAAAACAATTTATATTGTAAATAATAACATGAATTCAGCTTCATCCGTCTTTCGGCGGCTGTAAGCCGGATCTGGTTAAAAGAAACGGAGTGAGTTCGGTGTCGTTCTCGTGGGATATAAAGAAAAAGCTTTGTGCGGCAAAGCCGCAATGTCCCTTTTGCACAAGAAGTGAGCTTGCGGGAATTGTGGGGTTTTCCGGAGATTTTTCCGAAAGCCGTCTGAAGCTTATGACTGAGCATGAGCTGCTTGCGGAAAGAATTACGGCTGATATAGAGGAGTGTATCGGAATCACTCCTGCGGTTACGGGAGATAAAACACGGAAAATTCTTATCGAGGACAATGCCGTCCTGGATAATTTAAGGGCTTGTCTTTTTTTGGCGGATGAGCAGACGGAAAGTGAATTTGAAGAGGAAATACTGAAGCTTGAGTGCTGCAGGGAGTCATATGTCCGCGGTGCGTTCCTCAGCGGCGGCTGCGTGCTTGACCCGAGCAGGTCGTATCACTTGGAGTTTGATACAAAATACAAAAAAAGCTCCGGACGTCTCAGCAGGCTTCTTTCCGATATGGGTTACCCTGTCCGTGTTACATACAGGAAGGGACATCATCTTGTTTATATAAAGGGATATGAGAGCATAGCGGAAATCCTGGGATTTATGGGCGCTGGAGGCGGAGCGCTTAAGCTGTATTCCGTTCAGATTGAAAAGGAAATGAGAAATGCGGTGAACCGTCAGGTTAACTGTGAGACTGCAAACGCCGAAAAGCTTGCGGCTGCGGCATCACGTCAGCTTGCTGCAATACGGAAAATACAAAAAGGCGCCGGTCTTTCATCGCTTCCGGACAATCTCAGGGAGCTTGCCTGTCTGCGGCTTGAGCATCCCGATGAAAGCCTGAAGTGGCTGGGAGAAAGGCTTGTTCCGCCTATCGGGAAATCCGGAGTAAATCACAGGATGAACAAGATAATTGAAATTGCAAGAGAAATGTAGGGAGGCAGAAGCATGGCGGATTTTGTACATCTTCACACTCACACCGAATACAGTCTTCTTGACGGCGAGGCGAGTATACCTAAGCTGATTGCAAGGGTAAAGGAGCTTGGAATGAGTTCTGTCGCAATCACAGACCACGGTGTTATGTTCGGCGTTGTTGACTTTTACAAGGAAGCTTTGAAAAACGGTATTCATCCCATAATCGGGTGTGAGGTTTACGTGGCGTCGGAATCAAGGTTTAATAAAAATCCGGGACCTGATAATAAATCAAGCCATCTTATTCTGCTGGCAGAAAATCAGACCGGATATAAAAATCTTATATATCTTGTTTCAATGGGATATGTTGAGGGCTTTTACTATAAGCCGAGAATTGATTTTGAGCTTTTAAAGGCTCATAAGGAGGGGCTTATAGCTTTGTCGGCGTGCCTTGGCGGCGAGGTGCCGAAAAAGCTTGTCGCCGGTGATTATAACGGCGCTCTTAAGGTTGCCCGAAAATATGCTGAGGTTTTCGGACGGGAAAATTATTTTATTGAGCTTCAGGACCACGGAATAAGAGAGCAGAAGGAAATTCTGCCCCTTCTTATAAAGCTTGCCCGCGAGACGGGAGTCGGGGTTGCGGCGACCAACGATATACATTATCTTACCCGGGAGGATGCAAGATACCAGGATATATTGATGTGTATCCAGACAGAAAAAACCGTTCGGGACACCGACCGTATGAGATTTGAAACGGAGGAGTTTTACGTAAAGTCTCCAGAGGAAATGGAAAAGCTTTTTTCATATATTCCCGAGGCGCTTGAAAATACGGTTAAAATTGCAGAAAGATGCAAGGTTGATTTTGATTTTGAGGCAAGACATCTGCCTGCCTTTGAGGTGCCGGAGGGCAGAGAGCCTTTTGAATATTTGTGCTGTCTTTGCGCGGAGGGACTTGACAGGCGATACGGAGAAGATGCGGAAAAGCTAAAGCCGCGCCTTGATTATGAGCTTGGCGTTATAAAGCAGATGGGCTTTGTGGATTATTTTCTTATCGTCTGGGATTTCATACGCTATGCGAAAAGTGCCGGCGTTATGGTAGGCCCCGGGCGCGGGAGCGCCGCCGGAAGCATTGTGGCATACTGCCTTTATATAACAGATGTTGACCCGATTAAATACGGGCTGATTTTTGAAAGGTTTCTCAATCCGGAGCGCGTCAGCATGCCTGATATAGACATAGATTTTGCTCCTGAGGGGCGGCAGAAGGTAATAGATTATGTTATAGAAAAATACGGCGAGGAGCAGGTATCTCAGATAATAACCTTCGGAACGATGAAGGCAAAGCTTGTGGTGCGAGACGTTGCGCGTGCGCTTGCGATGCCATATTCAAGAGCGGATATGGTTGCAAAGCTGATACCGAACGACTTTAAAATTACAATTGACGAGGCATTGAAAACAAGCCGCGAGCTTAAGGCGCTTTACGAAAATGACAATGAGGTACATGAGCTTATTACCGTTGCACGTGCGCTGGAGGGCTTGCCGAGACATGCTTCAACCCATGCGGCAGGCGTTGTTATTACGGGCGAGCCCATAGTCAGCTATGTCCCGGTGTATGTGGGAAAGGACTCGGTGACAACGCAGTTTACAAAGGACACCGTTGAGGAGCTGGGACTTCTTAAAATGGATTTTCTCGGGCTCAGGAATCTTACTGTCATAGAAAATACTGTAGAGCTTATCAGAAAAACCCGGGGCGAGGAGGTAAGTCTTGAAAAAATCGACTACAACAGGCCGGAGGTTTTTGAGCTTATATCCTCAGGAAATACCGACGGTGTTTTTCAGCTTGAAAGTGACGGCATGAAGGTGTTTATGCAGGAGCTTAAGCCGGACTGCCTTGAGGATATAATAGCCGGAATATCAATCTACAGACCCGGCCCGATGAATCAGAGACACAGCTATATCCATAACAAAAGACATCCGGAGGATATAACCTACAAGCACCCGCTGCTTGAGGATATTCTGAATGTTACCTACGGCTTTATGGTTTATCAGGAGCAGGTGCTTCAGATAGTACAGACCCTTGCCGGATATTCACTGGGAAGAGCTGATTCCATGCGCCGTGTTATAAGCAAGAAAAAGGCGTCTCAGATGGAAACGGAGCGCAGGAATTTTATATACGGTCTTGATGACGAGGACGGAAATGTGATAATAGAGGGCTGCATAAGGCGGGGGATTGACGAGGAAACAGCCAAGTCGATTTTTGATGAAATGAGCGATTTTGCAAATTATGCATTTAATAAATCTCATGCCGCGGCATATGCCTTTGTTGCATATCAGACTGCATATCTCAAAACATTTTATCCCTGCGAGTTTATGGCGGCGCTGATTTCAAGCATAGGTGACCAGGACAAGATAAACGGCTATGTAAAAAATTGCACCGAAATGGGGATAGACAGGCTTCCGCCGGATATAAACGAAAGCATAGATACCTTCTCGGTGAAGGACGGAGCAATAAGGTTCGGACTTTCTGCCGTAAAGAATGTAGGGCGCAGCATGATACGTGCGGTGGTTGCCGAGAGAGAAAGAAAAGGAAGGTTTAAAAATTTTGCGGATTTTCTTGACCGGATGGCCGGAGAATATCTTAACAAGCGTGCTCTCGAATCCCTTATAATGTGCGGAGCCTTTGATTCAATGGGTGTAAAAAGGTCGCAGCTTCTTCAGGTTTATGAGACGGCTCTTGACGGAATTTCACGCTCAAAGCGTTATAATTTAGAGGGTCAGATGAATTTGTTCGAAATCGGCGGAGAAGAGGAGACCTTTGATATTGAATATCCCGAGTTGGAGGAATTTGACAGGCGCACTTTGCTTAACATGGAAAAGGAAATGACCGGCTTGTATTTTTCAGGTCATCCCATGGACGAGTATGAGGAAAAGATCAAAAGCATAAGCTCTGACAGAATTTATAAGCTCATAAGCGCCTCGGAGCGAGATGAAAACGGCGAATACAGAGCTGTTCCGGGCGGTATTTCAGACGGCGACAAAATAACAATTTGCGCTTTCATAAATACGCAGAAGGTTAAAACGACAAAAAGCGGCTCTCAGATGGCATTTCTTGAAATTGAGGATTCAACCGGCGCTGCTGAGGCGATTGTTTATCCGAAGGTGTTTAATCAGTATCACAGTATGATAAGACCGCAAAGTGCTGTGGTAATGCGCGGTACGGCGTCTGTCCGCACGGATGAAAAGCCGAAGCTTATCGTCTCGGACGTAACTCCTATTGATAATGTGGAAATTAAAAGCAAAGCAAAGCTTTATATCAGAATGAAAGAAAACGGTTCTGCGGTGATTGAGGAGCTTCTGGCAAACATCCGCCCTTACGGCGGAGATGTCCCGGTAATACTTTATTTTTCAGATTCCGGAAAGTATGTGACAACTCCGCCGGAATTTAGCATTAATCCGTCTGATAAGACAATTGCTGACCTCGGAAGAATTTACGGTGCGGAAAATGTCATTTTAAAACGTTCCTGATTTGCGTGATAGTGAAAATAACCAAAATAGAAGCGTAATGAACGGAAATTTGTATCTAATTGGCTATTGATTTTTTTGCGGAAATAGTATAAAATATTTACAATAGGGTTTTTTAACCTGCCTTAAAGAAAGGGTTGGAATTTATGGAGGATTACGGTGCGTTCAGCGATTATATTGTTATTCAGGCGCTTGAGGACGGAGTGACGATTATCGGTCTTACAAGAGGCAGGGATACGAAATTTCATCACACTGAACGGCTTGATGCCGGCGAGATTTATATAGCTCAGTTTACTGAAGTTACTTCGGCTATGAAAATCAGAGGTAAGGCCAGAATATATACTAAGCACGGCGTTGTGGAAGCGGATAACAAGCAGCAGGGCTGAGTACTGCAAATACCGTACGGACCTTTGCAGCCGCGGCTGCGGGAAGGCTTGAAGGAGAGACGTTCAAATGTGGGTTGTAATATATCTTGCCAAGGGTAAAAGTGTTGTCACGGAGCTCAGAAAGCTTCTTGAGGATAACGGAATTCTTGTTATAATCAGACGTAAAACAAATGAGGCAGATGAAAATGAAGCCTTTTTTGAGATACTTGTTCCGCAGACTGAAGTCGAAGCGGCGCAGGATATTATAATTGAAAAGGATTAATCAATACGGATATGTTATTATTAAAGAGAGAGACAATAACATAAGTTGAAAGGGTTTGATATATATGAACAAGAAAGTAAAAACTATCGGAGTGCTCACAAGCGGCGGTGATGCGCCGGGAATGAATGCAGCAATCCGTGCAGTTGTAAGAACAGGCACATATCACGGACTCCGTGTTATGGGTGTGAAAAGAGGATATAACGGACTTATAAACGGCGACCTTGTTGAAATGGACGCAAGAAGCGTTTCCGATATTCTGCAAAGAGGCGGTACAATACTTCAAACTGCAAGATGTCTTGAATTCAAGACGGCTGAGGGAGTGAAAAAGGCGTTTGATATCGCAAAGGTATTCGGACTTGACGGTCTTATCGTAATAGGCGGAGACGGTTCCTTCCGCGGTGCAAAGGATTTGTGCCAGATAGGTCTTCCGACAGTTGCTATGCCGGGAACTATAGATAACGACATAAGCTGCAGCGAGTACACCGTCGGATATGATACATGCCTTAACACCGTTGTAAGTGCGGTTGATAAAATCCGTGATACTGCTGCCAGCCACGATCGCTGCTCGGTTATTGAGGTTATGGGACGCGGCGCCGGCTACATAGCTATTAATGCCGCTATTGCCTGCGGTGCTGATGTGGTGCTTGTTCCCGAATACAAGTGGAGCTTTGATGATGATGTGCTGAGACCTATTCTCGAAAGCAAATCAAGAGGAAAGAGGCACAGCATTGTAATCGTTGCCGAAGGTATCGGCGGAGTTATTGATATTGCAAAAGAGGTTGAGGCAAAGACCGGTATTGAGTCGCGAGCTACAATTCTCGGTCATGTTCAGAGAGGCGGAAGTCCTTCGGTAAGAGACCGTGTAACTGCCAGCCAGATGGGTGCTCATGCAGTTGAGCTGCTCATTGCGGGAAAGAGTAACAGAGTTGTTTGTATGCAGGGCGGTCAAATAACCGATGTTGAGATTGAAGAAGGTCTGGCAATGAAGAAGCAGCTTCCGAAGGAAATGCTTACGCTTGCTAAAGAGCTTGCTTTCTGATAATTTTTTACGGGAGGGACGCTGTGCATTGATGCGGGCGTCCGTCCCTGTTTTTGATTTGTTAATAATTTGAAAGGATAGGCATGTAATGAAAATCACAATGCTTGACGCTTCAACTCTCGGCTCTGATCTTGATTTTGATATGATAACAAGGCTTGGTGAGGTTAAAATATATGACAAAACACCTTCTGAGCTTACAGCGGAGCGTATCGGTGAGTCTGATGTGATAATTCTGAACAAGGTTAAGGTGAATGAAAGCAATCTTCGGGGAGCGGAAAAGCTGAAGCTTATCTGCGTGACGGCTACCGGCTATGACAATGTGGACATTGACTATTGCCGCCGCCGCGGAATTGCGGTGTGCAATGTTGTGGGGTATTCTTCCGCTTCTGTAGCCCAGCTTACGGTTGCAATGGCATTGTCCCTTGTGTGTCACCTGAGCGAATATGACAGGTATTCAAAAAGCGGTGCATATACGAAAAGCGGTATTCATAATATGCTTGAGCCGGTTTACTATGAGCTTGCAGGGAAAACCTGGGGGATAATCGGCATGGGTAACATAGGAAAATCCGTTGCGTCTGTGGCAGAGTCTTTGGGCTGCCGTGTGATTTATACGAGAAATTCTCCCGATTCATCAGCTGTCAGTCTTGATACTGTTTTGCGGGAAAGCCATATAATTTCAATTCATACGCCGCTTACGGATAAGACACTGAAAATGATAGGCGATGCCGAGCTTTCGAAATGTGAAAAGAAACCGGTGCTAATAAATGTGGCAAGAGGTGCGGTCTGTGATGAGGCAGCGCTTGCAGCAGCCGTTCTTGACGGAAGGCTGTCCGGTCTTGGCGTTGACGTTTATTCTTGTGAGCCGTTTCCGGAGGATCACCCTTATGCCGGTCTTTCAGAATGTGATAATGTGATTCTGACGCCTCACATGGCATGGGGGGCTTACGAAGCAAGAGTAAGATGTATGAATGAAGTTGCCGAAAACATAAAGGCTTTCTGCAGCGGCGGAGACAGAGGAAGGATTGTTTAATGGAAAACGTATATGAAGAGATAAAAAATGCTCAAAGGATAGTTGTCAAGGTGGGTACTTCTACCCTTACATATGAAACGGGAAAGCTCAATCTTAAAAGGATGGACCGTCTCGCAATGATACTGTCTGATCTGCACAACAGCGGAAAGGAGATTATTCTTGTTTCCTCCGGTGCTATAGGCGTAGGTGTGGGGAAATTAGGGCTTCCGGAAAGACCGTCAGAGACAAGATATAAGCAGGCGGTTGCGGCTGCGGGTCAGTGCGAGCTTATGTATCTGTACGATAAATTCTTTTCCGAATACAATAATACCGTTGCGCAGATTCTTCTGACGAAGGAGGATATTGCAATACCGCGGCGGAAAAGAAATACTCAGAACACCTTTAACGCCCTTATTGAAATGGGAATGATTCCTATAGTAAACGAAAATGATACAATAGCTGTTGACGAGATAGAATTCGGGGATAACGATACTTTGTCTGCCATAGTAGCGGATTTTGTCGATGCGGATTTGCTTGTGCTTTTTTCGGACATCGATGGGTTTTACGATTGTGACCCTCACAGCTGTCCGGACGCCTCCCTTATCAGGACTGTATACGATATAGCACCTGTGAGAGGACTTGCCGGAGGAGTAGGCTCAAACCGCGGTACAGGCGGTATGATAACAAAGCTTGATGCGGCAGAGCTTGCAACGGACGCCGGAATTAATATGATAATAGCTAACGGAAATAATGTAGACAGTCTGTATGATATTCTTGACGGAAAACAGGTTGGAACGCTTTTTGTATCAAAAAATCATATGCCCGGCTGTTAGGACTGAAATTTTTTCTGAACGGAGAGTGAAAAATATGACTGAGCTTGAGAGACTTGGCGAAATGGCAAGAAAAGCAGCGTTATCTCTTGAAGGCTGCACCTGCAAGGAGAAAGCACTGCTTGCAGCTGCGGATGCCCTTGAGGCGCACTGCGCTGAGATCCTTGAAGAAAATAACAGAGATGTTGAAGCTGCAAAGGAAAGCGGCATGAGCAAGTCGCTCCTTGACAGACTGCGCCTTACGCCGGAGCGTGTGTCGGCAATGGCTGACGGAGTGCGGAAGGTGGCGGCACTGGACGATCCTGTGGGAGAAGTAAAGAAAATGTGGAAAAGGCCTAATGGTCTTATGATAGGAGAAAAGCGTGTTCCTATCGGTGTTATTGCGATTATTTATGAGGCGCGGCCGAATGTTACAGCTGATGCTGCGGCGCTTTGCCTTAAGACATCAAACAGTGTTATTCTCCGCGGCGGCAAGGAGGCAATACATTCAAATCTTGCCATAATGCGAGTGATGCAGAAGGCAGTATACGATGCAGGAGTGCCGGAGGGCAGCCTTAATATAGTTGAAGACACTTCGCGGGAGGTGGCAACTGCGCTTATGAGGCTTAACGGATATGTTGATGTTCTGATTCCGAGAGGCGGTAAGGGGCTTATAAAAAGCGTTGTGGAAAATGCGACAGTGCCCGTAATAGAAACTGCTGCCGGTAACTGTCATGTATATGTTGAAGAAAGCGCCGATCCTGATATGGCGGTTAATATTGTTTTGAATGCAAAGGTTTCAAGACCGTCTGTCTGCAATGCCTGTGAAACGCTTCTTATTGACAGCGGCTTTGCACACAAGGACATGCTGATAGAGGCGCTTCGCGAAAAGGGTGTTGAAATCCGCGCATGCGAACGGACATTAAAGCTTTTCCCGGGGCTTAAGGGTGCGTGCGAGGAGGATTGGTACACGGAGTATAACGATTATATAATCGCGGTTAAAATCGTTGACGGTATTGATGAGGCAATTGTTCATATCAATAAATACAATACAAAGCATTCTGAAGCAATCGTGACAGAAAGCTACGAAAAAGCTCAGAAATTTTTAAATGAGGTTGACGCGGCAGCAGTATATGTAAACGCTTCAACCCGTTTTACTGACGGCTTTGAGTTCGGATTCGGTGCCGAAATCGGAATAAGCACACAGAAAATTCATGCACGCGGTCCTATGGGCCTTGAAGCCCTTACGTCGGTTAAGTATATTGTGTACGGAAACGGCCAGATAAGATAAAACCGCTCAAAAAAGCATTGACAATTTAATTCTTATATGATAAAATGTAAAAAGGGGTGCGGATATGGCTTTTTTATTGTCGCTTTCACGTGATAAGACGTATGAGCTGCTCGATTTGACTGTCAGAAACGGGGCGCGCCCTGTTATAGTTTTAGAGGATCCGGATGAAATTGCTCATGAGCTTTTTATAGATTTGTTGTTTTCGGACAGAGATGACACCGGAATTTTTGATTACGGTGACTTTATCATGGACCAGGCATTCAGCGTGGAAAAGATAGAGAGTCTTTCAAAGAGTTCGTATATAATAGTTGAAAATGTAAGGCATCTGTACGGAAAATCGGCAACATCAAGGATACTTGCGGATTTTGTCAGGCGCATGCGGGATACAGATACCGGTGTGATTTTTACGGGCAAGCGTACATCTCTCGATATGGCTGAATTTGTCGAACAGGCGGAGGAATGTATACAATATGTTATCACGGTTGACCCGGAGAAATGAGGAGTGTAATTATGGCGAGGAAAAAAATAATATTGATAATAAGTGTTTTTGTTGTTTTTGTTATTTCTATGATTTTATTTGTTCTTCAGCAGAAAGAGCTGTCTGTAAAATATAATGAGGCGCTGGCGTATGCTGAAAAGGGCGATTATGAGAACGCCTTGGACGTGATTTCTCAGATAGGAGAATATCAAGATTCCGAAGAACTGTTCACAGAGTATTCAAACGAAATCAAGTATAAAAAAGTCAAGGAGTATATTGAAGAAAATGACTATGACAGCGCACTTCCTTTGCTTACGGAACTGAATTCTATCGGTCAAGGCTTTAAGGACAGTCTTGATCTTCAGTATCAGGTTGAATATAAGTACGCAGTGAACCTTGAAATGAACGGAAAGCTGGAGGACGCATTTATTGCGTTCAGGAATCTTCCGACAGCGTATATGGATGTTGCTGACAGGCTGAATGAAATAACTTATGCAAGAAAGTTCATTGATAAGTGGTACTGTAAGGAACATCAGATTGATATGGAGATAAAAGGTTATATATCAGAAGATAACGTTACACATCTTAATGTAGAGATACGGGACAGAAACGGATTCTTGCTTGGTGATGAAACCAACAAGCTTTACGGTAATGACTTGATTCTTATGGAAGACAGATTCGTATGGGATATGTTCGATAACGGTGTCAGATATGCTGTTTTGCTGGAGGACGATAAGCTTAAATTTGCAAAACAGCCTGTTAAGGATGATGATTTTATTGTATCATTTGTAAGAAAGCTTAACAGCTATAATGAGGTTGACGGAAATATTAATTCGGCTGTGGATGCAGATGTGGACGCGGGAGTAAAATAAATGAAAAAAATTGTAGGAGTGAGATTTAAGCCGGTAGGAAAAATATATTATTTTGATCCTGTGGGCTTTGATATAAAGGCAGGAGACGCCGTTATTGTGGAGACTGCACGCGGAGTGGAATTTGCAGAGGTTGTTCTCGTTAAGGAGATAGAGGAAAAAAGCTTTGACAAACCTCTTAAAACGGTTATCAGGATCGCAACGCCGGAAGACAGAGCTAAAAGCGAGAATAACAGAAAGCGTGAAAAGGAAGCTTTTTCAATATGCGAGGAGAAGATTAAAAATCACGGGCTTGACATGAATCTTGTTGACGCGGAATATACCTTTGACGGAAATAAGCTGCTGTTTTATTTTACAGCGGACGGCAGGATAGATTTCAGAGAGCTTGTCAAGGATTTGGCAACGGTGTTCCGGACAAGAATTGAGCTGCGTCAAATCGGTGTCAGAGACGAGGCGAAAATGCTCGGAAGCGTTGGTGTATGCGGAAGAAGTATATGCTGCTCTCAGTTTCTCGGTGAGTTTATGCCGGTTTCGATAAAAATGGCGAAGGAGCAGGGGCTGTCTTTAAATCCTGCAAAGATTTCCGGTTCCTGCGGAAGGCTTATGTGCTGCCTTAAATATGAGCAGGAGGGCTATGAAGAGCTTCTGAAGAATATGCCGAAGCCCGGTGCGATTGTTAAAACCCCGTCAGGAAAGGGCAAGGTTGAAAATATTAATGTCCTGAAGCAAAAGGTTTATGTCCGCCTTGAAAATGCTGAAGATCAGGCACATCATGAATTTTCGGCATCTGAGATAAAAACCTTAAAAAATGCCCATGTTGATGACGAAATAGAAAAGCTTGATGAAGAAATTTTAAAAACTCTTGAAGAGTAGAAAGCTGTGAAAGAATCCCGAATGCTGTGTAAAGCTTTTATACAGCATTCGGGATTCTCTCTTTATCATAACTCAGATTCTCCTTTAATTATTCTTGCCCCGCAAAAATGACAAAACTCACTGTCCGGCGGGAGTGCTTTACCACATTCCTCACAAACAACGAATGATGCTGAGCTGTTTGTCGGCGTGTCAATCGGTTCAATTTTATTATGTTCAACAGATACATCGCTTTTTGTATTCCCTTGTTCAGAGACCTTTGTGACAATAACAACAGCAAATATTACGCCTATAAGAATTAAAAATGTTACTGCTTTTATAAGGTAATCAGAGGATATATCTACGTCTGCAAAACCGGAGACTGCAAAACCGGAGACTGCAGAACCGGAGACTGCAGGAAACCTCACACTGTTAAGCAAGCTCCGGAAATCTGAAAAATACTCGCTTTCGCTTGTCCCGGCAAATTGGAACATATATACCCACCCATTGTTAATATGAACTGCTTGCGTCATCGTCATTTCAACATTCATGCCATATATCTCTGAAGAAGCAATCACTTCGAATTGAAAATATTCAACACCGTTATAGTTTACAAGAGAAACGTTGTCTGCTGATGTACCACACATTCTGGCAATATCAAATGCATTAAATATAGAATTATTAAAATCCTTTCGTCTGTCAACCTCTCTCTTATTATCAGGAGTTTCATTCCACAAATCTGTACTTCCGTAAGTAATTATACGAGCGCTGTCTTTAGTCGAAGCAAATTTAACATCTATAAATTCTCTATCCTTTAACAGTCCTTTTTCTTCCCAATTATCCGGTACGGTAAAAACAAGACCGCTATCAGCATCAGTGTAATCAAAAGAACTTGTTTCTTTGCCGGGCTTAGCAGTCATTGGTTCAGTATCAAACTTTATACTGTCAACAACACCTTTAATAGTGTTTTCTTGTGCGGATGTAAGCGCTCCCTTATAGGAGATTATTGTAAGAACTGTTGCTTTATTGTTATATACAGTACAGTATTGTAAGCCATGCATAGAGTTTTCCGTACCGGATGAATAAACCTTGATAAATTTAGCTTGAGTATGCTGATAAATTTCATGATCGGACATAGTGATTCCTTGTTTGCTGAATTGTTCAATAAATGAAGACGATATTGCGTCAATGCATAATCACTGAAAAGATTAAAATCGCTTATGGGGTTTGACGACATTGCTACAACAATTTCTTCATCAAGTGAGTTGGAAAATGCATTTAAGTAAATATCGTTTTCTTCAAAATAATTCATTATATCAGATTTTGTTTTTTCCGAATCACTGAATACGGATGAATTTGCCAGTGTATCTCTCGTGATAACTTTATATGCAGATGGAATAGTTATATCTAAACCTAATTCAGGCAATTTATATGTATTTGAAGCAGCGAACACTACCGTATTAAACGATAAAATAAATATAAGACACGCGAGAATAAACTTAGCACTCCTTTTCACAATATCCCTCCTGACTTTTCTATGAATAAAATTACTTACACCAATAATTGCAATTATTATAACATATAATTTTTAAAAAGTCAATGAATCGATTAAATTTGACACAGAGATATTACGAAAAGTGAGTTTTAATAATATAATTCACGATATAAATATCGTTAAATTTATCGAGACCGGTATTGACATTTTTGTAAAGCTGTCGTATAATATAAATGGAAATAAAAAATACTATTCTTGAAAGGAGTTTTTTGTATGAATAATATGTCTGTTGTAGGGATGATGAATTCCATTGTTCCCATTACACGTTTTAATAAGGGCGAAGCTACCAGAATTTTTGACGAGGTAGAAACCACAGGAACAAAGATTGTTATGAAGAACAATAAACCCGCCTGTGTTTTGATATCCCCGTCTCAGTATGAGAGTTTGATGGAAATGCTTTCTGACTATATTCTTCTTACCGAAGCAGAAAACAGAATGGCAGCAAACAATCCCGAAGAAAATGTTACTCACGAGGAAATGATGAATGAACTTGGAATCACAAACGAAGATTTAGATGGCGTGGATGTAGAAATCGAATAACGAGGAGTCTTACAAATGAACTGGAACATTGAGTATATTAAGGAGGCTCAGCGTGATTTAAAAAATCTTGATCCATACAATCGAAAAATCATTTTAAAAGCGATTGCTAAAACGGCAGAAAGACCACTTCCGCCACCCGATGGAATTGGCAAGCCGCTTGGAAACCATCAAAATTCACGCTTGAGTGGGTATTACAAAATCAAACTAAAAAATCTTGGTTACAGAGTCGTCTATAGTTTGGTAAGAGAGAACAATATAATGAAAATTATTGTTATCTCCATCAGAGATGACGAAGCTGTATACAAGGAAGCAGAACGAAGAATCGAAAAAATGATTAAGTAATATGATACGCTAAAATCAGCATCTCAGAAAAACAGGGGTGCTTTTTTTATACCTTAAAAAGCTATAAGGAGGTAAGATTTATGTCAACTAAGAAAACCGAGGTTACTCCGGAAGAAAAATTTGAGAAGAAGTTTTTTTAGTGTCATCCATTATTGACAATTAAACAATTAGATTTTCATACATTTTTCGACGTTATTGACAGCAGTATTTTCTCAAAATATGAGTGTAAGCCCATCTGCGGCGCAAAAGTGCAGGATTGGTAAGGTAAATTACAAGAATTGTGTATTGTAAATTTAAAAGACCGTGTGCTAAAATAAATATGTAAATCACATATGTAGAAAGGAAGCATTTATTATGGAGATGAAAAAGATGAAGCTTGTTAAAAAGCAAACTATTTCAACGGTACTTGCTGCTTTAATGTTATGTCCCTTTGTCCCGTTCGGGGCAAATGTGACCGGGGCAAACGCCGCTTCTGCTGTGCAGATGAATGCGGCAGCCGTGACTGTTGTGCAAAAGCCGCAAACCAACGTGGCTCCCGGCCGGTATAATGGACAGCAAACGGTTACCCTGACCGCTGAGCAGGGGGCGGAGATATATTACACTGTCAACAATCTTATGCCGACGGAGCGTGATATAAAATACACTGCGCCTATTACCGTGAGCGAAGATACCAATATTTGTGCAATTGCGGTGAAGGATGGCGTAAAGAGTGCGCCCGTTACATTTGGATATTTGATTCGCAGCGAGGAGCCTGAAATGAAGTTCGTCGTTATGAGTGACATTCATGTGGGAGATGCGCTGAGTGTTGCAGGAGGTGCGGCGGATGTTTATGATTTAGAAAAGGCACGTGTATTTAAAGCGATGGAGGTTATGAGCAGCGTTTGTCCGGACCCCGATCTGCTGGTTATGAACGGTGATATTATTAAGCATAATAGTAACAGAAGCGACCTTCCGAGTAAGGAGGCTGACCATGCGGCGTTTATCAATTTAATGAAGGACTCTATGGCAGCGTCCGGAATATCGCAAACGCCGGTGCAGATAACGATTGGCAACCATGACAGCGAAGGCAATAATGTCGCAAATATGAAGGCGTATTATGATAAAGACTCGGTTGCTAAGGATTGGTTTCCGAATGATAAAGGATACTATCATAAGGAACTGAACGGTTTGGATTTTATTTATCTGGACAGTAATAGTACAGCGTCTGAGCAAAATACATTTTTGACAACGACGCTGGCTGAAATTCAGGAGAAAAAAGGCGTAAACAGCCCGATATTCATCTTTTTACATATCCCGATAAAAGGGGCATTGGATGATGAGGCATGGACCGGCCATTCGGATTGGAAGACGATTCTTGCAAATTATCCGCAGGCAATTGTTTTCAGCGGTCACACGCATTATTCTATATCAGAGGATTGCTCAATCAGCCAGGAGGCGGGCTTTACCGCTGTCAACGACGGTTGTATGTCTTACATCGAGAGAATAGATAATAACAAAGAGATGATGTGGAAGGGCGCAGACGGTCAGCAAAAGAAAGCATATCAGTTCCCGTCAACACAGGGGCTTACTGTAGAGGTTTACGGTGACCGCGTGGAAATCAACCGCATTACGGTAAACGGCGACCGCGGAGATGCAAAAGCAAATAATTATGTGCCGGTAGAGCCGTTTGATAACTGCGGTGCCATTGCGGGTGAAAAGTGGGTGATTAACCGCGGAGAGACCAACAACGATTGGACAAACAGCTTCCGGTATACGAAAGCACAGCGGAAAGCAAACGCACAAGTCCCCGAGTTTGAAGCATCTGCAAAGCCTGTTTTGGAGGGAACGGAGGATACAGTGACTGTAAGCTTCCCCCAGGCGAATAATGCGCAAAAGGTAGATAAGTATCAGATTGAGCTGGTGAATACGGTCACAGGAAAGACTGATAAAACCATGAAGGTTTGGTCGGAAAATGTTGTGTCTCCTATGCCGTCGTCACTGACCTATACGATTAACGATTTGGCTCCGGAAGCAGAGTATCGCGCCAAGGTTACGGCATATAACGATTACGGTGTTGCGTCGGCTTCGATTGAGTCGGAAAACACCTACACAACGCCGGCACTGCCCGGTATAAAACCGGCAATGCTGGCAGCTGAGGATTTTACAGAAGCTTTGACAGATTCGAACGAGGATCATGCGCGTACTGTCATTCCTTATGTTGAAAACTATAAAAGCGGCGGCGTGATGGGAGAAGGAGAAATCGTAATTACCGGCGGCGAAAGCGGCACGGCAAAATGGGTTTCCAAAAATTTAGGCGGAACAAACCTGATGATCCCATTCCAGCCGGGAACGACGATTAATGCAGAGACAAAAAAACATGTTCCGAAGATTTTGTCCGGGGAGTTTATGTTTGAGATGGATCTGAAGCGCCTTTCGGCGGTATCGGGACAGAAAATCGGTTTCTATCTCCGGAATGGAAGTATTAATGCGGCAAAGCTGACAGTTGGCAGTTCAAATATAACTTATGAGTATTATTACAAGAATAGCAGCGGCAAGGCAACGCTTGCAGGATATGCTTCCGCTTCTGTCAGCGGAGATGCGCATAAGATTCGGCTGCTGCTGGGAACAGATGAAGAAAACAAACAGTATTTAGGCGGACTGTGGATTGACGGAAAAGAAATTACTGCGAAAAAACAAGTGATTGCGGATTATCCCAGTGACGGCTGGAAGGTAATTGCCGCGGAACCTGCATCAAAATGGGTAACAGGGGATATGTGCAGCGTTGACAATATAAAGGTATGGCGTCCGACGGCAAGTCAGATCAGCGATCTTATCACGGCAGGAAGCGATAATATTTCCTTTGAACAGATAAAGGGCGGAAATACGGACGCAGGCAATGTGACCGAAGATCTGAAACTGGCAGATATGATTGGTCAGATGACAGCAAGCGGTTTGGTTATCCTCGGATGGAAGTCTGATAACGAGTCGGTTATTGCGGCGGACGGAACGGTTAATCAGCCCGCATTTTCAGGGGATGCTGCGACCGTTACCCTTACACCGGTGTTGGGTATGATTGATGCATTGGACGAAGCTGCCGGCGACTATGTGACGGCAGACGGGAATCCGATCACCGTAACAGTGCCGGATAAGGGCATGAAGCCGCTGGATATAGTGCAAACCGGATATATTGCAAATGAGGATTTTACAGAAGCTCTGACAGATTCGAACGAGGATCATGCGCGCACGGTCATTCCTTATGTTGAAAACTATACAAGCGGCGGCGTGATGGGAGAAGGAGAAATTGTGCTTACCGGCGGCGAAAGCGGCATGGCAAAATGGGTTTCCAAAAATTTAGGCGGAACAAACCTGATGATTCCATTCCAGCCGGGAACGGTGATTAATGCAGAGACAAAAAAACATGTCCCGCAGATTTTGTCCGGGGAGTTTATGTTTGAGATGGATCTGAAGCGCCTTTCGGCGGCAGCGGGGCAGAATATCGATTTCTATTTACGTAACGGAAACGGAACAAATGCAGCAAAGCTGCGTGTTGGCAGTTCAAGTATATCTTATGAGTATTATGATACGGCACTTAAAGTATATGCTTCCGCTTCTGTCAGCGGAGATGCGCATAAGATTCGGCTGCTGCTGGGAACAGATGAGGAAAACAGGCAGTATTTAGGCGGACTGTGGATTGACGGAAAAGAAATTACTGCGAAAAAGCAAATTATCGCGAGCTCTTCTACTGAGGGCTGGAAGGTAATTGCGGCAGGACCTGCCAGTAAATGGGTAACCGGTGATATGTGCAGTGTTGATAATATCAAGGTATGGCGCAGCGCCGAAGACCAGGCAAAGGAGCTGGCTGCAGCAGAGGAAGGAAAAATTACCTTCGACCGGATTAAAGGAAACAACGAGTCGGCTCAGAATGTGACGGAAGCTTTGGAATTAAAGTCCGGCGAGACTGACGGCTTACAGACCGAGAACAAGCTGCTTGTTATGGGATGGAAATCCGATAAGCCCGGAATTATCGATGAAACCGGTAAGGTGACGCGTCCGGCAAAAGGTGCTGAGGAGGTTAAATTGACTCCGATACTGGCAATCCGGGATGCGCAAAACGGAGGCTATGTTACAGTAGACGGCGCGCCCATTATCGTAACGGTGAAAATGAAGCAAGCGGCGTTCTTTGACGCGGATTTAAACGAGGTTATCTCCCTGAATCCATCAATTACGCAAGGCATCGCAGATATAAGCGGTTTCAGCGGTACGGTAGCTCTGTATGCGGCGTTGTATAATGAAGGACAGTTAGAGCAGGTATGGATGAGTCAAACACCGGCAGGCGGCGAGAATGCAACGGCAACTGTTGACATTGCACTGCCAAGCGATTTGAGCGGCAGACAACTTAAGCTGTTCGTATGGGATTACGGTACATTAGCACCGCTGTGCATTCCGGCAGGGCTGTAAAAATGTAATCTACGTGCAGATGTCCCTCGCCTCTTAGGCGGCGGGTCCTATTTCAGAATTTCAGTGGGAGCCCAAATCTCCCACTGAAATTCTGAGGAGCTGACGCTCCCTGCGCTTGCTTGCAATCTGTCGCAAGCTCTGCTACTTGCGAGCAAAGCAGGAGCGTTGCTCCGATTTAAAAAACCCCCGTATAGTGATTGACCCCCAAAAAATCAGATTTTCAGGTCTGACTTTTTGGGGGTTGTTCATATACCGGGGGATATTTACTGTGTGCAAAGACTGAGGAAGTGGGAGAATGTGCTTCAATTAGTTTTGAGAGACCGCCTCAAGCAGCTCCTTTCTGACTTTTCTGTATACTGTTACATCCTTTTCAAAGTCGCAGAATTTGCGGAATACTCTGTCCAGCATAGACTGTACCTTCTCGGGGCAGCTTTGATTCAGCTGCGTCAGCAGACATAAATCCTCCAAACCGATTCGGTGCGCTTCGCTCCTGGTGCAAATCAACGGGAAGTTGTGACCGGGGAAGAAGATACACCCATCGCCTGCGGGAAGGAACATAGCGTATTTGGGGTGGAATTCCAGCACATTTTCTGAGAAAAAGGCGGTCTGACGATTATAGACGCCCTCCTTTTGATAGAAGGTGCCGCCCCAATGCAGATAGCCGCTTATGTCGGGATAACGCATAGGGGACCAGCCCAGCCATACCTGACGGAGTCTTTCCATATCCAGCAAACGGTTGCAGTAGTTTGCGCCGGGCGTCAGGCAGGTATAAACCCATAGCTTTTCTCCCTTTGCAATGCGCGATGAGTAAAAATCTTGGTTTTCTTCATATTCCGCAACGGTTGGGCACCAAATATCCATGGTATCCTCAAGCGGGGAGCCGACCAGTGTCGGTTCAAGAAGCTCGATGCCCGGCATTTCGGCGCGGACGATACGGTTGATTTTTCGGTAGACAGGCTCCAAGGCCTCGTTTGGTTCATCTAAACAGCACTGCGTCCATATATCGCAAAGATTGTTTTTTTGCAGATAGGCGTAAAGCTGCGCCGCCATAGAGCGCAAATCCGCTTCGCCCTGCTCTGTGGAGAGCGGCGCGCCGGAGGTCAGAACCTTTGCCTCCGTTACATGGTCAAACTCATCAAACGCTGCGAGCTTAAACGCCTCGCCGATTTCGTCGGGATTTTGAATATTTTCGTGATCCAGGCTTTGATAAAATGAGTCGTTATCAGAGGTTGGGCACAGTCGTCCCGTGAATGCTCCGCCCTGTAAATACGCCATCCCCGAGCGCCGCGCAAGATTGATAATGGCGGTCAGACGTTTTTCGTTTAACCGGGGACGGCCGTTTTTGTCTAAGTCGAATACTTCGTACAACTCGATATTATATACATTCTGACGGGAAAATACGGCCGCGCGCATATATCTTTCCAAAATGATAAAAAACCGGGGCGACCATTTTTCACAGTTGAAGGCTTCGGCAATATGATCGAGAGTAAACCAATTTACATACTTAAATGTATCCTTTCCGGCTTTTGGTATAGAAGCCGGATATTCATCAATAAAGAGGGTCAGCCTACGGGTGATTCCGGCGTGGGTGACTGAAATCTGAAAGGTTTGTGTCCGTTGCTTACGGCAATATTCGATGGGGATTTTAACCGCAATTGCTGCGGTGGTATACAAGGGCTGAAAGATTTTAAAAAACGGTTCCAGCACATCATAGGTCATAAAAGGCGCACGGCGTATGACATTTTCGTTCACATCATCTTTTAGGTATTCCGTTCTCTGTTTTGCCCCTGTATTCACTTCTACGGGCAGAGCACGGAGCCGAAATGTTTTATAGCTGCGGTGCGGACCTTGAATTTCCACACTGACCGGAATGCCCGGAACGAGTCCGTTAAGCATAATATGTACACCCGTAAAGGTTCCGTTGCATCCGGCAACACGGTAGCTGTCCGTGCCCTCTGCTGCGTCTGTATCGGGGTAAATCGGCGTCAGCTCGTCAAAAAGAGATGCGTTAAAGCTTTGCATGGGTATTCCTCCTTTAAATCTTTGTTTTCCGAAGGGAGCTTCCGGTAGGCACCGGGCGGTATTCCCTCAGTTTTTTGTTTCATGACTATTGATCCGATTGTGTATGTTTTGGTTTATACAGTTTCCGATAATTGCCCGGGGTAATTCCTTCGTGGGACTTGAACAACCGGATAAAGGATGAGGTGTTCAGAAAACCGGATTCTTCTATAATTTCATCGATTTTCTTAGACGTTTCTACCAGTAACTGTTTTGTTTTTTCTATCCGTTTTACATTGACATAGTTGACGAAACCATGTTCCTCAATACTCTTGAATATTTTGGATACATAGGTGGAAGTAATACCAAATTCCTGTGCAATTGATTCGGTACAGAGTAATGGATCTGTGTAGTTCTGGTCAATATAATCCCTGATTTTGTATGCCAGGGAAGCTTTTTTTGATTCGTGTTCCGCATTAAGCCGGGTTTCCTGCGCAATTTGAAAACAAAGGCTTTTAATCAGATTATCCAACTCATTCTGTATAGAAGTGACATTTGCGGATTTAGAGACAGACAGAAGGTGCAAAATACTAATGGAGCTCTGCGCTTCCTCAGATACATAAGGCCGAAAGGTTTTCATCAGTGTATTGGTGATATCGTGGATATAGTACGGTAAGACACTCGGCTGTATGCCTGTCGTCTGAATAAACCGATGAAATTGTTCCGTTATATAGGCGCAGGCTGCCTCCTGTTCTCCTTGCTGAATATAGCGGATCAATGTGGTGGCTTCCTCTGTAGAAAAGGTGTAGGATATTACCTGTTCCTTTGAAATATCCTCATAGAAGACAATCCGGTTGTCAGGATTAAGGCGTATATATTCCAGACAAGTCAGCGCCTCTTGATACGCCTGCGACAGGCCGAAAAGCTCGGCGCAAGGCTGACTTACACCCGCTGTCAGTGTGACGTTAAGATGCTGTTTGACCAGCGTCAAAAACTCTTCTAAATATTCGTTGAGCATATATGAATCACAGCGCCTGGGCAGGTTGACCAGTGCTACCATATTTCCGCCGCTCTCGAGAAAATAACTCTCAATTTGATGTGACGCGAGGACCTCACTGCCCATATTATCCAGCATATCTGATAGAATGATGAACCTCTCATAGTCCGGTATATTCTCCTCAGGAAACAGCTGGGTATAACTGTCCAGAGAAAAAAGCAGGATCTGGTTTGGCTGGTTTGTGAAGAAGCTGCCAAGCCGGTCTTTGATGTTATCCAAGACTAAGCTGGGACCGGAGGTATTCAGCATTTGCATCAGGAAGCGGTTAAACTGGTTTTTCTCGTGTTTTTCATGAAGCAGTTCATTTTTTTGATGCTCCTTCAGGGATTCCGTCATCATGTTTTGGATTCTGGAGTATTCATTTTCACCGTTCACTTTAGACGGGATTTTTTTTAAGATGTTTTTCAGCGGACGGTATTGCCTTTTCACAAAAACCTGAATGAGCAGCAGCCCCACAGCAACGGCGACCAGCATCAAAATACCAATCTGGTTCAGCTGCCGGGAAATTTGGTAATAATGGTTTTTTGGCGTGTAAAAAACAAGCTTCCAGCCCTCAGTCGGCAGAATGATATAATGAACCATCATTTTCGTGTCCTGCAATTCCGTTTCAAAAAGACCTTTCAGATTTTCAAATTGATTGCGTACAGGCAGCGATGTTTCGTCGCTGTTAAAAGTGGTGCACATTAAAGTATCATATCGATCGTAAAGCTCGATGTCTACTTTATCATTCTGAACAATTTTTTTAACTTGATAGGAAAAATAATTATCCCTCAGTACGACTACCAGATTGGTATTCTGCTGCTGTGAATTGTTGTACAGCGGGAATTTGAGCAAGGTATATTTTGAACTGACATCTGTCAGATTGTTCCTGCTCTCTAAAACCCAATACATTTCATAGGGTGTAGCCAGCCATTCCTGCCAGGCATTGTAATCAATATCAAATCTGCTGTAAAGAGATTCAAAAGCGGATGAACAGGTTTTTAGTCCGTTTACCGAGCCGAGCATGCCCAGGTTTTCAAAATAGACATACGCATCATATGCGCTGTCTAAGTAAAAATTATATTGGCGCAGTTCATTTTTTAAATTATTGACCTGGTTTTCCTCCGGCGTATGGGTGGAAGAGAGATTTGCAAGGCTGCGCACGGATGGAGAAAGCCTCAGCTCCAGTCCGACTTTTCGATACTGGGAGAGACTCGTCTCCAATACATTAGAGATATTTTCATAGAATCCCGCATTTTTCTCATTGATGTTATCTTGGATGTTATCCGAATAGAACAAAAATGAGGCTGTATTAAAAATTAAAGGAATCAATAAAATGATCAGAAAATAGGCTGTCCATTTATAACGGATAGATGAACGAAAGCCTTTTTCGGTATGCAGCTTCAACTGAGTGACCTCCTTTTTGAAAATACATTGATTTTTGATGAAAAATGAATGTATTTGCGCTCGAATTTTATAAGGTTTATATGTCATTATAGCATAAAAACAGGGGAAATACAATAGTTAAATTCATTTGTTATAAAAAATATAGCATAAAAAGGGACTTGAAACAACCATATGATAAGTTTTGTATAGAGGATTGCAAGAATTGCACATTTTTTTCGGACGGTTTTTTGGCAATTCGGGAATTGCAAATTAAATTCAGTTTTCGTGCATTGCCCTATAAAGCCTTTATGTATTATAATAATATTAACAAAAGCAGAGGAGGAGAAAATCAGCGATGAAAAAAAGAAGGTTAACAGAAGGGAGCGGTTGGAATGCAAGCAAATTATTCAGCGGCCGAAAATAAGGCCGGGGGTTTAGTTCAAAACGAACGAAAGAAAAAAAGAAAACAGGCGGCGATGCGGCAAAACAAAACCGGTATATGGAGACGGATTGGCGTAAATTATGAATTATACATATTTTTGATACCGGCAGTGGTATATACGGCTATTTTTCTGTATGGGCCCATGTATGGCGTTTTAATGGCTTTTAAAGATTACAATATGCTGGAAGGTGTAATGGGCAGCCCTTGGGTGGGGTTGAAACATTTCCAGCGTTTCTTTCAGGGATATAACTTTTGGAGCACCTTGTTTAACACCCTGCTTCTGAGCTTGTATTATTTGGCGGCCACCTTGCCGTTACCGGTGATTCTTGCAATTATTTTTAATAATGTGAAAAACGGCATGTTTAAAAAGTCAGTCCAGCTGGCGGCATACGCACCTAATTTTATTTCGGTTGTGGTACTGGTTGGTATCATGAAGATTGTATTTGCGCCGGATACCGGAGTATTTAACATTGTTATAGAAAAGCTTTTTCATGTAGAAACTGCCGATGTGTTTGGACGACCGGAATATTTTCGCCATTTATATGTTTGGTCGGGCGTATGGCAGACCCTGGGATGGAACAGTATCATTTATGTGGCGGCCTTGACCGGTATTTCGCCGGAATTGTATGAGGCATTTACCGTGGACGGGGCAAACCGTCTGCAAAAGATACGTTATCTGGAACTCCCAAGCATTCTGCCTACGGTAGTGATTGTTTTAATCTTAAATACAGGCAGTATCATGAATATCGGGTTTGAAAAGGTATACCTGATGCAGACGCCGCTCAACCTTTCGGTATCGGAGACACTTCCTACTTATTTATATAAGATGGGTGTTATTAATAACGATTATGGTCTTGCAACCGCAGTTGGATTCTTCAATTCGGCGGTCAGCTGTATCTTGCTGGTGATTGTCAACACGGTTGCGAAAAAGCTTGGCGATTCGTCGCTATTCTGATGAGGGGAGAAAAGAAATGAGAAAAATGAAAAAAACACATATTACGGAAACATTGGATGATCGGATTTTTGCCTGTGTGGCCAGTTTTTTGATGTTTTTACTTTTGATCATATGCGTATATCCTTTGTATTTCGTAGTTATTGCGTCTTTCAGCAGACCGGAAATGGTTAGTACCGGCAGAGTAATCCTGTTTCCCCGGGGATTTACCACCATTGGCTATGATAAGATATTTCAGGACAGCATGATCTTCCGCGGATTTTTAAATTCCGCATTCTATACGGTTGCCGGAACATTGATCAATTTGATCGTAACGCTTCCGGCGGCGTATGCATTGTCCCGAAAGGATTTGGTCGGCAGAAACCCAATTATGATATTTTTTATCGTGACAATGTATTTTAATGGTGGTATGATCCCAACTTACCTGCTGATTCAGAATTTGGGGTTATATAACAATCCTATAGTTTTACTTGTCTGCACTGCGTTAGTAGTGTATAATATGATTATTGCCCGGACGTTCTTTGAGAACACGATTCCATATGAAATGCTGGAGGCTGCAAAGATAGACGGCTGCAGCAATACCCGGTTTTTCTGCACTATCGTGCTGCCGCTATCAAAAACCATGATCGCGGTAATTGCTCTGTACTACGGAGTGCAGCATTGGAATTCTTACATGAACGCACTGCTATACATAGACGATCAGGAATGGAAGCCCTTGCAGCTGATTTTGCGGGAACTGCTGATTTCCACCAACGCTATGTCCAGCATGCTTCAGGGCAGCGAATCCGCAGAGGAACAGCAGAACCTGACCAGCATTATGCAATATGGAATTATTGTGGTATCGACATTGCCAATGATGATTGTATTCCCGTTTGTGCAGAAATATTTCGTAAAAGGCGTTATGATCGGTGCTGTGAAAGGTTGATTATGGAAAAAAATGATTGACGTACGGATATAATGGTAAAATAAAAATAGGCTAACTATTAAATGTCAAGAAGAAAACAGAGATTTTTTAAAGATTTTATTAGTGACTTTTACCCTTGGTTATGATATAATATAATATGAGGAGGAGAAAAGAATGAAAAACTGGGAAAAAGTAATAATGATTGCGGCGGCGCTGGCGATGGTGACCGGTATGGCGGGCTGCGGATCAAAGCCGAATAAGGCGGACGCGGAGGCTCTGGTTTTGGATTTTCCACAGAGGATTACGGCAGATTCAATCAGCCTGCCTGAAAGCGGAATTTTCGGATCCACTATTACATGGAGTTTTACACCGAATGAACTGATTTCCGATGATTATACAGTCATACATAAATCATCTGATAAGAATGTGACGCTGATCGCTGAAGTGAAGAGCGGTTCCGTAACGGAGCTGAAGCGGTTCCTGCGGACAATTTCCGGAACCTCTAACGGTTCAAGCGGCACCGGTTCAGGCGGCGCCGGTTCGGGCGGCACGGGAAACAGAGGCAGCCGCGGAGGCGGAACCGTTCCGTCATTACCGTCTCAGCCGACAACCCATCCGGCGGAGCCAACAGAAATATTTGTTGATCTTGGTGAAGTGACATGGGCAAAAACTGCAATTCTTGATTTGTGCAAAAAAGAAATTGTGAATGGCAAAGAAGCCGGGAAATTCCAACCCTTGGATGATATTACAAGAGAAGAATATGTCAAGATGCTGGTGCTTGCTTTTGGGTTTGAAACCGTAAATACCGGTGATTTTACAGATGTAAATTCCGGCGAATGGTATGCAGCTTATGTTGGCGGAGCAGTGAAGGCCGGGATTGTTAACGGCATTGGAGACGGACTGTTTGGCATAGGACAAAAAATTACACGTCAGGATATGGCTGTGATGACCTTGCGTGCAGCAGAGGCAGCACAGAAAACTCTGGCTCATAAGGAAGCACAAAGACAGTTTGAGGATCAGACACAAATTGCGGAATACGCCTTAAATGCAGTTGGAATTCTTCAGACAGCCGGGATACTTAACGGGGATGAAAACGGATATTTCAATCCGAAAGCGAATGCAAACAGGGCGGCGGCAGCGAAAATTTTATATTCGCTGCTTGCTGCGGAGGATGAAAATGGAGGACATCAATGAACTGGAAAAAATTATGCAGTATAATGGTATCTGTTCTGATAATGGCCGAAGCCTGCTTCACCACCCATGCGGAAACGACATTGTCAGACAGAACTATTTTTGACTTACAGTCTCTGGGGATTATGCAAGGGGATGAAAATGGTGAGCTGCACTTATCGGATACACTTACCCGTGCTGAACTCGCCGCTATTGTTGTATGCCTGAACGGGATGAGTGATTTGCAGCCGGGGGGAACGCAGCAGGTATTTTCTGATGTTACATCCGAGGATTGGTTCTACAAGGATATCCGGCTGTTATATGAAATCGGAATCATAAAAGGGGATGGAGACGGGAAATTCCGCCCTAATGATTCGGTTTCTCTTGATGAAGCAATGAAGGCGCTGGTGTGTGTTCTAAAGTATGACAGCATTGCAGAGAAAAACGGCGGGTATCCTGCCGGTTACCGTACGGTGGCTTATGGGATTGATATGATGAGATGGGGTAAGGTAGATAATGAAACGGCGCTTACCCGGGCAGAATTTTTTGCAATGGTCAACGCTGTTTTAGACACACATCTGCTGCAGCAAGATTACAGCATAGAGGGAAACCGGTTAGTTTCCGATGAGACACTTCGTGACAGGCTGATGGGGCAAAGCAGCAGGGAAAACATGCGTCTGATTAAAGGCATCGTTACCGCAAACGCTACTATGAACCTGACGATGGGATATGGACAGGAATTGGAGGACGATGAGATTGCAGTTGACGGCGTTGTGTATCAAACGACAGTTAAAAACGCAGCCGGGTTCATCGGTCGTTCGGTAGAATGCTATATTCGTACCGGCCGATATGGAGAGGAAGTCATCGTCAGCATCCGTGCACTAAAAGATAACACAGAGAAGATTATCTTTGACAAGGAATTTGAAGGAGTGGAAAACGGCCGGCTTACTTACTGGACTGAGGAAAACGGAAAGAAACAGCAGCTTCAGCTGGATGACGGCGCTATCTTTGTCAGAAATATGCGCGTAGTGCCGGAATATCGGGATGCCGATATTGCACTGGAAAGAGGAACCGTGACACTGATAGACAATAACGGTGATCGGCAGTACGATATTGTTGATGTAGAATGCTTTGAAAGCAGGATGGTTCGGGATGTGCGCGAAAATGTGATTTATTTTAAACAGAATGCAGAAAATCATGGACGAAAGTTCATTAATTTTGACGATGATGAAAAAATTATGTATCAGCTGCAGGACAGCGAGGGGAATTCGATTACCCCGGCAGATATCCGGCCGAATACCTTTGTCAGTATTTTTGAGAGCCTGGACGGCAGCTTTATCCGGATAGTGACCGGGCAGGAACCCATTGATGGGACGATTGACGCACTGAATGAAGAGAATATTGTGATTGACGGAACAGAGTATGCGTTAGAACCGGGGGCGGATCTGGATATTATGGTCGGGGATACTTCCGCTTTTTATCTGAACTTCCGAGGTGAGGTCGCATGGGCAGAAGAGACGCTGGAATCGGTTTCCGTCCTGAAATATGGGTACATAGCGAATGTGTACGCCGATGATTCGGAAGACGAAATCATGACAATGATGGTTTTGCCTGGGGATTTCGTAGAGGTGGAGGAGAAGTCAGACATAGAGGACGATGCTTCGGTTACCTTGAAATTGAAGGGGCAAAATTCCGGAATTCAGACCATGCAGTTTGCTGACAAGGTGACAGTGGACGGCGTCAGCAAAAAAGGATCGGAATTGCTGGAATTCTTCAGCGGCACAAATGGGAGAGAGCGTTTGAATCGGATCGTTTCCTACCGGACAAATTCACAGGGGGAAATCAATCGTATTTCTATTCCTGCGGTTGTAGGAACGGAATTAGACAGCCGGGAAGAAAAACGTATTTATAATGCAAAGGAAAAAATATTCGGCGGCAAGATGCTCGGAGCCTTTGGTGCGGAAGAAACAACAAAAGTGCTTATGATACCGGACTACGAAAACCAGGGAGATGTATCGAAGAAAGACTATTTAGCTTCCGTTGAAATCAATGATGCGCAGGAATATACCATCAACGGGTATGATATCAATGAGGATACGGAATGTGTTCGCATGATCACGATCATGACTACCTTACAATATGACGCTACCACCATGATTTTAGATAAGGATAAGCTCTCTGTTCTTGAGACAGCTGCACTTGCTTTGGATGAGGAAGAAAATACAGTACATCGGCTTACCTTCTGGTCAGATGGCGCAAAGAAAAGTTATTTGATAGAAGAAGAGGCTGAAGCAGCCGCGCAAAGCCTTTTGCCCGGAGATTTATTCTATTATGCGGTTTCACCTTCTTCAAACCGGATCAGCAAAGTTATCAGGATCGATAGCGCTGTGAATCCTGACCGCGGAGAAGGACAGTTTGGAGACCCCATGGATATTAACCCGGAAGCAATGGGACAAATTACCGTTGGCGAGGTTGAAGATATTGTTTATGATAAAATTGACGATATCACGAACCGCCGGGTTGACCGCTTCACGTTTAAATTTCAAACAGGAGGAAATGAAACGGTTTTAGTCAACAGCCGTAATACTCCGCCTGTATATCAGTTTAATAAACGGAACAATACCATTAAATTGATTGAAACACGGGATATTGTACCGGGTGACGGAACGGTTATGGTTCATATTAAGAATAACACGGTACGCGGTATTGTATATGTTCGTTAATCATTCCGGCGCCTTATCAGACTCAAGGTAAGGCACTTACGCAATTTTTTGTTAGAATAGTGATGAGTCAGAAAGGCTTGTGGTTAAAAAGATGAATAAAAAATTCAAACAATGGACAGCCTGTTGGCTGGCTGTAACGATGCTTTTCCTTTGCGTACCCGTCATGGCAAGCGCCGCTCCGGAGGAATCGGCTGCAGGGGAAGAGGCGGCTTGGCAGGTGCAGGCTTATGAACCGGAGGAGGAAGCTATGGATTCAGAAGAATTCTCCGGGGAGACTTCCGAAGAGGAAGTCAATGCGGATATGGCGAGCGCCGCTCCGGCGGCTCAGCTTGCCGCTGTGACAGACGAAGATTTGGATTCGGTTATCTATGATTTTCAGGATACCACAGATATCACAAATCTTTCGGATGAGGAATTTTACGGTAAGTACAATTCTGTAACCGGAGAATGGGAGAATCCGGGATATTTTGATTACGACAAATATCCGGAAATGTTGGAGGTTAAAGAGGCAGTTATGCGTGCCGACGGAGATTACAGTGAGGTAAAGCAAGCTGTTTTTGACTATTTTGCTGCAAAGAAAGAAAAGATGAACTTGGGTGTACCAAGCGCGCAGAACGCCCAGAGCCGGTTTTTAGCCTATACGATGAATCATAATCTCTACTTTCACCCGACATGGAAGATGCTGGGCAGCGCTATGGTCAATGGGACAGATCAGTATATCTCTTTTGACGTGAGTCCTCTGTGGGATGAAATCAAAATCAGTGCGGACAAAATGGTTTCTTTCTATTTAATGGCATATCGAAAAGATGGAAACGAAGCAGTTTTTGCCAGCAAGGAAGAGGGAGCACATCCCCCGATTTTGGAGGTGGAGTCCAACGGCGTGGTAACTACCTTGATTGCGTCTGACGATGCTACGGTCAGCGCCGGCGGTAACGCAGCTAAAAACTATGGTTCGGAATCCACCCTGCGCGTGGAGGAAAGCGTATCCTCTATCGGTGCCGCACAGCCGATGGACGCCAATACCAAACGCGCACATCTCAAGTTTGATTTATCTCCGCTGAGTCTTAACAGTAACATTTCTCGTGTTACATTAAAGCTCTACGGAAAAAACGCTACTTCGAATGATGAAAAAGAAGTGCTGGCGTTTAAGGTGCCGACCAACAGCTGGAAAGAAAATAAAATTACGTTTAGGTCAATTGATGGTAACAATAGCAATAAATATGAGAACATGGCATATTCATGGGACGGTGAAAAATATCTGCGTTTTATTATGCCGGACTATTGCGGATACCGTTACCGTGAGGAGCAGGACCGTTTTGAAACCTGGTTTTTCCGGTTTGTCGCCAATTATATTCATGCGTCCGGTGATAAAGAATATTATGCGGGTATTGCGCTTCGTCAGTGGGTTGGCTGGCTGGAGCAAACGGGAAAGGATGCAAAAGGCAATCCGGCATACCGCCACAACTTAGATTTGGGCTGCCGCTTGATTGCTATGCCGGTGGATTTGATACGGCTGTTTGAGAGTAAATATATGACGCCGGAGATTTGGAGTGCCACCCTTAAATATATGTGGAAATCGGAATATGAAATTGCATACAACAACTACTTAATCAATATGACCAATAATACAGGAATCGTCGGCGCTCGTGCACTCCATAACGGAAACTGTTTCTTTAATGAATTCCGTATCTATGACGACGCCTTGGAAAGAGTGCGGAAGAAAATGGATTGGGTTATGAGCAGTACTTTGATCGGTAAAGATGGCTCTTATGAGGAGGATTCAATCGCTTATGCTGCTATGACAGCAGGCAACACACTTGGATACCTGCAGTCAAATCGTATTACAGGTAATCCTGACCTTCCGTTCCGGAATGAGGAACAGTTTGATTCGGCAAGAGTTATCATACGCTCTATTATTAATCTGGCGGCGCCGGGAATGCGTGATAACCAATGGGGTGACAGTTCGGAGGTTACCACGACGTATTATACCAATATTAAGGAGGCGTATGAGGAGTTTGACGATCCGGTTATTGCATATTTTGCAACGGAGGGAAGAGAGGTAGAACCTCCGCCCTATACCTCGTATCGGTATAATGATACCAAGAGGATTGTGATGCGGAGTGATTGGGGCGACAACGCTGTATATCTTTTCTCGGATGTTGGGGGCAGTAATGCTCATCATGGTCATAACGATGATAACGCAATTATTCTTTTTGCCTACGGACGTCAGTTGCTGAGCGACCAGCTGTACTATTCTTATTCAACAGGTGCGGTTAAAAATTATATAGAGTCTGCAACCGCCCATAACACCGTTACCGTAGACGAAAAGAATCAGCGGAATACGAGCAGAGGGGAAATCAATTTCTGGGAAACGAACTCAATCTATGATAATAGCTCTAACGTGACAAAAACAAATCCGGATGCTTTGCATACCCGTAATATTTTGTATCTGCGTTCCGGTTTTATACTGGTCAGCGACTATATGAATCCTACGAGCAAGAATGCATCGCATACCTATCAGCAGCTGTGGCATATGCCGCCGGATGCGAACATTACCCTTGACGATGTCAGCTTGAAGGGCAGAAGTAATATACTTGCTGATGCAAATGTGCAGGTAGTTCCGGTCAACGATGATTCGATGACAGGTTCTATCAGAAACGGTTACTATGTTGCAACCACAGCGGATTATCTCCGCTATGAGAAGGCGGGAATCGGTCCTGTTACCTTTGACACGGTTCTCTATCCTGAAAAGCCGGGGCAGACTGCTGAAATCAGCACCGAAAAAGTGGAGCTGGAAAATGTGGAGAACAACGGCGCGGCTGCGTCGCATATCAGCATTGAGCCGGATCAGGGCGAGAGCTCGGATATTTATTATTATTTGGTGCATGATCCTAAAATGCAGGCGGTACGTCAGTTCGGAAATTATGAAACCGATGCCAGACTGGCGTATGTAGAGCGTGATAGCCGCGGAAATCTTGCACAGCTGGTGATTCAGGACGGTACATACATCAAAGACCTCTCAAAGGATAAGATGTTGTTCCAATCTGAGGAAAAGGTTGAGCAGCTCGGCGCACGGATTGAATACGGAAGCGTAGAGCTTGCATCTTCCAAAAATGTGGATTTGACCAAATGCACATTCCGAGCGGATACCAACGCTAAGATTAGTTCTCTGAAATGGAATACAGAGAATCATGATTTCAAGCTGTCCGGCAAATATGTTTACTTTGGAAGCACTCCCATTATTGACGAAAGCGATGAGCCGACGGAAACTCCGAAACCGGACAGAAAACCCGGCAACAGCGGCGGTGGCGGCAATAATCGTCCGGGCGGCGGGACCAGCAGCGGTATGGGTGGCAGTACAGCCAAGCAGCCATCTGTGCCCGTGCAGCCGACACCACCCGCACAGACAGAAGGACCGCAGGCTCCCGAAGGGCCTTTTGAAAAGGAGTTAAAGGATTACTGGGGCAAGGAGGAAATCAAGTATTTGATTGACCATGAGTTAATGCGCGGCATGGATGATGGTACCTTAAAGCTGGAACAGAACGTTACCCGTGCGGAATTTGCGGCTCTGCTGTCCCGTGCAATGGGATGGAAGGCAGAAGAATACCGGTCGGGAACCTTTGTGGATGTAGCAGAAAATGATTGGTTTGCAGGAGTAGTGCAGGCGGCATACAACAGCGGCATCATTACAGGAAATCAGAATAAGGAATTTTGTCCGAATGATTTTATTACCCGGGAAGAAATGGCGAAGATGCTGGCTCTGACCTGTGAGCTTCATGCAAAAGAAACCGGGGAAGCCTTGCCGGAGGTTGTTCATACGGAATATGCAGACGGTGCAGTGATCAGCAATTGGGCCTTGGAATATATAGACAAGGCAGGCAGTTACGGACTGATGCAAGGCAGGGAAGACTCCGGATTTGCTCCGAGGGCGAACGCAACAAGAGGAGAGGCAGGCGTGGTTATTTACCGTTTGCTCTGTCCTGATGCTTAAGGGTTAGCGAAACAAAAAAAGAAAAATACGTACTGAATGTGAATAGATCCGGTAAAAACATGCAATAAAAAAATGCAAAACCTTTCGGGGCTGCTGCTTAACGCAGCAGCCCCTTAACAGTACAAATGTTTCCAAAACATTGTTGTTTTTTACTTACACAGTTAAAGAATTTTTTGGCTTTGACGTCAGTTTTAATCAATCATCAATCAATTCTGATTCATGTTCAAGAATTTCACCTGTATAGGCGTCAATTTCAAAATCATATTCCGTTTTGCCCAAAATGATTTTAACCTCGTAGCAGCTTTGTTCGTCGTCGCGGTCAAGAACGCATTTTACAATATTAGTTTCCGCTGCCCCGTTTACTGCTGCAAGAGCAATGCTTTTAGCCTTTTTTTCACTTATATATTCACCCTGCTGTGCGGCGGCGTTTGGCTTTTGCTGCTTGTCGCGGCTGTCGGAGATTATTTCTCCTGTGTCCGCGTCAATTTTATACTCATACTTTATTCCGTCTTTACTGAATTCAATTTCATAAACTTTTCTTCCGTCATCATGCTCCGGTTTTAAACGTATGTTTTCCGCGTCAGTCAGCCCGGCATGCTCAAGGGCTTTTCTTTTTGCTTCGTCTTTACCTGTATTTCCGAGGCTGAATCCGTTATTGTTATCAGGCGGAGATTGGGGTGTCACAGCGGTTGAATTAAAGCTGTCTGCATCGGTTACGAGCGGGTCCTGTGCACTTACAGTGCCGTAGAGGGAAATTGTCTTTGTATCCGAATCCCACAGAACATTTTTGCCCATAAGCTTTCCTATTGCTCTGAGCGGAAGATATGTTGAGCCGTTATACAGCATTGCATAAACCGCATTGCCGTTGACATCTGTAAATTTCTGTTTTATACCGTCAACAATAATGGTAAAATCCGGACGAATCTGCACTGTTACGGTTTCCTCTTCGGCGTCGGTGTCTTCCGTACCTGTTACAGTGTCAACCGCACGGTCTCCGGCGATTGTTACCGTAAGCGAGGACTGATCCCAGTTAACATTTTTATCCATCAGCTCTCCTATCGCACGAACCGGAAGATATGTTGTGCCGTTATATACAATGGGCTGTACCTCGTTACCCGATACGTCGAAGAAAGTAACATCATTGCTGTCTACCTCAATAATAAACTGCGGCGCGGTGCTTGCCGTTACCTGATACGCCTCCTGCACATCGGAGAACGCAATAAGTGAGCCGCATACCAGTGTACAGCTCAGGGCTGCTGCCGTTAAAAATCCGACTTGCTTTTTCATTTCAATTCCTCCATTCTTTAATAGCTTTCGTTTTGTTTTGATGTCAAAACCGGGAAATAAGAAGGCTGTATATGCACGTAGGTTATTTCCCCTGATTCATTTTATATATACAATATATCATATAAAAATTAAGAGAATATGAAATAAAAATTAATTTTATCAGACAGATTAGCAATTATACGTTAAATTAAGGAAATACATGTGAGCAAACACAACAAGAATTTTCTGTATCTCAAATTAAAACTATTAAAAATGTCCATATTCCATTGAATTTTGAAAAAAAAGACGAAGAAATTTTAAAAACTCTTGAAGAATAGAAAAAAGTGTGTTATAATTATGTCTGTAGAATTATTGAGGGAGGTGTTTCCATTGGCATTTAAAATTACAGACGATTGTATCAGCTGCGGCGCATGCGCATCTGAATGTCCCGTAAGCTGCATCAGCGAAGGCGACGGCAAGTACGTGATTGACGCTGACGCGTGCATCGAATGCGGAAGCTGTGCAAGTGTATGTCCCGTAGGTGCTCCTGTTCAGGACTAAGCAATTAATAAAACTGCACGATAGATATGTCCCCGTCTCGTGAGAAGGCGGGGACTCTATTATTATATTGATGCCCGGCGGCCGGCTTTTTCAAAGCTGAGCATTAAGATTTTTCAGATATTCTGAAAATTCATCACGCAAATCCTCACGCCTGAGTGCAAACTCGACGGTTGCCTGAAGAAATCCCATTTTATTGCCTACATCATAGCGCTTCCCTTCAAAATCGTATGCGTAAACAGGCTCATGCTCTGCAAGAAGGAACAAAGCGTCTGTAAGCTGTATTTCACCGCCGGCACCTTTCGGAGTGCGTTCAAGACACTCAAATATTCCGGGGGTAATGATGTATCTTCCGAGAATTGCCACATCTGTCGGGGCATCCTCAGGTCTTGGTTTTTCAACAAGACTGTTTACCTTATATGTTCTGTCTGAAATTTTTTCCCCGTCAACTATTCCGTATTTTGAAACCTGGCTGTGATCTACGGTCTGAACGCCGAGAATGCTTCCTCCAAGCTCCTCATACTTGTCAATCATCTGTTTAAGACAAGGCTTTTTATCGTTTACGACAACGTCGTCTCCCAGCATAACTGCAATGGGCTCTCCTGCGGCAAACTGCTTTGCATAGGATACAGCGTGACCTAAACCCTTTTGCTCCTTTTGGCGGATAAAGTGCACATCAACCATCTGCGACACCTCACGAACCGCTTTCAGAAGCTCAGTCTTGTTTTCACGTTCAAGCACCGTCTCAAGCTCAAAGGAATTATCGAAATGATTCATTATTGCGTCCTTGCCTCTGCCGGTAATTATCAGAATGTCTTTGATTCCCGAGTTTACCGCCTCCTCAACAATATATTGTATTGTCGGCGTATCCACAATCGGAATCATCTCCTTTGGAACTGCCTTTGTTGCGGGGAGGAATCTTGTCCCGAAGCCCGCTGCAGGGATAACGGCTTTTGTTACCTTTCTCATGTTTTCTCTCTCTCTTTCTCAAAAAAATATTAAATTTTAAATTTACCCCTTGTTATTATACCAAAAATATTGTATAATAGCAATAGGAAAATGAAATTTTCTTAATTAATATATGAGGAAGGTATCTATGAAAGCGTTAATATTGTCTGTAAAGGCCGGCTACGGGCATCACTCGACCGGACTTGCTATGAAGGATTGCCTGAATGCTCATGGCATTGACTGTGAAATGCTCGATACTCTGGAGTATATAAGCCGTTTTCTTGGCGAGGGTGTTCAGGACGGTTACCTGATTGCCACAAAATATCTCAGGGAGGCATACGGTAAGGTTTATGATACTCTTGATAAAAAGGATGAGCCGTCTAAAAGCTATTCGCCGGAGGCGATAATTACAAAGTTTCTGTCAAAGAAGCTTGAAAGATATATGATGGAGTATAATCCTGATTTTGTTATCGGAACACATTCCTACGCGGCAGTTCTCATGACAGTTTTGCAGAAACACGGAGTACTTAATTGCCCTACCTTCGGGATTGTTACGGATTTTACCATTCATCCCTTCTGGGAATCATCAAGACTTGATTATTATGTTCTGCCGGATGGTCTTCTGTCCTCTGCCGCCGGAAAAAAAGGAATAAATCCCTCAAGGGTACTTCCTTTTGGTATACCTGTAAGAGAGCAGTTTACGGTAAAGAATGATAAAGAGGAAATGAAAAGGAAGCTGGGGCTTCCGAAAAAGCCGATGGTGCTGATAATGATGGGCTCAATGGGGTTTGGAGATATGACAGGTGTTATAGAAGCCTGTGACAGGTATGATTATGATTATCAGCTTGTGGTTATCTGCGGAAATAACGATAAGGCTAAGAGCGCTATTGACAGCCGTCAATGGAGTAAGCCTGTACGGTGTCTGGGTTTTACGGTGAATGTGGATGAGTATATGGATGCCGCGGAGATTATTATAACGAAACCGGGCGGACTGACTACCTCTGAGGCAATGGCAAAGGGACTGCCCCTCATTCTTATGAACCCTATCCCGGGTCAGGAGGAAAGAAATATGGAGTTTCTTGTAAATTCGGGGGTTGCTATGATGATAAGCAAAACCTTCCCTCTTGAAAGTGCTCTTTATCAGTTTTTTGAATATTCATGGCGCAGGGAGATAATGGAGAGGGCTGTCAGTGAAATCGGAAAGCCGGATTCAACACACAGGCTTTATGATTTTATTTGCGAGAAGGTATATAGATTGAACAAAGGCGTTTTGCAGGAGAATATGAAATAAAACCTCAGATTTACGGGAGGTATCGGAAATCAGAAAGGAGTTTTATACTTATGGAGGAAAGAGTAGCAGTTATCGGGATTATTGTTGAGAAAAAGGAATCGGTTATGAATGTAAATTCAATTTTGCATGATTACAGTGATTTCATTATAGGAAGAATGGGACTACCATACGATAAAAAGGGTATTAACATTATAAGCATAGCCGCCTGTGCGCCGCAGAATACAATAAGCGCACTTTCGGGAAAGCTGGGCGCCCTTGACGGTATAAGCACGAAAACAATTTATTCAAATGTATAATCGGGCAGGAAGGTATAAATGATTAAAAATATTTTATTTGATCTTGACGACACCCTGTTTGATTTTCATAAGGCGGAAAAAATTGCGCTTGCGGAAACGCTGCGCAGGATGAACATTGAGCCGGAGGAAAAAATTCTTGCCCGGTACAGTGAGCTGAATCTGCAGCAGTGGAAGCTTCTGGAGCTGGGAAAGCTCAGCAGGGAACAGGTAAAGGTACGGCGTTTTCAATTGCTGTTTGAAGAGCTTGGAGCAGAATGCTCCGCTGAGAAGACGACTGCCGTTTATGAAAAGCTGCTTGGCATGGGTCATTATTTTGTAGAGGGCGCAGAAGAGCTGCTCAGCGGACTTTACGGCAGATACCGCATGTACGTGGTTTCAAACGGTACAGCTGCGGTTCAGGAAAGCCGGATAAAAAGCTCCTGCATTGAAAAATATCTCGACGGCATTTTTATTTCTCAGTATGTGGGATATGAAAAGCCGCGGAAGGAATTTTTTGATTATTGCTTTGCCCATATACCGGATTTTCGGAGGGAGGAAACTGTAATTGTCGGAGACAGCCTTTCCTCGGATATAAAAGGCGGTTTGAACTCCGGAATAACGGCGATATGGTTTAATCCGTCGGGCGCCGCTGCTGACTGCGGCATTTTGCCGGATTATGAGATAAGGAAGCTTTCTGAGCTTGTTCCGTTAATAAGTTTTTTTCGGAATTTTCGATAAATTTCTCTGTTTTTCGTGAAACTGTGATACAATATATACTGAAAGGAGGTCTTTCGGTATGATAGAAGAATTTGAAAGACATTTGAGAGACGGCGGTCTCTCGGTAAACACAGTATCGTCATATGTTTTTGCACTTAAGCAGTTTTCGGAGCAGTATGATGATGTTACGAGGAAAAATTTGCGTGATTATAAGGTGTGGCTGATTGAAAGCTACAAGCCGAAAACCGTAAATTTAAGGATCAGGGCGATAAACTGTTATCTTGAAAGCATCGGCAAAGAGAAATGGAAGCTTCCCTTTGTGCGCGTGCAGCAAAAAGCCTTTCTGGAAAATGTAATAAGTGAAGCGGATTACGAATATTTCAAAGAATGCCTTAAGCGGGATGATGAAATGTTCTGGTATTTTGTTATCAGATTTCTTGCCGCGACGGGTGCGCGTGTAAGTGAGCTGCTGCAGATAAAGACGGAGCACGTCAGGCTGGGGTATCTTGATTTATATTCAAAGGGTGGAAAGCTGAGAAGAATTTACATAGCAAAAGCCTTGCGGACAGAGGCTATGGAATGGCTTGAGAGCAACTGCAGGGACAGCGGTTTTATATTCCTTAACAGGCAGGGGGCGAGGATAACGGCTCACGGAATTTCCGTTCAGCTTAAGAAACTGGCTGCAAGATATAATATTGATCCTGCCGTGGTTTATCCGCATTCCTTCAGGCATCGGTTTGCAAAGAATTTTCTTGAAAGGTGTAACGACATAGCATTTCTTGCTGACCTGATGGGGCATGAAAGCATTGAAACCACAAGAATTTACTTGAGGAAAACCTCAACCGAGCAAAGAACGTTAGTTGATGAGGTTATTAATTGGTAGAATAAAAACGCAAAATGGGGTGTTGGATTCAGCGCAGACCGTCCATAGGCATAAAGTCTATACATTAAAGCTTTCTGCCTATGGACTACAAACAAAACTCACCACTCGACGTACCTCCGTACGCCTTCGGGCATGGAATAATGCGGAGAGTCCGCATTATTCTGAGTTTTGTTCGTTCTGCATCTGAATCCAACACCCCATTTCTTGCAATAACAATTAATTGCTTTTTTTCACTCCGTTTCTGTATTCTGTGGGAGTTATACCGACAATATTTTTAAACACGCGATTGAATGTATTTATTGCAGAAAATCCGCTTGATAATGCCGCTTCGGAAATACTTATGTCCGTATTGTTTAATAATTGCTTTGCGCAGTTTATCCGATATACTGCAAGTAATTTGGTGAAATGTATTCCTGTCAATGTGTGAATATTGGAGGAAAGATATTTTTCGTTATATCCGAATTTTTTCGCCAGTTTTTTAAGGGTTATGTTCTCTGAATAATGATTTTGTAAATATGAAATTATTTTCTGGTACAGCGTGCTGTCCATAGGTTGGCTGCTTGAAAAGCATGACTTTTTGATTACCTCATCACAGATTAAATACAATTTTCCGCTGATTAAAAGACAGTCGTCGGCATCTGACAGATGTATATTTTCAATCAAATGGAGTTTATCTGAAAAGTCAATGGGACTGCATTCTAAAAATCTGTTCCCGAGCCGGCTGAAAAACAGCGGAATGAAATCATTTGAAAAAACCGCGCATACGGTTACGGCGTTCGTGCAATTTAATTGGTGCACATAGTTTGGAGGAATAAACACCAAATGCTTTTCAGGGATAGTGCATGGCTTGTTCTGGATAGTAATATCCGCACATCCCTTATCAACATACAGTATCTCACTGTATTCATGTAAATGAGAATTTACAATAAAATCTTCCGTATGCTTTTTGCATCGGAATTCATAAGTACCGCCGAAATTTTCGCCATGATATTCCAAAACTCTAATCACCTGACCTTTTGGCTATATTTTATCATAAAATGGCTGTGAAGTCAATAAAAAATGTGTTATACTTACTTCAAAGTTTAAATATAGGAGCATACTTATGAAAATCACAAGATTGGAACTGATAAAGGTTAAGCCGAGATGGATGTTTCTGAAAATGTACACAGATACAGATATTATCGGACTGGGAGAGCCGGTTTTGGAAGGACATTGTACTTCTGTTGAGGCAGTTATTAAAGAATTTGAGGAATATCTCATTGGTAAGGACCCAATGCAGATTGAGCACCACGTTCAGGCACTTTACAGAGGCGGATTTTACAGAGGCGGTCCTTTAATGCTTTCTGCAATAAGCGGCATAGAGCAGGCTATGTGGGATATTAAGGGTAAATATTATAACTGTCCTGTGTATGAAATGCTTGGCGGAAAATGCAGAAATAAAATAAGAATGTATACTCATATTAAGCGTGCAGGTGTTGCCGGTGAGTTCCCGATTGAAGAAATGCTTGATATTGCAGATGAAAGATTAAAGGATGGATATACTGCGCTCAAGTATTCAATAATACCCCCAATTAAAGCGATAGAAAATCCTGAAAATACCGAAAAACATATAGAACGCTTTGCAAAGGTTCGTGAACGCATTGGAAACGGCGTTGACCTTGCAATTGATTTCCACGGCAGAGTATCACCTGCTATGGCAAATATACTGATAGAAAAGCTGAAGCCGTATAATCCAATGTTTATCGAGGAGCCTTGCCTTCCTGAAAATGTTGACTGTATGGTAAATATATCACGAAAGACAACTGTACCGATTGCGGCAGGGGAAAGACTTTTCGGCAGGTGGCAATATCGGGAACTTATTGAAAAGCAGGCTGTAAGTATTATTCAGCCTGATATTTGTCACGTGGGAGGCATATATGAGGGCAGAAAGCTGGCGGCAATGATAGAGATGTATTACGGAACGGTAGCGCCGCATAATCCGTTAGGACCGATTTCTCTTGCATCTTGTATACAGTTAGACGCTTGTATTCCCAACTTCCTTGTTCAGGAGCATCCGGGAAATCCTGATAAATCTGATCTCGGTGTTGGATATATTAAGGAACCCTTTGTTATCAAAGACGGATACATTGATGTTCCAACCAAACCGGGTCTTGGAATTGAACTTGATGAAGAGGCGTTAAAGGATAAAATATATGACGGAAAATGGACAACTCCACGTCAATATTATGAAGATGGCAGTAATGCGGATTGGTAAGGAAGAGTATGAATAAATCAGTTTTTATTACAGGAGCGGCAAGTGGTACGGGATACGCTGTTGCCGTGAGATTTGCAAAAGAAGGCTATAATGTTTTCATAGGCAGCAGAAACGGAAAAAATGCAGTCAGCGCTGCAAAACAGCTCCATAATGAATTCGGCGTGTTTGCCAAGGGCTGCGAAACAGAGATATTTAATGAAGAAAATGTAAAATCAATTTTTAATGATATAAAAAATGAGGGTTTCCATATTGATACTTTGGTTTTGAATGCGGCAAATCTCGGTATCGGTCAGGTTAGTTTAGAGGTTGATATAAACGAGTTTATGAGTGTATATCAAACAAATGTGGGCTGGAATTTTATGATGGCGAGAGAAGCGGCAAAGCAGATGAAGGAAAACGGCGGCGGCTCAATAGTGTTTATAACCTCAAATTCGGCAATTCGCGTTACCGAAAACAGATGCGCATACTGCTCATCAAAAAGTGCGGTTCTTGCCATGAGTAAATCCTTTGCGGTTGACTGGGGAAAATACGGAATACGCTCAAATTGCGTTTTGCCCGGCATGATAAAAACCGAGCGCTGGAAAAACAACGTTAATAACTGCAAATACTATCTTGCGAATTATACTCCGATAGAGGATATAGCTGATTTTGAAGATATAGCAAATGCCGTGTGGTATTTCGGCAGTGATGAGTCTAAAAACACAACCGGCGCAGAATTGGTTGTTGACGGTGGAATGTTGGCACAGCTTACACCGAATACAGAAAGGAAGCTCTGGGAAGACTCATGAGCCTGAAACGGCATCAATCCCCGGAGTACTTGCAGGAACAATCCGGGGATATCCCCCGGATTATATCCGCATCACTTAAGCAGTACATTTTTGTTATCCAATTTTTTAATTCCAAGAAACTTGAAGCTGTTTTTTATTCATTGCGCAATCTGTCAGGTATAAGTTAATAAGAGTTTGATATGGAATCCCTGAAATTTCCGATTGTCCCTTGAAATATTCTATGGTATCGCCATCAATATTTATGGTAATTTGCTTTTTCGGCTTTTTTGCATATGGATTTTTTGCTGCGTTTGAAAAATCATATTCTGCTTTCATGTCAGTCACATCATTCATTTAAATCGGAGCAATGCTCCTGCTTTGCTCGCAAGGAGCAGAGCTTGCGACAGATTGCAACCTGCGCAGGGAGCGTTAGCTCCTCAGGGTTTCAGTGGGAGATTAAAACTCCCACTGAAATTCTGAAATGGAACCC
>JAGBHE010000042.1 GCA_017935675.1 Clostridia bacterium | reverse complement strand
ATTCCGTCATTGCTAAACGCAGGTTTCCTACATAATAAAAAAGCTTCTGATAGAAGCCCCGCCTGCGGGCGTAGGATTTTGGTAGCAATTTTGTTATTCCGTCATTGCTAAACGCAGGTTTCCTATATAATAAAAAAACACCGCTCATATCATTATATGAGCGGTGTTAAAAAAATATTACTCTTCTTTAAGTGCAAGCTCCAAAGCACGTGCAAGCTGGTCGGGGCAGCTTGTGCCTCTGCCGTTGCAGTTTAAGCCTTTCAGGCGGGCGATAACGTCATTTACGTCCATACCTTCAACGAGCTTTGCAATACCCTGCGTATTGCCGTTGCAGCCGCGTGTGAACTGAACATTTTTTACGATGTTGCCGTCTATTTCAAAATCAATCTGTGCGGAGCAAACGCCTTGGGGAGTATATGAAAATTTACCCATAATATCAATCCCTTCACAAAATGTTTGTTACTTAATTGAAATACCTACAGAAAGGTTTGTATCACGTACCGAGTATACAGTGCCGTATGTAGCAGCTGACATATTAAGATTGATGTACGGTCTTATAACACGCATAGCCTCAAAATGTCCTGTTACCGTGATGCCCTCCTCGCCGTATGAAAGCTTACCTTCTTCGTTTACCGCAGGTGTTGCACAGCCGCGGATAACGAATCTTTTGTTTGCGGTTACATTGTTTACTGTAATTCCGTTTGCGGAAACACTGTCACCGATATAAATATCGTCATCTGTTGTAATATTTTCAAGAATAACTCCGTCGCATCTTATCATGGTGTTTCCATCAGGAAGCTCGGTGTATGTACCCGGCTCGTCGATATAGTTTTTGATAAGATTGTCCATAACCACAGAGAACTGTGCTCTTGTTATGTACGCTTTAGGTGTGATTTTGCCGTCAACACCGCTCCAACCGCCGTTTGAAACAACGCCTGCGATAAACACCTTTGCCCAGTCAGCAATTTCTGCTTTGTCGCTGAAAGTGTCAAGAGCTGTTATGTCATAAAGGCGGTTTCCTGAAATTAGAGTTCCTTCAGGAGCAGTTTCGGGCATTTCTGCCGGTCTTGTGTACGGTGGTATAAGGTCAAAAACCTGTGAAAGCACAGTAAAGCATTCCTGGAAGGTTATGTTGTTTTCGGGGTTCATGTTGTTTCCGTCACCGGAGAATGCACCCATTTCATATGCCTTTGCCATAGCTGAATAGAACCAGTCGTCCTTTGTTACGTCGGTAAAGCGAGAAATATCGCCCTCCTTGTCAACCTTGCAGGCTCTTGTGATAATTGCCGCCATTTCTGAACGCTTGATGTTGGCATCAGGGCGAACGGTATTATCCTCGTAGCCTGACAAAAGTCCGTTGGCTACAGCATTTTCTATAGCTGTACTTGTTGCAGCGTCCTGCGGCATATCGGTAAAGCTTGCCGCACTTGCAATATTGCCGCCAAGCAGCATCACAGATACTGCTAAGGCTGAAATTTTTATCTTATTCATTATGTATCTCCTTTCAAATATAAAGCATTTATGTTATTATAGCATAACTTAGAATTAAAGTCCAGTAAATTTGAATATTTTGTTGCAATATTATTGACAATCATATAACACTTTTGTATAATATAGGTATTGGAACATTTGGTTTTATTTTGTTTTATTTTGAACTATAAGGAAACGGAGAGGGAAAAATGAGTAAGGTTTATAAGTTTTTGGCATTTGATTTTGGTGCGTCAAGTGGAAGGGCAATGCTTGCCACCTTTGACGGCGAAAAAATAACGTTGGAGGAAAAGCACCGCTTTTCAAATGACCCTGTTGTGGTAAACGGCGGAATGTATTGGGATGTGCTGCGACTTTTCCATGAAATCAAACAGGGAATTTTGAAATGTGCAAATTCCGGCGACCGCGATATTGATTGTATCGGAATTGATACTTGGGGCGTTGACTACGGTCTTTTGGATAAAAACGGAAAGCTTCTGGGAAATCCGCATCACTACAGAGATACCCGTACCGAGGGAATGTATGATGAGGCATTTAAGCTTGTTCCGAAGGAAGAAATTTTTGAAAAAACAGGCATTGCATTTAACTGGTTTAACACTGTTTATCAGCTGCTTGCGGCAAGACTTTCTGATGACGTTACATTGAAGTGTGCCGAAAAGCTTTTGTTTATCCCTGACCTGTTCAATTATTTCTTAACAGGTGAGATGAAATGTGAATACACTATTGCGTCAACCTCGCAGATGTTTGATTCCAAAAAGCACGTTTGGGCAGAGGATATGCTCAAAAAACTGGGAATACCTACCGATATTTATGCAGACATGATATATCCGGGAGATAAGGTTGGCGTATTAAAGCCTGAGCTTGCAGAGGAGCTTGGCGTGGAGCAGATTCCTGTTGTTGCGGTTGCATCGCACGATACCGGCTCTGCTGTTGCATCTGTTCCTGTATGCGACGGTGAGGATTTTGTATATATTTCAAGCGGAACATGGTCGCTGATGGGCGTTGAGCTTGATGAGCCGATGGTTAACAGCGAGGCTATGTCACATAACTTCACAAACGAGGGCGGCGTTAATAAAACTATCCGTTTCTTAAAAAATATTATGGGCTTGTGGCTTATTCAGGAATCACGCCGTCAGTGGGACAGAGAGGGAACACTGCTGTCCTTTGATGAGCTGGAAAAGCAGGCAAGAGAGGCAACACCGTTTGCAAGTCTGATTGACCCTGATTACCACAAATTCCAGACGCCGGGAAATATGCCGAAAAGAATACGTGAATTCTGTGAAATGACAGGACAGAAGGTTCCTGAAACAAAGGGTGAAATTGTACGCTGCATCGCAGAAAGCTTAGCGTTTAAGTATCGCCAGGTTGTTGAGGGAATGGAGGACGTTACCGGCAAGAAATACGGTGTTATAAATATTGTCGGCGGCGGAATTAAGGACAAAATGATTTGTCAGTTTACCGCAAACGCTACCAAGAGAAAGGTTTCGGCAGGACCTGTTGAGGCAACGAGCATTGGTAACGTAATTGTTCAGGGTATGGCAATGGGTGCTATCAAGGACCTTAACGAGGGCAGAAAAATTGTTAAAAATTCCTTCCCGATAGACGTATATGAGCCGCAGGATTCAGAAAAATGGGACGCAGCATACGAGAGCTGGAAGAAAATTTGCGGACAAAAATAAGCATATATATGGAAATAATCTCATAGTATCTACTATGGGATTATTTTTTTAGGAGGATATGCGTTATGCAATTAAAAAAACGGGACGTAAATGTTGGAAAAGCTGTTTTTGAAGGGGACATAAAAACGGGAGCAGAGGGAAGCATCATTGTGCCTGATGTAAAGCCGGATATATTGAAGGTTTTACAGGTTGAGGCAGAAACTTTTTTGTGCGAAAAGCAGATAGATGACGGAAAGCTTATTCTCAAGGGCAAGGTAAAGGTAAATGTTTTATATGTCCCCGAAAGCGGAGAAGACTGTGTGCAATGTATAAACGGTTGTTTTGAATTTTGCGAAACCTTAAAGAAAACTGAATTTTCAGCCGGAATGCAGCTTGTTGCATGCTGTGATGCGGAGAAGGTGGGCTATAAAATAATCAACTCGCGAAAAATCGGCATTGACGCACAGGTTGTGATTAACGTGCAGGTTCTTGCAAATCAAAGCTGCTCCTTTGTGTCCGAGATTGAGGAGGATTGTGCCGAGGTTAAGAAAAGCTGTGTAAATATCAGAAGCATAGGCGTATGCAGAGATTTCTCCTTCAGAATTGATGAGGTTATGGAGCTTCCGAGCGGCAAATGCGGAATAAAGGAGATTTTAAAGAGCAATGTAATGATATTTGAAAAGGAATACAGGGCATTGCAGGGGAAGCTCGTTATTAAAGGAAAGGCAAACGCGTCGGTTTTATATTCCGATGAAAATGACAGATGCGACCATGTTGACTTTGAGCTGCCGTTTACCGAGGTGTTTGACGCCGATGAGCTTTCAGAGGGTGCAGAATGTGATATCATGTATCAGATAGGCGAAACCGATTTTTCTTTAACCGCAAATCACGGTGATGAAGGCAAAAGCATGGCTTTATCTGCGGAGATTTCGGTTTGCGTAAAAAGTGAATGTGTTGAAGAAATTCCTATTGTAAGTGATTGCTATTTTACAAACCAAGACTGCGACATCTCCATGGAGGAAATTGAGGCGGAGGAGATTGCCGCAAGACCGATGTTTTCAGCTGTTATGAAGGAGCTGATGCAGAAGGAGGAGAATGCACCGGACATTATGAGCGTATATACTGCCGTTGCCAAGCCATATATAACGGCAACGCAGATGCAGAACGGACGTATTGCAGTTTCGGGAAAATCAGTGGTATATGTTCTTTACACAACGGAAAATCCCCAGATTCCCGTATGCAGTATAAATGAAGAGGTGCCGTTCAGCTATATGATTGACTGCGAAAACATTTCACGCGGCGATGAGGTGCTTTTAAACGTGGAATGCGAGCATATAAGCTATACAATAAGCTCGCAGAATGCGGTGGAGGTTCGCTGCGGACTCGGCATTACCGGAAAGGTTATTAAAAAGTCATCGGTCAGAGTGATAACGAATATCGAAACAAGGGAGCTTGCAAAAAAGGACAGCTCGATTGTAATTTATTTTGCGAAAAAGGGCGACAGCATCTGGGATATTGCAAAACGCTATCACGTAAAATGCGAAAGTATACTTTCGTGCAACGGCTTAGATGAGGGAGCGTCGGTTATCCAGGGAGAAAAGCTCATAATTCCGGTAACAAACAGCTGAAGATTATAATAGAATAGAGTATGAGACTTTCTCATACTCTTTTTTGTTAAAAATCTCTTGTAATTTTCAGGTATTTATAGTATAATAGTTGTATTATAGTTAGGATGGTGTATTATGCTCTTTAAAAATATCGCTTATGATGTGCAGGCGGTACTGGAGCGTGACCCGGCTGCCCGTTCGGGAATTGAGGTTTTTCTGCTTTATCCCGGAATCCAGGCGGTGTTCTGGCACAGAGCTGCACATTTCTTTTATAAACATAATATGAAGTTTCTGGCAAGGTGGATTTCGCAGTGTACGAGATTTTGGACAGGAATTGAAATTCATCCGGGTGCAACTATCGGAAGGGGACTTTTTATTGACCATGGCATGGGAGTTGTAATCGGAGAAACGGCAATTGTCGGTGACAACTGTACTATTTACCAGGGCGTAACGCTTGGTGGAACAGGAAAGGAAAAAGGCAAGCGGCATCCGACATTGGGAAATAACGTTATGGTCGGCAGCGGTGCTAAGGTTTTAGGTCCGTTTACGGTCGGAGATAATTCCAAGATTGCAGCAGGAGCGGTTGTGCTTTCGGAGGTGCCGCCAAACTCTACATGCGTCGGCGTACCTGCAAGAATTGTTAAGCGTGAGGGCGTGCGTGTTGAGGCTGACCTCGACCAGGTAACGATTCCCGATCCTGTTTCATCGCAGATATGCACTCTCTCTGTGCATATGGCTGCACTTGAAAAGAAGATAAAGGAAATGGAAAATTTAGAATCGGAAGGAAATGAAGATGAAGATTTATAATACTATGACAAGAGAAAAGCAGGAATTTGTCCCGATAAAGCCGGGCGAGGTTAAAATGTATTCCTGCGGACCTACGGTTTACGACTATTTCCACATCGGAAACGCAAGACCATTCATTATTTTTGATACAATGCGTCGTTATCTTGAATATATGGGATATAAGGTTACATTTGTTCAGAACTTTACCGATATTGACGATAAGATGATTAATCGTGCAAATAAAGAGGGAATAACGGTAAAGGAGCTTGGCGAGCGTTTTATTGCGGAATACTTTAAGGACGCCGAGGCACTGGGCATAAGAAAGGCTACAATTCACCCGAAGGCTACCGAAAATATCGATGCAATTATTGATGTGGTAAAGTCACTGGAGGAAAAGGGATATGCGTATAACGTAAACGGAAACGTGTATTTCCGCACCAGAAAGTTTGACGAATACGGCAAGCTTTCGCATCAGCCGCTCGAGGAGCTTGAGGCGGGTGCGAGAATTGACGTTACCGATGATAAAGAGGACGCAATGGATTTTGCACTCTGGAAGGCTCAAAAGCCGGGCGAGCCTGCTTGGGAAAGCCCATGGGGCATGGGAAGACCGGGCTGGCATATAGAATGCTCGGCAATGGTAAATAAATTTTTGGGTGCAAGCATTGACATTCATTCGGGTGGCAAGGACTTGATTTTTCCGCATCATGAAAATGAAATCGCACAATCGGAGTGTGCAAACGGCTGTGGCTTTGCAAATTACTGGATGCACAACGGCTATATAAACATAAACAATCAGAAAATGAGTAAGTCTCTCGGCAATTTCTTTACAATCCGTGATATTACCGAGAAGTATAAGCCGGAGGTTGTAAGATTTTTCATGCTTTCTGCTCATTACAGAAGCCCTGTTAATTTCAGCGATGAGCTGATGCAGCAGGCACAGTCGGCAATGGAGAGAGTTTACACTTGTATTGATAACTTAAAATTCCTTCTTACCGCCGCAAAGGACAGGGATTTATATGACAGCGAAATGGAGCTTACAGACGCACTTAAAAGAGCAAAGCAGCGTTTCTGTGATGCGATGGACGATGATTTAAATACAGCAGACGCAATTTCTGCGATTTTTGATATTGTTTCGGCGGCAAACAAGACTTTGTCTCAGGAGGGCGATAATGCTCGCAGTATAATTGAGGCTACTTTGAGCCAAATCCATGAAATCGGCGACGTTCTGGGACTTTTTGAAGAAAAAGAGGAGACTTCGGTAGACGCTGAAATCGAAGCTCTTATCGAAAAGCGTAACGAGGCGAGAAAGAACAAGGATTGGGCAGAGGCTGACAGAATCCGCGATGAATTAAAGGCAAGAAATATTATTTTAAAGGATACGCCGATGGGCGTAAAATGGTCATACGCAGAATGATGAAAGAGGATAATCCGTCAATATACCCGGCTTTGGTGCTTGCATATATAGGCGATGCGGTTTATGAGGTGTTTACAAGAAAAAAACTCCTTTTAGAGCATCCCGATATGCCGGCACACAAGCTTCATGTTGAAAATATAAAATTTGTAAAGGCTCATGCACAGAGCAACAGTATGGCAGCGATAGAGCCGATGCTTTGTGAGAAGGAGCTTGCGGTTTATAAACGCGGCAGAAATGCAAAATCGGCAACAGTTCCGAAAAACGCAAATCTTGCCGATTACCGCAGAGCTACCGGCTTTGAGGCGTTAATCGGATATCTGCATCTGGCAGGTGAAGAGGACAGGCTTAATGAGATTATGGAAACGGCTTTTAAAAATGCAAAAATTGACATAAAACAAATTTAGGAGGAGCAAAAATGGAGAAGAGAAGAAAAACTGAGCTTGCAATAATAGCAAACAAGGTCAGAAAAAATGCTGTAACGGCAGTTTACAGTGCGGCGTCAGGACACCCGGGAGGCTCGCTTTCGGTAGCTGATGTGCTTACTTATCTTTACTGCGAGGTTATGAAGGTTGATCCGAAAAATCCGAAAATGGCAGACCGTGACAGACTTGTACTGTCAAAGGGACATACCTGCCCTGCACTTTATTCAGTGCTGGCGTATAAAGGATTTTTCCCGGAGGAGGACCTTAAAACCTTCAGAAGGGTTGACAGCTATCTGCAGGGACACCCTGACATGAATAAGGTACCCGGTATTGATATGTCAACAGGCTCATTGGGACAGGGAGTTTCCGCTGCCGGCGGAATGGCACTGGCTGCTAAAATCGACAACAAGGATTACAGAGTTTATGCAATTCTTGGTGACGGTGAGCTTGAGGAAGGACAGGTTTGGGAGCAGGCAATGTTCGCTTCTCATTATAAGCTGGATAATTTTACAATTTTTGTTGATAATAACGGTCTTCAGATAGACGGTGATGTGTGTGAGGTTATGAACCCTACGCCTATCGATAAGAAGTTTGAAAGCTTTGGCTGGAAGGTTTTGACAGCTGATGCTCATGATTTTGATTCTTTAGAGGCTGCTGTATGCGAAGCAAAGGCAACTAAGGGACAGCCTACTGCAATTATTATGAAGTCGGTAAAGGGTAAAGGCGTTTCGTTCATGGAAAACAACGCCGGCTGGCACGGAAGTGCACCGAATGAGGAGCAGTATAATCAGGCAATGAAGGAACTGGACGATAAAATTGCAGAATTGGAGGCGAGTTTATAATGGCAAAGAAGGCTACAAGAGAATCATACGGTGCGGCATTGGTGGAATACGGCAAGGACGAGAGAGTTGTTGTGCTTGATGCTGACCTTTCAAAATCAACAAAAACCGATATGTTTAAAAGGCATATCCCGACAGATTTTTCAATATGGGTATCGCTGAGGCTAATATGCTGTGTGTTGCGGCAGGACTTGCTGCAAGCGGAAAAATTGCTTTTGCATCAACCTTTGCTATGTTCGCAGCCGGCAGAGCTTTTGAACAGGTGAGAAACTCAATCGGTTACACAAAGCTGAATGTTAAAATAGGTGCTACTCATGCAGGTATTTCGGTTGGCGAGGACGGTGCTTCGCATCAGTGTCTTGAGGATATTGCACTTATGCGTACTATTCCGAATATGGTTGTTATAAACCCTGCGGACGATATCGAGGCACAGCTTGCAGTTAAGGCTGCTATTGAGCATGACGGACCTGTTTATATGAGATTCGGACGTTTGGCTGTTGAGGACGTAAATCCTGCCGATTATAAATTTGAGATAGGCAAGGGCGTTCAGCTTGCAGATGGTAAGGACGTTACAATTATTGCAACCGGTCTTATGGTGCAAATGGCACTTGAAGCACGAAAGATGCTTGAGGCTGAAGGCATTTCGGCACGTGTCGTAAATATACACACAATCAAGCCGATTGATAAGGATATTATCATAAAGGCGGCAAAGGAAACAGGTGCGATTGTTACTGCGGAGGAGCATTCAATCTACGGCGGACTTGGCAGCAGTGTTGCAGAGGTTGTTACAGATGCTGCACCATGCCCTGTAAAGGTTATCGGTACAGAAAGCTTCGGACGCTCAGGAAAGCCGGCAGAATTGTTTGAATTGTATGGCTTGACTCCTGAAAATATCGCTAAAAAAGCAAGGGAAGCTATTGCAGCTAAATAGTTTTTATATGGAATGTATAAAAATGCACAGACCGTCTGGTGGCTTAAATCCTTTTAAAGGAAAAGTGTGTTTTATAATACTCAAATTCAGGTAGAAATCCGCAATGTGCGGATTTCTTTTTGCTTTTTATGCCACCCGACTACGAACGGAACTCACCTCTTGACGTACCAACGTACGTCATCGGGCAAGGTTTTATGCGATGAATCGCATAAAACCTCGTTCCGTCCGTTCTGCACTATTTTTCTGCATTCCCAAAGAGTTTTTTTTGCTCCTAATTTTGTGGATTTGATGAATTTATAATTGAAAAAAAGGCAGATTTATTCTGCCTTTTTAAAGATTTTAACCGATTTTTCCGGCATTTGGATAAAGTAAATTCCGTCCTCGGAGGAATAGCATTCCCGATGGAACACACCTTCAAGCTCATTTATGCCAAAGCGTGAAACGTCTATTCTGAAGGTTTCAGATGTGCCGGGATTTATAAGAACAATATAGCTGTCGCAGCTATCATATCTGATAAATCCGTAGCCGTTTGCGACCTTGTATATCGTTTCAAATTCGCCCAAGCGGAAAGCATTGCTTTCGTTTCTAAGGTGAATATTTTTTTTGTAATATTCCATTATATCGGTATTTTCATTGCCCCAAGGGTAGCACTTTCGGCAGAACGGGTCTGCATAGCCTTCAATCCCTGCTTCATCACCGTAAAAGATTGTCGGCACACCGGGCAGGAGCATCTGCATCGAAATCAGGCATTTTAGCTTAGAGACGGCAGTGTTCATTTCTTCAAATGAAAGCCTCTCGCGGGATTGTTCGTCCTTTGTGGAGGCGGATTTTCCACCCATAACCGTTAAAATTCTTTCGGTATCGTGGCTCGACAGGAAATTAAGCGTCGCATAAAATGCAGGTCTTGGATAGTTTTCCTTAAGGCTCATAATTCGCCTGTCAAAGTCTTCTGCAGAAATATTCAGGTTAAGGAAGTCAATCAAGGCGTTGCGAAGGGGATAATTCATCACCGAATCAAGCTCTTCGCCCATGAAATATTGACGCTGCTCGTCATATGCAACCTTGTTTGACGCGTCCTCCCAAACCTCGCCGATAATTACGGCGTCGGGGTTTTGCTTTTTTACCTCGCAACGAAGGATTTTTACAAAAAAGTCGGGAAGCTCGTCCACAACGTCAAGTCGCCAGCCGGACGCACCGGCTTTGAGCCATTTTTTTATAACCGCGTCCTTGTCCTTTAATATATAATTTTGATAGCTTTCGGAATTTTCCTCGGTCTGTGGCAGGGTATCAATGCCCCACCATGACTCGTATTTGTCGGGAAAGCTTTCAAAGCGATACCACTCATGGTAAGGCGAGTCCAAGGATTGATAAGCCCCCAAGGAATCGTAGCTGCCGTTTTTGTTAAAATACAGGCTGTCACTGCCGGTGTGATTAAAAACACCGTCCAAAATTATTCTGATTCCAAGCTCCTCGGCTTTTTTGCAAAGTCTTTTGAAATCCGCCTCTGTGCCGAGCATGGGGTCGATTGTTTTGTAATCGCCCGTATCATATCTGTGATTTGAGTACGCTTTGAATATAGGGTTTAAGTATATGCAGGAAATACCAAGCTCTTTCAAGTAGGGAAGCTTTTGCTCAATTCCCAAAAGATTTCCGCCGAAAAAGTCATTTGCAAGGTATTTTCCGCCGAACTGCTCTGCTTTATAAAAAGGCTCATCGCCCCAAGCACGCTTTATTATGTCACCTCGCTCGGATAAAAAGCTGCCGTCTGAGTTTGCGTTTGAAAAACGGTCAGGGAAAATCTGGTAGCATACGCTGTTTTTCCACCACTTTGGAGTTTCAAAGCTTTCATCATATACGGTAATCTGAAATTTATTCTGCGGCAGTTGGGTATAAATTTGACCGATTCCGCCGAGATTTTCTTCGTTATTTCCGTAATAAAACTGACTTTGATGTGACGCAATATCGAAATAATAGTGCAAAAGTCCGGTTTTGTTGGGTATATTTATTACCGCTTCGTATATATATGCTCCCGAAACGTCAAAAATATATGCCATGTTTACGAAATCCGTTTTTCCGTCAAATTCATAAACGGCTCTGATATGAGTAGGGATTCCAAAGTCGGAAAGTGCTATGCGGAGCGTAACCGACGTATTTTTTGGAGCTGCACCAAAGGGAGTGCGATAAAACAAGGCTCTTGAATTGTGTTCGATTTTCATAATTTAGAAACCTCCGGGAAGTTTTTTCTTATGCCGATGTCGGACAATTTATGAGGGACTGTAATAGCAGTCCCTCGGTAAAGCTTATTTTATAGGCTTTAAGTGCCATATGTCTTTGTTGTAATCAGCGATGGTGCGGTCTGATGAGAAGAAACCGCAGGAGGCTGTGTTCATAATAGCCTTGTGCCACCAAGCTGCCTTGTCGTTATAGTCCCTTGAAATTCTGTCCTGAGTTTTGCAGTATTCCTCAAAATCTCTCAGCACCATATATGTGTCAGGATAGCCGTAGTCACCAAAGAGAAGTGTCTGGTAAAGGTCGCGGAAAATTTGTGTATTTTCAGCCTCAAGCTCGCCTGAAATAAGCTGGTCAAGAGCTTTTCTGAGCGGTGCGTTTGTTGAGTAGATTGTTTTTACCTCATCGGAATTGTTGAATTTAAGGCGTGCCGCAACCTCATCGGCTTTAAGACCGAAGATGTAGATGTTATCGCTGCCGACCTGTTCAAGCATTTCGACGTTTGCGCCGTCTAAGGTTCCGATTGTAACGGCACCGTTTAACATAAACTTCATGTTTCCTGTTCCGGAAGCCTCTTTTCCTGCAGTTGAGATTTGCTCGGAGATATCTGCTGCAACAACAAGCTTTTCTGCAATGGAAACGCCGTAGTTTTCAAGGAAAACGACCTTGATTTTGCCGTTTATTCTCGGATCGTTGTTGATTTTTTCACCAACCGAGTTAATCAGCTTGATTATAAGCTTCGCACGTTTATAGCCCGGAGCAGCCTTTGCACCGAAAATGTAGGTTTTCGGTGTGTATTCCATATTTGGGTTTTCCACCAGCATATTGTAGTCAGCAAGTATATGCAGAATGTTTAAAAGCTGACGCTTGTATTCATGCAAACGCTTTGCCTGAACATCGAAAATCGAGTCAGGGTCGATTTCTATTCCGTTATGAACCTTGATGTATTCTGCAAGGCGAACCTTGTTATCATGCTTAATTTTGGCAAATGCTGCCTGGAAGTCCTTGTCATCGGCATATTTTTTCAGCTTTTCAAGCTGCTTGTAATCCTTTATCCAGCCCTTTCCGATTTTTGAGGAAATAAGCTCGGTAAGCTCAGGGTTACAGTTTGCAATCCAGCGGCGGAAGGTGATGCCGTTTGTGATAGCATGGAAACGCTTTGTGTTCAAGCGGTAATAGTCGGCAAAAATATCGCTTGTAAGAATTTTTGTATGAAGTCCCGAAACTCCGTTTACCGCAAAGCAGGTAGCCAGACAAAGGTTAGCCATAAATACCTGATTATCAGAAATAATAGCCATCCATTTCTGCTTGCCCCAGTCGTCCGGATAAACCTCTTGAAGATTTATCATAAGACGGCGGTTGATTTCTTCAACTATCATTGAAATTCTTGGCAAAATTCTCTTGAACATATCAAGAGGCCATTTTTCAAGAGCCTCGCTCATAACAGTGTGATTTGTGTATGCAAAGGTTCTTGTGGTAATATCCCAAGCCTCGTCCCAGCCGAGTCCCTTATCGTCAATCAGAAGACGCATAAGCTCGGGAATAGCAAGGGTGGGGTGGGTGTCGTTGATGTGTATAACAGCCTTTTCCGGCAGATTATGCCAATCGTAGCCGTATCTGTCTTCGTATTCCTTCAAAATCCACTGCAGTGTTGCGGAAACAAGGAAATACTGCTGTTTTAAACGCAGCTCCTTGCCCTCTGTGTGGTTATCCTCAGGGTAAAGAACCTTTGAAATAAGCTCAGCAAGCTGTTTTTCCTCAGTTGAGCGGATATAGTTACCGCTGTTAAACTCCTGCATATCCATAACATCGGGAGCTTTTGCCGCCCAAAGACGCAACTTGTTTACGATTTTTGAATCGTAGCCCACAAGCGGAACATCATACGGCATAGCGATAATTGTATGTTCATTTTCGTAGCGGAAGGAGAAATGTCCGTCCGACCAGTCAGTATGCACCTGACCGCCGAATTTTACGGTAACAGCCTCCTCAGGACGTGCAATTTCCCACGCGTTGCCATTTTCAAGCCATGTGTCGGGAAGCTCTGTCTGATAGCCGTCAACAATTTTTTGGCGAAAAAGTCCGTATTCGTAGCGGATAGTACAGCCGTAAGCAGGAAGGTCCATTGTGGTAAGCGAATCCATAAAGCAGGCTGCAAGACGTCCGAGACCGCCGTTTCCGAGACCTGCGTCGTTTTCAAGCTCCACAATGTCCGAAAGCTCATAGCCCATGGCACGCAGCGTGTTTACATAAGTATCGGTCTGCATAAGGTTTAAAATGTTGGTTGCCAAAAGTCTTCCCATCAAAAATTCAAAGGACAGGTAGTAGAGTTTTTTGGAATTTTCCTTTTTTACCTCCTTATGCGAAACTGCCCAACGCTCCATTATTTTGTCACGTGCCGAGAGAGCACAGGCAGTATAGACCATTTTCGGAGTTGCATCCTCTAAGGTTTTTCCGAAATGCCTTGACAGCTTGCCCTCAATTTCTTTTTTCAGTTCTGCTTCTTGTGTGCTGAGTTTTATTTTTTCCATTTATAATAAAATTCCTTTCGATATTTAATTTTGTTAAAATTATGCATTTTTATCTGTTTTTTTTGTAGCTGCCTTCTTTTTTGTTTTAGACGCCGTTTTTTTAGCGGCAGGCTTTTTGGGGGATGCCTCTTTCTTTGCTTTGACTGCATTTTTTTCAATATCCGAGCGAATTTCCTCAATATTCTTTTCCTTGTCGCTGTCAGTCATGGCTTTAAGAGCGTCCTTATCCTTTTTTGCTGCTTCGGCTGCCCAAGTCTTTTCAGAGGCTTCGGCATCAGCTTTTATATTTTCATCAAAGGATAATTCCTTTTTTGCAGCCGTTTTCTTTTTTGCAGGTGTCTTTTTAGGTGTAGGCTCTGCTTTTTTCTGAACGGAAATACCGCTTAACTGCTCGTAAAGAGTAATATATTTGTCGGCAGACGCCTCCCATGAGAAGTCCTGCTGCATTGCATTTTTCACGATTTTTGCCCAAGCTGTCGGATTGTCATAATATGTCCGCATTGCATAGTTAATAACGTGCATCATGTCGTCAGCGTTGTATGACGCAAAGGAGAAGCCTGTACCTTCGCCTGTAAACTCGTTGTACGGCTTTACAGTGTCTGCAAGACCGCCGGTTTCGCGAACAATAGGCAGAGTTCCGTACCGCATCGAAATGAGCTGAGAAAGTCCGCACGGCTCAAATCGTGACGGCATTAAAAATGCGTCGCAGGCTGCGTAAATCTTGTGTGAAAGCTCGTTTGAGAAGTAAATATTTGCCGAAACCTTGTCCGGATACTTCCATGCAAAGTGACGGAACATATTTTCGTAGTTTTCATCACCCGTTCCGAGAACGACAATTTGATATCCGCCCTCGCAAAGCTGCTCCATGGCATATGCGATAAGGTCAAAGCCTTTCTGGTCGGTAAGACGTGAAACAATTCCAATCATAAACTTGTTTTCGTCAACCGGCAGATTCAGCTCCTTTTGCAGCTCGGTTTTGTTGATTTTTTTCTTTGCAAGACTTCTTTGCGTATAATTGCTGTAGATAAATGTATCGGTTTTCGGATTCCAGTCTTCGGAAATTCCGTTCACTATACCCAAAATGTCGCCGCGTCTTGCCGATAAAAGTCCGTCAAGTCCCTCGCCGTACTCCTGCGTTGTAATCTCATTTGCATAGGTTTCGGATACTGTTGTGATTTTGTTTGCATATACAAGACCGCCCTTTAAGAGGTTTGCGTCCTTGTAATATTCCAGCTTATCGCCGGTAAAGTAGTAATCGTCAATCCCCATTGCATCCTTGATTTTGTTAAAATCCCATCTGCCCTGGAAACGGAGATTGTGAATTGTCATAACCGTTTTAATACCACGATAAAATGGATTATCATAAAAGGTATCCAGAAATACGGGAATAGCCGCAGTCTGCCAGTCGTTGCAGTTTATAACGTCGGGTCGGAAATCAAGAGTCGGCAGGAGTGACAGAACCGCTTTTGAAAAGAAAATAAATTTTTCGCAGTCTAAATGAATGTAGTCATATGGCTTGTCACCGTTAAAATAATATTCGTTATCTACAAAGTAATATGTAGTGCCACGCCACTGCATTTGGAAGACACCGCAATATTGCTTTCTCCAGCCGATGTTAATGTAGATATGATTAATATAAGTCATCATATCCTTATATTTTTGGTCTATACATCTATATAGGGGTAAAATTACTCTTGAGTCTACGCCTTTTTCTTTAAGTGTAACAGGAAGAGAGCCTGCCACATCTCCCAAACCGCCTGTTTTAACAAATGGAGCGGCTTCTGATGTTGCATATAAAAGATTCATATTCATTCCACCTTTCTATAACATATATGATACAACAAAACGATATATTTGTCAAATCCTGCAGTTAATTTTATAGTTACACTTTTTGACAAAAATTAAACATTTAATGTAACTTTTTTTAGAGAAATTTACATTGACAATAATTATGTGAGATGATAAAGTATATAATATAACAAAAGGAATGATGCGAGTGAAGCTGTCTGATGGGACAAAAGGAAGCAAATACCGTATAGATAAAATCCTTCTTGATGCGTCGGTTACAAGGCGTTTTTATGCGTTGGGAATGACACAAAACACAGAGCTTGCAGTGCTTAATATAAAAAAATCAGGACCTGCAATTATAAAGGTACGGGGTACTCGATTTGCCGTAGGAAGAAAATTTTGTGAGGGAATTTATGTTAGGGGAAACGGTGAATGAGTGATATAAGCATTGCTTTTACGGGCAATCCCAACTGCGGAAAGACTACACTTTTTAATGCATATACCGGAGCTGATTTAAAGGTTGCGAACTGGCCGGGAGTAACGGTTGAAAAGGTTGAGGGAAGAATAAGGCTTGGAGATGTGCGGTGCCGTTTGGTGGATTTGCCGGGAATTTATTCCCTGTCATCATATACTATGGAGGAGCGGGTATCACGTGAATACATACTTTCGGGTGAGGCAGAGGTAATAATAAATGTTACGGACGCATCAAACCTGAAGCGTAATCTTTATTTAACACTGCAGCTTATTGAGCTTGGAAAGCCGATGGTGCTGGCACTCAATATGATGGATATTTTAAAAAAGCGAAATGTGGTTCTTGATATTGACCGATTATCGGGAATTTTGGGAATACCTGTTGTGGCAGTAAGTGCAAAAATGCAGACGGGACTTCGCCAGCTTATGGAAAAAGCGGTGTATGAAAAAACACATTTTTCATATTCGACCGGCATGAAATACTCTGCAAAAATTGAAGAGAAAATTACCGCATTAACTTCTATGCTGCGAAAAAAATATCCCAAAATGGAAAATTATCGCTGGCACGCAATCAAGCTGCTTGAGCATGACGGCGAGATATGCCGAAAATATGCACCCCTCCTTGGCGGAATTGCGGAGGAAAGCTGCGAGGCGGAAATTATAAACGAGAAATATGATTTTATAGAGAAAATACTTGATATTGTGCTGATTAATACCGGGAAAAGCAGTACCTTTACCGATAAGGCGGACAAAATATTTACGCATAACATATGGGGAATACCTATTTTTCTCTTGATAATGTCGGTGGTGTTTTTTCTGACATTTACGGTGGGAGATTTTATAAAGGTGTTTTTTGAAGGCTGGCTGGAAAGCTTTTCACATGCGGCAGAAGGCTTGCTTCGTTCTCTTGACGCCGGAGAAATGATAACCTCTTTGGTAGTTGACGGCATAATTGCCGGAGTCGGCGGAATATTGACATTTTTGCCGAATATCTTTATACTGTTTCTTATGCTGGCATTTTTAGAGGACAGCGGATATATGTCGCGTGCTGCGTATGTGATGGACACTGTTATGGGAAGGCTTGGGCTTTCGGGCAGAGCCTTTATACCGATGCTTTTAGGCTTTGGCTGCAGCGTACCTGCAATCATGGCGTCGCGTACACTTGAGGACAAGGCGGACAGACTCAAAACTATATTTATGATTCCGTTTATGTCCTGCAGTGCCAAGCTGCCGGTTTATGTAATGCTTTCGCAAATGTTTTTTTCAAAGTATGCGGCTTTGGCGGCGTATTCTATGTATATAATAGGATTTTTTACTGCAATTTTGGCTTTGCTTGCAGTTTCAAGGATAACAGGTCAAAAAAGTCTTAACGGATTGCTTATCGAACTGCCGGAGTATAAGCTGCCAAGCTTGCGGACGGTGAGTATTTATGTAAAGGAAAAGGTGAAGGATTATCTTGCCAAAGCCGGAACTACTATTTTTGCGGCGTCTGTGGTGTTGTGGTTTATACTTAATTTCGGTAAAAACGGTCTTGTGAATGATATATCGGAGAGCTTTGGAGCAGTGGCAGGAAGGCAGCTTGTTCCGATAATGACACCGACCGGCTTGGGCTTTTGGCAAATAATTGTTGCGTTAATAGCAGGTCTTGCGGCAAAAGAAGTAGTGGTATCAAGCATGTCGGTGCTGTATGGCATAGGCAATATCTCCTCGCAGGAGGGAATAACGTTTTTGGCACATACGCTAAATAATAGCGGATTTTCTGCACTTAATGCATATTCCATGATGCTGTTCTGTCTTTTATACATACCCTGTATCGCGAGCATTGCCGCAATTAAGAAAGAAACAGGCTCGTGGATATATACGCTGTCGGCAATAGTCATGCAGCTGGGACTTGCGTGGTGCGTATCTACATTATTTTATCAAATTGGAAGGATGATACTTTGATTAGCAGAATAAATCTTGCACCTATGGCGGGAGTGACGGATTTAACGTTTCGCTTAATCTGCAAAAGCTTTGGTGCGGAAGGATTAACAACTGAAATGGTGAGTGCAAAAGGACTGTACTATAAGGATAAAAAAACGGCATCCTTGATGAAGCTTGATGAAAGGGAAAAGCCCGCGTCGATACAGATTTTCGGCTCAGAGCCGGAGATAATTGCACAGATTGCTCCGATTGTCGAAAGCTTCGGACCGTCCGCGATAGATATTAATATGGGCTGTCCGATGCCGAAAATTGTAAATAACGGTGACGGAAGTGCTCTTATGAAGAATCCTGAGCTTGCAGGTAAAATAGTGCGTGCAGCGGCAGACAGCGTGAAAATTCCAGTAACGGTAAAAATACGCAAGGGCTGGGACTGCGATACTGCGGCGGAATTTGCAAAGGTGCTTGAGGCAAACGGAGCGGCGGCTGTTACGGTACACGGAAGAACTCGCGAGCAGTTTTATCAGGGAACGGCGGACTGGGATACGATTAAAAGCGTTAAAGCAGCCGTAAAAATTCCTGTTATCGGAAACGGTGATATTTTCACTGCAAAGGATGCGGAAAGAATGCTTGGATATACAGGCTGCGATGGAGTTATGGTGGGAAGAGGAGCACAGGGAAATCCTTTTATTTTCAGGCAGATTAAGGAATACTTTGAAACCGGACATGTGACCTATATGCCCACCTTTCGCGATAAAATTGAACAAGCAATAGAGCATACGAAAATGATATGTGAAGAAAAGGGAGAGGTAAGAGGGATACCTGAAGTAAGAAAGCACATCGCATGGTATATAAAGGGAATACCACATTCGGCAGAGCTTAAAACAAGGGTGTTTAAAATCACAACACTGTCGGAAATGGTCGAGGTTTTAGAGGCGGCGTCGAAGCATTTAGAATAATGTAATTAAAATATTTGAAAAAAAATAAAATTTGTATTGATTATTTAAAAAAATAGTGATATAATAATGAAGTTACTGATATTATACAGCTTGTACATATGAGATAAGTTGAATATCGATTCATAATTTTATGATTGCCTACAGTTTTAAGAAAGACCTGATGTCTGCGCCTGTTTTGGGCGGGACGCCAAACGCAAAATTGATCACAGATAATAATTCCAAGCTCCCCATTCAGCTCGGAATACTGTCAGTATTATTTGTGTCGGCATTCATGCAGTAACGACAGATGCTGTGTCCCTTTAAAAAGGACATAGATCCCTACCGTCTTGTCGTTCGACCCCATGCGTGAATGATGAAGGGGATTTTGCTATGACGTTTCGCCCAAAGCAGACGCAGATTTTTATTTAGTTATAAAATGGTTTTATTTACAAATTATTTACAACTTATACATACGCAAATAATATTTAATTGTTATAATGTGGGTAAAATTGAGCGAGGAGGAGTTCTTTTGAAAAGAGGAAAATCAATTTTTAGCAAAGAAAAATTAAAAACGCTTGCAAAACCAACCAAGAAAAAGGTTATTATTGCAGCGTGTGCCGTCATCGTGTTGGCAGGTGTCGGAATAATGTCGGCAAAGAAGAAAAATGTACCGACGGTTGCAGCACAGGGAACGGATATAGTAACACGCGGAGATGTTGAGGTTACAATCACCGGAAGTGCAGCGGTTGAGCCTTACGAGCGATATGAAATTATCCCAAAGGTTAGCGGAGACATCATTTATTGTCCATATGAGGTGGGCGATTCGGTTGCAAAGGACGATATTTTGTATCAGTTTGATTCATCAAATTCCGATTTGACGGTGGAACGTCAGCGTATTTCCATGCAGCAGAGTGAAAATAATTACCGCGACGCTTTGGAGGAAAGTGAAAAGCTGGTTTTAAAGGCAAAAAATAACGGAGTTATTTCAGGACTCACCATAAAGGTAGGAGAAGAAGTAAACAGTGGAACAAAGATAGCTTCAGTTGATGAAACAACTCAGCTTGAGGTTGACCTGCCATTTACTCAGGCACAGATAAACACGATAAATGTCGGAGATGCGGCTGTAATTACCAGCTCAAAGCACATGAGCTCAATATCGGGTACGGTTACGCATAAGTCAAACTCCTCTTATGCCGGAAATGATGGTACAACTCTTTATAATGTAACTATTGAGTTTTCAAATCCGGGAGCGTTTTATGACGGTATGACCGTAGGCGGCAGCGTCGGCGGAAATGTAAGTCCCGGCAGCGGAACGATTACCAATGCAACATCAGGTACAATCGTGACCGAAACTGACGGCACTGTTTCAAAGATTTACTATTCAAACGGTGATTATGTAACAAAGGGAACAGTCGTAGCTACCCTGACAAGTGATACTGTTTCGGATAAGATTGCAGACAGCACACTTTCATATAAGAGTGCAAAGCTTTCAATGGAGCAGACCGAAAAAGATTTGGAAGACTACACAATAACTTCGCCTATAAGCGGAACTGTAATTACTAAAAATTCCAAAGCCGGCGATACCATTGATAAAACAAATTCGACGACAACTATGATGGTTATTGCAGATATTTCAAGACTGAAATTTGAGCTTGCAATAGACGAGCTTGACGTTGATAAGGTGCATGAGGGGCAGGAGGTTTCAATAACCTGTGACGCATTGCCTGATGAAACCTTTACAGGTATTATAACAAATGTATCGGTTGAAGGAACAGCTTCAAACGGTGTTACTACATATTCCGCAGAGGTGGAAATTCCGGAGCCGGGCAATCTTCGTCCGAGCATGAATATTGACGCAAGCATTATAGTTGAATCGGCGTATGATGTACTTATGATACCTACTGCAGACATTAAAACAGCAGGCGGAAGAAGCTTTGTTTTCGTAAAAGGAAGCGTAGATAATGCTTCGGAAAAGAAGGGCGAAAAGAACGGGGAAAACATGCCTCGGCAGGGTGAAGGAAGACCTGCACCTCAAGGAGAAATGCCGCAGAACGGTGAAGCACCTGAGGGTGGAATTTCTAAGCAGGGAGAGCCTACCGCAGGAGGTAAGACACCGGAGGGCGGAAATAAACGCCAAATGATGCCGGAAGCTCCTGAGGGTTATACAACAGTTCAAATACAGACCGGAATAGCGAACGAAGACTATACCGAGGTTATAAGCGGACTTTCTGAAGGACAGGAGGTTTACAGCCAGACTACCGAATCATCAGGCGGAAATAATATGATGATGGGCGGCATGGGAGGCATGCCGGGAGGTATGGGCGGAATGCCCGGCGGAAACATGGGCGGAGGTGCTCGTGGCGGCATGGGCGGAGGCCCCGGCGGCGGTATGAGATAGCAGGTGAACGTCGATGATAAGACTTGAAAACATTACAAAAATTTATCAGATGGGAGATACCGAGGTTCGAGCTCTTGACGGTGTTAGTATTCATATAAAGCCTCATGAGTTTGTGTCGATAATCGGTCCTTCGGGTTCGGGAAAGTCTACGCTGATGAATATGATAGGAGGCCTGGTCGTGCCAACCGGCGGACGGTATTGGATTGACGGCGTCGAGGGCAGCAAAATGACTGATAATCAGCTTGCCGACCTTCGTAACCGGAAAATAGGATTTATTTTTCAGCAGTATAATCTTTTAAACAAGCTGTCTGCTTTGGAAAATGTGGAGCTCCCGCTGATTTACCGCGGTATACCCGCAGCAGAGCGTGAAGCAATGGCAAAAAGGGCACTTGAGAGGGTAGGGCTTATAGATAAAATTCATCATAAGCCTACCGAGCTTTCGGGCGGTCAGCAGCAGCGTGTGTCGGTTGCACGGGCACTTTCGGCAAATCCATCGCTTATCCTTGCCGACGAGCCTACCGGTGCTCTTGACTCAAAATCCGGCGTGGAGATTATGCAGATGCTTCATGATTTGCACGCAGATGGAAATACAGTTGTTATCATCACTCATGACTTAAATATCGCAAAACAGGCGGAGCGTATTATAACAATCCGCGACGGAAAAATCACGAGCGATATTGATAACAAAAACGACCGTGCCGATGCAACAAATGTAAAAGGCTCGGATATAGGTGATAACGAGAACGGAAAAACCGCCGATCTTGACGCTGATTTGAAGGAAAACGAAGAAAAGGAAAAATACATACATGATTTATTAGAGAATACATCTTCGGGAGGTGATGCGGAATGAATTTTTCAAAGCTGTCACAATCCTTTAAGATGTCAATAAAGAGTATTATGGGAAATAAGGGACGTTCCGCACTCACGATGCTCGGTATCATTATCGGTGTTGCGTCGGTTATAATACTGACCGGTATCGGAGAAGGAGCAACCTCAACAATTAATGATTCACTTGCTGAGATGGGAACAAAGCTGATTACGGTTTCCATGTCCAGAGGCGGTTGGGGAGGCTCTACACGTACTGTGAGTATAGATAGTATGCAAGAGTTTCTTGACGAAAATCCCGACCTTGTAGAAGCTATGTCGCCATCGATGAGTGGAAATGTACTTCTTAAGGTAGGAAATGAAAACACCTATACCTCTCTTACTGCATACGATTCCACCTATGCTGATATAAAGGACCCCAAAATCCAGTCGGGACGGTTTATTTCGGAGTTTGATATTACTCACCGCTCCTATGTGTGTATTGTAGGTACATATATCGTTCAGGAATATTTCGGCGGAATGGACCCTGTAGGAGAAACAATAAAGCTGAACGGACGGCAGTTTAAGGTTGTCGGAGTTTATGAGGAAAAGGGCAATTCTACCGAAACCTCTCAGGATAACGCAGTAACAATTCCGTATACTACTGCAATGAGGTTTTTGAAGAATAAAAACATTACTACCTATTATTTCAGTGCAGCAACTGAGGAGAGTGTTGAAGCTGCTGTTAATTCTCTGGAGTCGTATATAACAAATAAGTTAGGTACAGACACAGGCTTTACGGTAAGCAGTGTCGCCGAAATAATGGATACCTTAGACGAAATTACCGGCACTATGACTACAATGCTTGCAGGCATTGCAGCAATTTCACTTGTGGTTGGCGGTATCGGAATTATGAATATCATGACGGTATCGGTATCGGAAAGAACGAGGGAAATCGGTATCAGAAAAGCAATCGGTGCAAGAACAACCGACATTTTAACGCAGTTTTTGGTTGAGTCAACGATAATCAGTGCCATGGGAGGTGTCGTCGGAATTGTATTTGGCGTAGGCGTCGGGCAGTTGGTATGCACTCTGATTAGTATGCAGTTTGTAACAAAGCCGAGCATGGTAATGCTGAGCTTCTTCTTCTCACTGTTTATAGGAATTTTCTTCGGTATTGCACCGGCGAAAAAGGCTGCAAAGCTTCATCCTATCGACGCACTGCGTTCAGAATAAAATATTTATTTACGCCTTATCCGCCCACGATAAGAACAAGCGTGTAAGTTACTAACTGTGGGCAGAAAGGCTACGGATTTTAGTATGAGAAAAATTATGAGTTTTGTGCTTGCAGCTGTTATGGCAATAGCTACAATCCCTGCAGTAAGTGCCGCTTATACGGATATTGACGCATCAAGCGATTATTATTTGTCGGCACTGCGTCTTCAGGATTTGGATATCGTTAACGGCTATGATGATGCCACTTTCCGCCCGGATAACAGAATTACAAGAGCAGAATTTACAAAAATAGTTATATGCATGATGGATAAGGAAACAGAGGCAAGAGCTCTTACGTCGGCATCGGGCTTTTACGATGTTCCTCAGGGAAGCTGGTCGGCACCGTACATAAATTATGCGGTGGCAAAGGAAATTTTATCGGGATATTCCGACGGCTCCTTTGGCCCTGACAGAACGATAAGCTTTTCCGAGGCACTTACAATTCTTCTGCGTACATTAGGCTATACAGAGGCTGAAGTGGGCTACTTCTGGCCTAATAATTATGTTGACGCGGCGGCGTCTTTAGGCGTGACCGCCGGAATGTATTATTCTGCCGATGCTCCGCTTACAAGAGCAACAGCGGCAATTCTTACCGATAGGGCAATGTTTACCAAGCCTGCACAGCAGCAATCAATGGACACTTACCTCGAAACACTCGGCTATACAGTGCTTGACGATGCTCTGATACTTGACAGGGACAGCTCAAGTAATAATGTGAGCATTCTTGCAGGAAATCTGAAGCTGAACAACGCATCAACTTATATCGGTAAAACGCAGATAGATGTGGAAACCGGTGATGTGTATGAATATGCAGTGATTGATAAGAACGGATATCTTGCAACAGTTAAGGCATATAACGGCTCTGAGGGAATATCCTCTGAAACTGCCATTGTAAACAGACTTACAGAAAATACAATTGAGTATACCACTACAGACGGCAGAAAGGGAACCTACAAGGCAGACGACAGCTTTGTGACATACTATGACAATAACAAAATGACCTTCGCATCGGCAAAGGGACATATGTCAAACGGTGCGGATATCACATTTTACGGCAATATCTACGGGGCATGGAATATTGCGGTGATTGGTAACAGCAACGATGTTGACCCTGTTCTGGCATCGCGTGATTACAGTGATGATGCGGAAAGTATTGAGGGAATACAGATAAATAAAAGCAATCTGATTATTTACCGTGACGGTGAGGCTGCGTCCCTAGGCGATATAGAGGCAAATGATGTTATATACTACAACACAAAGACAAATACGATGGACGTTTACTCAAAGAAGGTAACGGGTGTTTACTATTCCGCAGCACCTTCCAAGGCGTATGTAGAAAGTGTAACTGTCGGAGGAAAATCTTATGAAATAGGCTATTCTGCCGCAACAAACAGACTGGACGCATCGAGCGGTGCATTTGCAATAGGTGAAAAGATTACACTGCATCTGGGAAAGAATGATAAGATCGCGTTTGTAACAGATAACTCAGGCTCTTTTGACTACTTTGCATATGGTGTTGTACTTACTACATACACACGCACAGCAACCGAAGGAGCAAATGAGGGCAATACTGAATTTGTGACCGAAATGTTTATGGCGGATGGTGAGGTACATGAAATTGTTACCGATAAGTTGTATAAGGATAATGCCGGAGACTTTATGAGAATTTCATATTCAACAAACGGCACTGCGTCACTTGTACGTCAGAACAGCAGCAGTATCAATAGTTATACAGGAAATATCAATATAGACGACCGTATGATTGGCGGCAGGTATTTCCTTAAGGATGCGGCGATAATTCAGAAAATATCCGATGATGATGCAACTGTTGCAGAATGTGAGCTGCTTGATTTTGAAAATCTTACAGCTACCGAGATAAGCTCGGCTCAGATATTGAATGTTGTTTCTGCAAATTCGTTTGGAGATATCGCAATTTTATATGTTGAAAATCTTGAAAATACCTATGACTACGGCGTTGTTTCGGGATTCTTAAAGAACAATGATGAAACGACCGGCTACAAGATTTTTTCAAGTGGTGCGGTATCAAGCTATACGCTGCAAAATATAGGTAAAATTACCACCTCCACAGGTGCGGGCGTAGGCTTTAAAACTTCAAACGGAGGACTTTCAAAGCTTATTGCACTAATAAAGCTTGACAGCGGAACGCGTGTAAATGCGGTTGAGGGAAGCCGTATTATGATAAATAATAAGATATATAAAATGGATGCGAATGTGCAGATTGTGGATATCACGACTACTTCCGGAATGCGCAGCATTACTACAGATGAGCTTGCAAAAATGAATGTTTCGTCTGTATCGCTGTACTCGGATAAGTCGCTTGCAAACGGCGGAATAGTACGTGTTGTAACAGTAGTAACAAAATAATCCTGCATAGAACCTCGTAACGAAAACATGTGGTTTCCGGGTTATTGCTGTATTGTGAAATGCCGTAGCTATACTATGATGAAGAATATCTCGCTTAAAATAAAATATATTTTTATATAATTATTGAAATAATCAAAGTTTTGTAGTATAATAGATTTAAATAAAGTAAACGGAGGCGAACGCTATGTGTGAAAGCAGATTTTACATTTGTGAGCATTGCGGAAATCTGATCGGCATGATTCACGATGCCGGGGTACCTATGATGTGCTGCGGTCAGAAAATGACCAAGATTGAACCCGGAACAACAGAAGCAAGCCACGAGAAGCATATTCCTGTTGTAACGGTTGATGGAAATACCGTAAAGGTTGTAATCGGCTCGGTTGAACACCCGATGACCGAAGAACACAGCATACTTTGGGTATATCTGCAGACTGACAAGGGTGGTCAGCGTAAGTGCCTTAACATCGGCACAGCTCCTGCGGTAACCTTTGCCATTGCAGAGGAAAAACCCATTGCGGTTTATGCGTACTGTAATCTCCATGGATTGTGGAAAAAAGATATTTAATGAGGTGAGTTTTTATGATGAATTTAAAAGTACATGAGCTGTTAAATCAGCAGATTAACAAAGAGTTATATTCTGCATATCTCTATCTTGATTTTTCAAATTATTTTAAAGCACAAGGTCTTGACGGTTTTGCAAATTGGTATATGATTCAGGCACAGGAAGAAAGAGATCACGCCATGCTGTTTTACACCTATCTTCAGAATGAAAATCAAACTGTCACTCTGGATGCTATTGCCAAACCTGACAAGGTTTTCACCTGTCATATGGATGTCTTAAAGGCGGGTCTTGAGCATGAGGAATATGTTACATCACTTATCAACGATATTTACAGTGCTGCCTATGATGTTAAAGACTTCCGCACAATGCAGTTCCTTGACTGGTTTGTAAAGGAACAGGGCGAAGAAGAAACTAATGCCAACGATTTGATTTCAAAAATGGAATTGTTTGGTTCTGACCCCAAGAGTCTTTATATGCTGAATCAGGAGTTGGCAGCGAGAGTATACAGTGCTCCATCTCTTGTATTATAACTCTGAATTTTTGAGCTTCCGTCATTTTGGCGGGAGCTTTTTTGCGTAAACGAAAAAATTAACTCAATAAGGTCACCTGCAAGCATAATATAATATCAGAGGTGATATTATGAATTCGTTTGAATTAACTGTGTCAAGTACTGCACTTGTAAATGCATTTGGCATGTAATTCGTCATACATATCCACACTACTTATTTGTATACTAATTTATTTCATACTTAATTTTAATAATGGCTGTTGTGCCGCCATGTTCATTTTTCTCATACATAAGACCGTAATTTTCTCCGTACTCCAGCTTTAGCCTTCTCTGAACGTTGTATACACCGTAGCCTCCGGAAGATGTATCATCCGACGGGAAGAGAGGGCTTGTTTTAAATCCGACACCATTATCTGAAACAGTTATAATAATATATTTGCTTTCAATATCCTTTGTTCCCATAATAGTGATTTTTCCGCGATACGGAATCCCCTTAAATCCGTGCTTTATACAGTTTTCAACCAATGGCTGCAGCGTAATTTTTACTATTTTGCAGTTTAGCAGCTCTTCAGGAACATCAAATTCCACATCAAACTTATCGGGGTAGCGTGTTTGTTGTACCTGAATATAGCTCTTTACATGCTCCAGCTCGTCTCTAATGCTTATAAGTCGTTCTCCGCCTGATAATCCTATACGGAAAAATGATGCAAGTGCATATGCTGTTTTTTCTATATTAGGTTGATTTGCCATTTTTGCCATACAGGTTATAGAATCGAGTGCGTTATATATAAAATGCGGATTAATATGTGCCTGCAGTGCCTTTATTTCCGCCTCGCGCTGCTTTTCATTTGCTATTGAATTTTGTTTCATCAGGCGGTTGATTGTTGTTACCATGACATTAAAGCTTTCCTCAAGCTCATGCAGCTCGTTAGACGATTTAAATCGAATTTTCTTTTTAGGGTCATAGGTAAATTCAACGATATTTTTCTTGAAACGGGTATACTGGTTAAGAAGACTCTGCGTGAAAATAAAGGCTATAATAAGCACCAGAGCAAGAGTTATTGTAAAAATAATTATAGTATAGCGTTCCATCTTGCTGACTATATTAAACAGGCTTGCAGAGGATAAAATTGTTACAATGGAAACCTCTGATGCCAAAATAGGCTGCTGAAGCTGATATTTTCCTATTATGTTACTGGAATAGCGTGAAATAGACAGCTTCTTATCATTATACAGTTCGGTGGGGATATATACCATAGAGCCGATTGCAGATTTATCACTGTGTGAGATAATATGGTTGTCTGATAAAATGAAAAATACCGAATCTTCAAGCACAGAATCCTGATATATGGAGTATAATTCACTTTCCTTTATGTAAAGCACCAGATACCCCACGTCGTAGCTGTTATAGTAATTATAGAATTTATTTCCTATGGCTATGTAATATTCTCCGTTATAGAGGATAGGGCGGTTTCCGACAGTCATTGCGGAGGATACAATGGAATTTTTAAAATCATCCGATATGATGGGAAGCTGCAGGTTATTTTTACTGCAGCGGTAATACTCGCCGCTGTTTGTAATAATATCTACAGCAAAAATCATATTATGATTATTCAGAAATTCTCTCATGTCCGCTTCTATTGTCTGACGTTTAAGCTCCGCATTCATATCAGTATTTAGCAGAATGGTGTAAAGCTCCTGCCATGTGGTTATGTTCAGAGCAGAAAGATTTATCTGGGTGAGAGTGTTGGTAAGTGTATGCTCAAAGTTAGAATAAACTGATTTCATGTACGATGAAAGATATGACTTTACGATGATGTTAGACATGAAAAAATAGGATATTACCGATAGAATTGTAACGGAAATAACCGAGAAAATTGCTATATAGCATATTATCACCGATTTAAGTGAATGAGTTCTGATGTGTCGTGAGAAGAAGTTTTTCATATATCCTCCTCTTTTAAAGCTCTTTTATAATGCTTGGGGTTGTGACCTGTAATTTTTTTGAAGGTCCGGTAAAAATGCTTTACATCGTTATAGCCTACAAGATTGGCAATATCGCAGATTTTGTAGGAGGTATTTTCTATAAGATTCACGGACATTTTTATTCTGTACTCCGTAAGATGTTCCTGAAAGGATTTTCCTGTTTCGGCAAGAAAGATGCGTCTTAAGGAACGCGAGCTCATAAACAGCTCTTTAGCTACGTCCTCCAGCTTGATTTTTTGAGAATAGTTGGCACGGATATAAAGAAGAGCCTTGTTCAGTGCAGGACTGTAGCTATGAGGTATACACAAATCATGACATTCTCCCAGCTTTGTTATAATATCCACGGTCCATTCCTGTATCTCAAGAATAAATTCTAATGCCTGTATTTCGATAGCAGGAAAGAAGTTTCTGTTAAAGACTGCATACATCATGTTAGAATTTTTTATCATGGTATGAATGAGCAGCACGATAAGCTCAAGAATACGGTTTTTGATCAAAGTAATATCAATGCTTTTAAGGTGTGAAATATTGGTGAAATAATTATTTATAATTTGAGTAGCCTGAGTAATATTTCCGCTTTTAACACATTCAATTATTTCGTTCATTTCATCGGTAGTAAGCTCTACCGATGATTGCTGAGGGTTAGATGAAATCTCCGTATATTTGATAATACTGTTGGTTCCGAACGCAGCTTTCTGCTCAAGTGCTGCTGTTGCCTGTTTGTACGCACGTTGAACAATGGTCAGATTTTTAAAAATTCCGCTGACACCGATGGTTACTGTGTGGGAAAATGTGTTTTTGTAATGATTCTGAACCAATGCAAGAAAATCACACACATCTGTGCCGCATAATGATGAGGAATATACATAAAGCAGAACTATCTCATTATTTAGTGTTGAGGTAAGGATGTAATCCTTGCTGATGCTTATATAATAGCTGAGGGTTTCTTTGAGGCGGATGAGTGCAAGACTCAAGTTCGGCGAGTGCATCTTGTCAATCTGAAGTACGGCAACAGAGTATTTGTCGGACGGAAGAACTATATCAAATGTTTTGCATAGATTTTCCATTTGCTCTGCTGTAAGGTATTCTGTGCTTAATAAATTTAGCAGAAAGTTATCCCTGTTAGCAGTAGCACGAACATGGTTAGATGTTTGCTTTTCTTTCAGCCTGCTTTTTATTTTCAGTACTTCATTTATGATAGCATCATTGTTTATTGGTTTTAACAAATATGCCGAAACATTGTTTTCCAAAGCTTTTTTTGCGTATTCAAAATCATTGTAGCCGCTTAAAATGATAATTTCCACGTTAGGATTTACAGCTTTTACATTTGCAATGAAGTCAAGACCGTTGGAAAAGGTCATAACGATGTCAGTGATAACTATATCAGGCAAGGAGCTTTTATAGACCTCAAGTGCTTCAATTCCGTCTGCAGCTTCTGCAACTATTTCGCAGTCTATTTCAGACCAGTCGATGGTACTGCGAAGACATTCTCGAACGATTGCTTCGTCATCTACAATCATTATCTTAGTCATTTTCTTTATCCTCCGCTTCTTTTTTTGAAATTATATAATTATCGACCTTTTTTGTAAGATTTTGCAAGTCAGCAATAAATATATCCGTAATTTTTGATGATAAAGCTATACACAGTAATAACAGTATTCCCCATATTGCAATTAATAATATGAGCAGGTTGCGTAAAATTGACGCGATGTAATTATACCTCAGAACAGAAATTATTTTTAAATTGCTGTCTGAAAGCGGATATGATGAAAGCTGTATTTTTCTTCCTTTGTTTTCAGCTGAATTATTTACAGCAGATATAATGTCGGTTTCGGACAAATTGCCAGAATGAGAGAGTATAGCCTCTGATGATGTGGCATGGCTGTCCTGTGAATAAAGATAAAAGGAGTTATAACGGCAGTAATCGTTACTGAACCGATTGAAGAAATCCGAAAAAACCTCTTCTGAAAGAAGTACGCATATGTATCCGAGGTGTGATGAAGAAGCATCCGAAATGGGCATAATATAAACCCATGAATATTCCGAGTTTTTACTAAAAATATGATATTTGGTTATAAACCATTTTCCGCCCTCGGAATTAAAATATTTATCATTTTCGGGATTATTGACAAGGTCAGACAAAAAATCGGTAATCACGCTTGAGCTGTAATAAAGAATACTTTTGTTCTTGTCAAGAAGAGATACATATGAGATGTCGGGACAATAAAGCATTATATTTTTTAAGTCACTGTTTGAAATTTCAACATGGCTTGTAGTAGAAAGAGCTTCTGACAGCCGGTATTTGAAAACGTACATATTTATTGAGTTTTCTATCTGCGAGATTTGCAAATCAAAAATACGCGAAATCTGCTTATGTGATTTTGCGGAGTTTTCGGCATAATCATTTTCCAGTGTTGTCCGGAAGGTCAGATACAGGGAAGCAAAGGGAATAGTAACTGCTATCATAATAATAACGGTAATATAAAACCTGAATTTTTTCTTGAGAAAAAGAAACATGTAAAATCCCCCTATGATTGTTTATAGCCTTAGTTTACTACTTTTAATGCCTATAATCAAGTCGGAATTTAAAAGTTGGCAGAATAAAACACTTTTTGTCCGATTATGCCCATTGTGGTTTGTTTTGACGCAATGTTATAATTTAGGCATAAAGTTCTTTATGGAAAGAAGGAGGAGATTTAATGAGTAAAAAGAAAATTTTAGCAGTGATTTTGAGCATGATTACTGCAGCGGGAATGCTTGGCGGATGCGAACAAAAGCAGGAAACAGCTGTTGACGGTCAGATAACAATCCGCGTGGGAGGCTGGCCGCTTGAAACTGACGAAAAGGCTTATGCTGCCAGGATGGAAATTAAGGAGGAGTTTGAAACAACTTATCCGAACATCAAAATTGTTCCGGATGAGTGGGGCTTTGACCTTGACACCTTCCTGCCGAAGGCAGTGAGCGGACAGCTGCCGGATATCTACATAACGTCATTTACAGAAATTAAAAGAATAATTCAATCCGGGTATGCCTGTGACATTTCCGAGTATATGGAAAAATATAAGTACACAGAGTATTTAAGGGACGATATTATGGACCTTATCTCGGATGAAAACGGCAGTATTTATGCTGTACCTAAGACTTCATATGCAATGGGACTTATGATAAACATGAACCTGTTTACTGAGGCGGGGCTTATAAATGAAGACGGCACTCCGATGATTCCCGATACATGGGAGGATGTTGCGGAATTTTCAAAGATTATAAAGGAAAAGACCGGAAAGCCGGGCTTTGGAATGTCCACAATGAACAATGTTGGCGGATGGCACTTCCTAAATTTGGCATGGGGATATGGTACGAACAAAGAATTTGTCAAGCAGGAAAACGGCAAATGGGTTGCTGATTTTGCAACGCCGGAATGTATAGAGGCACTGCAGTTTGTTAAGGACCTTCGTTGGGTACACGGTGCAACGCCGGATAACGCATTGCTTGATTTTGATGAGATGTATAAGCTGTTTGCAACAGATCAGCTTGCTATGATTATTGCATCACCTCCGCTTAATGCACTGTTTGACCAGTATGGAATGACAAACACCGACGCTGCTGCAGTAAAAATGCCTGCAGGACCTGCCGGACGCTTTGCCCAGATTGGCGGAGAAATTCAGGTGATGAAAAACGGACTTACTGAGGAGCAGATTGACGCATGCTTTAAGTGGCTTGAGTTCAACGGCGTAACGCCTGAGGTATCTGAGGATAGAAAGAAAAATATTGACACAGAGTACAGAATACAGAATGAAAAGGGATATGTTGTTGGAATCAGAAAGCACAGCATGTGGAAGGCAGACAATGTACCGCCTGTAAGACAGTATGAAGAGGAATGTATTGAAAAATACACCAATGTAAATCCGGAGCTGTGGAAGGACTATGCAGATTTTAGTAAGGTAACGGTTGTTCCTGAGCCACCGATAAGCTGTCAGCAGCTATACTCGCTTTTGGACGGATGTATTCAGAGCGTCTTTGCGGACGAAAGTGCTGATCCGAAGGCACTTTTGGAGGAGGCTGCAAACAACTATCAGGTAAACTACCTCGATAAGGAAAAATAATACTCGAAGGGAAGTATTTGACAATGAAATTACATAATAATCAAACGGCAGCTTTGTCAAAAAGAAATAAAACAATAGGGACTATAATCCGTGATATGGGAGCGTGGGTATTAATTTTACCCACTCTCCTGATACTTTACTTCTTTGTTTTAAGACCTATAATTGTCGGAGCATGGTATTCACTCCATGAGATGCAGGGCTTCACTATAAAGGAGTTTGTGGGACTGGAAAATTATACGAGAATTTTAGCAGATACGCAGTTTCCAAGAGTTTTATGGAACACGGTGCAGTATGTTCTTTGGTCCTTCATTATAGGATTTGTACCGCCGATTATTCTGGCGATTATGATGAATGAAATGGTTCATTTAAAGGGCTGGTTCAAGTTCAGTACATATTTTCCATGTATAGTGCCGATGGTTGCTGCTACAATGCTGTGGTTTTATATGTATCTTCCGAATGAGAGCGGTTTGTTAAACACCCTGCTTGCTCATTTTGGAATTGAGCCATTTGAATGGCTGCAGAATGATAAGTTTACGATACCGCTTATTATGATAACCTGCACATGGAAGGGCAGCGGTGGCTCAGTTATAATTTATCTTGCTTCTCTGCAGGGAGTAAACCAGGAACTTTATGAAGCAACTGTTATTGATGGAGCGGGATTTTTAAGACGAATAAGAACTATTGCTATTCCGCATCTTTCAGGTATTATTCTGCTTAATGCAGTAAGACAGATTATCGGAATATTCCAGATTATGGCAGAGCCTATGACAATGACAGACGGAGGACCGAACGGAGCCTCTATGAGCATTGCACTGTGGGCATATAAAACGGCGTTTATTGACTTTAATGCAGCAACGTCCCTTTCTATTGGAGTAATAACCTTTTTCCTGCTGGTTATTTTCACGGTGTTTTACTTTGCTGTGCAGAATAAGGTTCAGACTGATTAAGGAGGGGTTTTGATGAAAAGATTTGAAAAGAAGGAAACCGGCTTCATTACTCAGGTTGAGCTGAAACAGACAAGGGGACAGATTATTTATTGGGTAATGTTTGCGGTACTTATTGTTGTTTCGATATGCACATTTGCACCGCCGCTGTGGATTTTGGTGTCAGGCTTTAAGGACCTGGATGAGTTTTTCCTTGTCCCTCCGACAATTATACCTCAATCCTTTCACCCGGAAAAGCTGGTGGAGGTATGGAAAAAGTTCGACTACATACTGTATTACCGTAATACTCTTTTTGTGGCACTGGGAAGTATTGTATCAGGTGTGGTTTTAAACGGTCTTGCCGGATATGTACTGTCAAGACTTAAGCCCAAGGGCAGCAAGGCAGTATTTATGATGATTTTGTTCATCATGATGATGCCGAATACGATAGGTATGGTACCGCTATATCTGACAATATGTGACTTCCCGTATATGCATTTTAATATGCTTGGAACCTTCTGGCCTATGTGGCTTATGGCTGCAGCAAGCTGCTTTCACATATTGATGTTTAAGAGCTTTTTTGACTCTATTCCGCTTTCGTATATCGAGGCGGCAAGAATTGACGGCTGCAGCAATGTTGGAATATTTTTCAAAATTGTGGTACCGCTCAGTATACCGGTAATTATGACGGTAGCAATATTTATATTTAACAACTCATGGGGAGATTTTCTGTGGCCCTACCTGGTGCTTAACAATAAGAAGCTTTATACAGTTTCCATATTCCTGTTCCAGAATAAGGCAGGCAACTATTCTGTTGATGTGTATATGGTAATGCTGACACTGGCAATCGTTCCGCCTGTTATAGTTTATGCCTTCCTGCAAAAGCATATCATGGGAGGAATGAATCTTGGCGGGATAAAGGGTTGAGAAAGGACTGGTGTGATGAAGAAGAAAATAATGGCATTTAATCTGGCAGTGGTGACTCTTTTGGGAACTGCTGCATTTGCTCAAGATATATCTGTTGAGAGCATTGAGGTAAAGGGTAGCAGAGTTGTTGAGATTAAAATTGCGGCTGCTCCCAAAAAAGAGGTGGCAATTAAGGTTAAAAACAGCACAACAAATGAGTATGCCTTTTTTGATGAGCTGGAAACAGATGCAGACGGAAAGGCAAGCTTCATCTTTACAGTGCCTGCTTCGCTTGCATCCGGCAGCTATACTGTAGGCTACTGTCTTGAAGAAAACAGTGCAAAGAGCAAGAATTTTGAATTTGCGGATTTTGACGGTCTGGTTGTGCTGCTTGATGCGGCAGCTGATGCCGCTGGTGTTCAGAGTGTGCTTTCCGAGGAAAGCGGAAACAGGTTTGCAGCATCGGTAATGGGAATAGATATGACTGTTTATGAAGGCATCACAAATCAGGATGACCTGACGGCGGTACATAACAATTTCCTTGCAATCAAAAGCGGAACAGGCAAGGAAGAAAACGTGAATGCATTCAATAAGGCACTGGGAATTTATTCTGCTGCCGGCGGAAATGCGGCAAAGGCGTTAGAGCTTTATAATCCGGAGTTTGACGGACAAAGCTACAGCGAGATTGCAGATGAAGAAGCAAGAGCATGGATTGTCTCGGTATTTGAAACTGCCGTGACCGATAACGAAAGCTTTGATACAGCTTATAAAAATGCAAAAATTCTGCATCTTGTAAATACTGCGAACAGTACCGAAATCGGAGGACTGATTTTTAAATACGGCGATGCGATAGGAATAACAAGTGCGGAAAGGTACGATGATTTCAGTGATTTGTCTGAAACAAATAAGGTAAAAGTATACGATAAAATGGTACTCAGCCTCGGAAATGCAAAAACGAAGGCAAAAATCTGCAGCATATTTAATGATGCAGTTAAAGATGTAACTGCCGGCTTAAAGAATAAGGACAGCGGCAACGGAGGCGGCGGAGGTAGCAGTAGTTCTGCTTCGGTGGTCCTTCCTTCTGTTAATGCACCTGCGGTACAGACACAAAATAGTGCACCGTTTACCGACATTGCAGATTACAGCTGGGCCAATGAGGCAATTTTAAATCTTGTGGAAAATAAGATAGTTTCAGGCTATGAGGATAAAACCTTCCGTCCGGCAAATACTGTAACACGCGAGGAATTTGTAAAAATGGCGGTGTGTGCCATAGGAGCAGTAAATGATGGGGCTGAATGTGATTTTGACGATGTGACCGAAGATAAATGGTATTACATATACGTAGCATCAGCTGTTGAGAATGGCATTATCAGCGGCGTTGATGAGAGAAGCTTCGGCGTAGGGCTGCCTGTTACACGTCAGGATATGGCTGTAATAGTGAGCCGCTGTATGGAATTTATCGGAAAAACACCTGCTGAAGTAAAGGAATATGAGGAATTTGCTGACGGTGAAATAATTTCCGAATATGCCCGATCTTCTGTAAAGAAGCTTTATACCGCCGGACTGATTAACGGTATGGGAGACGGAAGCTTTGCACCTTTAGATAGGGCTGCCAGAGCACAGGCGGCAAAGGTTCTGTATGATGCATTAGTTAAGTAGGAGGTAATAATTTGATGAAAAAACGAATTTTAGCACTGCTTATTACCCTTATATGTATTATGAATACAGCTGCTTTTTCGGTTTCTGCCGAGAAGCAGGACATACGTGAATATGAAATCCTGAAAACGTTGGGAATTGTAAATTTTGATGAGGATTTTAACATAGAAGAAGGAATTTACGTTGAGGATTTTCTTGTACTTCTTGTAAACTCGCTTGGTTATAATTTTGCACAGTTCAATGAGGAGGCAACCGGAATTGCAGCGGAAAAGGGAATAACTTCCGGTACCGAAAAATTCGGAAGTTTCATAAAATATGATGCTGCGGTGGAGATGGCAAGGTCAGTTCTTGAGGCAGCGGTATACGGTGACAGTGGCATTGCAAGGGAGATGCTCGATTTTGATGAGCTTACCGAAAAGATTTCAAATAAAGGCTCACAATTTATCTCCTGCGAAAATGCCATGAAGCTAATACTCAATATGAATACCGCACCGCTTTATGTGATAACCGAATATGCCGACACCAAGGCAAGGTACACCAAGGATGAGGATACAACACTCCTTACGCGATACCGCGATATTCACATAGTTGAGGGCATGGTAAATGAAACTCGGAATACCTCAATGTATGATAAGGGCTCTCTTTTGAAAAACGACGTGAGGATTGAGGATACCGTATACTCCTCCGAGATTGATTTAACCGATTTGTTCGGCGTAAATATAACCGCATTTGTGAGGGTATCGATAAACAATGACGAAACGATTATTTATGCAGAGCCTAAGCTGAATAAGAATAAATTCCTTACAATTCAATCCGAGCAGTTGATGAGGTGGGAAAATAATAACAGCAGATTGGTTTACGGCGAGAATGACAGAAAAAAGAGCGTTAATGTCAGCCGTGCGGCGAAGTTTATTTATAACGGAGTTGTATTGATAAGCTACACAAGTGATATTCTCATTCCAAAGGACGGACATATTGAGCTTGTGGATAATAACAATGATAAAACGTATGATATTGTGAAAATAACATCGTATGAATATATTCTTGTTGATGTTGTAAGAAACTCCGATAAAACTATTACTAACAAGTATACCTATGGTGGAGCCTTGGAGAGTATAAGCTTTGATTTTTCCGAGCCGCAAAGATGTATCGAGATAACAAAAAACGGAGAGCAGATTGACTTTACCGACATAAAGGAATGGGATATACTGCGTGTTGCAAAAAGCCGCGAGGCTGACCCTCATGTAATTAAGGCAGATGTTTCGGATGTGCAGATAACGGCTTCTGCTGATGAGTATTTGGCAGATGACGGAGAGGTTACGTTAAACGGAAAAGTGTATACTCTGTCTAAAGCCTTTATCACAGCTTTGGAAAAGTCCGATAAGCTTGCAAGAAAGCCGTCTACTCTTGACGAATTTACTTACTACATTGCAAGTGACGGCAGAGTTGCGGCTGTGTACGGGGATATTTTAAGCAGCAATCAGTATGGCTGGATTACAAAGCTTCGCTATAACGAAGAAGAGGAAACAGTTTTTGCCGAGATTTTTACCGAGGACGGTGTTTTTAAGAAATACTATTTCGCGGAAAAAATGAGGTACAATAACGTATCCAAAAAACGCAACGAGGTTTATGATGAGCTTTGCCCGGGAGGAACAGTCTCCAGACAGCTTTTGTGCTACAGCCTGAATTCGGACGGAGAGCTTAAAAAGATATACACTGCCAAGGAAACCGCCCAAACGGCATATGACGGCTTTTCAAAAGCTCCGCAGATGACGTACAAGTGGAGAATTAACGGAAAATGCTTTGACAGTCAGGTGTTCTTAAAGGGCACACCGAAGATATTTGTAATTCCGGAGGACGAGGATAATGCACAGGCGGCGGAATACTTCCTTGCCTCAACGTCTGATTTCTCAACCGATGCGGAATACACCTTCTCGGCGTATAATTTGGACGAGTTCAGTATGAGCGAGCTGTTTGTTATGAATCTATCCAAGAAGTCCAACACGCTTATTATTGTTGACAAGCTTGTTCAGGAGCTGAACAGTGATGACGAGGCGGAAACTAAAATTTGCGGAAAAATCGGAAGCTATAGCAATTTCAGCGTTCCTATTGCGGATACTCTTACGAGTATTGCCGATTATTATGACAGCGAAGCATCATATCCTATAAGCTCATTGGAACGCGGAGATATATTGCTTGCGGCATTCCGCGGCGACGGAAAGATTATAGAGCTTAAAAGGCTGTATACAATATCGCAAGGAAAGCCGCCGCATACAACCTATGAAAATATTACGAAGCTGACAAGCTTCTCACAGTGGACCGAGCTTAATTCGTATGACGTAGCAAGCAGATACACTGCTGCTACCTGCAGGAAGACGGATAAGGAAAACAATCTTGTTCTTCTTGATTATACCTTTGATTTCGGTACACGTCTGCAAAGCATAAAGGTATTATCGGGTGCTTCCTACAGTGTTTTTGACGCAAATACGAATGAATCCTACAGCGGAACCTTTAGCGATATCGAACCGGGTGATTACCTGTTCATGAAAGTTCATGCATCAGCTGCGAATGACGTAGTTATTATAAAAAATGTTTAGGAGGAATAAAAAATGAAGATGAAAAGAAAAATTCTTGCAGGCTTAATGGCAATGATGATGTCAGTATCAGCGTTGCCGCAAAAGGCAGCTTTGGCTGCTGCGGAGAGTGACTATTATCCGTATGCACCTACCGCAAACAGTTATTTGGCTGCCGGCGGTGCGGTTGCACTTACCTGGCGTAACCCTGTGGCAGAGATTTCGGATGTTGTGCTTTATTCGGTAGCGGAAGACGGAACGAAAACTGCTGTTGACAGCGAGCTGTCAACGACTTCAGACACCGGCGTTACAAAGATTATTGAAGGTCTTGACGCATCGGCAATTCATCACTATAAGGTGGAATTTACCTTTGCAGACGGACATGACGAAACATCACTTATGCTCTCAACAGACGCTGCAGCATATACTGCAAATACAAGCACAGGTGTGCAGCTTGGCGGTTCGTCATGGGCGAGAAAGTGGAGCGTTCTTGTACCTGACCAGCATAAGGCATCAGATATAAGCATTGTAACAGATGAAAAGTATGCAGGAACAGCATCACTTCACATCTCAAACAACTGGGAGGAATCAGGATCAATGCTGATATTCTATAGAGGTAGCTCAATGGGAGGAGCAGATACCTTTAAGGGATATTATAAGGCTAATAAATATAAGCCGGGTACAGTTCTTGGTCAGTTCCCTGAAGTTTACAGCAACGGAAGTATAACAGGAGCATACAATGAAACCACAACGGACGGATGGCAGTCATTTTCTTATTCAATAACAGAAAACAGTGGCACGGACCATTATACAAAACTGTGGATTGGTAAATATCCTGCAAAAGATTTGTGGATTGATAATCTGAGTATACTTAGCGGAACTACAGAGTATATACAAGGTGCGAAGTGGATTGGAGACTTTGAAACTTATACAGCTGCAAGTACAGCTGCAGCTACAGCAGTATTGTCAGGAGCTACTGCAAACGTAGAAATTACAGCACCGGAGAGCAGCCAGAATATATACATATACGAAACTGTAGACGGAACAGACGTTATAAGAGCTGTACTTGACCCTTCTCAGACTGAAGTTGAGCTTGAAAACATAGGGGAAAGCATTAAAATCGCGTCTAAGGATACAAAGTATGTAATGTCTGAAAAGACTGATGTTACAGTAATCAAGGAATCAAATTACTATGCATCAGCACCGACCTTCGCAACTGGTGCAGCAGACGGAACTGCTGTAAAGCTTACCTGGAGAAATCCTGTAACAGCTCCGTCAAAGGTATCACTTTACGATATTACAGATGCAGAGAATGTAACACTTATCGCAAATAATCTTCCGACAGATGCAGATACCGCTGTAGAAACATCTGTAGAGGGACTGGCTGTTGATACCGAAAAGGTTTACAAGGTTGTATTTGACTTCGCTGACCACGCTTCAACATCTATGATTCTTTCGGGCTATACAGAGGTTTTTTCATCAGGTGACAAAAATAAAATCAGCGGAAGTGACTGGACTGTTTTCATAGATTCTCCGGGAACAAACTTTAACGTGGCAGACGGAATGAGCGTTGATACAACAGTAGGCTACGGTGGCAGCAATGCATCACTGCATATATCAAATAACCATACATCGGGAGTTGGCTATGCGTTACTGAAATTTTATGATGATGCAGCAAATCCGTTAATTAAGGTTGGCGAAAAATGGACTCTCAGCTTAAAGCTTAAGGCTGTTGAATATGACCAGAAGGATGCTGCAAACGTAATGCAGCCATATAATACAGCGTATTACGCATATATAAAGAACGGTTCAACATCTTTCCCTGATCTTGGATATAAGGCTGAAACCTTTGACTGGATTACGGTATCAAAAACAATTACTGTTACACAGGGTGATGTTGATTGGCCTTATATTTTTATAAGAATACCGAGAATGCTTGCAAAGGATATGTGGATTGATGATATCACCTTCTGTAAGCAGAATGAAGATGGCACATACGGCGAAAACGTAATTGAGGGTGGCGACTTTGAAAATACTACGGCTGCAAGAGATGTAACCGAAGCAAAAGTTACTGCAGTTGGCGACGGAACAGCTTCTATCAGTTACTCTATTCCAAGCGGAACAAAGGAAGTTTTGGTATATGAAAAGCTGGGCAATGAGTTAGTTATCCGCGCAACTGCTCAGGACCTCGACAGCCTGACGATTGACGGACTTACAAATGATGTTGAAAATGAGCTGGTAATCAAAACCTTAGGAAATGAGTATACACTTTCAAACGGTGTAACCTTAACTGCAACACCTAAGTCACCTGAATACCAGACAGGCGATTACGAGCTTTACAGCGGAGTTACCGAAACAAGTACAGTTGCAGCAGGCGACATGACAGTAAAGCTGTATGTAAAGAACAACAGAGTAAGCACGGGATTTGTTCCTTGCTACATTGTTGCACTGTATAACGGAAACACATTGGTTGACTTTGATATTGTAGACGATGTTACCATTGCAGTAGATGCAGAACATACATATGAGGGTACGGTAACTGTTCCGACAATTACGGACGGTGATGACTATAAGATTAAGGCGTTCCTTTGGGAGGACCTTGAAAATATGGGTATTTTAAAGGACTACGGTGAATTCTAAAATGTTATTCAGCAAAACGAACAAGCTTTTAATTTCGATTTTTCTGATAATATCTCATTTGAGCTTTCTCCCTGCCGCATATGCGGCAGAGGAGGCTCCTGAGGTTATGATAGCATCGGTATCGGAAAATGACAGTATAGAAATAAGCAGTGTCACCTGCACAGAGGAATCTGTAACAATCAACGGTACTACTGCCGAGGCATGGGGAAGCGGCGTGAGTATGATGGTGACCGACAGCGAAACCGGCAGCTTAATCAGTGTGGATCAGGTCTCTACCAACACAAAGCACGGCTTTTTGCTTGAGTTTTCATATCAGGACTATACAAGTCTTGATGTAAGCATTGCAGGCGAAAAAACAGGCACTGTAACCGCAAAACTCATCATAAACAGTGGAACTGACAGTGTGCTGGATGAGCTTGAAAAGGAACTAAAAAAATGCAAAGTGCTGCTTTCTGACTGTGCACAGGCCGGAATTGAAACACCATATGAAAATATGTACTACAATCTTATCATGCGGTCGGCAGAGGTTATGCGAAACGAGCTTGGTCTTGCTACCGATTCCGCTATTATAGAAAATAATTTGAAATATGCGTACGAGTATTGTGATATTATAACCGATAATCTTAACGCATACCTTAAAGAAGAAAAAGCTCCGCTGACAGTTCCCACTGTTCTGCCCGGTGATATTAGTTATTCGGGGAAGAGCTTTTTCGGAACAGTAATTGAAGGCGGAGGGGAAAAAACTCAGCCTGTATTCTTAAATGGATATAACATGGGCTGGGAAAGAAGAGATGAATCGGATAATTTCATAAGCTTTGGTCAGAACGTAGTAACAGAAAGCCTGGAGTTTGATGATGTCGTAGGAACAGTAGGCTCGGTTTTAGGCTGGGGGTATAATCCGGGAACAAACGGATATGCTGATGCTGATATTACGATAAGTAAGGACGCAGCATATGGCGGTACCTCCTCATTAAAGCTTGTTAACAGAAGCACATCATCGGAAGATAAAAAGAGCTATCTGTGGCAGATAATTAATGTTAAGCCGAATACAAAATATCATTTCAGCGGCAGATATATGGGCACTGATATGAATGTAAGAGTAAAGTTCGACTGGGGTAAATGGTATCAGGATATAAGTGGTACAAGCACGCATTGGAAGGAATTTTATACTACATATACCACGTCAGCGAGTGAATCCGGCGAGGTAGTTATAATGCTTCAGCTGATTGGAGAAACCGGTGAGGCGTATTTTGATGACATAGAGGTATGGGAAGACGGAAGCAGTGTAAATCTGCTTAAAAACGGTGATTTTGAGGATACATTTGCCGCTTGTGAAAATTCAGAGGTGGGTATCTGTACGAGCACTGTTCAGGCTTTTAAGGAGAAGCTTGATAGCTATAACGAAAAGGGTATTGCGGTTATTTTAAATCCAAGCTTGTATGAGCTATACAAAAAACTGAGCAATTACCCGGAGGCTATTGAGGACGGAAAGAGCTACAGCTCGCATCTGCCGTACAACATAACGCACCCAAGAGTTATGGAGCTTACAAGACTGTATTTTAAAACGGTTTTGCCGATTATTAAGGATTGTGAAAATCTGGTAGCAATTCAGCTTACCAATGAGCCAACCTTTACAACGGCGGATAAGGAATATTACAAAGCGGACTGGGCTGAATGGCTTGAAAATAAATATCAAACCGAGGCAGAATTAAGCAGTATATATGGCATAGAATATACTGATTTTGCCGATGTTCCCATGACCGATACTATTGCTGATACTCCGCATTACAATGACTGGAGAGAGTTCAATGCATCGGTTATGACGGAATATAATGCAGAGCTGTCAAAAATGGTAGAAGAATATGCTCCTGAGCTTTGGGTTATGACAAAGATTATGATGTATACTGCCGGCTTTGCCAGAACAGATTTCTTTAATACGGGAACAAATTACGAGGATATGGCAGCAGCGTTTGACATAAACGGAAACGATGCCGCGGCATACCTTGGAGGAAAGAATACTATTGAAAGCAAAAATATGTGGTATGATTTGCAGACATCAATTCTGGAGAGACCGGTCTTTAATCTGGAGAACCATGTTATATCGGACAAGGCAGATATTGATTACAGCAAGGATTATGCCGGATGGGTGCGGACTAATCTGTGGCAGGGCATGCTGCACGGATTGGGAGGAAACCTCACCTGGCTGTGGGGTATAAGCGACCAGCAGGCAGACGGAGCATTCCGTAACACTACTATGCAGTATCGTCTTGACTGCATGATAGAAAATGCCAAAGTAGGCTATGATGCAAACAGGCTTGCTGCAGAAGTTGCAGCGATTGCAAATAAAAAGCCGGATGTTGCTGTTTTGTACTCATACACAAGCCCTGTTTATTACCGCAACCACGAGGTGAAGATGGCAGAGGCTTATAAAGCTCTTGTTTGCAGAGGACTAAAGCCGGTGTTTGTTACCGAGCAGGATTTATCAAACCTTGATAAGTGTGACATGCTGATTGTACCTTATGCAACCAATGTTCCTGCAGAGACGCTTAAGAAAATTCTTTCTGCGGCAAAAAGCGGAAAAACGGTTGTAATGCTCGGCAGCGGCTGCCTGGGATATGATGAAAATAATCAGGCACAGGATTCGGCTACACTTTCCGCGTTAAAAAATCGTGCTGTTGTATGCGGTGATGCGGATATTGCAGATACGATTGACGATTTGTGCGAGGATTATGGTCTTTGCGAGGTTGATGTTACCGAAAATTCAGCTAAGGCAGAGAATGTAGAAATATCATCGGCAGTGGTGGACGGAAGACTGATTATAAATTTGTGCAACTATGAAACAGAAGGTTCAAAAACCGTTAAGCTTAGCTATAACGGTACTGATGTTGGAACTTGCAGAGATTTGATTTCAAATACGCAGTATAGCGGAAGCACCGTTACACTGGAGGCATTAAAGCCTGTAATGCTTGAGGTGGACCTGCCTGAAGCGGAATTTACGTTCAGTGAGGCGGACGGTGAGCTTACAGCTTTGGCGGCTTACAGAAATGACGCATATCCTGCCAAGAATACAAGAACATATGTCGCTGTATATTCAAGCGAAAATAAGCTGATTGGCGTTATGTATGAGCAGGGGAAATCTACTGACAGATTGGTTTCCGCTTCCATAGACGCAGGACTGCTTGATGAGGGCGGTTATGCAAAGGCGTTCCTTTGGGACGAGGACTCGGGAATACCGCTGCTTGGCAGTAAAGTATATGAAAGGAGCAGTTATTGATGAGGATAAGAAATTCATTACTGACATTTTTAATAATAATTGCAATGCTGCTGCAGCCTGCAGCTGTGCTTGCCGACAGGGATTCGGCAGGAAGCGAGGTAACGGGATGGTTTTTCTATAAGAAAAACAGCGATGTTACCGTAATGCTGGTTGACGATGCTGCAAACAGCGGAACCAACAGTCTGCACATAACTAACAGAACTCCTGCAAACGGCGATGCAAATTATTTCAGAATCCATTCTGAGGTTAGTCTGCCGACTGCAGGGAAATATAAATTCGGCTGTTATGCAAAAACAAATAATGCAGGCCGTGCAACAATGTTTTTCAAGTCAAGCATGCCTTCTATTGTTCCTTTCACAAAAACAAGGGATTGGCAGAGGTTTGAGTTTGTATATGACTGCACAGCACCTATGAGCGACTGGCTGGGATTTATGATTTTCGACAAGTGTGATGATATATGGATAGACGATGTATTTATGTATCTTTTGGACGAAAACGGAAATCCGACAGGTGAAAATCTTATAAAAAATCCGTCCTTTGAAGCGGATAAGGCGAAGGGAAAATCTGCTGAAGCAGATATATCGGGGTACTATTATTACGAAGATGACCTGACAGCAATGAACGGTTTTTTGTCACGTGCAAAGAACATTCCTGTTATGTTTAAAGACGGACTTTCTGTAGATGCAGATGCATCGGACTGGGCAGGCATTGAGCCGATACATATGTCCGGACTTAACTATATAACAAAGGATGCTGTAAGTGCTGATGCACAAATTCGCTATGCATATGACAGTGAAAAGTTCTATTTTCTGATAGAGGTGGAGGATGATATTCATTTTGACGGTGCCGATTATTACTGGCGGAGCGACAGTATACAGGTTATGCTGAGCAGCAAGCCGGCAGTGTTCGGAACAGAAGTGGGTATAATGCATAAGTCAGACGGAGGCTTATTCTCAACTCATATGGATATAGATATCAAAACTGCACGCGTCGAAAATACAACAGTTTATGAGATTGGAGTGCCATGGGGAAGCTATATCCCAAACCAGCCGTCGCCGTTTTCCTTTAACTGTATTGTGAATGACAATGACGGTGAGGGAAGATACACTCTTGAAATTGCTCCGGGTATGTCGGCTTATAAGGGTGCAGGCGAATCACCGGTTTTAGAGTTTATGCCGGAAGGACAGACCAGTTATGAAATTATCAGCGGAAACACCTCTGCAACAGCCGGAAAAACAGAGATTTACGAGATTGATATTCTCAACTGGGGGGATTCACGAAGCTTCAGCGTTGAAATTCCTGATATGGGCGTAAAGAAAACCGTAACTGTAAATAAAAACGGCGTCGGACAGGTCAAGTTTGCAAAGACGCCTGAGGAAGTAGGATTTGTTGGTATACATGCTATTGTTGACGAAAAAGAGATAACCCTTGAAACCATGGTTAATCCTGATGAGGCCACCTTTAATGAATATGTTGACGGCTTCAATGCGGATATTGCACAAATAAGAACTCTTATTGAAAAATGCACTGAAAAGGGTATTTCTACCGATTATGAGAAGGCATATCTTGCTCATGCCCAAAGGTCAATAGAGGTGATGCAGTCTAAGTTTAGGGATGGAGATTTAGAGATAATTGCATATAACCTTAACGCTGTAGGCGACATCATGGAGGAATGTAAGGATAACCTGCACGGCTATTTAAGCGGTGCAAAAAAGGAAAAGATAACCACAAAATATATCACTGACAAGTTTATCAATAAGGGAAAAAGCTTTTATGCAATGACGGAAACAGACGGAGTTTTAGAAGAACGTCCTGTGAGCTTTATGGGATTTAACAAGGGCTGGGAAAATAGAGATGAGCGTTCTGAATGGAAGGACTTCGGAATGAACTTTACCTCGGAAGGACCGGCATTTTCCGATGTTATAGGAGATCCGGGCTGGCCTGACGACTGGAGTATTAATCCTGCGGGAAACGGATATGCTGATGCTGATATTACAGTTGAAGCCGGTGAAGGCATAGACGGAAGTAATGCACTGAAAATCGTAAACAGGTCATCTTCGCAAACGGACGGTAATGCCTCGTATTTATGGCAATATATCAAAATAAAGCCAAATACAACCTATCATTACGGATACAAGGTAAAGGGAAAAAATATTTCCGGCTTGCAGCTGGCAATAGAGGCATTCAGAAAAGCTGAGGGAACATTTGACGAATGGACATCTTTTGACTATAAGTTTACAACGAATGACAATCCCAATTATCCGATATTCATGCTAAAATTTTCGGAAAGCCTTGAAGGTGCATATGTTGATGACGTATATCTGCACGAGGGTGACAGTAAAGTAAATATGCTGAGTAACGGTGGTTTTGAATCGTACTATGAACCGCTTGAAGGAACGGAATTTGGAATAAACAGAAGTGTAATTGAAGAATTAAAGAAAAATATTCAAAGGAATGAATATAATAATACAGCTTTTTATCTGACACTTACACTACATTCAACACCAAGTATTATAAGAAAGCATCCTTCATATCAGGCGGCGAGCGGTTTTTTGAATTACGGCGTTGAAAATGATTATATAATTGATTCAATACGTGTATTTTTAGAGCAGCTTTTGCCGGTAGTTGAAGACTACAGCGGCAGAGTTATACTGATGCTGGCTAATGAACCGGCGGTTTCAGCAAGCTCATATGAATTTTATGTTCCGAGCTGGCAGAAATATCTGTTTGAAAAGTATGGTACTATTGATAATCTTAACAGCTATTACGGCAGCAGCTACGCTGCCTTTGAAGAAGTGAAGATGCCGACGGCTATTTCGGACGATTTACTTTATTATGATTACAGAGTATTTAATGAGTCTCTCATGGAAGGCTATTTTGAAAAGCTGTATAAGATTGTTAAGGAGATAAATCCGGAAATTCTTGTTACAAATAAGTTTATGATTGACTTGTGCTCAACGGAAAACAATTCCTACGGAACACCGGGCATATCAAGAGGTATGAACTTTGATAACTTGCATAAGTCGAGCGACATAGCCGGAAATGACGCATGGGCATATCTTGGAAACACAAGCTGCACTATGGAAGCAAAGATGATGTGGTATGATTATCAGTCTGATGTGGCACAAACTCCGGTTATGAATATGGAAGACCATATTATATTCGACAGTCGTGATATGGACTTTGCCGAGGAGCTGCCGCAGTGGTACTATTCAAGTCTGTGGCAGGGTATTATACACGGATTGGGTGCTGACACAGCGTGGCTGTGGGGAAGAAGCGATTCGGTTGAGAGCGGTGCGTTTAACAACACAACCGTTCAATATCGTGCAGACTGCATGAAGCTTTCTGCTCAGGTTGCACTTGATGCAAACCGTCTCGGACGTGAAATTGCAGCTATAAAGGATAGAAAAGCTGATGTTGCACTGCTTTATTCACACCCATCAAGGAGCTATGAAACATTTTACATGAACTCGCTTTACAATGCGTATCGTGCATGTATGTATAACGGAGTTAAGCCGTTTTTCCTGATAGAAAATCAGATTGAAAAGCTTGGGGAATATGATATGCTAATCGTTCCTGAGGCAATTCATGTAACAGACAAGGTCTTTAATGCAGTTCTTGACTTTGCAAGAAACGGTGGTAAGGTTGTAATGATTGGCGAAAATTGCCTGACGTATAATCAAAACAATCAGCCGTTTGCCAAGGAGCTGGTCAGTGAAATTAAAAAGAATGCACAGATACTGCCTGCAAACAGCCAAAAGGGTTTGTATGTGAGTGCTGCGGAGGCTGATACAGAGGCTTTCCTTTCAGGAATATTTACTGCGGAAAACAAAATTAAAGTGGTACTTAAGGACAGCCAAACAGGAGAGGTTTTGCATGATACAGAATGCATGTGGGCGGAATACGACGGAGGATATGTGCTGAATATCTGTAACTATGACTGGAACAGCGGCAGAACGGCTGTTATCGAAATTGACAGAGTTAAAGCGGAAAATATGGTAGACCTCATCACTCTTGAGGAGGTAGGTGATACTGTAGAGCTTAAGCCATATTCACCTGTTATGGTGTATATAAAGTAATTCTGCCGTAAAATTAAAAGTACCGTTACAGACTATGTCTTGGCGGTACTTTTGCTATACGCAATTAAAAGGGAGGCGGTGATAGCTTTATCACCGAAAATGATATGCTTTATAAGAAAAACAAATCGGAAAAATTAAATGATGAGCTATTTAAAAATCCTACTGCTGAATACCGCGGCACGCCCTTTTGGGCATGGAACTGTGAGCTTGATAAGGATACGCTCGCAGAACAGATAGATTACCTTAAAGCTATGGGCTTTGGCGGATTTCATATGCATACACGCTCGGGTATGGCAACGAAATATTTGAGTGATGACTTTATGGAACTTATAAAATTCTGCACTCAAAAAGCAAAGGACAAGGATATGCTTGCCTGGCTTTATGATGAGGACAGGTGGCCGTCCGGCTCTGCAGGAGGAATGGTGACAAAGGACAGACGGTTAAGGCAGAAATACATTTATATGTCAACAGAATGTGCAGCGGAGGAAGTGAGTAAAAATGAGGGCATTGAAACAGGAAAGCCGTATCTTTTTGCCTGCTACGATATATGCTTGAATGAAAAAGGCGAGCTGGTATCTTATGAGAGGATAGACCGAAATCAGACGGCAAAGGGACGAAAATGGTATGCTTATGTTACCACCGCAAAGGAACGCGGTTGGTATAACAATCAAAGCTATGTTGATGTACTTTGTGATGAAGCGATTGATAAATTTCTTGAAATAACACATGAGCGATATAAGGAGGCTGTGGGCGAGGAATTTGGTAAAGTTGTGCCTGCAATTTTTACCGATGAGCCGGAATTTTATTTTAAAAATGTTCTTCCGTATGCAACGGACATAGGCGAGCCTACAATGCCATGGACAACACATATTGACACGACTTATGCAGAAAAATATGGCTTAGATTTGACCTTGCTGCTGCCGGAAATCTTCTGGGAGCTTCCGAACGGGAAGCCCTCTCAGGCGAGATATTTTTTTCATGACCATGTTTGCGAAAGATTTACAAGGTCATTTATGGATAAATGCTCAAAATGGTGCGAAAATAACGGAATAGCTCTTACAGGTCATGTTATGCTTGAAGAAACTCTTGTGTCGCAGACAAAGGGTGTAGGAGAAGCAATGCGTACCTACCGCAGTATGGGTATTCCGGGAATGGATATGCTGTGTGATGCAGTTGAGCTGAGAACTGCAAAGCAGGTTCAGTCGGTGGTACACCAGTACGGCAGAGAGGCGATGACCTCGGAGCTGTATGGGGTTACAAACTGGGATTTTGATTTTCGGGGACATAAATTTCAGGGTGACTGGCAGGCTGCAATGGGAGTGACGGTGCGTGTGCCGCATCTTTCGTGGGTGTCTATGAAAGGCTCGGCAAAGCGTGATTATCCTGCGTCTATCAACTATCAGTCGCCGTGGTTTACCGAATATCCGTATGTGGAAAATCATTTTGCACGTCTTAATACTGCACTTACAAGAGGAAAGCCGCTTGTGAAGGTGGGTGTTATTCATCCTGTTGAAAGCTGTTGGCTTCATTTCGGACCGTCCGATGTTACATCGGATGCTGTGAGGAATTTAGAGGAAAGCTTTAAAAATATAACCGATTGGCTGGCGTTCGGTATGATTGATTTTGATTATATCAGTGAAGCACTTTTGGCGGAGGAGAATATATATAAAAACGGTGTTTTGAGTATGGGTGAAATGGACTATTCTTCAGTGGTTGTACCAAACTGTGAAACGCTGCGAAGAAGTACGCTTGAAAAGCTGAAACGATTTCACGCAAGCGGCGGAAAGCTTATATTCTGCGGAGCGTGTCCGCAGTATGTTGATGCGGTGAAATGTGATGATGTAAGGGAGCTTTATAACAGCTCAAAAAAGGCAGAGCTTAGCAGAAAATCATTGCTTGATGCACTTGCAGATGAGCGTTTTGTGGAGATAAGAAATATACGCGGTGCACAGACAGATAATCTGATACATACCTTAAGAGAGGATAACGGTGTATTGTGGCTGTTCGTTGCACATGCAAAGCGTCCGCAGAATATTGATGTTACGGAGAAGGAGGATTTGCGGATTAAAATATCGGGAGAGTATATTCCTGTACTTTATGATACTATTTCCGGAGAGAAAGCGGAAATGTGCCGCAGCTATGAAAACGGATATACCGTTATAGAAAGGAGCATATATTGCTTTGACAGTCTTCTGATGCAGCTTGAAAAAGGCAAGATGGAAGCCAAAAAGAAGACGGAGGAGACTGAAATATCAGAAAGGATACCGCTTTTTGCAGCTGCGGATTATTCTGTTGACGAGCCGAATGTACTGCTGCTTGATATGGCGGAATTTAAGCTTGACGAGGGAGAATTTGAGCCAACGGAGGAGATTTTGCGGATAGATAAAAAGTGTCGGCTTCGTTTGGGATTCCCGATGGCAGACGGCTGTGATGTTCAGCCGTGGGCGGTTCGGGAGAAGGAAGATGCAAGCCATTTTGTAACCTTGAAATTTACCTTTGAAAGTGATGTTGAGGTGGGAAATATAATGCTTGCTGCAGAGGCTGCGGAGGAGCTTGTGCTTAACGGAAAAAATGTTATTCCGACCATTTCGGGATATTATGTCGATAAGTCAATAAAAAAGTACCTCTTGCCGAATATTGAAAAGGGGACAAATACGCTCACAGTAAAAATGCCGATAAGCAAGAGGATAAGCGTGGAAAGCTGCTATCTGCTCGGGGAGTTTGGCGTAAGCGTTTGCGGTACGGATAAGAGGATAATAAAGAAACCTGATAAGCTGTTCTTTGGCGATATAACACGCCAAGGATTTCCGTTTTTTGGCGGAAATATAAGATACCGCACAGCCTTTGAAATGGATAAAAAAGGCGATATCTCGGTTTTTACCGGTAAGTACAGAGGTGCAATGATAAAGGTACTGATTGACGGGCAGGAAAAAGGAAATATTGTTTATCCGCCGTATAATCTGAAGGTTACTGATATTGAAAAGGGAAAGCATGAAATAGAGCTTATATTGTACGGAAACAGGGCGAATACCTTTGCGTCACTGCATAATTACAGCGGCAGCAGGTGGTTTGGACCGGGTCACTGGTACGCAGAGGACGGCAAGGGTTGGTGCTATGAATACTTGTTAAAAGAAACCGGGATACTTGTATCACCGCAGATTATTGTGTATAATAAATGAAAGGGAGATTGGTTATGTTAAGAGCAGAGCATCCAAATCCTCAGTTTGAAAGAAAAAACTGGGAGAATTTAAACGGAGTATGGGAATTTGAGATAGATAAAAGTGTAAGCGGAAAGGACCGAAAGCTTTATGAGGCAGAAAGTCTTAGCGGCAAAATTACGGTGCCATTTTGCCCGGAAAGTGTACTTTCCGGCATTGGTGACACTGATTTTCTTAACTCGGTATGGTATAAAAGAACTGTAAACATTAAGGACAAGGAAAAGCGTATTATTCTGCATATAGGTGCCTGTGACTATTTTGCAACAGTATATATTAACGGGCATAAAGCGGGAGAGCATTTGGGAGGCTACACTTCATTCTCGTTTGATATCACAGACCTTGTAAATATAGGAGAAAATACAGTGATTATCAATGCTGAGGATGATACCCGAACGGGTCGTCAGCCCCGTGGAAAGCAGTCCTCGCTTTACTATTCGCATCATTGCGATTACACAAGGATTACAGGAATATGGCAGACGGTATGGATAGAGTATGTACCTGAAGTACATATAAAGAAGGTGAAGTACTATCCTGATGCCGTGAACAGTAAAGTAAATATAAAAGCTTTAGTAAGCGGCTCGGCAGAACTTACGGTAGTCGCGTATTATGAAGGTCGCGAGGTGGGACGTGCAGCTTGTAAAAACTGCGGTGAAAACGCAGATGCTACGCTGTATCTGGAGGAAACTCATCTTTGGGAGCCGGGTGAAGGAAGACTGTATGACCTGAAGCTTATTTATGGCGAGGATGAAGTAACGAGCTATTTTGGCTTACGCAGTGTGCAGCTTGACGGTATGAAGTTTATGTTAAACGGTAAAAGCGTTTTTCAGCGTACAGTTCTTGATCAGGGATATTATCCCGACGGACTTTATACAGCTCCGAGTGAGGCTGCAATGATAAACGACATTCAGATTTCTCTTGATATGGGATTTAACGGTGCAAGACTTCATCAGAAGGTTTTTGAACCAAGATTTCTATATCATTGTGACAAGATGGGATACATGGTGTGGGGCGAATATGCAAACTGGGGACTCGACCACTCTGACCATGCGGCATTGGCAATATTCTTAAGGGAATGGGAGGAAGCGATAGAACGCGATTTTAATCATCCTGCAATTATCGGTTGGTGTCCGTTTAATGAAACCTGGGACGTGGACGGAAGAAAGCAGCGTGACGAGATAATAGAGCTTACATATAAAACAACAAAGCTGCTCGATACAACACGTCCGTGCATAGATACGAGCGGAAATTTCCATGTAATAACCGATATTTATGATTTTCATGATTATGAGCAGGATGTTGATAATTTCAAGGAGCGTTTTGACAGGATAATGACCGAAGGAGTTGTTGTAGACCAGACCGAAAGAGAGGACAGGTGGCGTGGTAAACAGCATTATGGCGGTGAGGCACTGTTTGCCAGCGAATACGGCGGTATCAGGTGGGTAGAGGATAACGGCGTAAACGGCTGGGGGTACGGTAATGCACCTAAGACAAAAGAAGAATTTATAAAGCGGTATGAAGGACTTACAAATGCACTTCTTGATAATTATAAAATCTTTGGTTTCTGTTACACTCAGCTTTATGATATTGAGCAGGAGGTAAACGGACTTTACACATATTCAAGAAAAGCAAAATTCAATCCTGAGATTATTAAAAAAATCAATAGCAGAAAAGCAAAAATTGAAGACTAATTGATACTATTAAGATGAAGAAAGGTTGATCGAGATGGAAAAATACATCATGCCATGCCGTATTGTATTGGCTGAAAATACGGAGAGTGTTGAAAGACTTTTGGAAGAAAAGCCGTTGCAGACAAATTTTACGTCGGACGATTGTACGGTAATCAAAAAAGGCGGATTTGTCTTGGTTGATTTCGGCAAGGAATTATGCGGCGGAATAATTGCAGCTGTTCAGAAGACATCTAATTTTCCTGACTGCGGTAAATGCCGTATTGTATTTGGCGAAAGCGTAATGGAGTCGTTAAGCACTTTAGGGTATAAAAATGCTACAAACAATCATTCGGTGCGTGATACAATAGTGGAAGTGAGCAGTATGTCAACCTTCAGATACGGAAACACCGGATTCCGATTTGTTAAGCTTGAGGCTGTGGATTCAGATATTTTTGTAAAGTCGCTAAAGGCAGAGACTGATATAAAAGAGCTTGAATACAAGGGTTCTTTTGAATGTAATGATGAGCTGATAAACGAAATATGGAAAACGGGAGCGTATACTGTGCATCTTAATATGCATGAGTTTGTCTGGGACGGAGTAAAGCGGGACAGGCTTGTTTGGATTGGAGATATGCATTCTGAAGTGGCTACAATCAATGCAGTTTTCGGGAATGATGAAAGCGTACCCCAAAGTCTTGATTTTATTAAGAATGAAACTCCATCCGAAAAATGGATGAATGGCATTGCTACATATAGCATGTGGTGGGTAATTATTCACCATGACTGGTACATGCATTGGGGTAATATTGAATACCTGTATGAGCAGAAGGCGTATTTAAAAAAGCTGACAGAACATGCAATAAAGTGGATTGATGACGGATTTGACGGCAGGGCTTCAGAAAGGTTTGTAGACTGGAGCAGCAAGGAAACATCATGTGAAATAGAGGGAGTAAAGGCAGTTTTCTGCATGGGACTTGACTGTGCGGCGAGATTGTTTGACATTCTTGGTGAGGAGGCATATGCTCAAAAAGCCGAAGCTTATGCACAAGGACTGAGGGCAATGAAGGTGGAAGAGAGACTAAATAAACGGATTGCTGCACTTACGCTGCTATCAGGTAGACCTTCTGACGATGCAAGGGAAATGCTTGAGGGAAATTCAGCAAAAGATATGTCTTGCTTTTTGGGGTACTATGTTCTTCTTGCAAAGGCACGGCTGGGTGATTTTAACGATGCTTTGGACATAATCCGGGAATATTGGGGCGGCATGATTAAGCTGGGTGCAACGACCTTCTGGGAGGATTTTGATGTTGAATGGATAAAAAATTCTGCAGGAATTGACGTGGTAACGCCTGCGGGAATGAAGGATATTCACGGAGATTTCGGAAGGTACTGCTATAAGCAATTCAGGCATAGCCTGTGTCATGGTTGGGCGAGCGGTCCTACTGCATTTTTATCTCAAAGAGTGCTTGGAATAGAAATATTAGAGCCGGGATGCAGAATGGTCAGGATAAATCCAAATCTGGGTGATTTGAAGTGGGTTAAGGGAACATATCCTACACTGTATGGTAATATAACTATTGAACATAAAAAGGTGAACGGTAAAGTTGATACAAAGGTTATGGCTCCTGAGGAGATCGAAATAGTTTTTTAAAGACTGATGAACAGAAGGGTAATACATATAAAATTCCAAAAGATTCATTATATTAATATTGACAAATTTTTTGTTTTATGATAGTGTAAATATACAAACTAACAAGGAGAAATAAAAATGGATAGAATCAAACTAAAGGAATTGGCAAAGCAGCAAATATCGGGACAGTTGGGTGTATTTCTGCTGATTTATATAGCTGTGGTTGTGATTTCCTCCATATTGGGACTCATCCCCGCAGTCGGCACGCTTTTAAGCTTTGTAGCAGGCTCATTGTTCCAAATCCAGATTATCATAATCTTTCTTGCACTTTCAAGGGGAATATTTCCTGAATTTAAGGATTTATTTGATATTTTCAAAAACTCACGCCTATGTGGAAATGCCGTCATTGTAAATATCCTGATAAGTGTATTCACCTTCTTGTGGTCACTGCTTTTAATTGTTCCGGGAATAATAAAGGGTCTTTCGTATTCGATGGCACCGTACATTCTTGCGGAAAATGAATATTATATGTCCCCGCAAGATGCAATAAAAGAAAGTATGCGTATTATGGAGGGACACAAAATGGAACTGTTTGTGCTTGAATTATCCTTCGTTGGCTGGTTTCTGCTATGCTCTGTAACCTGCGGAATTGCAGGAATCTATGTTTTCCCGTACCATCAGGCAACACTCGCAAACTTCTATAACGAAATAAAAGACAGACCTCAAACAAACAATACAATATATATGTAAAAACTCAGCAGATCGAATTTGCAATCGGTCTGCTTTTTACACTAATTGTGCCATATGAAAAATAAAAAACCTGAAATGAAAAAAATCCCTTGACAAACAAACATTTTTGTAGTATAATTTTTCATGTTGTATAATTAATGCCCAAGTGGCGGAATTGGCAGACGCCCAGGACTTAAAATCCTGTGGGAAGAGATTCCCGTGCCGGTTCGACCCCGGCCTTGGGCACCACGTCGGAGCAAGCTAAGCTTGCTCCGAATTTTTGTGCAACAATTGCTCGCACGCCATGCTGCACCTCCTTTTCTCAAAAATGCCAAGGCCTTTCGGAGTGCCCCTTTTTTGCCTTGTATTTCGATGATTTATTTTGTTAAGTTAAGGGGAAGAGAAATATCAAAAATATGGTAAATATATATCCTGTTTATTTGTATTCCCCATAAAAAATCATATAAAAAAACAAATATGCACAAAAAGGAAACAAAAATGGAAAAAAACTTGATTTATGAGGAGAATTGTATTAAAATATAGATAGCATAAAAGACGCGGAGGTAAAAGAGAAGTGGAAAAAATCAGATTCAGTTACAAAAAAGCAGCCCCGTTTGTTTCAGAGCATGAAATAATGGGTATGAAAGAATATATAAGGTGTGCACACGACATGCTCCATGAAAAAACAGGAGCAGGCAATGATTTTTTAGGTTGGGTAGAGCTTCCCACAAATTATGACAAGGAAGAATTTGCAAGAATAAAAAAAGCGGCAGAAAAAATCAGGAAGGATTCCGAAATCCTCATCGTAATAGGAATAGGCGGCTCATATTTGGGAGCAAGAGCAGCGATTGAAATGCTCAGCCATTCCTTCTACAACACCATAGATAAGGAAAAGAGAAACGGACCGCTGATACTTTATGCGGGAAACAGCATAAGCTCAACCTACATGTCAGACCTTATCGAAGCAGTAGACGGGAAGGATTTTTCGGTAAATGTAATCTCAAAATCGGGAACAACAACCGAGCCAGCAATCGCGTTCAGAATATTCCGTGAGCTTTTGGAGAAGAAGTACGGAAAGGAAGAAGCAAGAGGCAGAATCTATGCAACAACCGACGCAAAACGCGGAGCATTAAAGAGCCTTGCCGATAAGGAGGGCTACGAAAGCTTTGTAATAAGCGATGATGTAGGCGGACGATTCTCGGTATTAACAGCAGTAGGACTTTTACCGATAGCGGCAGCAGGAATAGATATAGACGCAATTATGTCGGGAGCAGCAGCTGCACAAAAGCTATATGCAAACCCGAACGTTGAAGAAAACGAATGCTATCAATACGCAGCCTGCCGAAATGCACTTTTAAGAAAAGGCAAGAGTATTGAAATGATGGTAAACTTTGAGCCTGCTCTCCACTTTTTTGCCGAATGGTGGAAACAGCTTTACGGCGAATCAGAGGGCAAGGACGGAAAAGGTATTTTCCCGGCAGCTGCAGATTTTTCAACAGATCTGCACTCAATGGGTCAATATATACAGGAGGGAAGACGGATTCTGTTTGAAACTGCAATACTGGTTGAAGAACCGAAAAAAGATATAGGAATAGAAGAAGATGCAGAAAACATAGACGGATTGAACTTCCTTGCAGGCAAGACAATGAACTACGTAAACAAAAAAGCATCAGAGGGAGTATGTCTTGCTCATACCGACGGAGGTGTACCAAACCTGACGGTGAGCGTACCGAGGCTTGATGAATACAGCTTCGGAATGCTGGTATATTTCTTTGAAAAGGCCTGCGGAATATCAGGCTATCTGCTGGGCGTAAATCCATTCAATCAGCCGGGAGTAGAGGCATACAAGAAAAATATGTTTGCCCTATTGGGAAAACCGGGCTATGAAGAGGATAAGGCAGAACTTGAAAAACGACTGGGCATATAAGTGACAAATGTAACAAAAACAAAAAGGAGGAGAACGATATGGTAAAACTTCTAATCGGAACAAAGGGAACAGGAAAAACAAAGGTGCTGATAGCAAACGTAAATGAATCGGTAACAAGTGCCGAGGGAAACGTAGTATTTATCAGCAACAACACAAAGCAGAACATGTACGATATCAGCTCAAAGGTAAGAATGGCTGATACATCAGATTTCGATATAACCTCATGGGATGAATTTCTGGGCTTTATCTGCGGAATCATCAGCGGAAACTATGATATAACAAATATCTTCGTAGACGGAACGCTGAAAATAGTAAAAACAACGGAGGGCTTTGAAGAATTTTTGACAAAGCTTGATGAAACAGGCAAGAAGTTTGACATAAACTTTGAGCTGTCTGTTTCGGTAGACGCAGAAGCTGCTCCTGAATACATCAAGAAGTACACAAAGTAAAACTCTCGAAAGGAACGCACGCAAAATGCAATACAAAAGTACAAGAAACAGCCAAATCTCCATAAGCTCGGCAGAAGCAATAAAAAAAGGTCTGTCCGAGGAGGGAGGACTATTCGTACCGGAAAGCATACCGCAAATGAAGGAAACTGAAATCGCAGAGCTTACCGGCATGAACTACAGAGCCAGAGCAAAGGTTATCCTGTCGAAATTCCTGACAGATTTCACAGAAGACGAGCTATCAGAATGTATTATGAAAGCATATACAAAGGAAAAGTTCGGAACAGATAACATAGCTCCGGTGTATAAGCTGAATGATGCGGAATATATACTTGAGCTGTGGCACGGTCCAACTTGTGCCTTCAAGGATATGGCACTTCAGATATTGCCGCACCTTTTGACAACATCAATGAAAAAGACCGGAGAAGAGGATGAAGTGGTAATACTGGTAGCAACCTCAGGCGATACAGGAAAAGCAGCCCTGGAGGGCTTCCGTGATGTAAGCGGAACACGAATCGTTGTATTCTACCCCGATAACGGTGTTTCGGAAATCCAGAAGCTGCAGATGGTAACGCAGGAAGGAAATAATGTAGGCGTAGCAGCTGTGAAAGGAAACTTTGACGATGCACAAAGCGGCGTAAAGAAAATCTTCACTGACGAAGCATACAAAGAGCTTTTGGGAAATAACAGGTTTAAGCTTTCCAGTGCAAACTCAATCAACTGGGGCCGCCTGGTACCGCAGATAGTCTACTACTTCTCGGCATATGCCGACCTTTTATCAGCAAATGAAATCAAAAACGGCGAGAAAATCAATGTCGTTGTTCCGACAGGAAACTTCGGAAATATCTTAGCGGCATATTATGCATACAAGATGGGTCTGCCGGTAAACAGATTCATCTGTGCGTCGAATAAGAATAACGTACTTACCGATTTCATAAATACGGGAGTGTATGATAAAAACAGAAGCTTCCACACAACAATTTCACCGTCAATGGATATATTGATATCAAGTAACCTTGAAAGATTTCTGTATATCCTGTGCGGAGAAAATGATGAGGAAACCGCAGGCTGGATGAAGGAGCTTGCGGAAAAAGGCAGATATGAGGTATCGGAAAGCGTAAAAGCAGAGATAACACGCCTATTTGCAGGCGGCTGTGCAGACGATGACGAGACAATGGCAGCGATAAAGAAATGCAGCGAGGAGTACGGCTACGTAATGGATACGCATACAGCAGTGGCAAAAGCTGTGTATGACGAATATAGACAGAAGACGGGAGATACAACGAAGACGGTAATAGCGTCAACGGCAAGCCCGTTCAAGTTTAACCAGAGCGTGCTGATAGCATTGTCGGGACACGGAGCAGTGGCAGGGAAGGATGAATTTTCACTGCTTGCGGAGCTTTCGGAGGAAAGCGGAATGGAGATACCGAGAAGCCTTGCCGAGCTAAAGAATAAGGCGAAGCTGTTTAATACGGTGTGTGAGAAAGAGGAAATGATTCAGGTAGTAAGTGATTTCCTGCAAATCGGCTGATTAGCAGGAGACGAGGGACTGCTTCACAAATATTGTGTACGCTGTACGCATACTTGTGAAACAGTCCTTTTTT
>JAGBHE010000041.1 GCA_017935675.1 Clostridia bacterium | reverse complement strand
GCTCGCAAGGAGCAGAGCTTGCGACAGATTGCAACCTGCGCAGGGAGCGTTAGCTCCTCAGGGTTTCAGTGGGAGATTAAAACTCCCACTGAAATTCTGAAATGGAACCCGCCGCCTTAGAGGCGGGGGACATCTGCGCTTTGGTTATTTCTTGTATCTTCTCTCGTATGCATTATTGTAAACATCAAGTACCGTATCGATTCCGATTTCATGAAGCTTTGCAATACAAGCGTCATATTCTGACATATCAATCTTGCCCATGATGAGCTTAAATTCAGTTTCATTCCAGTATTTTGAAATATCTGTTAAAATCGTTGCAATCTTTTCCCCTTCTTCGTTTGTTAAAAGAAGTGTTGGAAGAGTATCTGAATTTTGAATTGTGCTCCAGCTCTTAATTGCTTCCTTCTGTTCATCTCTCTTTAAGTATTGCTCAAAATAACGAGTATCTTGGTTAAACGGACCGCCGTAGATAGACATAACGTACTTAGCAAGCTGATTGCTCATTGGAATTCCTTCCTTATTATCTGTCATATCCTCTGTATATTTCGGATAGCCATTTTCCATTGTGTAGCTCTTGCCTTCGATACCGAAGTTATATAGCATATGTCCCTCTTCGCCAAAACCATAATCAAGAAAACGAACAGCACTGTCTACATCCTTACAAGCTGATGTAATAAATAATTGCGGGTTTGCCTTTTCTGAAATTTGACCATACTTTGGTGTTTCACCCTTGCGGAGCACAGGATATGGAGCTCCTGCCCACTTTAAGCCCTCAACATCAGCCATTGCAACCGAATACTTGTTGATACCGCTTGCAGCAGCGGCAGAAATAACACCTGTTTGACCACTTGTTACCTTAGCGTCTGCAATTGTTTGGTTTTGAGTTGCAAATTCGCTGTCTAACAGGCCTTCGCTGTACCATTTATTCATTGTTGTTAAGAAGTCTTTATAACCGGGCTCTAAACCACCAAATGTTATCTTCTTCTTATCTACATCATAATAATAGTTTCTTGCAACACCGAACGCACTTGCGAATTCATTAGAGCCTAAAAATGTATATGGGATTTCTGCTCCGATATCATTCTTAAAAGCCTTTAGTGTTGTTTCCCATTCATCAATTGTTTCAGGAATCGGAAGACCTAATTTATCAAGCCAATCTTTTCTGACAATAAGTCCCTTAAAGGTTCTGAGCTCTCTCTCAGATGCCACTGCAGGGAAACCGCAGTATCTGCCATCGTCTAATTTGATTGCAGTATCGATATCCTTATCCTCTTTCATAAGCCTTGTTATGTTTGGTGCTTTCTTATCGTTTAAATAATCTGACAGGTCAATAATAACTCCATCATCCATTGCCTGAGTAACACCGCCCTTAAATCTTGTTGCAGGTGTGAAAAGGATATCTGTCAGCTCTTGAGAAGCTATCATAAGATTAAATTGCTCGTTTTCCTGACCTTGAGTCGGATGAACAAACTCAATATCCATATTTAATCTGTTTTGAAGTTCTTTAGCAATTTCCGTTTCGCCGAAGTTTGTGCATGAATATGAAACCTGTGAGAATAATTGCATCCAGAATGAAAGTTTTGTTCTTTCTCCCGATGCTGCCCGGTCTCCTGATTTTTGGCATCCGGTTCCAAGTGCTGCAACCGATGACAATACAACTAATGCCGTGATAGTTCTTTTAATATTCTTGTTCATAATTTTTCGTTCCTTTTTTATTTAAATAATTTATCTAATACTCTGACAATAATAACAGCTGTTTCCGCTCTTGTTATATTGTTTTTTGGTCTGAATAAGCCGTCTGAGCCTTGAATCAGCCCCTCGCCCGAAAGAACAGCAACCGCTTCCTTTGCGTACTCTGAAATTTCTCCGACATCTGAGAAGTCCGATGCACTGCCGCCTTCAGGCTTATATTCAATAAACTTTAATGCTCTGTCTAATATTACACAAGCATCTTCACGAGTAATCGGCTCATTAATACCAAACTTATTTTCGCTTTGCCCGTTTATTATTCCCGCCGAATAACAAGCAGAAATTTCTTCCCGGAATATGTCATCCCTTGAAACATCGTTAAATGACATTTCTTTTTCTTCAGAAGGGGTAATTCCCAGTGCATTTGTAAGTATCTTTGTAAACTGACCTCTTGTTACATTGTCAAACACTCCGAACTTACCATCTCCGTAGCCTGAAATTATCTTTTGATTTGCAAGTCTGTTGATTTGCTCTCTTGCCCAAGGAACTTCCTTTGCATCGTCAAATAATTCTGCTTCCCTAACATCTTCTTCAGTCTTTTTATGAACTGACGGCTGATAAACAACTATATCTTGAGGTATACCATTTGTTGCCGGGCTGCTTCCGCTGTTTCTGTTTCCGCCTCCGCCGCCTCCGCTTTTCTTTTCATTTTGCTTGCTTAGCTCTGAGATAACCTCTTTAATTGCATCGGAATATGCATTCTTTAATTTTTCAATTGATGAAAATTCTTCTCCGATAAGCTTTGAATAAACAAGATATCTGTTTTGCTTTTTAATATTATCGATTGATTGGTCAAGTCCGAGATAAACCTTTTCACTTTCGATAACCTCTGCAACCTCTGTCCAGTGAATTGTTTCAGATACAACGCCTAAAATTACGTTATCTGTATAAGCCTCTTTGAACTCTTCAAGATTTTTGAAATCATCGCTCAATATTTTTCCGATCACCTTGTTTTTATCATTAACATTTACGAATGCGTTATTGATGTATTCTTCCGCACCGATGTAATTGCTGTATGTATCTAAAAATTCAACAAACCTTTCTGTGTCACCCTCTGATGTTTTTGCATAAGCCGAAAGAGTGCATCCCAAAAAGCTGTCTTGAAGAAGCTTTTTCTTTTCAAGAGCTTCTGTTATGTTACTTGCACTAAAGTCAACGCTTTCAAGTCCCGCTGCAACGTATTCCCGCATATCGGGAGAAAGTTCTTTATATATATCAATTACGAAAAGCTTTGAAAGATCAAAGCTTACTTCGTTTTCAGAAATCCATGTCAGAATTTCGCTGACGTCAGCTCCGTTTAATTCGTTTAGCTTTTCAATCATTTTTTCATCGGTTAAAACAGTTAAATTAACCTTTTCTTTTCCGCCCGTTTTTGATTGGATAATAACATCATAAAGCTCATCTGTTGCATATCCCGGAAGCTTTTCTGTAAAGCTGAAATATTTATGGTCTTTTGTAAACTTTTCATCAACAGACATAAGAGTCATTTCATCTATTGTCTTAGCATCCTTGGTTAAAATTACAACCTTAACGGCTTCATTTCTTGTCAGATTCGGAATTTCACCGCTGATTAATATATTTTTTGTTGCGTTATCATACTCTACCGATAAATTATCGTATGATGCCATAGCAACTGAAGAGAATGCAAGCATTGCACCCATTGCACTAATAATTATCTTCTTCATTCTCTGTTACTCCTTCTTTTCGTCAAACACTACTAATTCAAAGCTGGCACCGGACCTTATATGAGCAAGCAATCTTTGATTTCCGCTCATAACTGCAGGAATATCCCGAGTAGGCTTAACCTCGAATTTTTTACCATCATAAAGAATAAACGTTCCTATGCTTCCATCTACAAGTCCTGTTTTTTCAGCGCCTGACAGCTTATATTTAACTTGAAGAACATTTCCCATTTTCTTTTCAACCTGTCCGAAAAGAACACAAGCTGTATCTGAACAAGCACCCTTTGAGCCATTTTCGTCGCAAACATAAACTGCCGCTTCACTAAAGCCTTCAGGAACTTTTCCGCTCTTAGCATATACGTACTGAATTGCAGTTAACTGTCCGTCTGTATTTGCATTAAATTGAATAATATCACCGGGCTTAATATTTGTTACCTGCGGGAACATTTCAGGGTCAACGCTGTAGCTGGTTGATGCTCCTGAGTAAATACCTCTGATATCGTAATATATTTCATCGTCACTATCAATCTTTTCAACAACTTCATTTACAAAATAGAGATAGTTGTATGTGTAAATCTTTTCTGCTCCCGCTCCTGAGTTATCTATTACGATTGCCTTGCAAATTCCTTTCTCATCCATATCGTAAGCTTCAAGCTTTAGCTCTGTTCCGTCCGTAAACTCCGCAATGCTGCCTATTTTGAATTTATTAAGGTCGCTTGGGTCTGCACCTCTGAAGAATACCTTTGTTGTGCTGTCAACGAAATAAATGAACGGACCATTTACATATCTGCCGTTTTCGTCGAATCTTTCAGTAAAGCCCTTGCCTCTGTTTCTGTACATAAATTTAACGGCCGTTCCGTCATACGGAACCTTTTCAAGATTTGCTCCCACGTCTGGGGTATCAACATATGTTATTCTTCCGTCCTCGGTTTTCTTATATCTGATGAGTTCAAAACGTCCCGCAAGCTTTCTGCAAGCCACTTCCGAGTCAACACTCTTTCCGTCAAGGATAACTGATTTCCCTATTTCGCAAAGCTCTTTTACTCCGCTGTCGTTATATATTACCATATATCCTGTGCTGTCACCCTCATCATAGTTTGCATGGAATAAATATGCGTACCTTTCAGACGATACCAAGCTCGGAAGAAAGTATGCAAGCTTTCCCTTAGCATCTATGTAATACTTGCCCTCTTCACCAACATTTGCATCGAGAACACAATACGGGTTAAGCTTATAGCTATCAGCTCCGATTTTTATTTCATCTTCTGTTTTTGATGTAATTTTTCCTGCAAAGTTTACTGTTGAAACATCAAGGATACGAAGCTTATCGCCATTACTGTTTATACTCTCTCTATAAAGTACAGATGAATTCGGAAGAATGCTTGAAAATTCTGCTTTCTTTGAATCAATATAAACTATTGTATCCTCATCAAATGTATAAGTTGTTCCGTCATCTGCAAATATGGCATAGTCCTCCGCATAAATACCAACTGAAAATACTGACTTATAGTCATTGATTTTAACAACATCGAATGTATTATCCCTGTTATTATCAATAAGTTCAATATCTCCGTATTTCGGAATCATATTCGGAAGAGACTCACACGCCTTGCCATTATAAATAATAGCCGATTTCTCAGAAAGCTTATACTGTTTCTTTTTGTTTGTTCCGTCCGGAACTATGCTGTATGTATTATGTGAGAATCCTGAGATTTCATCATGATTTGCCGAAACCCTTTTATTATCTTTATCATAGATATAAACGCATTCGTTCTCGCCGTATTTATCCTCTTTGCAGAAAACCTTTACCTTTGTACCCAAAAGGTCATCATAGTTTCCTTCTCCGTATATTTCAACACCACCTACAGTAAATCTCTCAGAGCCCGTTGTTCCCTCAGAAACATACAGACCTGTGTATTCATTTGAATCAACTATTCCTGTTACTGTGCTGATTTTCAGGTTATCATTTAAAATCGTTATTCCGCTGTCCATATCATATTCATTTGTACCTGAATAAATCACCTTATCGATTTCAAGTGAATTATACAGAAGTGAAATTAAATCCTTTTCAATCAGCACCCCTGTTTGCTTTTCGACGCCTTCATAAATACCGGTTCCGACAAATATCTTTTCAGGCAGATTTTCATAACCTAAAATCTTTTTTATGACTGTTTTAGCATCCTGAACGGACATATCCTCACTCGGAGCAAATTTATTGTATGAAACACCGCTAACCAGTCCAACCTCTTTAGCCATGTTTATTTCTCCGTAGTATGGCGTATCGTCATCCACATCAATAAAGTAATTTCCTTTTTTTGCTTCATAGTTTTCATTTGGATAAACCATATGCATTATTGAAGAAATAAATTCCCCTCTGCTGACTGCTTGTTCAAATACCGATTCATCCTCCGCCATGATGTTTAAAACACCGATGGACTGAAGAAAATCTGTTTTTTCAGAAAGATTGCCAGCTTCCAGCTCCTTCGCAAAAACGTTGTTTAAACAAACAAGTGAAGTAACTACAACACATGATGTGAATATGTTCATTGCTTTTTTCATCTTCATCACTCCGACTTTTTTATTTTATTCTATTTTACAGCATATCTCTCAAGTATTCAAGATACATATCGTAAAGGTAATGGTTCATATCATTAAGTCATGTGTATTTCCTGTCAAAGCAAAGGATTTCTTGAAGCTTGCTTAAGAACATAAAATAGCTAAGGACATCATTACTGCTTCATACTTTTTAATTCAAAACGGTTATTATTATCTTATTTCTTCTAAAAAATGAAAATCAAATCGTAAATTGGCAGGTGCAAAATATTAACTCTGCCTTGACAAAACAAATAATGTAATATATAATAGGAACAAATCAATTTTTCACAGGAGAACTGCATCATGAAAAAAAAATTGTTACTTCTATCAAACAATTTTTTCCTTCCGTACGTTATCATTATTTTTTCAATGGTTATTTTTCACATGATAAATTATCATTTCATGATTACAAATACGGAAAAACAAACTGTATCTATTATTAATACTGAAATTGAAAATAAGGCAAATGTTTTATCCGATGGATATAATGACGTTATCCACGTGATTGATGAAATAGAATTTGATTATTCATTTAAAGAATTATCAAAGCAAGAACATCTTGACCTGATGGATGCCTATTCTTTTTCAAAACAGCTTTTGTATACAAAAAAATCAGTTCCGATTATTCAAAATATTTTACTTTATTTTAAAAAGCAAGACGTTTTAATCGATTGCAGCTCTGCTTACAAATTAAGCGGCAAATCATCACTTATCGGGACGAATGACATGGATTTTGATAAGTTTACAGATGTTTATTTTAATTCACACTATATCAATTCGTATGTCGAAATTAAAAATCTGAAATATATGGGAGAATTTTTTCCGAGAAAATATGTTATTATATCCTCACTTCCGAGAACAAGTGAAAATTCTGATATGCAGATTATTATTTCATTAGATGATAGCTATATAAAAGATATTATCTCACTTTCATCGGCAGCCGATTCTGTAAACAACCTTATGTTTCATGACGAATATATTTACGATAATGCCATAAAAAATATTGACCCAACAGAATTTCATATGCAAAGTAAAACTAAAATTAACGGGCAAAAATATATTTTAAAAATCGTTCCTGTACAAGATTCACCTTGGACATATATATCGGCAATAAACTATAAAAATATAAGTGACTCACTGAGAGGGCAAAGGCTTGTAATTTACCTGACGCTTTTGTTTGCAATACTGATGTGCATTATTATTTCACTTAAATTTGCATTTAAGAATGAAAAGAAATATAACAGTATGCTAAGCTCAAACTTTTTACTTAATAAAACTATCAGAAGCTATACACCGCATATTAAAAATGAACTGCTTAGAAAAATCGTTTTAAATGAATTGCCAACCGATGAAGCCTTAGAGGCAATAAGCAAACATTCCCTTATTCCGCATTCCGATTATTATGCAATATTCAGATTCGATATTAACCTTAATATAACGGATGAAACAGAGTTTTCAAAGGAATTAAAGACGCAGAAATTTATCATTAATAATGTTATGGAGGATTTGATTTCAAACTACATTTACATTAATTCAGGGCCTCAAAGTATTTGCTTTATTCTGTATTCAAATAAAAGCTCAGAGGAATTAAAAAAATCGATTGATACAATCAAACAAACAACTGAGGATGTTTTGGTTTCTATGTTAAACTACTCGCTTTCATTTGCGTCATCATCAATCGTAAATTCCGTTGAAAAGCTCCCGGGTCTTTATACTGAGGCGGGAAGCAATATTTTCCTTGAGAAAATTGCAAACAATGTAAATTACTCAGAAAACAAAGATATATTCAGAATCGATATTGAAGGATTTTTGATAAACTCTGTTGCAAGAGGACAAATCGATTCAATTGATGCTGTTTTTGATATTTTGTCTGAATCTGATGACCGGGAAACACTTTATGATGATTTGATGAAAACTATCGATAAAATTGCTTCCGCTTTAGACATTAACGACGAATTATTAAAAATTCAAAATCTTGATTCGATTGATGAATGCAAGGCATTCTTAAAGAGAATAGCTCTTTCAAACCAAAAGCTATCATTATTTGAAAAAATCATTAAATACATAAATGAAAATTTTTCAAATAAATCTCTTTCAAGAACATTGGTTGCCTCTGCGTTTGATGTGTCGGAAGAATATATTTCTATCTTATTTAAGAAAAATTTTGACGTATCATTTTTAAGCTATGTTGAAAAGCTCAGAATTGACTATGCTTGCAAGCTTCTGTCAGAGGAAAATTACACACTTGAAAAAATAGGTGAGCTTTGCGGTTTTTCAAGTCAAGTATCATTCAGGAGAACATTTAAAAAAACAACAGGCGTTCTTCCGAGCCAATATATTACAGTTAAACATAAGGAGTCAGAATAATGAAAATCGAGGATTTATTTAAGGATAAAGAGGATTTAACAGTTGCCTTTTTAGGCGGCTCAATTACTGAGGGAACAAACAAAGCAACTCCGGGTAAATTTTATGTTGATATAGTCGGCAACGAATTTAAAAAACATTTTAAAAATACTAAAATCGTCAACGCAGGCTGGGGCGGAACAGGTACAGACTTTGGACTGTACAGAGTTCAAAAGGATATTTGTGCTTTCAATCCCGACATTGTTTTTATTGAATTTGCTTGTAATGATGTTGTTTTAAACAATCACTCATCAATGAAGTATTTAGACAGTATTATAGGGATTTTGCAAAGCCTCCCGAAGCTTCCGTATATCTGCCTTATTTATACCACCGATAATGTTTACCATACAAGAATAAATGAACATAACGTTGTTGCAAAGCACTACGGAATACCGGCAATTAATATTTGTGAACATATCAGAGAATTAGTTGATGCAAAGAAGATATCATTTGAGGAAATTTTCGGAGATGCTATCCATCCAAATAATTATGGATATGAAATTTATTCAAGGTTTATAATAGAAAAGATTTTTGACGAAACAGAAAGCTGCCTTAAATATGCTTCAACAAAAAAACCGCTGTTTACTCCCCAAATCAAAAATCCCGGATTTGTTTCTGTAGATGAAGCAACAATAAATGGTGAATCTAAAAAATGTAAGCTTGTAAATAAGCATTTACCTGCCGCAACCGAGCTGAAAAAAGGTGAAACACTGACATTCACATTTGAAGGAAGCGGAATCGGTGTTGTTTGCGAGGATATGTATTTATTCGGAACTGCAAAGTATTCTGTTGATGATAAAATCGAAGGCGTATTCTCTGCTGAGCCATACGTTATTGACCTTCTGATTCACGGCTTGACAAACGGAAAGCACGAAATAAAATTAGAGGTTATTTCTGATGAGCCAATGAGAATCGGAGCATTTGCGGTAAATGGTTAAAAATGAAAACAGTATTACTGTCAAGGCTGATATTATCATACATTTCAGCCTTGACAGCAATGCGGATTTTGAAATATTGGTGCAAATATTAATTCTTTATTTCCAGCTTTCCCATTTATACTCATATCCGTTCTTATCGTCAAGATAATAGTCATGAGTAATTGTAGCTTCAAGCACAATTACATAATACCATTTATCAATCTCAAGATCGTTATACGGATTAAAATTAAGGGATTTTACATAACTCTCAAGAGGTTTTCTGCCCAAAATCTTGTTTATGACAGTCATAACCTCTGCACGGGTAATATTATCCTCACAGCGGAAGGTGCCGTCCTCATAGCCTTCCATAAGTCCATTTTTGCAAAGAACAAGTATTTCGTTGTAAGCCCAATGCTCATCGCTAAGGTCATTAAAGGCATTTTCCGCCTCAATCTTTGTAAGCTTTTCCTCCGTAAATCGATAGATAAGCGCCGCAAACTCCGCCCGCGTCAAATGTCTTGACGGCTTAAACTCTCCGTCCGGATAGCCTAACACAACCTTCTTATCGGCCATATATTCAATATCGTGCAGCGACCATCTGCCAAACTCCACATCAGGGAATACATCTCCCGTTTCAGCAAACGGGCTCTCATAATCGTGGTTTGTAATACGATACAGAATTGCAGTCATTTCTTCTCTTGTAATATCGCCCTCCGGCTGAACGCTTCCGTCCGGATAACCGTTGATATAACCGATATGAGTGGGGTGCTCATTCCCGAAAATATCGATTGTATATTTCCTTGAATTATCCACAACACGGTTTCCGCCTCCGCCTCCGCCGCCTCCACCGCCGCCGGTGGTTATGGTTGTCGGAACGACGTATTTATAGATTCCTGTTTTTCCGTAAACGCCGTACCAGCAAGCGGAAGGATTATTATTTTTACACTCTACGCACTTTCCGCAGGCACTGAAATATACCGCCTTTACCGTTACCGGGCCGGTTAACGTAAGTTCTTCCCCATTATACAGCTTTCTTTCCGCATTTGAGCTATCCGCCGGATCGCTTCCGTCAAGCGTATAGTACAGAAGGATATTTTCATCTTTGAGATACTCGTTTATCAGCGTATATTTTGTATTCTTAGGGAACTCAACCTTTTCACTGCCGAGAGAGGTAACAGGTACGTTCAGATGAATAAAATCAATTGTAAAGATACCGTCGCTGTCAGGTATTCGTCCGTTTTCGTCTTCCAGCCATGCGTAAATTGTAATATCATCCATCAGCGCGGTCGGAATGATCGGACGCGTTATGTCATAGATTTCCGTGTTTGTTGTCACGGTCTGACCGTCTGCCTTTTTGGTATAGGTATAGAAATAGTGAATGTCTGCGTTTTTGTTCTGCGTGAGCAGCTTGATACCCTCGGCATAATCTCCTGTTCCGAGAAGGTCGGCACTGATACGTTCGGTATCATACGGATATGCGATATATACACTTCCGCTTGCCGCGCCGGCTTTTTCTATTATGTAGTAGTTTATTGTGTTACGGCTTACTCTGCCGGTATCCTCGATTTTAACATATGCCTTAAATGACATTGTATGCGTAATGGCTCTTTCCTGTCCCGTATAGCGAAAGTCCTGCGAATCTCCGTTTTGTCTGTACCAAATGCTGTAATTTTTATCTGACGGCGCGTTTTCGTCAAGCGAAATTTTTGTTGACTTGTTATCGCTTTCAAGATATCTGCCTGACGGCAGCTCAATTACCGGTGCAAGCGGTACAAAGCTATACACATAGCTCGCAACAGCGCTGTAATTTCCATCTTTGGCATAACGCAGCTGCAAAATCGTGTCTTCCTTTAACAGAAGCTTTTCATCGTCCGTATACGTTAACCATTTATCGCTGTTATCAAACCTGTATTGAATCTCACCGCCGTTATTCAAGGAATAGAGAGAAACAGCAAGCAGATTGTTATTATCATCAATTTTTCTTTCCTCATACATTCCTGTAGCCTTGTCGGCATAAGGCGGCGTAAGCGCCGCAGCATTGTCTGAGAGCGAATATACATACCTGTTTATATCACTTTCGACTCCGTCAAGCACAGCTTGGATTTCAAGCACAGCCTTGTCCGCATTTGTTATTCCGCTTGCATTGCCCAAAGGAACCGTACATTCCTTATCGCGATAAGCATTACCTGTATGAGTATCTATGTAAAACCTTTCTCCGTCATCGTTTACAAATTCGTTATGAAAATCGCCTATTGTGTATTTTACCGTACTTCCGGCAACGGCATCCACCGGCACAACGGGAAGCTTTGGGGCGTTGATGGCAGCTGACGGTGCAGAAACCGGCGCTTCGGGCGTTATGGTATAGGAAAAAATACCTATATCGCTTTTTACGCCGAACACATTGACTGCAACCGCCTTGATAACCGTTTTTCCCTTAACTTCTATATCCGAAACGCCGTCATATTTCATGGTTCCTTCCGTATTCGGAACAGGGTCAGGACAAAGTGTGCCGTCATAACAGACTGTGTAATAAATTTCCGTACCCTGCGGAACAGGCATAAACTGCGTGGAGAATCCCGCTCCGCCGATTTCTCTTGTATAATGTCCCGGCAACAGCGTTGTTATCGGCTTTACCGGCTTTTTTGTAACGATGTCGTAGGAGTGCCTTTCAACAGTTGACCAGCTTTCGCCATCCTTTAATACCGCCGCTGAAACAACCGTATATTTTGTTATGTTTATAATTGCCGAGTCCGAAGCTTCATCCGCTTTTATGCGTGTTTCGCTCGTTATTGGATCTGTCCCGTCAAGCGTGTAATACATTTCATAACGGCTTGTGTTGTCCTGTGTACTTTCCGGCGTGTAGACCGTTATAGTATCGGCATTTGTAAACTGTGTGCTTTCAGGAGCAAACTCCGGCGGCAAGGGCTTGATTTTATAGGTAAAGATATATTCATCACCCTCATTGCCCTCGCTGTCAACAGCCTTTGCCGTGATAACCGTATCCTTGTCAATAATAAGTGTTTTGTCATAGACCTTCCATATGCCGTCGCCTGTGTGATACATTATATCAAAATTGGGATTGTTCGGCATAAGCATGACATTTACACTGCCTTCATACACACCGGAGGGATAAAAGGCGCTTATTCCGTAATCATCATATCCCTTGAACAGATAGTACCACGAGCTTTTTTCGCTCCATTCGCCGTCATACAGCGCTGCCGCGCGGAGAGTACAGTCCTTTGCAAGAGTTATGGGGATGTCGGTATATTCCTGCGCCGAAGGACTTGATTTCGGATCTGTTCCGTCTATAGTGTAATATATTTTTGCACCCACAGTTTCGGTAGAAAGAGTAACGTCAATTTTTTCATCATATTCTCCCGACAGATAATTTGACGTAACCGGCGCCGGCTTTACCGACAAATAATACAGCGCAGGCTCACTCCATTCGCCCATTTTGTTTGTTATCAGGCGCACAGCACGCTTTTTATCGATTTCTATTAACGGATCTCTCTTGTCAATCTTTACCCATTCAGCTTCCGGGTCTGTTCCGATTGCGGGATTTTCCGCATCGGCATTGCCGAATGTATAATATACCTCGCTGTCGTCGGAAATATTTGCGAAAATGCTTTTGTCTGAAGCATAAACGACAAATTTTGAATTTTCGCTGTAAATATCGCTTATGAGCGCTTTATTATTATCAAACAGATACGGTCTGTCGGGAAGTATTGTATAGTTAAATGTTACCGTATTACTGTATTTCCCGTCCGATTCACGGTAAGCGCAGGCCTTGATCTCCGTTGTCACGGTAAGCTCAAGCGGTTCGGTGTATTCAATCCTTGCCGGGCTTGTTCTCGGGTCAGAGCCGTCTGTGGTGTAATATATTTTGCAGTTGTCCTCCTGATTTAATGTTACGGTCTGTTTTTCTATGTAGCTGCCGGCGGGCGGATCTGCCATCGGCGGCGCGGGTTTTGCCTTGTCCTTGATAATAATGGTATGATAACCGCCGTTAACAGCGTCATATATAAAGGTTTGCTCGTTTAACTCATCAGACTTATTTTTTGCAAAAAGCATTAAAGTATATAACTCATCGCCGCTGTCTATGTCGATAAAAACATTGGTGCTGCCGGTTTTTTTCGGTGTGAGCGGGAGCTTTGCAAGATTATACCAAGCTTGTCCGTCCTTTTTCTGCGGGACGTAACCGCCGCTGAAAAACACGGTTATATATGCCGTTTTATATGTTTTCCCGCCGGTTTTATATGTCCCGCTTCCGCTTTTGTAAACAAAATATCCCGCCTCCTGCGGAACATCCGCACCGGTATCGCTGCCGATGTTTTCATCATCCTTGCTGCTTGTATCAAGATTTATATCCGGAACGGTATAGTCAATGGGTGCGGAGGTATTCGGAGAAACAAAATCAAAATATTCCGGGTCAAAGCAGATACGTACCGTATAGCCGTTCATGTCAAACTGCGGCTCCTTATGTATTCCATCCTCATATGCGCCCTTATTTGGGTTATCCACTGCAAAATATATGTCCGCGGTATCGCCCATATATACGGTGCTGCGGTTTGTGCCGTCCGGATTTTCGCCCTGTGCATGAAGATATACTGAACGGTATGCCTTATCATCAGATGCCGCAAAGACGCTTGCCGGAAACAACGGTAAAAGCATGGCAAATATTAAAAAAACCGACAATATTCTGTTTTTCTTCATACGCCTTAAAACTCCTCTGCTAAAATCTGTTTCAATCAAAGAAACTAAAAAATCATCCTCTGTCAAAGCACATAACCTGTTTTGAGGTTATGCGCTTTGACAGAGGGGGAAGCAGATGCTTCCCTCCCCTTTTTACTCACATGAAATATGCCGTTAATCAGTTTCCCCAGGAAACAAGCACATATGCTACGTCCTTTGAGTCGATTACGCCGTCACGGTTTAAGTCATATTTTGCATATCCCTGATGATCTGATACCAAGTTATCTGTTCCGAAATATGATACAACCGCCGACAGGTCGAAGATATTGATTTCATCATCCTTAACGATATCTCCCGCCAAGAAGTTATTGGTAACCTTTCCTGTTTCCGCACCAACCTCGATAACCTCGGCGTTGTCCTTAACATTGTTCCAGAAGTTAAGAGTCTTATCCCCGTTCATGAAAACTAGGTAGTGAGCTGTTCTGTAGCCTGCGCCCTCTACTTTTACTTGGTAGGCAACATTTCGTGTAAGATCATCGTACTCAATCTTATATGCCTTGTCAAATCCGACAGTTGCTTCTGTATTATATTTTTTCGGTTCCGCACCAAGCTCGATTACCTTATCGGCAGTCAGGTCTCCGCCCGAAATTGTTATTGTCATATCCTGATATTCAAATACTTGATTATCAACAGCATTATTGAATGCTATATTCACTGTAAGATTTGCTTTATCGGGAGAAAACGTGGCTTGGATAGTTCCTTTTTCATCCTCTTCGAGTGCCGGTGAACCGCGATAACCATCTACAGTTTCATTTACAACAAGCGCACCGCCTTTTTCGGTATAGTGGTTAACAATATTATCCGCTATTTTTGCCGTATTTGCAATATTAACCGTATGTTCTATAGCTGCAGCTTCTGCATAATTCGTATCTACGCGGAGATCAACCGTACCGTAACCGCTGAAGGTGATAGTACCGATTGTGATGCCCTCGCCGTAAACACAGCTTGCATCGGGCACATTTATACCGTCCATCTCAAAGTGATACTCTCTGCTGTCTCCGTTTTCGCTTAAGAGAGTCGCATTCATATATTCTGCCGGCTCGATTTCATAAATTACCCGTCCGTCGCTGCAAGTCTTTTTAAATGCGATGTCAGCCGACATGTAGCGATGAAGTTTCTTGTTTTCCGCAAGGGGCTTCAGGATTATGTTATACTGATTTCCGCCCGCTGCAACCGGTGAGAATACTACGCCTATTTTGTCTGAAATGTTGTCTGCCGTAATCGGAGCCGGATTATAGGTTATGGCATAGGTTGAAAGCACAGGTGCGGTAAAGGTTACTGTATTACCGTCTTTTTCGATTTTGCCCTCGACTTTTGCGAGATGATCGTCTTTATCTATATAGTACACCATGATATTTTCAAGAGGCGTCGCTGCATTAATAAGTGTAACCCGTACCTTCTGCTTAAGGATTCCGCTGGTAATGTTCGTTTTTATTCCTCTGTCATTGGTCTTTTCAACCAAGATATTAAACGCTGACATTTCGGTATTGTTATCGTCCATCTCTGCCTTAGCCTTATTTATAGCTTGAACATTTTCATCCGAAGCCCTTGACAGAACAACCCTGTAAGTAGAGAACGGTTCACCGTCAATACCGTTATTTTGTATCAAATCGGGAAGCTCTATCTCAGCGTCGATTGTATGGGCTGTATCGATAACGGTAAATTTCGGCTTTGTTACTTCAAAATTGCCATTGTACCAGTTTCTTCTGTAATATTCGGGATCAATATAGTCATAAGATATCTCGCTGCTGTACATACCGCCTGTCATATAGTGTTGTACGTCCTCAGTAATTACTGATACACGATCCGGATCATCAAAGTTTGTATTTGTATACTCACCGCCTGTAAGGCTGATTTCAACCAGTTCAATAGCCGCATCAGGATTTCCATGAACATTCCCCTCAAATAAAGGAACATATCCATAAATCGTGCCGGCGTTTACAGTAAGCTTTGTCTTCTTCTTCGTATCATGCTGGACAACCGCGATTCCGGCGCCGATAGTTGTTGAGCCGGTGCCGTTCGGAGCCTTATCAAAATAATCTCCGTCACCTCTTATGGTTCCGCCGTTTACAACCATTTCACCTGCACGAATCTCAATGCCGGTTAAGCTGCCTGTAATTATGCCGCCGTTGATTTCCATATAGCCATCCTGCGGATGATATATGCCCAACTCGCCGGTAATTGTACCGCCGTTTATAATATATCTGGTACCGTCAAAGTCGCCCGTGCCTCTTCCTGTAATAGCGGTGCCTTTTTCTGCTCTTACAGTACCGTCATTGATTGTAAGATTTCCATAACAGTTAATACCGAATGGAGCCATGGCTGTAGGTTCGTTGGAAATACCTTCTACTGTACCGCCGTTTATTTCGGTGGTAGAGCCTTTTGCGCCGGCAATACCCTGAACGCTTTGGGGATAATCAAGTATTTCATCGTTGGTTGAATTGAAAACACCCCTTATTGTGCCCTTTTCCATTTTAAGCGTGCCGGCGTTGTAAACACTTCTAATACCCTGTGTATTCGGACTGCCCTCGGCAATGGTTTCCACTGTGCCGCCGTTTATTTCAAGCGATCCATAGGAGACAATTGCGCAGATATATTTGGAAACGTTACTGGTTGCAGCTTTTACTGTGCCGCCTTTTAATGTGATTGCAGCGTTAGTATAGTTGTAAAAACCGTATTGGTCACTCGATACCTCGCCGTCGCTCATTGTAAGGGTTCCCTTATTATAAATACCATAAGATTTACCCGTTACCGTACCACCGGTTATTTCAGCCGCAGAGCTGACAGCGACATTATAAATACCGCAAGTGCCCGTTACCGTGCCAGCGCTAATTTTGACCGTTCCGGAATTATAAATACCATAAGCAGCTTCTACTGTGCCGCCGCTCATCGTAACTGTTGAATTATTACTGGCAACGATACCATAGTTAACACCACTTACCGAACCGCTGTTAATTTTAAGAGTGCCGGCGGCTGAAATACCGCCATATCCGCCCTTTACCGTACCGCCGTCTATTGTCATTGATGCACCGGCTGCACAGCCTACCGCATAGCCTCTCATGTTTGAATATTCAATAGTTCCGGATTCTAATGTAAGGTTTCCTCCGGCTTCCACGTAAACAGCATATGATAATGGCGCAGCAGATAATGTTTCTAAGATTTTACCGGTCGGATCAATTGAATTATCAACGATAGTGAGGTCTCCGCCGTCTGCTATAGAAATTGCTTTATTAGCTGTGTTTGATGTTAATGTACAGTTGTTTAAATCAAGCGTAAGCTTTTTATCTATTGTTATTGAAGAGTTAATCTCAATATTTGCCAACAATTGAATTGTTGCGTCCGGAGCTGCTTCTGAAACAGCTTCTGCAAGCGAAGTGTAGGACTCGCCGCCTACTATCTGCGCAACAACTGTGCTGTCCGCCGTCTCAGCCGTATCAACCGCGTCAGCCGCAGCAGCTGCCTCAACCGCAACAGCTTCATCAGCAAGCACATCAAGCTCACCAGCCAAAACAGGCTCGTCAAATTCACAAAATTCAACAGCCTCCGGCTTTATCAGCAGCGGAATGTTTTCATCAACTGCAAAAACCGGAGCGGTTGCTGCCAACATTGCCAGTGCTGAAAACAATGCTGTCAGTTTTTTTCTTTTCATAAAAACTATCATCCTTTCGCGCAATATTATTTTGAAATCCCGGGACGAAAACCGGCAAAGTATGAGCTTTTGCCGGTTTTTCGCACCCGAAAATACAACCTTCAAATTAATTAGTTTTTCCACGAAACGAGAACGTAAGCAACGTCCTTGGAATCAATTACACCGTCACGGTTGAGGTCATATTTTGCATATTCCGGATGCTCTGATACTAATCTTTCTGTTCCGAAATATGATACAACAGCCGACAGGTCAAAAATATTGATTTCGTCATCCTTTACAATTTCACCGGCAAGGAAGTTTGACTTCATTGCTGTCTTGCCCGTCTCAATCACATCCGCTGTGTCCTTAACGTTATTCCAGAAGTTAATAGTCTTATCCTCGGTCATCTGAACGGTGTGATAGGCTGTCCTGTAGCCTGCGCCCTCTACCTTTACATTGTACGCAATATTTTCTGTAAGAGTATCTGTTACCGTGTAGGTCTTTGCTTCATTATCCCAATAAACAGCGCCGCCTTCTGTGGTCTGATCAGCAAGCTTGAATATATGGTCATTTGCAGTGTCAGGTGTAATATCTCCGCCCGAGATTGTAACAGTCATATCCTGATAAGCTTCCGGTTGTGGATCAATAATGTTGTTGAATGCTATTTTTATGGTCAGATTATGCGTTATCGGCTTAATTTCGCCGGTAATAACCGAAGCGCCATTCACATCAATCTCTTCGGCGTTTGTTGCACTGTTGACTGTCAATGTTCCTCCGCCTTCTCCGGTAGCTGTATAAGTATCAACAATATTATCTGCAGCCTTAGTCGTATTTACTTTAACATCATCACCGGAAATTGCAGCAAAACCGAACTTTCCGTAGCCGTTGAACCGAACCGTTCCGATTGTGACTGCCGGACCGGATTTATCCGAAATGTCACCAATTCCATCCAGATTAAATTCATATTCTCCGTTTTCTCCCGGAATAATATTTACATGGTCTGTGTTAACGATTTCATAAGCAACCTTTCCTGTTTTGCCGTTATCATCGGGCAGCTGCTTAATTGCAAATTTAAGCTCTGCCGAAGTCAGACGGTTAATATCCTTACCGTCAGTAGACTTAATTATAATATCATAGCTTTTGGGAGTCACGTCTGTTTTCTCTTGGAAATCTACTGTTATATTCGTGGATGGGTCAACGACGGTATCCGCTGCCATTGCCGGAAGTGCCGTAATTCCCACTGTCATTGTTAAAGCAAGCATGGCAGCCAATTTCTTCTGAATGTTCATAAAAAGTCCTTCTTTCTTTATATTTTACGGAAAATTCCGTTTCCGCTTCGGGCAGAGTATATGATTGATGGAGCGATGCCCCTTATTGAAAAACCCATTAAATTACTGTTTCTCTGCTTAAACAGAAATTCAATATGAACCTTTTACCACCATCACCTCCGCAAAGCCATAGGGCAATCATTATAATCTTTTTTTATTGGTGCTTTTATTTTATACAAGCGATACTTGCGCACCGATTTATAAATATCTGCATATGCAGCTATTCACCGCGTTATTTAATTAACTCCGCAAGCCTTGCGCACATGACGGCAACCTCAGCTCTTGTTGCATTTCCCTTCGGATTTACATTGCCGTTTGAGCCTTGTATAATTCCTGCCTTAACCATAGATGACATAGGTGATAAGGCATAGTCGTTAATATTTGATTTATCTGCAAATATGTCAAGACTTGATGTATCAGCTGCTTCCTCAATATATCCCGCGCTTAAAAAAGCACGGTAGGCAAGGGTAATCAAATCCTGTCTTGTAATGCTGCTCTCCGGCATAAAATTCATGCCGTCGCCGCTTGCTATACCTGCCGCCTTTGCACTGCCGACAGCACGGTAGTAATAGCTGTCTTGCGGAACATCGGCAAAGTTCTCGGTAAATTCATTATTTATACCCATCATTCTTGTGAGAATAAGAATAAAATCTCCTCTTTTAATGTTGCTCGCCGGAGCGAATGTTGTTTCACTTGTACCGCTGATAATACCTTTTTCCTTTAATGCGTAAACAGCATCTTTTGCCCAAGTATGATTTTCAAGGTCTGTGAATACTTCTTTATTAACAGGAACACTCGGTGTAACTGTTCCTCCTCCGACTAATCCGCTGCCTGAGGAGGGTCTGCCGCCGGTTGAACCGCTGCCGGACGGTCTGCCGCCGCCGCCACCGCCGCCTCCTCCGCCGCCTCCGCCGACTTCGGAGGTTTCGGAATAAGTCTTTGCGCCTGCGATATCTGAATATTCGCCGATACCTTTTTCGTTCTTTGCCCCAATCTGCACATAGTATGTCGTTCCTGCCGAAAGACCGGTAATATCTGCGCTTGTCTTTGATACATCTGTGATTTCCGTTGTCATGTTAAGTCCTTCGCTGCTCGTGCCGTATTTAATTATATAACCTGTGATCGGTTCAGACGGCTTTGTCCATGTAACGGTTATTTTTCTTGTACCGCCGGTTACGGTCGGTTTCGGCATTTTTGCCGGAACGGTCTTTTCGTCTGCAATTTTTTCAAAGATGTCATCATAACTGTCTACCTTGCCGTCACGGTTGAAGTCGGCATATTCGTCATAGTCTCCGTTTTTGATTTCTTCAAAAAGAGCTTTGTCATTCTCGTTTACTTCACCGTCGGAATTGATATCACCGGGGATAAAGTCCGCGTTTGTCAGCTCCAATGCGTTTTTGAAATCAACGCCTGTTTTCTTATATGTAACATATCCCGCACCGCTGAGCTCTACCGTGTATGTATCGCCGCTCAGAACTGCGTTGTCAACAATAAACGTTGGAACGGATACAGTGCTGTCATAATGTCCGCCCTTGGAGGAAGATACGGTATTTAAAACAGTACTGATTACCGAGCCGTTATTTTCATTTGTGATTTTCAGCGTAATCTTGCTGTCGGCGTAGCCTTCGCCGGTTGAAACGGCAAAATCGGTCACCTTATCCATTGTCAGTTTTACCGAGGCAGCCATACCCTCGTTGGATTCACTGCTTGCCGACGCGCTTACCGACACCTCGCCGCCATCGGTATTGATTTCTTTCCCGTCTGTAATGCAGTAGCTCCCGGCGCTGCTGTCATTGTCAAGCGAAATTGTGACACTTTCGCCCGGCTCTCCGGCAAAGGTGAGAATGTATAAATCAGTGGTTTCGTCGGTAAATGTCAAACTGCCCGATTTATTTGTAGTTATGCTCGGTAACAGCGTTTTTGTATTATTTGCAAGGGCGCTGTTCGGCGGAATGTGAAAGCATTCCGGCGGATTGCTTTCGCCCTGTAAAAATTCGATTGATTTGTACTTCAAATCCCCGTCAAATTTCAGAGCCGTCTGTGCCGCTGACACTTTGCCGCCCGCACCTTTTACACTGACTTTAATTTTTGCTTCACCCTTTAACGTGTTTTGGCTTTCTGCCGTCACATCGGTCAGGATAATTTCTATATTATCTGCCGCCCCAAAGGCAGGAATTGCTCCGAGACCTGCCGAGGTTATTGCCGCTGTAAGCAGCAGTGCTCCCGCTTTCTTTTTCCGGTTGGATCGCATTTTTTCATTCCTCCGTTGTTCTTAAATTTTATGTAAATAAATTACATCCGTTTTAGCTTGCAACATAATCAATATTATGTTGCAGTCAGTAAAGCATTTTGAGTATAGAAACAGTAAAAAGAGAGTAAATTTACAGTAATATTTATGTAAAATGACATACTTTTAAGACCGGATGATATTATAATTGCTCAACCGGTCTGTTAACTATATTGATATTTTTTTACAAAATAACGTTTTTTATGCCAAGTGATTGACAAAGACCTTTTTTTATGATAAAATTATAAAGGCTTAGTATATGTTTATGGTAACATTTCCACATAATATTGATTATGTTGATTTATATTTATAACCTTAAAAGTCCTAATTTTTGTATTTGTCTGCGGTGCGTTTCACCTGTTTCTATTGTATAAATCCTCGTTGTGTTCACGCTTGAATGTCCGAGAATATCGGCAAGGCGCACGATATCCTTTTGCAGGGAATAAAATGTTCTGGCGAAAAGATGCCGGAGATTATGAGGAAATACCTTCTCCTTTGATACATCTGCGTTCTCGCATAAGGATTTCATCATTTTCCATATGCTGCTTCGGTCAATCGGCTTTCCCGTTTTTGTTATAAAAATTGCACCGCTTGCTATACTATTTCGCTTTGCATATTCCAAAAGCATTTTACAAAGCTCCTTCGGTAATATCACAACACGCATTTTTCCCTTGCAGCATATGGTCGCCTGCCGCCCTTTCACGGCTTCAATTGTAATATGGCGCAATTCCGAAACCCTTATTCCGGAGCTGCAAATGGTTTGCATCAAATAATAAAGGCGCTCATTGCTTTTTGATTTTGCCGCAGTTAAAAGTCTTTCATATTCAGCCTTGGTGAGCTCCCTGTCATTGCAGTAAAATATCTGTCTTTGAATTTTTAACGTCTTTACTTTTAAATCGTGCCAATCCATAAATGCAAACAATGCATTTAATGATGACAATATTGAATTTATACTCGCCGGAGCGTACTTCATGCAAAGCTCTTTTTTATATTCAAGCACTGACGATTTTTCTAATTCTCTTACGCCGAGCCACTCCCTGAAAAAACGAATATCACGCATATATTTTGATATGGTGTTGTCACTTTTTTCTTCCTCGTAAAGATTTAGCTTAAATCTGTTCACAATTTCATCAGTAATAGCTTTCATTGTATCATCTTCCCTTCAAGTTTTTATCTGCTCAATTCTTAATCACCAATGGATAGATATGAACAGAAATAAAAACGCACAAAGCCACTTAAAATCAAATGGTTTTGTGCAAATCGTAAAACTTCTGCTGCTTTTGTTGACAAATGCACCAATTGGGTGTATAATGGTTATAGAAAAAAGGCAAGACCTCAACGGTTATGCCGAGAAAAGACTATTTTTTACAACAGCCGTTCCTGTGCAAGAGGGGCGGCTACTGTACTTTTATAGGAAATATTATCATCAATAAGATGATAACAAAAACTGCACAAAGCAATTTTTTTACCATTAGCACGATACTTACTTTTCATAAGCATCCCTCCTTTCACAGACTCGGCATTACTGCCTGTATATGTAAAAGGGGCATAACCGCCGGTGAATAACCACCGTTAAGAAGTCTTGCCTTTATCGGATTGCTCCGACAAGTAATATTATACACCACAATTCGATATTTTTCAAGACATTTTTCATTATTCCGGCAACTTTTTTAGCTCTGCATATCAAAATCATCACGGCTGCTACGTTTAAAATCAAATGGTTTTGTGCAAATCGTAAAACTTTCGCTGTTTTTGTTGACAAATGCACCAATTTGATGTATAATGATTATAGTAAAAAAGGCAAGACCTCAACGGTTATGCCGGTAAACAGTTAAATCTTAAAGAGTAACTGCCACTGCAATGGCGGTTACTCTGCTTTTATGGAGAAAATTATCAGAAGTATGATAACCTCTAAAATCGCAAACAGCAATTTCTTTACCATTAGCAATATGCTTACTTTTCATAAGCATCCCTCCTTTCACAGACTCGGCATTACTGCCTGTATATGTAAAGGAGGCATAACCGCCGGTGAATAACCACCGTTAAGAAGTCTTGCCTTTAT
>JAGBHE010000040.1 GCA_017935675.1 Clostridia bacterium | reverse complement strand
TCGTAATACTGCACAATACGAATTGCGTTGTAGTGTGTAAAAGGTAGAACATTGAAAGAAACTGAAATTTATATGTGACATTCTGCGATTTTTGTCATTTACATATATAGGTGTATAGTTGCGTACAGTCCCGTAAAACGTACCCCATTCTGTTGAAAAATGCAAAATTCTGTATTATAATGTATAGTGATTTATTGTAACTAATTTAGTTAGGGGAATTGTAATGATTACAGGTGAACTTAAAAATAAAATTGACAGCTTGTGGGATGTATTTGCCGCAGGCGGACTCGTCAACCCTCTTGATGTTATTGAGCAGATCACATACCTTATGTTTATCAGAGATCTTGACGATTCGGATAATCTCCGTGCGAAAGAGAGTGCTATGCTCGGTCTGCCCTATAAGAGCATTTTTGCAGGCGAGGTAACCGTTGGTGACCGCAAGGTTGACGGCAGTCAGCTCAAGTGGTCTGTTTTCCGTGATTTTCCTGCAGGCAAAATGTATGCAACAATGCAGGAATGGGTGTTCCCGTTCATCAAAAATCTTGACGGCAAGAAGGATAGTGCATACTCCAAATATATGGATGACGCTATCTTTAAATTGCCGACACCTCTGCTTCTTTCAAAGGTCGTTGATGCTCTTGACGAAATCTATGCCCTTATGGCAAAGGAGCAGGACAAGGATGTCCGCGGTGATACATACGAATATCTTCTTAATAAAATTGCACAGTCGGGACTTAACGGACAGTTCCGTACACCTCGCCACATCATAAAAATGATGGTTGAATTGATGCAGCCGAAAGCGGATGATGTAATCTGCGACCCTGCGTGCGGTACGAGCGGATTCCTGGTAACCGCAGGCGAATATCTCAAGGAGAATCTCAGGGAAGAGATCTTTTTTAACAAGCAGAAAAAAGACCACTATATGAATCATATGTTCTACGGCTATGATATGGACAGAACTATGCTTCGAATCGGTGCGATGAATATGATGACGCACGGTGTTGAGCATCCGTTCATCGAATACCGTGACAGCCTTTCCGACCAGAACACAGACAAGAACAAGTTTTCGCTTATACTTGCGAATCCTCCGTTCAAGGGCAGTCTTGATTATGACACGGTTTCAGCGGATTTGTTAAAGGTCTGCAAGACAAAGAAAACGGAACTTCTTTTTCTTGCACTTTTCCTTCGTATGCTCCGTATCGGCGGCAGATGTGCCTGCATCGTACCTGACGGTGTTCTTTTCGGCTCATCAACAGCGCATAAGGCAATCCGTAAGGAGATTATAGAAAACAACCGCCTTGAGGCTGTTGTTTCTATGCCTTCAGGTGTATTCAAGCCCTATGCCGGAGTTTCTACTGCTATCCTTGTATTTACAAAAACAGGTCACGGCGGAACGGATAAAGTATGGTTCTATGATATGAAATCAGACGGATTCAGCCTTGACGATAAGAGAACACCAGTTGTCGAAAACGATATTCCTGATATAATCGAAAGATTTCATAACCTTGATAAAGAAGCAGCAAGAAGCAAGATAGAGCAAAGCTTCTTTGTGGATAAAGACGATATTGTAAATAATGATTATGACCTCTCAATCAATA
>JAGBHE010000039.1 GCA_017935675.1 Clostridia bacterium | reverse complement strand
TTTTTCTGCTTTTCAATCATCGCATTGAATCCTCCTATGGTATCTGATTCAAGTCCTGCCATTGAACCGCTCCTGTCAAGTATAAATACCAATTCAGTGATATTGTTTTTCATTTTCATTTCTCCTTTATGATGTATTTATCTGAAGTTACAACAGCCTATCAAAAGAATAATACGGCTGCAAGGTTTTTTGTTACCTTACAACCGTATTATAATCCGAAAAATACACTCATAGGTCTCCCGGCGGGAGACTTTTCAATATATAGACTTTTTTGTCAGTCAGTGACAACCGAGAAGCATCTGATCGAATTCAAAAAGCGCTTCATTTATTTCAAATATATCATAATTTTCTCTCATAATAAAATAACGTATTATTTTGTCAAATATAAAGCTGTCGGAAAGCGTAAGCCCTGCCGAAGCCAACAGCTCCTGCGTTTCATTGATATTGAGCTTCAAAGCAATCGCAAAGGCAACGGCAGTCTGCTTGGAAGGTTTGTATGTATCGGGATTGCATTTGATTTTTGAAAAGGTTTTTTTGTCCACGTTGGCCCTTTTATAGCACTGAACATCAGTTAATCCGCTTGCATCTATATAATCAAAAAGCTTATATGCAAAGGATTTATCCATTGTTCGCATATATTCCTGCAAAGATTTATTCTTTTCAGGAGTACTTTTTTTTACAGTTTTTTGCTTTGGCTCCGCCATACGGGCAGAGGGGGCAGAGGGGGCATATGAACAGCAGTCTGCCTGTATGAATTCTTCAGCATCAGAACAAACAGGAGCAAAAGATGCAACTGAACATTCCTGCTGCAATCTTCGGGATGCCGTATCAGGATTCTGACAATATCCTTCTTCAGAATCTCCGTGAATAAAATCACTGATTTCACCGTATAAGGTTCTGCTGAACTCATATGAAGTTTTATCGTATACGCAAAGATATACGGTAAGCTCATGATCATTGAGGAATTCCGATACTATCTGAACGGCAAATTTCAGCACCTTATCCTTAGGGTATCCGTAAACACCGGCGGATATGAGCGGAAATGCTATTGTTTTTAATCTTTTTTCCGTTGCCTTCTGCAAAGAACGTTCATAACAGGAGCGAAGAATATACTCTTCGCCTTCGGTACCGCCCTGCCATACAGGACCGGATGTATGAATTATATATCGTGCGGGGAGATCATACCCCTTTGTGAGCTTTACTTCTCCGAGGCCCAGAGGGCGAAGCCTTTCACATGCTTTATCAAGCTTTTTTCCTGCTTTTTTATGAACGGCATAATCAACACCCGAAAAGCCTTTCATTTCTTCATTTGTAGTATTGACAATTGCATCTACCTGCATGAGGGTGATGTCCTGTCTTACAATATAAAGAGGCATAAATATCATCCTCCGTTATTCTTTTACAATATATTATATACCCTGTCTTCAAATAATTCAAGACAATGGACCGTTTGTGAACTGCAGTATCAGGCTGATTGACATTTTTAATAAAGAAAACTAAAATCACAAAATAAACACTTATTAATTTACGGTTTATTGACTTTGAAATACAGGCAGTGTATGATACAATAAAGACA
>JAGBHE010000038.1 GCA_017935675.1 Clostridia bacterium | reverse complement strand
TCTGTATCAAAAGAAAATGTAATTGCAGATTTGGAAAACTTACCGCAAGTAAATGCAGAAAACAACATAGTACCCTTAACGGGCAATATCGCATTGCTTGATAGTATATCACCAGATACCTCGGAAGAAACATCTGTAAAACCAAAAATAAATTTTGAAACAACCGATGAGCTTGAACTGCCGCCTAAAAGATATACTGCTGCGGAGGGCGGATGGGTGAGTTCAAATGAGGTTGATGAAGAAGATATGACTGAAACGAGCAATACGGCTTCCAAAGGGGAATTGACGGTTGTAGAATCCGGTGCAAACGCGGCGGGAAACAGTTCTGTTTCATCAGATGTGTCATACAGAATTTCGAATATAAACAGTAAAGATTCATTTGCATTGCAAAATCAAACAGGAAGAACTAATTTTATCGGAGACAATATAGGTGAAGAATATATAGATCCGATGACAGGCAATTTGATTGTTACAGAAACAGATTTAGTTCTGCCCGGCGTTGATGGTCTTGATTTGAATTTATCAAGATATTACAGCCTGGCTCAGGCTGAGCTGTATACAAAAACAGCTGCTGTAAAAGCAGAGACGAAAACATTTAAACTGCCGGCAGATATGTATGTTGTTACTGAGTCGGTGCATAATACCGAGACATATCAGACAACAACTTATCAATACCCGTATGTCAAACAAGATGAAGCAGAGCTCAGAATAGAAGAAATCAAATCAAGAGACACCTGTAACGGCTTATATATTTATAATGCGGATTGGAATTTGAGCAAAGAAGGAGATTTGATTACTTTAGATTATTATTACACATCAGACATTACGGCAACAAGCTACCAAAGAATGAGAAACAATTTAGGTGCAGGGTGGTCATGGTCTTTCCCGTCCGTTCAGGTTGTAAAAGAAAATTACAATGATTATGATGAATTTGAATTGCCGGAAGCAATGTATTACCACGATGGCAGGGGCAATGTAATGGAGGTAGAATACGATAGCTTAAATGGCTGTTATTTCACGAATCATGTCGGGCATGATATTACATTTGATATTCTGGGATATTATGATACAAGCATTTGCAGTACGGCAAGAATAGATTATATGGCAGAGGACTCGGACTGTACGAAATATTATTTTGGTCCTCACGGCGAAATCCGCAGTATTATTGACGTTTACGGAAATAAAATTGAATTCAGTTATATATATGAAGATTTTTACGGAGCAGCAGATGTTCCGATAATTTCAAGCATTACCGATACAGTCGGCAGATTAATCAGCTTCAGATATACAAACGATAATGACTATGAGTATATTGAAGTAACGGTAACATCACCGCTTGTGGGAGAAGACAGCATAAAGCTTACATATGAGAAGAAAATGATAAATGTTACCTGTAATGATGAATACATGTCAACAGAACCGTTTTTGGACAGTGTCACATATCCTAACGGTGATGTGACTTCGTATTATCCGGCAATGGTAAACGGAGAGAGAAGCTATGCGCAGCCCACTGTATTTACCTTTGCCGATAAAACCTTTGACTCTAAATTAGTGCTTAATACAAGCGGATATGCAAATAATCTGGTTTATCTGCTCGGCAATATAGTACGGCCGCACTCAAACACCTATTACTATTATGATTTATGCGAGAGAAACTTAGGGTATAGCGGTGTAAGCCAGGCATATCGTGTATGGGAGCGCGGCGATGATTTGCTGGTTACAGAGGATGATAATATAATTGACGGTTACAGCAGCAATACCGTTAATTTTCGATACAGCCGTGATTATACAGGTTATCCGTACCATAACTCTGTAGATAATGCACCTGATGAAGGTTATATATGCACAACAAGAGAATTGCATGAAAATGTTACATATGCAAGAGAGTTCTTCAAGCATGAAGGAGCTGTTTTAGAACAGAAGGAAACAGCCACATATGCTAACCCGGTTGGGAACGATTTATCGGTAACGCATAATGTTGAAAGCTATTTTATGAAAATGCCTGTAATGATTAAGAGCGCATATTCAAACGGTAATAATTATGCTTACGATTCCTACAGATATTTTGATATGAGTACATATCAAAATAAAACTTACGGTAAGCCGCTGCTCGAAACAGAGGAAATGGATTATGCTACTGCCGTGAGTTCTGACCGTAAAAAGCATGGTATGTCTTATACTTACGACAGCAGCACAGGCTTTGTTCTGACAAGGTCATGGTACAAGGATTCAAGTACAAAATGTACGGAAAGATATTCATACGATGATAAAAAAAGATTATCGGCACATCGTATGCCTGACGGAACGACGACAAGCTATGCCTACGAATATACAAACGGTAAAGTGTCGAAAAAAACAACAACTGCTGAAAATGATACAGGAAAAACTGTTATTGAAGAAAATTATACTGCCGCAACGGCGTATGCCTATCCGTCAGCTGTGACTAAAACGGTGTCGCAGGAGGATGTTACGACATCGGAAACAACGTTATATACTTATGATATGCTTTTAGGGGTTGTGAAAACAGTCACAGATAATGAGGGTAATGTTACATATTATGAATATGATAAAATAGGCAGACCAACAAGAATAATTTATCCTAAATACTCAACCTACAGTTCCTACGATAAAAAGGATATTGTAATACTTCCCGTTGAGGAAATCAAATATAAAACAGTAAGACGAGGCTATGACGGTGTTATTAGTTCGGGTGAACTGTTGCGTGCACAGCGGATTGACGATACTGTATCATATTATGATGTAAGCGGCATATCCGTTTCAGATCCGACAGCCTTGGATTTGACAACATTATCAAAAACCTTCTACGGCGCAAAGACTAACTATTATTTAGGTACCGGTGAGCTTATAGAAAGCAATACTTTGGATACTGTTGAGGGAGCAAATGCAGTAAATACAAAAACATATTACTATGATACTGCTGCCAATACGATAAAAGAGGTTGATACAAAGGGTAATTCAATTATTACACAATACGACGGAGCGGGCAGAGAGGTTAAAATAACAGACCAATTTGACAATTACCGTATAATGGAGTATAATATAAGCGGCGGCGGTGTTGGATTTGAGTCATTATCATATTTTGTACCTTCATCCGACAGAAATTTAAAACAAAATGCTGTTGGATATACATATGATCGGCTTGGAAGAACAACAAGTGAAAAAGCATATTCGGATTATCCGAATATATCGGCGGAAATCAAGTATGTATACGATTATGCCGGAAATGTCATTGGTATTACAGATGCAAACAATAATCTTAATGAAGACGGGTATACTCAAACAAATGTTTATGACAGATTAAACAGAATTATATCATCTAAGAACGCAAATAATGAGATTATTAAAAATCTATATGACAATGCAGGAAACGTCAAAAAACAAACATTAACCGATAGTAACGGAAATGAAAGTATTCTGTATCAGCGAAGCTATGACGGTGAGGGTAAAATCGCTGCTGATACGGATAATGCCGGAAACAGTAATTTATACTCATATGATAACATGGGCAGACTTGTATCAGCTGTTGACAAGGATTCCAAGCTTCACAGCTACAGCTACAACGAAACAGCAAAGCTTGATGCCCAAAGTCATACAAAAACAGAAAATTCGATTATTGCGCGGAATTACTCATATAGGAATCCGCATGGCGCAAATGCTGTATTTGCCATAAGCGGCGTTTATGATGAGGATAAAGGTATATATACAGCTAATGTAAATGAGACCGCTTATTACTCTTATTCGCAAACCGGTAAGCTTTTATCTAAAATTAATGATTACGCTTATTCTACAGGTATAAGCGGTATAAGCTTTATGCCATGCTGCCGTTATTCCTATGATTCGGAAGGAAATGTAATTTCAGCAGTGTATGGAGCTGCTGATAATGCAAATCAATTAATTTTAGGTGCAACAACATTTTATGAGTACAGTAAAAACAGAATTTCAAGGGTGCAAATTGACGGAAGCAGCACAAGGAATACGGCAGACAGTGTTAATGTGCAGTATGAATTTTATGATGACGGAAAGCTGAAATCAGTCATATTCCCGACACTTGCAGACGGTTCTACATTAAAATCAGAGTATGTGTATGACGGTCTTTCAAGACTTACAAGCCTGACGAATTACAAAGGAACAGAAATCTTGTCCTGTTATACCTATACATATGACAGCAACGGAAATATCCTGACAACAAATGAAACTGTCGGTACTGTTCAAAACAGTACAGCATACACATATGACAAGCTGAACAGAATATCAACAGTCAGCGGAACAAAGGGTGCTGATTCATACTATGAATATGATGCAAGAGGAAACAGAAAAGCTAACTTTGAGCAGATAGATTTTTTGCAGGAAGAAAATGCGGAATTCAGATATAATGCGGAGGATAAACTTTGTTATGCAGAGGTTGGGGCTGATACAACATATATTGAATACTCCGAAAATGGTTACAGATATGTAAAATGTGAAAATTCATCATATCCTGAATTCTATATTTATGATGAAAGCGGCAGACTTCAGGCAATAGCTGCACCTGTATATGTGACAATAAACGGGAAGCGGACTATAGCCATGTTCCCTGTAATCCAGTATATATGGGGTCCGGACCGAGTGCTTGCACAGCTTGACACAACAGGAAACAGCTATTATTATCTCTATAACGGACACGGAGATGTTGTCCAGATTGTAGATACTGCCGGG
>JAGBHE010000037.1 GCA_017935675.1 Clostridia bacterium | reverse complement strand
TTCATTTCCTCGCTTGTGTTCTTGCTATAAATAACATTCCGAACGAGATGATATAAAAGCTGTATTGCCAGCCTGTCATCTATATGTACATCTAACCCGCCGCACCATAAAGGAAATGATGAAAAATCAAGATTGGCACCGTTTAGATTTGCCTTCCTTAGGTCTGCACCGTTTAGATTTGCATGCCTTAGGGCTGCACCGCTTAGGTCTGCACTGCTTAGGACTGCACCCCTTAGGTCTGCACCCCTTAGGTCTGCACTGCTTAGGACTGCACCGTTTAGATTTGCATGCCTTAGGGCTGCACCGTTTAGATTTGCATTCCTTAGGTCTGCACCCCTTAGGTCTGCAATGCTTAGGACTGCACCCCTTAGGTCTGCACCACTTAGGTCTGCACCACTTAGGACTGCACTGCTTAGGACTGCATTTCTTAGGTCTGCACTGCTTAGGACTGCATTTCTTAGGTCTGCACTGCTTAGGACTGCACCCCTTAGGTCTGCACCCCTTAGGTCTGCAATGCTTAGGACTGCACTGCTTAGGACTGCACCCCTTAGGTCTGCACGCTCACCTTCTTTCCCGTCACTGCTTAGCCATAATTCATGTTTCTTTAAAATTTCGTTTAATTTTTGCTGCTCCATTTTCCTTCCTTCCTTTTAGCTCATCAGCCCCAGCTTCTTCAGCTTGCTTCTTCGTTTTTCCAGATCCTCAACATCAATCCCCCATACCTTGTACGCAATCCGCGTATTGACAGTATGCGCACAGTTTGTAAGCACCCCCTCCGCTGCCTGTTGCTTTCTCACCTCCTCCTTGTACCGTACTAAACAGTCCTGCGCCTTAATCCCAAACAGTTCCCTGATCTCCTTGTTCCCAATTTCGGTAAACATGTAATAAATCCTCAGCGCCGTATCAATTGATGTTATACGCTTCACTCTCATAAAATCACCTCACTTTCCCAATCAACTCCGATTATGCCGTTTTGTCGGTTGCAAATAGGTAATCAAAACCACATCCTAAAATATCACATATTTTTTTGATTTCAGAAAGATTGAACTTTCCACTTTTTTTCTTTTTTTCGTAAGTAACTCTTGTAATGCCCAGCATTTCAGACATACGTGCATTTGTAAGCCCGTTTCTCGCTTGTTCAGCTTCTAAATTGTTAAACATATTAAACACTCCTTTCGATTACCAAAATGCTGATTTATATGTATTGTATCACCGTTTTGATAATTTGTCAAGGCTTTTTATAAAAAAATTTATCATTTTGATAATTTTTAGTTGACATCAGTAATTTTTTGTGATATTATGTTTTTGAGGTGATAAGCATGGAAACATTTGGTGAAAGATTAACACATTACAGATCAAAAGCAGGATATTCACAAAAAGAATTTGCCGAAGCATTAGGCATAACGCCAACAAGATTAAATTATTGGGAAAAGAACAAAAGAGAACCGGATTTCTTTTTTATAAAGAAAATCGTAGAAATATTAAATATAGAAGCAGATGTTCTCTTGTTTGGCTATAACAGAAGCTATGTTGTGTCAAATTACGATAAGCTTAATTCAAAAGCTCAATCAAAAGTAAATGAATATATTTCTGATTTGATGAGAAATCCGGATAATTTAAAAAGCAACATATCTGACGACATAGCAGCAGAAATTAAATCTGCACAAAATTTAAACGTAACGAATACAAACAAAAGATAAAATTTATGCTGCCTGTCAGCGATAAAATCTATATCATTTTAATTTACTATACATAAACCGATAAATAGAAAGAAGGAAACAGTATGTTTACTCAAGGATACGCAACATATATAGATGTAGTAATGGTAAAGGAATGCGGAAGTTATAGTGAAAAAGAAGTAAATATAGAATACTTGCCCCAAGGCTTTGAGGATTATATAGAAAAAGACGGAAAACTGTATTTTTGTGAAATGGACTTTATCAATTATGTAATAGACAGAAAAACATTTATTAAAATAATCAATGAAAATAAACTTAATGTTTTTGGTATTATAGGAAAAATAATTTTAACTTATTTTGAAAGCATGCTGTATTCAATATTGTTTGCATTAATAATGCTGATAAATATTATTTATTCGATAACAGAAACGTTTATGAACAACATTTTAAAAACAATTTATGCTATAGTAGCATTTGCTTTAATGGCGTCTATTACAATAATAGGACCTCGTGTTATTGTTAAAATGCAAAAAGAAACAAATGTTATCGGTCTCGGAGAAGGTTTTTTTGTCGGAGTATCAATGATAACATTTGGATTCTTACACTGTTTACAAGGCGATGTTACAGAATTGTATATATGCTTTTGGATAACAGGGCTTATGTTTATAATCAATGAAATGGGGGAATACATGAATGGCAGACGTATACGTTATGGAGCATAAACCGATACTTACAAACAGGCATTGTAAATACTGCGGCGGAATACTTGATATTAATAATGTGTGTACATCATGCGGTCATAGGTTCTTTAAATTTAGTGCTGCAGTTTTTGCTATTGTGTTTCTTACAATTATGCTTGCAACAGTATCTATATCGGCTGCTGTAAAATTATACACTCTTAATAAAGAAGTTAAGGAATATAAGTATTTGTATGAGAAAAAAAAAGAAACAATATCAAAATCAAAAGAACAAACAAAAGAGCTAAACACACAAATAGAACAGTTAAAAGAAAAAAATAAAGGTCTGCAATATAAAGTAGATTTTCTTGATAATCGCATAGCCATTGTGGTAGATAACGGTGAAAAATATCATACATATGATTGCACACATGTTCAGAACTGCAAAACATTTTGGGCATACAACATTGAAGCTGCCGAGGCTAAAGGATATGAACCCTGTCAAAAATGTCACAACAAATAACAGAGGTGAAAAAAATGTTTAAATCAACCGCCCGTAAATTTTTATTTCTTATTCTTTCACTTGCACTATTATCATCATGCTCAGCATCAGAACAAACACTGATGGAAAAAAATCTTCTTGACAAAAATGAAATCTTGGAATCACAACTAAAAGAGTTGGAAGAAGAAAATGAAGAACTTCAGAGCGAAATATCCGCAGCAGACGAAAAAAACAATGAGCTTCAAAGCCTGCTTGAGGACGCCGAAAGCGAACCGGAGTATGAATACATAAACTCCTGCACATATGAGCTTAACGGATATAACATTTCCTATGATGTAAAACAAGCCGTATGTGTTGATAATTCAATGCCGGACGGCACATTAATTATGCGCGGTAATACAGTGTTGGCAGCAATAAGCATAGAAGACGCAGGCGGCCTGACAGCCTTCCGATATGTTCAGAATAGAATTGATTATTTAAAAGAACGGATAGGCTCCGAAAATCTTGAAATAATTTCAAGAAACGAAGTCATGATAAACGGCAGCACCGGTTATGAAGCGGTTATCCGCACCGATACCATAGAACATATAATCGCTGTACGGGTAAAAAGTGATTATTTAATAATATCTGTTCCAAGTGAAAGCAATACTTTTTTGCCGGAGCAGGTCGCCCTTGCAGAAACACTTTGCAAAACAATAAAAGTGACGCCAAAATCAAACCGGCAAAACACACAGATTCCGGTAATAGTATCAACTCCGGCACCAATCAGACCGAAAGCAAACATTTCTGCGCCGATCACATCAACGGCGCCGGCAAAAGAAAAAACCGAAATAATTGTATATCGCGGTAAGACAGGAACCAAATATCATAAAGAAACATGCCCCACTTTAAAAGGCGGCGGTATTCCCATAACGCTGGAAACTGCCCTGAGACAAAACCGGCAGCCTTGTAAGGTATGTGGCGGCTAAGATAAGGAGAAACTATGCCGATAACAAAATCAACAGGAAAGAAAAACGGTAAGCAAAAATACCGTGTCAGAATAAATTATACCGACAGCGCCGGGAAACCTCGTCAGATTGAACGCACTGCCTACGGCATGGATGAGGCAAAAGAAACCGAACATGCGCTCTCTATGCAGATAAAAAACAATGCAGCCCCTGCAGCTAAAACAGTATCACAGCTTTACGAGGAATTTAAGGCCGCAAAAAAACACGAAGTCAGAGAAACATCCCTGAAAAAAATAACGGAACATATTGATAAATATATAATTCCCCAACTCGGCAGCGCACACCTTGACAAACTCACAACCCCCGTGCTCCAGAACTGGAAATTGTCAATCGAAGAATGTACAGTCAGAGACACCGGAAAGAAATTGTCAATCTCTACAAAACAAAACATATACGGCAACTTCCGCGCATTGCTCGGATATGCCGTCAAAATGGAATATCTTAATAAAAACCCGCTCCAAAATATAGGAAACTTCAAAGATCCCTATGCAGAAAAAAAGAAGATGGATTTTTATACCTCTGAGGAATTTTCAAAATTTATCACCGCCGCACGCCAAAGTGCAGAAACAGCGGAGCAAAAAGGAAATATTTCGGAATGGCATTTTTACGTTTTTTTCTGTATAGCCTTTTTTACAGGCCTGAGAAAGGGGGAAATTCATGCCCTTAAGTGGACAGATGTGGACAACGATAATGTTCTTCACGTCTCGCGGAGCATTGCCCAAAAGCTTAAAGGCGAAGACAGAGAAACGCCGCCTAAAAATAAATCGTCAATCCGAACCCTGCAGCTCCCTCAGCCGCTTATAAACGTCCTGAAGGACCATAAATCACGCTGTATGCACCTTGACGGCTTCTCCGAAGATTGGCGTATATGCGGCTGTACAAAACCCCTGCGCGATACAACCATAGATAAAAAAAATAAATCCTACGCCGAAGCAGCAGGAATAAAATCAATAAGAATCCACGACTTCCGCCATAGTCACGCTTCACTGTTGGCTAATGAAGGAATCAATATCCAGGAAATAGCCCGCCGCCTCGGCCACTCCAAAATAGAAATAACATGGAATACCTATTCCCACCTCTACCCCAGAGAAGAAGAACGTGCAGTAAAAATTCTGAACAAATTAACCCTGTAAAAAATCCCCGAAAAATCCCCGAATAATTCAAATTCAAAGTTTTTGCCGCCCTCACCCCATCAAACATTATCCCCCCTCAAACCGCATAAAACCAAGCTTTTTACCACCTAAACATAACACCCCTCAAACACCATAAAACAGTATGTTTTGAACCCATCCTTTCCTCCAAAAATCGACAAGGTTCGACAGAATCTTGTCGATTTTTACTTATTACTTATTCACTCTTCACTATTCCCTGAAAATCGTCCTTGTCGATTTTGAAGTAATAAGTAATAGTGAATATGGAAGAAGTAAGGCGCAAACTCGCCTTTGCGAGTTTGTTTGTTGAAAAAGGAGTAGCATATATGGATAGTCCGTTGCTTATTAAGTCAAAACAATTTGCATTAAAGATTATAAAGGTGTGTAATCATATAAAAAGCGAGAAAAGAGAGAGTGTTCTTACAAATCAGCTTATTCGCAGCGGTACAAGTATTGGCGCAAATATACGGGAAGCCTTCTATGGACACGGAAAAGCTGATTTTATTGCCAAATTACAAATTGCGCTTAAAGAATGTTCAGAAAGTGAATATTGGATAGAGTTACTTATAGAAAGTGGATACTATGAGGATACATCAATACTTGAAAAATGTATTGAACTAAAAAAGATTTTAATTTCCTCAATAAACACCGCAAAGAATAATAAAGATAAATAACTAACCGGCTGCCGCACTTGCGGCAGTTTTTTCAATAAAGGACTTTGCCCCGTCATTCAACGTTTCTTCAACGTTTCAGTGGGAGATTGTAACTCCCACTGAAAAAATTAAGTGGCACCCGCCGCCTTAGAGGTGTGGCATCTTACTTTTAGTTATAATAATTGTATTTTTTAAAGAATCTTTTCGTCAATATAACGAATTTCTGAAAAAACATTGATAAAGCTTGAGAAATATGGTATTATAGATACAGCCAAACCAAATTTAATATGATATACAGACTTGAGGTATATTTTCTTTTTGGATAAATATGCTTATTTTACATACAATCATTTTAGGATTTGATAAAAATGCAAATTCCATTTATGATTGTATGTAGATATATCTCATGCTGTATAAATTTGGTTTGGCGACTATCGGAGTTTGCGTTTTTTATGCGTCTGCTTCGGTAGGCGCATTTTTTAATATGGAGGTTCTTTCAAATGAAAAAACAAATTTTATCAATGCTTCTGACTGTGTGTATGCTTGCTACTATGTTATCAAGCATTTCATTAACTACGGCATATGCGTATGATGCCGCAAAGCCCTTACCGACACTTACTGGAAATCAAGCTCATGATTTGGTTATGGTTGCATATTCTCAAAAGGGATATAGTGGTTATGGCAGAGACGATACCATATATGGTGCAACATATGGTAAAAACGGTTATGCTTGGTGTACCTCTTTTGTAATATGGTGTGCAGAAAAAAGTGGAGTTAGTTCAAGTGTTATTCCACATGAATTTATGGCAGATAATATGGAACGTTGGTTTAGAAATAAAGGTTTGTGGAAAACTAGCAATCCACAACATGGTGACATAATATTTTTTGATAGAAATAACACCAATGATGCCGAACACGTCGGAATAGTAGATTATGTTGCCAATTCTCGTGTTTATATAATAGAGGGGAATACAAGTAGTGACGTCGTAGCATACAATAATTATAGTTTATATGATAGTGGTATATGGGGATACGCATCACCAAAATATACAGTATTATCAAAACCAACAAGTGCTTGGATGAAAAAAAGCAAATCATTGGTGGCTATAGGAGAACAAATTTCATTTGAGTATGGTGCAACAGATGCTTCATATTTTGTATTAGGTATTGATAAAGAAGGCGTAGGCAGAATAGAAACTATCGATAGAGGAGCATTAAATTGGTATACATCAACATTTTCCCAACCAGGAGTATATACAATTTACGCCAGTTGTTCTAATCAAATAGGGAATGTGGATAGTAATAGGGAGTCTTTTATAGTATATGATGCCAAACCAACTAATGCGAAGATTAGTTGTAGCATCAATGAAATAGACATAGGAGAAGAAATAACTTTTAAATATAATGCAACAAATACCATTGATTTTTATTTAGGCATAGATAAAATGGGAACAGGAAGAATCAAAACTATAGGTACTGGTAGCAACACTTCATATAAAACGAAATTTTCAGATCCTGGAATATATACCGCTTATGCAACTTGCTACAATTCTTTTGGTTATACAGATACTTCACCAATTACTTTTTATGTAGGAAAATACAATGTATCTTATAATGCTAATGGCGGTAGTGGCGCTCCTTCATCGCAAACAAAAATATATGGCAAAACATTAACATTAAATAGCACGATACCCATTAAAACAGGTTATACATTCAGCAAGTGGAAAGCTACTAATGGTACAACGTATTCTGCCGGAGGAAAATACACAACAAATGAAAGCACAACAATGACTGCACAATTCACGCCAAAGAAATATACGGTCATATTAAACAATCAAAATGCAACAACAGCAGGAACAACATCAGTTAGTGCAACTTATGATTCGGCAATGCCAAGCATAACAGTTCCCACAAAAACCGGATATATATTTGATGGTTATTACACCGGAACAAACGGAAGTGGTACGAAATATTATAAATCGGACGGAACGAGTGCAAGATCTTGGAACAAAACTTCTGCTACAACATTGTATGCAAAATGGACAGCAAAAAGTTATAAAGTAACATTTGATGCAAATGGCGGAACAACACCAACTGCAAGTAAGAATGTTACATACGGTTCAACTTATGGAACACTTCCAACCCCAACAAGAAACAGACATACATTTAAAGGCTGGTATACTGCCAAGAGCGGAGGAACACAGATAACAAGCAGCACAAAAGTTTCAATTACTTCTGCTCAAACTCTCTATGCTCAATGGACAGCATATACATATACTGTAACATTTAAAAATTATGACGGAACTATCCTTGAAACAAAGTCAGTAAATTACGGAAGTAGTGTAACATATAATGGAGTTATACCTACAAAAAAGGCAGATGCACAGTATACATATACATTTTCCGGTTGGGATAGGGCTCTTACTAATATTACAGCAAATACGGTGATAACTGCAAAATTTACATCAGCAGTAAACAAGTACACCGTAACATTTAATCCAATGAATGGAACGGCAGAAATCAAACCAATCAATATTGCTTACGGTTCTGCTTGCGGAGAATTACCTATTCCTAAAAAAGAAGGCTTTATCTTCAATGGATGGTATACAAAAGAAATAGGCGGTGAAGAAGTAACAAATGAAACTATTGTTACATCAAGTATGACCTTATATGCTCATTGGGAAACGGCAATTCCATATACAGAATCAATCGTTATAAAATCAGGTGCAAAACTCATCATAGACACTAAAGTGCATAATATTACCGCACCTTATAATATCTTGATTGTTGGGTATAAGAACAATAAATTTGTTACAATAAAAAAAGCACCACATAATGAGCAAAAATTCCCATATACTCTTGAAGGCGACATAGATGAAATCAAAGTATTGGTATGGAATAGTTTATCAGCACTTAATCCACTATGCAAAGCAGAAGAAATCCCAAGCAGTAAATGGATAATGGAATAATAAGACATTGCAGCATTCGTGAAAATGCATGAAAAAATTAGTTAGTTTTGAGCATAACAGCAATAGTATTCTTAAATCACGAATAATCTAAAGCTAATGCGAAAATTTTATACAATTTATTCGCACGATACAATGGGGCTAACTGCTTAACGCAGCAGCCCCTTTTTTATATTTACGTCATGTTTTCAAAGTAAATGATAATACGGACATATATCCTCATAGCTTCCGTCTTTCATGCGAAAGCCGCCGGGGATGGTTCCGAGCTGTGTAAAGCCAAGCCTTTCGTAAAGATGTCTTGCATGAAGGTTTGTCGAAACAACGGCATTGAACTGCAGCACGGAAAAGCCGTGAAGCTTTCCTTGTCTTAGGCAGTCGAGCACAAGCTTTTCACCGATATGAAGACCCCTGAAGGAGGAGCCTACGGCATAGCTTGCGTTGCATATATGACCGCATCTGCCTACATTATTCGGATGAAGTATGTACAAGCCCCGTATTTCACCGCCGCACTCCGCAACGCCGCAGTATGACTGGGAGGCGAAAAACTCTCTGCCCGTTTCTCTGTTTAAAGGCTCCTCCTGCGGAAAAGCAACTCCTTCAAGAACAATTTCATTCCAGATTGCAAGCATATCCTCAAGGTCAGCATCTGTATATTCTCTGACAATAGTCTCCATTTATTATATCCCCCTTAAATCCGCCTGATTGCCGGGCCGTTTACGTCCTTCAGGCAAACAAACGGATATCTGTTTCCTATTCCTTTCAGACATTCGGCAATATCCTATATTGTTGTTACGGAATATATATTTTTAAAATCCCCGGAAAAATGCGAAACCGCAGCGTCAGCCGACCGCTTCGATGCGAAAATTCCGAATACTGCCGAACCGCTTCCCGTCATTGCGGCGCCGAGAGCTCCGCAGCTGAGCATTTTTTTCTTAATCTCACCTATAACCGGATATTTTTCGCAGGCAGGCGGCTCCATAACATTACAAAGCTCTGCCGCTACATTCTCCGCCGCAGCGCTGCGCAAAGCTTCAAGCATTCTTCCCGTATCGGGCCGTTTTGTGATAATAACATCATCGAGAGCTTCATACATTTCTGCAGTGGAAATGCTTATCTTCGGCTTTACTATAAGCAGCGGAATTCCCGGCATATGCGGCGCCGGGGAAAGCTTTTCACCTATTCCCCTTGCAACGGCCGCACCGCAGCGTATGCAGAACGGGACATCAGCGCCTATGCGCGCTCCAAGCTCAAGGAGCCTTTCATCACTGAGCGGATTTCCGAAAAGCCTGTTCATTGAAACAAGCACAGCGGCACCGTCGGCACTTCCTCCGGCAAGCCCCGCGCCTATGGGAATATTTTTGTGAAACAGCATTTTAACACCGCCGGGCGCTCCTGTCTCCTCGAAAAACAAAGCCGCCGCCTTATATGCAATATTCTTCTCATTGCAAGGCAAGCTCCGTATGTTAGTGGTAATTCTTATGCCTTTCGCTGCCGTTTTATCAATTATAACAAGGTCAAAAAGGCTCACGGACTGCATAACGGTTTCAATATCATGATATCCGTCGGCACGCTTTCCGAGGACATCAAGGGTTAGGTTTATTTTTGCAAAAGCTTTTGAAATCACACGTTCGTTCATAACAATACATGCATCCGAAATATTCATTACAGTACCTCATTTCAAATTATCATGAGAACAAGCCACAAGCTCACTGATAAATTTATCATCTATCGTAAAACCTTTATCCGTCTTTGTAAGCCATGCAAGATATTCAATATTGCCCTCCGGGCCCCTGATTGGTGAATAAGACAGCCCTGATACAAAAAATCCGCATTCCTCCGCATATCCGATGACCTGCTTTATAACGGCTTCATGAACGGCGCTGTCACGCACAACACCCTTTTTGCCTACTTGTCCCCTGCCCGCCTCAAACTGCGGCTTGATAAGCGCAACAAGCTGACCATTCTCGCCAAGCAGACGGTACGCAACGGGAAGCACAAGCTTCAATGAAATAAAGGATACATCAATCGAGGCGAAATCCAGCTTTTCTCCGATATCCTCAGGCGTAACATAACGTATGTTTGTCCTTTCCATATTAACCACACGGCTGTCATTACGAAGCTTCCATGCAAACTGACCGTAGCCGACATCGACAGCAAAAACCTTTCTTGCACCGTTTTGCAGCATGCAGTCTGTAAAACCCCCGGTTGATGCTCCGATATCCATAGCGCACACCCCTTCAAGGCATACGGGGAATTCCTTCATAGCCTTTTCAAGCTTAAGACCGCCGCGGCTTACGTAGCGAAGCTGCTCACCGCGGATTTCAACCTTTCCGCCGCTTTCGTCCACCATAAATCCTGCCTTATCGGCTTTCTGATTATCAACATACACCTGTCCCGCCATTATAAGAGCTTTTGCCCGCTCACGGCTTTCCGTAAGCCCATGCTCCGCAAGATAAACGTCAAGTCTGATTTTACTCAAGTAAGGTTCACTCCCTTAGTATTGCTGAGTACATTAAATATTCCTTCAGCATCAAGTCCGTATTTTCTGTCAAGCTCTTCTATGCTTCCGTGTACCACAGGCTCGTCCGGAAAACCGAAAAGTATCAGCCTTGAGGCTATTCCTTCCCTTGCAAACACCTCTGCAACAGCACTGCCGAAGCCTCCCGACTTAATTCCGTCCTCAAGAACACAGCATACATCGGAAACATTATCAAGTATCGTTTTCTCATCAAGAGGTTTGACAGTCGGTACAGAAACAATTTTCGCCGCGCCGCCCAGCATATCGCGCACTTTTTCCGCCGTTGCTGTCATGCGGCCTGTGGTATATATCGTAATACCGTCGCCCTCTGACAATACATATGCCTTTCCGAATTCAAAATGCCGCATATGCGCCGTGCACTGCTCTGTGCCTCTCGGATACCGCACGGTAATCGGTCCGTTATGGCGGTTCACGGCATAATCAAGCATTTCTTCAAGCTCTGTAAAGCTTGCGGGAGACAAAATACTCATGTACGGCATTGACGAACAAAAAGCTATATCATAAATTCCCTGGTGGGTTTCGCCGTCCGCTCCGACAATCCCCGCCCTGTCAACAGCAAACACCACATGAAGCTTTTGCAGACATACATCATGGAGAAGCTGATCATATGCCCTTTGCAGGAACGAAGAATACACCGGGAACACAGGTATATATCCCCCCCGCGCAAGACCTGCCGCCATTGTAACAGCATGCTGCTCGGCTATTCCCACATCAAAAAATCTGTCTCTGAAGTACTTTGAAAACCTGTCCATTCCCGTACTTATCGGCATAGCCGCTGTAATTCCGACGATTTTTGCATTTTCCTGCGCCATACCGAAAAGCTTATCTCCGAAAACAGCTGAATAATCCCTTGCATACGCTTTCATCTCTCCCGTTTCACGGATAAAGGGCCCCACCCCGTGGAAGCTGTCAGGATGCTGCTCGGCAGGAAGATATCCCTTGCCTTTTTTTGTGCGCACATGAATAAAAACAGGCTTTTGCTCAGCCTTCGCCCGTTCAAAAACATTAATAAGCTGACTTAAATTATGTCCGTCTACAGGACCGTAGTATTCAAATCCGAAATTCTCAAACATATTTGCGGGAAGAATCATTCTCGTCAGCCTGTGCTTAATAATCGATACAATCCTCCCCATAGCTTCGCCGAACACGGGAATCGAATCAAATGCCTTCTCCACATATGTTTTTATTCTTGAATATCCGGGTGTGATCCGAAGTGCTCTCAGGTATTTTGAAATTGAACCCACATTCTTTGATATAGACATATTATTATCATTCAATATAAGAATAAGCGGGCTTTTCATTCTGCCGGCATCGTTCATAGCCTCATACATCATGCCGCCCGTAAGCGCGCCGTCTCCGAAAACCGCTCCGACAAAATACTTCCCCCCAGACAAATCACGCGCTCTTGCAAGCCCGACAGCCGCAGATATTGATGTTGAGCTGTGACCGGTGTTGAATACATCGGCATCGGATTCCGATGTTTTTGGGAATCCGCTCATTCCCCCGAACTTTCTGAGACTTCCGAAATTCTCGCGTCTTCCGGTAAGAAGCTTGTTCACATATGACTGATGACCCACATCCCATACAAACTTGTCAACAGGAATATCAAAAACAGTATGAAGCGCAACAGTCAGCTCAACAATACCAAGGTTTGACGCAAGGTGACCTCCTGTTGCGGAAATTGTACCGATAAGAAAATCTCTGATTTCAGAACACAAAACAATCCGTTCATGCTCATCAAGCTTTTTAACATCAGCAGAGCATGATATTTGTTCCAGTATACTCATTATAATTATCCTTCCGTATTATCTGCGCGGCATAAAAAAGCTTATTATTCGCCCCATAAAAAGTACAATGTGATTTGAATTTCTGATTGAAATCACCTTAAAAAATGCCTTTCCGCCGATAGTAAGGGAGCTGACTATACCCGTCAGAATCAGGCTGGGTAAAATTCCCTCCCAGCCGAACGCAGCCACAAGCTCAGCCACAATAAGCGTTGTTACCGCTCCGCTTATAATTCCGGCTATATCTCCCATACAATCGCAGCACATATTCGATATCTGCGGCGCGTGACGTATAATCATTACGCTTTCAGCTGCCCCCTTAACCTTTCTTGAGGAAAGGGAATGAAAGGGCGACTCCTCCGCCGTTTGTGTTGCTGTACCGATGATGTCAAACAATATATTTATTACAATAATAGCAAGCAATATAAAAAAAGCCCACAGAATGTCCAGTCTTGACAGCAATACTGTTGCAATAGCGCTGAATATGACGGACAAAACAAAGGACAGCACAATTACTATCATAGTCCACGCTCTGCTCCCTGAAACATTCTGCGTGGGCTTTGCAACCTTGAAGCTGTTTTTACCGGGCTTATTATTTTTTTTCAACTTATTCTCTCCTCAGGCAGGCAATCTGCATTTAAAAAAAATTAAGGTAATGAATATGGTAAATTTTACGGCTTAGGTCCGGTAGGCTTTCCCAATCCTCTGCCCGTCCGTCGCCGGACAGGCGGTTTCCCTTTAAAGAAGACTTTGCAGCGTTACCGCAGACAAGACCGGACTGCCACTGAGTCCGTATTGCAATCCCATATTCATCCCGAAAATCGAACAGTCTAGGAGATTTCCTCGGCAGTCTAACTTATCCTTATCCTCTTTTGCAGACATGGTTTCAAAATGCGATACCATTGCAAATCCCGGCCGAAGATTATGCATGGGTGGTTCATTCATCCGCCATACCCACTCAAGGCTGGCTACGCTGCCCCCAGCATTCACCGCCGATACGGCTACTAACCGAGTGACAGGTTTCCCCCCGTGCCGTAACAACTTGCACTTCTGATGTGTCAGAGGTTGCCACAGTCACAGGCCTCCGCGGAAAAGGGGTCAGAGTTTTCATGCCGTTGAAAGCTGCCCCTAAGCCTTAACTCCCAGCATCAGCCCCGAATTGGGCATTCAAAGCCAACACCAGGAACTTCATCGATGTGCCATTTTACGGATTTTTAGGCCCGTCTTACGAATAAGAAGAACTGACTAGAATACTGCACCTTACAATATGATAATATACCACATTCCGAATAAAATGTCAAGTATTTTTAAGCTTTATAAAAAAATTTATAAAAAATTCAAATCCGAAAGCTTCAAAAGGGAAATGTTACAATTTGATAACATTTTCCGTTTTTTAATTTTCAGGTATTGACAAATCGGCTGTTAATATGTATAATTGTACTTGCAATACTACATATTGTGTTTTGCGTTATATCAGACACTAAATATAGAATTAAGAAGGAAATGATAAAAATGGAAATTGAAGAATGGCTTGGCAGCGAAAACCGTCTCGGCATTGATATCTGGAAAAACAAATACCGTGATAAAGAAGAATCTTTTGAGCAATGGCTTGACAGGATAAGCGCAGGCAACAAGGATGTACGCCGGCTTGTTAAAGAAAAAAAGTTTCTTTTCGGCGGCAGAATTTTAGCAAACAGAGGTCTTGAATACGAGGGGCGCAAGGTTACTCTTTCAAACTGCTACGTTGTAGAGCCGCCCGAGGACTGTATTGAGGATATATTCGAATGCGCAAAAAAGCTTGCACGCACATACAGCTACGGCGGAGGCTGCGGAGTTGATATATCAAAGCTCAGCCCTAAGGGTGCGCATATAAACAATGCGGCAAAGCAGACAAGCGGTGCGGTTTCATTCATGGAGCTTTATTCGCTCACAACCTCTCTTATCGGTCAGAACGGAAGACGCGGTGCGCTGATGATATCTCTTGACTGTTCTCATCCCGATGTTGAGGACTTTATTGATCTTAAAACCGATCTTAATAAAATTACTAAGGCAAACATCTCCGTACGTATTCACGATGATTTTATGCAGGCGGTTAAAAACGGAGAAAAATACACATTGCATTATGAGCGAAAGGCTACGGGCGAACAGATTGAAAGAGAAGTTGAGGCAAAGGAGCTGTTCCGAAAGCTTGCGGAAAACAACTGGGACTTTGCAGAACCGGGCGCTCTTTTCTGGGACAGGATATCCAGCTGGAATCTTTTGAGTGCCGCTGACAATTTCTCATATGCGGGGGTTAACCCATGCGCTGAAGAACCGCTCCCTGCCGGAGGCAGCTGCCTTCTCGGCAGCATAAATCTTGCCGCTTTTGTAAAAAATCCGTTTTCTGAAGACTCTTATTTTGATTTTGATGATTTCTCCGACTGCGTGGCAAAATCAGTCAGAGCGCTTAATGAGGTTCTTGACGAGGGACAGCCTCTCCACCCCCTTGACGAGCAAAAGGACAGCGTTTCCCGCTGGCGGCAGATAGGTCTTGGAATTATGGGTCTCGGCGATATGCTGATTAAGCTTGGCATAAGGTACGGAAGCGGCGCGGCAGTATCGCTCTGCGACCGAATCGGAGCACTGCTTTCAGATTCTGCAATTGCTGCTTCCGCCCGTCTTGCGGCAGAATTCGGAGCATTTCCCGAATACAAGGAAAGCGACATTGAAAAATCCGAATACTATCAGTATAACGCCTCTGAGGAAACAAAGAAGCTTGTTAAAAAGCACGGTCTGCGCAACTCACAGCTGCTTACAATAGCTCCCACGGGAACGCTCAGCACCATGCTTGGAATTTCCGGAGGAATTGAGCCCATATATGCTAATTATTATATGAGAAAAACCGAATCTCTGCATGGCAGTGATGTTTACTATAAGGTTTACACAAAAATTGTTCAGGATTATATGTCTGCAAACGATTTGCAGGATGATTCTCAGCTCCCTGAATATTTTGTTACCGCAATGACACTTGACTACAGACAGAGAATTGATATGCAGTCAATGTGGCAGACGCATATTGACGCCTCCATATCTTCAACAGTAAATGTACCGGAACAATTTACTGTTGAAGAAACCGAGGATTTGTATATGTACGCTTACGAAAAAGGACTTAAGGGTATTACTATTTTCCGTGACGGGTGCAAACGCGCCGGAGTCCTTACAACCACTCCGTCAGGTCATGATGAGAAGCTTCCGGTTGCAGGCGAAGGTCTTGATCGCGGAGAAATAGTTCAGGTATGCGATAATGTTATAGGTAAAAAACGCAAGCTTATGACCGGCTGCGGAAGTCTGCACTGCATCGCGCTTTTTGATCCTTATTCCGGTGCTCTCGTAGAGGCGTATCTCAGCAAAGGTTCAACCGGCGGCTGCAATAATTTCATGATAGGGCTTTCCCGAATGATTTCAATATGTGCCCGCGGCGGTATAGATATCTACACAATTGTAGATCAGCTCAACTCCTCAGGCTCATGTCCGTCATATGTGGTAAGACGTTCAACAAAGAAGGATACAAGTCCCGGTGCTTGCTGCCCGATGGCTGTAGGCAACGCCCTTCTTGACATGTATAACGAGGTTCAGAAGGAGCTCAGTGAAAATCCCGAAAAACGCCCCGCAGAACCGATTACACCGCAAGTTGTGTCCGGAATAAGACACAAGCTGACATGTCCCGAATGCGGAGAACAGCTGTATTTTGAAGGCGGCTGCAACATCTGTAAAAACTGCGGCTGGAGCAAATGTCTTTAATATTATCAAAAAGCCTGCTTCGTGTAGCTATCTGCACGAAGCAGGCTTTTTTTCGCTCAGCGGAAGATTATCCCGGTACAATATACTTCCCTGTTTTTTTCCCCCATTCAGACAAAATCTTGTCGGAGCTCCATTTGAAATATCTGATTTTTTCGGGCTCCGGCTGTTTTCCGTCCTCTTTATCCTCCGTTTCACCGTCACCGGTTATTATAATGTTATTTATATATGTGCTTCCATCCTTTTTACCTTTTATTGATTTTCCTTTAACGCTTATATCCTTGCTTATTTCAAGCTTTATATATACGGTTTCTGAATCGCTGAGCTCGTCCGGCAGAGAAACCTCGGAATATACCGATGCCAATTTCTCGCTCAGCTTAACGCTGCTTTCGGGAAGCTCAATAAAATCTATTCCGTTTACGCTGTATTTCATGATAAATTCCGCAGGTCCTTTACCCGATGAATACATATCCGCGCTGAAGGTCAGATTGTCAAGCCCCGCAGATGAAAACTTAATAAGCCAATATCCGCCCTTATCCCAGCCTGTGCTTAGCTTCTTCCCCTGCATACGCGGATTTAAATGCAGAGGGTCATCATCCCACCGTATTTCTTCCATATTAATCCCGTCCGCCGAGGCTGTAAGTGTTCCGACACCTGATGTCGCTTCAACTATTTTTGCTCCGCAGTTATCTTCCGAGAGTATAAATTGAGCCGCACTTCCGGCACAGTCTGCCCGCGCCTGAAGCATTGAAACGAGCACGAGCACCGCAGCGGCAATTTTGCTTTTATTTCCAAACATAAATCTCATTTATAATTCCCTCCTCGGCTTTGAAAAATATTCTGTCATCACGCGTGATGCAGTCCATAGAATCAGCTTTGAATACGCCGCGCTCTCCGGGTTCAAGCGAGAACACCTTTACAGAAGGTGAAACGGCGTAGTTTTCATAACCGTCCGAATGTACCGTCACAGCTTCACTGTCAACAGATACTATATTCCCTCTGAATGCATAAAAAATATCATCAAGCGCCGTGTTTACGGAAAAATCTTCAGACTCGCCGCCGCACATCAAATCCCATTTAACTATTTTACCGCCAAGCAGCCTGTATCTGATGACATCGTTTTTTCCGGGAAGCATATAAAGACTTTCATCAACCTCTGTAACAAGCTCTCCCGCCGCCGATATTCCGTGAATAAAGTACGCCTTCTCTCCGCTGCCTTTATCCGCTTCAACAACTGCTGTCACCGCCATAACCGGTTCGCTTCTCATCAGTTCCCGAAATCCGTCAAAATATAAGACCACAAAGGAGGGATATCTGTAATCGGTAATATCATAAAAATCCGCACTGTAGGTATATCCGTCTGTAAGCTCACCGATGGATGCCTTTGAATATTTATCCGCTTCGCCCGCAGCACCGTCAGCCATTTGCCCGCAGTACATGAGTATTTCCGTATCGGAATTGATAAAATAGCTTCCGAGTCTCCCTGATGCGGCAAGCCAGCCCGACTCTGCGCTGACCTCAGGCACAGCTTTAAGCTCCAGGGTTATAATATTGCCTGAGGAATCACGGGATAACACAGCTGCCGACGGAAGCGCGGCATTGTTCAGTCCCGATTTTTCGTATAGACGGCGGCTTAGTGCATACGTGCCGGATAAGCCTTCCGAATCGACAAGCTTTACCATGTAATTTTCTCCGTTATCATCTTCAAAAGCCCTCAGTATTATACCGTATCCTGTTTCTCCTCTGTAATCCTCAACATAGGCAAACCGCTCGTCATAGTCAAGATAAAGCGTTACATATGAACCAACCTTCAGGTTTGCAAAATCAACGCTTTCTCCGCCGTTATATGTATTATAATATGATTTTGAAGCTCTGTAGCTTTTGCCGCCCACAACGATGTAATCATCCTCTTCCTCTTCATAAACAGAAGTAATACGGCCGCATGCCATAAGATTTGATATATACACTCTCCTCACAAGGGCACTGTCCGGCGGCTCTTCATCCGTGCTGCTCAGCGCAACACTTATCACACTGCCCGGCGCTATTTCCCGAAAAGAGGCTGTTTTTTCATTTTCCTTTTTAAAAATTGTTTTATACGCTGTATTCTCGGGATCAAGAGTTATTGAACCGATTTCCGTATACTTGCTTTCCTTTACCGAAACTCCGTCAATATATTCAAGCTTATTCGTCACCCGAAAGCCTCCCGAATCGGCCTCGGCAACCACCATATCCTTAAAATTATCTATAAAAACATAATCATACACTGAGTCTGAATTTATGTCTGTCAAATATATTTTTCCTATATGCGACGGCTTAAATGCGTTTTTAGCCATTGCAAGCGTTTTCTTTTTTATGATATCACTTTTTGCACCATTGTAAACAAAATCTGCATCCGCCGAAATTTTTACACGCTTTACAGTTCCCGAATCATCTCTGTATTCAAAGCTGATTATTCCGTTATCAACGCTGTCTATTTCCTGATACCAGCTTTTCTTCACAATCAGGGTTTTATTTTCGGGCCTTTTTACAGCCCATATCAGTGAAGCGCTGTCACCGCTTCCTTTAACATATGCATTTACATTGTATCCGAGCATGTCACAAAGCTCATCACTAACGCAGGCAGCACTTAAAACCTCGCCTGAATTTGTTCTTAAAACAACATGCTCCTGTGCGGATGAGGATGTATAATACGGTCTGTCAGTAATTACCGCCTCAATTTTTATAGTATCGTGAAGATCCGTAAGCCAGGTATAATAGACCTGCGCATACTCCGATAAATCTGCCGACACGGGCCTCACATTATAACATTCCATTGCATTTTTAAGAAGAATTGCCGCCTGACCGCGGGTAAGCTCTTCACCTCCGGATACGGATATATCTTTTAAAAGTCCGATATCATCAGCTACCGCCTGCTTGTCATAAAGTTTCAACACCGGAGTATAACCTAATCTGTCAAGTATGTCGTCAACAGCAAAATCAAGTGTTATATTGCCTTCACAGATTTTTTTGTCAGTCAAAGACGCCGCGGAAAGCCATTCCTGAAATTCAGCACCGGATATTTTACTCTCTCCTCTGAAAGAGCTTTCCACAGGAATAATTCCAAGCTCTGAAAGCAGCATAATACTGTCTCTGTACGGTCTGTCAACTCTTATATCGCTGAAATTCAAGCTGTCGGAAAATTCATAAGAATAATCTGTGCTTTCATATTCTCCCGTATACTTTTTTATTTCAAACTCATCTATAGTTTCAAGGGTTCTGCCGTTAAGGGTCTGCGCTTTTACGGATATTCTGTCCTCTGAAACGGTTATTGCGCTGAATGACGGATTTTGCGGCGACTTCGAAACCTCCTGATAGTACTGCTTATTCATCGGTTTTTCCTGCTTGACGCCTGATGAACCGCTTTCAAGATAAACCGTACCCCCGGCACTTTTCTTACCGCCGTATAAGGGATATGTTCTCACATACAAATGATCGTGCCCGTGAAGTACGAGATCGACATGGTGTTTATCGAAAACAGGAGTAAAAACCATAGTGTCGTCGGTTCCTGCCGCTCCGTACGGAGAACGGTGCATCGCAACAATTTTCCACTTTTTTTGTGTTTTTGACAGTTCTTCATCAAGCCATTTTACCTGCGCTGACAAATCGTCTTCGGTATTGAGAATAACAAAATGCGCGTTCCCGTAATCAAATGAAGCAGTTGTTCCCGGAGACACCGGAAGCGGAGCACTGCCGGGCATTTCGGAAAAATACGAACACATTACGGAAGGATCTGTTCCTTTTTTTTGGTCATGATTTCCCATAGCAGGTAAAAAGGGCTTTTCCGTCAGCACTCCGGAGTTGTCATAGAACATGTCAAGCTCCTCTTTGCTGTCAGGATTATCCGTAAGATCTCCTGTATGTATAGAAAAGGCCGATTCCGGACAGTTTTTCCCGATCATGTCCGCAAGAGCTCCCCACACCTTGAATTGTCCCTCGGTTGCCGCCTGAGTATCCGATACATGAACAAAAGTAAATTCCCCGTCGGTATTTTCCAAAGTCGGCTTTGAAATTTCTTTTTTTCTCTCGTATACTTCGACACTCCAAGCTCCGTCAGCAGAGCTTCTCGGTCTCACATCCTCAAGAACAACCGTTCTGTAATCGATGGCAGCAAGATCCTTAGCATTATTGTCCGTATCCCTGAAATGCTTTCTCCGTACCGATTTCTGCTTCGACTGAATCTGCAAATAATCAGTTTCACAGCCGTCAATTGTGTAGTACCATTCATTTCCGGCCACGCCTACCATATCCACATACCCGGCAGCCGCAGCTGAATACGGATTCGCCGCTGTCAGCGACTTAGTGTTTGAAACAAGTGCAAGCTTAAGCCCTTTATTGTCAAAGGTAATCCCCCACTCCTGATCATATTCGGAAATTTTCAGTCTTCCGTTCGGATTGTGAGGGCCTCCCCTGACAAGAAAAGATGAACCTGCTTTTATAATCCCTTTAAGCTCAAGTACCTGCCACGAATCACCCTCATGTGAATATTGAAGCGACCAGCCTGATAAATCAATATCCTTATCGGTCGGATTATAAAGCTCGACAAAGCTGTGAGAAACCGGAGCTTCAATATCGTTTCTGTCTCCGCCGCCGTATACCTGATTAATTATAACATGCGCCCTGTTCTCTTCAGCGCCAAGCGCCGGTACACCGGCACTTGACAGAAATGAGCTGAGAATACTGAGAAGCAAAATTATTTTTTTCATTAAAAACTTTTACTCCTTATATATTTAGATTTTTATTTAACTGCTTTTGAAACAGGTGCCGCTATAGGCTTGCAGGAAATAAAATCCTTCCAAAGCATAAGCTTTACCGAGGTTGCTCCCTCAGGCACAGTTACGGTGTGGCGTCCTGATGTATTAAATAAATCTGCCGAGTTAAATCCGTTAACATCGTAAAACGCCGCCACAACCTGTGCTTCTCCGCTTACGCTGTCGCTTATAATATCAAAGCGCTCTCCTTTGGAAAGTGTTTCAAAAACGCCGTCAAACCGAACAGAATCAGATTTCTCAACACCGCAGATTTTAACGTTATTAAGCCCTGTATTACCCTTTCCGAGCATCAGATCATTGGGGTCGTCAGCTTCATCAAGCTCCCGTGAATTTACTCCTTCACCGCCGTTGATCTTTATTTTTATATAAACCTTTTCCTTGTCAGCAACGCTTTCGGGAAGTTCAAAATTATTATACGACTCACAAAGCGTTTCGCTTACTCTTACCGCGCTGTCCGGAACCTCTGTAAAGCTTGTACCGTCCGTACTTACAGCAAGACACCAGTCCCGCGGTCCTTTACCGGTTGACAGTTGCTCCGCTGTTATCGATATTTCCTTATATCCCTTTGTACTCGTCTCAATCAGCCAGTATCCATCTGCTGAGGAATCAGTGCGCGTTTTATCAAAGGTCCAGTAATTGGCGTCATCTGCCGCCGCGTAAATTGTGTTCTTCTTATATATAAATGCAGTATCATCCTTCGCATTCGGCCTCATACTAAGTGTGCCGGCTCCCTCAGAGGCGCTGAGCTTTACGCTTCCGTCAGACAAATTATCCTCAAGGGTGAATCCGCATAATGTTTTTCCCTTAAATGAATATACAGACGAATTAACAGGCGATACGACCTTTTCATACTCAGCCCATATATTTACGGTAAAAGTGTAGCTGAGCTTTTCATCAAAGCAGTCAAGAAGCCCGGGTACAATTCCGGATTCCGTATAATCCGCAGCACTTACCACCTTGCTGCCGTTTGCATCATATATATCATATTTCATTGCTGCGCCGTCGGGCGATACATAGCTGATCGCCTTGCCGGATGCGAATTTTGCATTATTTTTCAGTGTGTAAGGCATTTTAAGCGTTCCTGTTGGATACCCGGAAATCACAATATTATTGATATACGTGTTTCCCTTACCTTCGGAACCGAAGAGCGGAGTTTCATTTGTCGCATTGGCTGTTCTCGCATTTTCCTCAATCTCAAGCTTTATATATACCTTTTCTTTATCCGCCAGTTCCTCCGGCATGATAAACTCGTTATAGTAATTTCCAATGGTGCTTACGGGAAGCGTTTTATTGCTTACAAGGCTTGTATAATTTACACCGTCAACACTGTATTTAAGGCTCATGCTTGCCGGACCGTTTTTGGATGAATATGCGTCAGCACTGAATTTTATATCGCGGTATCCGGCAGTACATACCTCAAGCTGCCAGCCGCCTCCCTTTTCCCATGTAATTCCGTCATCCGGAGCGATGCCCATCTGCTGCTCCTCCAAATCAAACAGCGGTACAAACATATCTGCCGCATTTGCGGAAGCAGTAAGCTTTGAATTTCTATATGTACCGGACGATGGCAGCACATATCCGCGAATCGTTTCCGGAAGCTTATTAAAGGAAAACACGGAAATATTATCACCTGCATACGTATAAGAAGCCGTAAGCTTATCACTTATCTCTGTTCCCGATTGAGCCCATGCAACAAGTGATACTGAAACAGCTTCCGCCGACACAACTGTAAATGGCTGAGTATAAAGCTGCTCTGCGCCTCCGTTCAGACTGTACCGGATATCGGCACCCTCCGGACTTGTAAGCACAATTTTATCATCGGACTTAAGAGCACTTCCGGAAGGAAAATTTACAGTCGGAGCCGAGGGCTTTGTCTGCTCCGAAGCCTTTTTCGTACCTGTTATTTCAATATCATTTATTGCAAGGCTCCCGCTCGCAGGCGATATGGTTTTATTTTCAACTGTTTTATTGCTTGTATTTATTATCCTTATATATGCCGTGCTTCTGTCAGCCACCGGAACAGGCACCTGCGCAAACAGCTGCTCCATAGATTTATTAGCTGATATTGACGTCTCTGTTCCTGACACATCATTGAAAACAATTCCGTCATAGCTGTATTGAAGCTTAAAATCTCTCGGTGCTTTTTTAGTACCGCCAAGCTTAGCGCTGAACTCTATGTTTTCATAGCCGGATGAACTGAAGCTGATTGTAAAACAAGGGCTGCCCGACCAGTTATTTACCGATGAGTCAATGCATGGGACAGAAGCTGCCGAAGCTCCGTTCGCATTCTCAAAATCAGCATCAGTCCAATAAAGCTCTGCATTGTTTTTTTCTTTTTCTCCTGATTTTGCATATAAAACCGCATTCCCGAATGTAAAATCATAACCGCCTGAAGCGTTAGCTTCAATAACCTCTTCGTATGTTCCCCCGCTTCTGCTGAAGGACGAAACAGCTGCTCCTGCCGCAATACCGCTTATACTCATTAACTGAAGTCCCAGCATAGCAAGCGCCAGCATTCCCGATATTCTTCTTTTACTCATATAATCTTTCCTCCTATTTATCGTTCTGATGCTATTTTAGAAGACGTATGTTAAAACTGAAACCTGCTTATTCTAAAAAAAAGATTAAGTTTATGTTAGAAATGTAAAGCCAATTAAAATTAATGCGGCTATAGACGTATTCCGAGCCGGCGCACAAGTTTTTAGTAAAAAAAGCAACACATACCGAGCATTAAAAGACATTAATTGTTGAAAATAAATAGTTGTATATTTTATAGATATTTTTTTGTAAAAAAGTCTTGACAAAAAGCAATAACTGGTGTATAATATTTTTTGTTGTCACGGCGGCATAGCTCAGCTGGCTAGAGCATACGGTTCATACCCGTAGTGTCGGTGGTTCAAGTCCACTTGCCGCTACCAAAATTCGCGGTCAAAATAGATGCATTCTGTTTTGACCGCATTTATATATTAGCAGCAAAACGTAGGGGCGACGCCGCATCGTTCCGCACAATCCCTTTCAGGCGGATGAGGGCGCCCGCCACTGCGAGAGTCGGACATTTTAGCAAGACTGCTGAAATTTTAAATGAATAATGAATGGTGAAGTCACACTATGCCAATGAATAATTAGCCCTTGAATTTCTTTGGTTTTGATGATATAATACAAATGGTGATGAAAATGAAGGCGAAAGATATTTTTCAAAATTTAATGGATGCATCCTTATTCAAAATTGAAAACACTTGTGATGGACTTATAATAGGAGATGCCGACAAGTCTGTAAATAAAATAGGTACTTGCTTTAAACTTACGGCGGAGCTTATTGAAAGAGCCGTAAAGACGAATATACATATGATAATAACACATGAACCTACATTTGCCGGAGGGGACATAGCAGATGATGCCAATCGGTTTGATGTACTTAAAAGAGAAATGTTGATTGAAAGCGGAATAACGGTTTACCGCTATCATGACCATGCTCATAATAGTGAGCCGGATTATGTACACGATGGTTTTATCAAAGCTGTTGATTTGAAAATCAAACGCAAATTTGACAGAGAAAGTCTTGGCGTCTGCAGATATGAATTAGATGAAGCCTTGACAACAAAAGAGCTTGCAATTCGTATACGCGAGAAATTAGGGGTTGAATTTGTCAGAATTGTGGGAAAAGATGATTATCTGCTCAAAACGGTTTGCCTTGGCTTAGGCTCGGTATGTTTAACTCAAGTAAACATTCTTTTTGAACCGGGCTGTGATTTGCTTATTACCGGTGAGTTGGGAGAGGTTTGCGTAGACGAATATGTGCGTGATGCGTGCTACTTTGGCGAAAATAAATCTATATTAGTGCTTGGGCATTACAGTTCGGAGTATGCAGGCATGCGTTTGCTGGCAGAAGTACTAAACAAAAAAATTGCACCAACGGTTTTTCTTGACGGTAAAGAAGTTTATCATGGCATCTAAATTGTTTTCCTTTTTCAATGAAATTTGCCTACGGCAAGTGAAATACACTTCGTGTATAAAATATTGCTTCGCAATATGAAATATGCCTGACGGCATATGAAAGGAAAATTTTATTTCACATTTTTCTGAAAGAAAAATATTTCATAATCCGTAGGATTATTTCATATCGAGCATTAGCGAGATATTTCATTAAAACCATCCTGCATCTGTTTTGTTGGCTGTTTTAATAAGGGCTTGAGCTTGTCATGAGCAAAATTGCTTGAAGAGAATTTTGCGGTAGGTTTTGAAAATAAACAGAACATCAAATCTGAACCATTAGTGTTCAAATGTGATGTTCTTTTATTTTGCAAAAATATTGATTTATCTGGGTTTGTAGCACATTTGCTTAGCAATTCAATACTGTACACAAAAATCAAAATAGTTAAAAAATAGATAGCAAACAGAAAAATAATTTTAATTCGAGCCATCTGTGTCAAGTATTATGTCAGTTAAAACACCATGATTATTAGCAAATTCTGCTTCAGTTCTCTTTGGTGTCGTTGTATATTTACTCAATAACAGGTGTAAGTTCAGCTTTTTTCTTCTCATATAGAGTGTTTTCATTTTTGTTTCGGAGAATATGATTGTAGTAACTACCTTTGGCAACATCAAGTGCAGCACACAAAGAAGAAACGCTGTATGAATCAGACATGTTTTTAATTACAGCATATCTTGTTTTAAGCTGAGCATCGACAGTACAACCTGCACTTTTGAGAATAGCAACCATTCTCTCTAACTTTTCACGGTGCTTTTTCAATTTGTTATAGTCAGCCATATTTATTGGTTTCTTTTAGTTTGAATTATAGGTGTTAATCCAATCATACAACGTTGTTCGTGATATTCCGGTGCTATTGTGAATGGATGTAATACTATTACCGCATAAGTACATATTGATTACATTTTCTCGATTTTCTTGGTTATAAGCTTGTTTCATAATAGAAACCTCCTTTAAAGTTAAATGAGTTCTATTGTATCATAATTTTACAAAACAGGCAAAAAGGTTGCGAGTTTTACGGAAATATGATATTATATTTTAGATAGACAAATTGGAATTTGGAGGTATCAACAATATGGAGTTATTTGCTTCTCACTGTGTTTTTCCAACACCGGATATATGTAAAACAGCCCAGTATTATCACGAAATGCTTGGATTCAGACGAGTCGATTATCTTGATGCAAACGAGAAGCATATTTGTTTATATCGTGACGGTGTTGAATTTATTTTAATACAAGCAAATACACAGAAAGTGTTTTCAAATCACGAGCTTTATGGTTATGGTGGTGATGCATATGTTATTGTAAAAGACCAACAGGCACTTCAAGATGAATATGAAGCCAAAGGTGCGAAAATTATTCAGAGATTACACAAAACAGATTATCACAATCAAGAACTCGTGATTGAGGATATTGATGGTCGTTGGATATACTTCGGTATCAAGGAGTAAGACAAATTTCAGTTTATCGGTAGATTTTATTGTAAAAATGGCTTAAATTTCATTGCATCTATTTTGTCGGTGAAAGCCATGAAAAAGCAGTAGATTTCAATAGAAATCTACCGCTTTTTCAATGAAGCACACCTTCGGTGCATTAAGTCGCTTCGCTTATGAAGTGTTGCTTCGCAACATGAAGGCGACTGCGGTCGCTAAAGTGTGCTTCGCTTCATTAATTCGCAAAGCGAATTTACTTCATGTCGGCAATGCCGACGCTTCATGTTTTGCATTGCAAAACATTTCATTAAAAACTGTAGGTGTTATTTATGCGCAATGATAAACTATCCGTTCAATCAATGGATTTTGCCGTTCAAATAATAAATCTTGTTAAAGATTTAAAATCTAAAAAGGAAAACATCATATCAAATCAAATCGGAAGAAGCGGAACTTCAATCGGTGCAAATATTCGTGAAGCTCAATATGCTCACGGTAATGCCGATTTTATTGCAAAACTCCAAATTGCATTAAAAGAAGCAAACGAAACCGGTTATTGGCTTGAATTGCTTTTTAAAACTAATTACATAAATGATGTCACTTATAAATTACTTGATTCGGAGTGTACAAGTATTCGTGTAATGCTTATTTCCTCAATAAACACTGTTAAGAAAAATCAAAATAAATAATATATAATTTTCAAAAGAATCTTATTGATTTTTATTTATTCACTATTCCCCGAACAGCTCCTTAACCGTATCATACGCTATTTTGGGTCGGCGGAATTCGTCTACCACACCCTTGTTATTATGGCATTTTGCACGCTGAGCAAACCATCCGCCTTCCTCGGTTATACGGCAATCTGCAAACTGCCATATAAACACGCCTATTATATTTTCATCACTCATGTAAACTTCGAGATTATCACGGATAATATCTGCCTGGCGTTCCTCGCTCCATTTACAGCGCGAACGGTCACGGTAGCCGTAAACCGCACCTGCGCCGACTTCCGATACTATTATAGGTTTATTTTTCCCGCCCGAATTCCTTATCCATTCAATTTCACGATTTTTCCGCTCGTCAATCGGGCAGTCCTCATACCAGTTTGAATATAAATTAAAGGATACAACATCGGGAAGGTCAAGACATATGTCGGTAAAATGACGGCAGGTGGCAGACGTTGTCGGGCGCGTTGCGTCCATGCTTTTTATCTGTTCATACTGTTTTTTATACATCCTCCGTCCCTCCTCCGTTTCCGAGGCGCATTCATTCAGTATTCCCCAAATTATAATTGAAGGATGATTATAATGATTTTCAATCATCTCCCATATACAGTCCTCACATTGACGTTCAAAATTGGGGTTCTGCATATTTTCGATGGACAGTCCGCGCGCGTGATTTTCTTCCCATACAAGAATGCCGCGCTCATCACACAAGTCAATAAAACGCTCGTCATTCGGATAATGACAGGTTCTTACGGCATTAGCGCCCATATCCTGCATCAAATCCATATCATGAACCATATGCTGCAACGTAACCGCGCACCCGTCTGAAGCGTAGTCCTCATGACGGTTAAAGCCTTTCATATAAATTTCCTCACCGTTTATGTACATTTTACTGTTTTTAACCTCAACGATTCTGAAGCCTACACGCTCAATCAAATCATCTGTATCCTCACCGCTTATGGAAAGCACGGTATTTAACATATACAAATTCGGCTCATTCGGTGACCACGGTTTAATATCATCAAACTCCTGTACTGCTTCGGACATTATTTCTGACCCCGAAGGGACTGAAATTGCATTAAGCGTTTCTTTGCCGGCAAGCTCTGTCTTTATTTCAACGTTTTTTTCTGTGTCCGACATATTGCATATGACAGTTTCAATTTTTGCGCTCCACCTTTCACCACGGCGGTAAGGCGTGAAATGAACATTCTTTATATATACATCGGGAATAATTTCAAATGAAACCGGTCTCGTAATTCCGCCGTAGGTATAGTAATCGTTGGGGATATGCAGGGCTGAATGCTCTCCGAAAGTATTATCAGCCTCAACTTTAATTTCATGCACACCCTTTTCCGCATTCCTTGCCACTGCCGAAAAAGGAGTGAACGCATTGTAGTGATGAGCTATTTTCTCACCGTCAAAATAAACATCCGCGGTATGGCTTACGCCTTTAAATTCAAGACGTACATTTCCCGGATGAGTAATATACACCTTTTTTGTATAGGTTCCCTTTCCTCTGTAATTAAGCAAATCGGGATGCTGCTCCCAGCAAGCCGGGACAGGCATCTTATAAGCATGTCCCTGTGCTTTGAAATCCCATATTCCGTCAAGCTCCTTTACCTGTCTTATCCTATGCGTTTCAAATAATCGAATCATATATGTATCACCTTTCATCAACACAAAACTTTAAAAAATACGTTCAAAATCCCGTCCCTCAGCAGAAGCAATCCTTATACCATAAGTAAAAATGCTTGCTCGCAAGGGCATTTTTACGCAGCCGTCAATTATGAACCTTTTGCTACAGCAAGTCACTGTGACTGCCTGTTCTGATTAACTGTAATACAAGTTTATCTTTATACACTTTATAAATCAGCAGCCAATCAGGATCGATATGGCATTCGCGCATACCTTTATATTCTTTGGAATCGTTCAGTTTGTGATCCTTATATTTTGACGGCAATGTTTTTTCCTCAGCAAGCATTTCAATAACATTCATCAGTTTTTTTACATCAAAACCGCGCTTTATGGCCTGCTTATAATCCCTTTTAAACTGCGTTTGATACTCAATTTTAAGCATTTAAATCCTCCATAAGCTCTGCTACGCTGTTAAACGGGCCATGTAAGCCGATGCCATTTTCTGCGTCTGCCATAGCTTTTCTTGTCAGTTCATTCGGAGTTTCCAAAGTCACATCAAAAGGAAATCCCTGATATTTAATTGCTTGACGCAGGAATACATTTACCGCCGTTGACATATCTACACCCAATTCGGAAAAAATCTTCTGAGCCTGTTGTTTAATTTCTTTGTCTGTCCGTATCGTCATACTTGTATTGTTCATTACCTACACTCCTTTACATCTTTATATCTATATTATACGCATATTTATGTACATTGTCAATACATTAGATGCAAATTTAAAAATTCCGTCCCTTAGCAGAAGCAATCCTTATATCTCGAAATGCTGTTTGCTATAATTTCCTTAGCCGCGTCAGTCCCCTGCACCTCATTTACAACAGTTTCCTTGCCCTCAAGGGATTTATAAACCCTGAAAAAGTGAGAAATTTCGTCAAAGGTATGCGCCGGGAGCTGAGATATATCGGTGTATACGGTAAGCGATGGATCGTTAAACGGGATTGCGATTATTTTCTCGTCCTCCTGCTCATTGTCAATCATTTTCACCACACCTATTGGATAGCATCTTACAAGAGTCATCGGCACTATTGATTCCTGACAAAGGACAAGCACGTCAAGAGGGTCGTTGTCAGACGCGTATGTGCGCGGAATAAATCCATAGTTCGCCGGATAATGAGTTGAGGTATAAAGAACCCTGTCAAGACAAAGCAGTCCTGTCTCCTTATCCATCTCATATTTATTCTTTCCACCCTTCGGAATTTCAATACACGCCATAAAGCTTTCCGGAGAAATTCGCTTCGGGCTGATATCATGCCATATATTTGTCATTGTTTTACTTCCTTTCTTTTATCGTCAAATTTAATGCAACTACTTACATTGTAGCATACCTTCCGCAGTTTGTAAACCGCAAACAAAAAAATATATGAAAATAGTCCATATTATCAAATAAATCCATTTACTTTTATTTGTTTTCTGCTATAATACAAGACAGGAGGTAAAGAATTATGAGAAGTAAAACACTTTTTAATGATAACTGGCTGTTCCATATGGGTGATATTTCCACTCCCGTTCCGACGGATAAAGGGCCTGTATATATGCAGTCAAAAACCGAAAGATACCGGCAGGGACCGGCGTCGAAGGATTACAACGCAGAGCCGGACAGCTTTGCTGAAAACGGCGAATACAATCCGGATAAATGGGAAAAGATTTCCCTCCCTCACGATTATATTATATCGCAAGCCCCCGTTTCATCAGAAAACAATGCTTTAGGCTTCTTCACGTACGAAAATGCATGGTACAGAAAAAAATTCGTTCTGCCGGAAGAGGATAAAGACAAAAGAATCACCGTGCTGTTTGAAGGCGTTGCCACAGCCTGTGAAATATACTTGAACGGCGCGCTGCTGAAACGGAATTTCTGCGGATATACAAGCTTTGAGGTTGATCTTTCAGACCTTGTTTTATTCGGGGAGGAAAATGTGCTTTCCGTTTACGTAGACGCGAAGCAATATGAGGGCTGGTGGTACAACGGCGGCGGAATTTACCGAAACGTATGGCTTGTGAAAACAAATAAAATTTCAGTGGATCTCTGGGGTCTTTACGCAGCTCCGAAAAAGCTTGATGAAAAAAACTGGTGCGTCCGCATTGAAACAACAGTGCGCAATGACCTTACCGAGCCTGCGGAGGTTACCGTGCGAAGCAGCATAAAAAATGCTGACGGCGTTATCGGCGAAGGCGTCGCAAAGGTAAGCGTTCCGCCTATGTATAAGGCAGAAGCGGTATGCTTTGTGCAAATTTCAGACCCTCGCCTGTGGGATATTGATGATACATATCTGCACACGGTGTCCTCATCTGTTGAAGCCGAAGGAAAAATAACGGACGAAGCCGAGGAAAGCTTCGGCTTCCGCGAGGTTGTAATAAATCCCGATACAGGTCTGTACCTTAACGGACGTCATGTTAAAATAAAGGGCGTTTGCTCTCATCAGGATTTCGGGCTTACCGGCAAAGCCGTTCCCGATAACATACACCGCCATAAAATTTCACTTATAAAGGAAATGGGCGCCAACGGCTACAGATGCAGTCATTACCCCCATCCGCAGGCGGTTATGGACGAGCTGGACAGGCAGGGCTTTATTGTTATGGATGAAACGCGTTGGTTCAATTCTTCGGATGAGTGTATAGAGCAGCTTGAAATGCTTGTAAAACGTGACAGAAACCATCCGTCTGTTATGTTCTGGTCACTCGGCAATGAAGAACCTGTGCATATGACAGAGCAAGGTGCAAAAATATACGAACGAATGGCGGCCGCTGTAAGAAGGCTTGACAGTACAAGACCGATAACGTCAGCTGTCAGCAACAATCCCGCAGAAGCAACGGTCTGCGGCAGCCTTGATATAATCGGTGTAAACTACAACCTTGACCAATATGATATGCTCAGACAAAAGTTTCCCGATAAGCCTATCTTCTCCTCGGAATGCTGCGCTACGGGAACAACAAGAGGCTGGTATTTTGAGGACTGTGAAGAAAAAGCATTTATTTCGTCATACGACCATGATACAAATCAGTGGTTCAGGGGAAGAGAAAACACCTGGAAATTTATTACGGAAAGAGACTGGGTTCTCGGCAGCTATCAATGGATTGCCTTTGAACACAGAGGTGAAGCCGTCTGGCCGAGAGTGTGCTCACAATCGGGAGCAATAGACCTTTTCCTGCAAAAAAAGGACGCTTTTTATCAAAATCAAAGTCACTGGATTGAAGACAGACCGATTGTTCATTTGCTTCCGCACTGGAATCATTTCGGTATGGAGGGCACTTCTGTCACGGTATTTGCTTATACAAACTGCGATGAGCTGGAGCTGTTTTTAAACGGCAGAAGCCTCGGAAGAAAAAAAATCGAGAAGTACGGGCATGGAAGCTGGGAGGTAATCTATGAGCCGGGAGAGCTCAGTGTAACAGCATACAAAAACGGCATAGCCGAAGCTTTTGACAAACAGGTAACAACCGGCCGGGCAAAGACCTTAAAGCTCAGTCTTGAAAATACTGTCAGCGATGCAAACGGCGTTGACATTGCTCTTATTACCTGCAGCTGTATTGATGAAAATGGGCTTGAGGTTCCGGACGCATCTCCCCTTGTGAGCTTTGCCTGCAACAATCTCGGAACAATTGTCGGAACGGGCTCATCTGTTACGGATCACACCCCCGTGCCGTCAACCGAAAGAAAAATGTACGCCGGGAAAATCTCCGCTGCAGTTCGAGTTGGGAAAACGCCGGGCATTCTTAAGGTATATGCAAGCAATGAAAGCTTAGGAACAAAAGCTCTGGAAATTGAGCTTCATTAATTTCAAACAACAAATCGAAGGCAAGCGCAGCTGCAAAGCAGGGCGCTTGCCTTTAATTTACTGTTTCTGCCGCAGCAGCCCCTATTCTTTCCCCGGCGGGATTTTCCCGAAAACTGCTTTTACTTCTCCGTTCTCAATATTAAGCACTGTCTTATTGACAGTCTCACCGGTGTCGTACAGGTATTTTTCAAAAATCACCGTATTATCTCCGTCCATGCTCATTTTATAAACATACCTGACGCCGTCAATTATTCTTTCCTGAGTTCCCAGCCAATACGGATATTCCGTAAAACTGTCAAGCATCATATTTGATACCTCTGCGTTCAAATCCGGTATCTCATGTTCAATGTCACCGTACTCGCATATAACCGCATTCCTTCCGATTTTTTTGAGATATTCTGCCGCATACCTTTTTTCCTGCTCAAGGCAGTCCGCATACTGCTCTTTATAATCCCCGTAAAGAATTTTTCCGTGATATTTCTTCGGAAAAATTTCCTCAATTGATTCTTTATACAAAGACCCGTCCTGAGGCATTAAATATTCCGTAACGTTATTGTCTGAATCAAAGGTTATGCGGGCAGGGATTACTCCGGAGCCGGACACCTTTATAAAACAGTCATTCTCAAAGCCGTAGAAGCCCGTTGTCGTAAGTGCATATATCGTTCTTGCACCATTTTCTCCCGCTTCATTACCTAATATAATATGCCCCTCGCCCATACACTCACCGTCAAGATATCTGCCGCTATTACGGCTCAAAATCGCATATGATACCAGTTCATCGTCAGTCATTGCCTTTTTGTCGGCATATAACCGATGATACACGCTCTCAAATTCCTCATAGCTCTTGGAATATTCCACTGCAAGCTCTTCTCTTGAATAGCTTTTGACAACCGTCTCCCCCTTATCGGTTGAGTAGCTTACATAGCCTGCGTTTTCAATCAGGGCTAAAATAATTGACGCCTGACGCTTTAACTCCTCCTCATTGCTGAAATAACCGTCAAACCACCTGATAAGCCCATACGGCTCCTCTGTTGTCTGAAGCTGCATTCCGCACGGCTGCGCTCCGCCGACAGGCGGCAGCAAGCCGAGTATTTTTCCAACTCCGGAGGCGTTGCCGATATATTTACAGCGTGCATCGTATAAATTTTGGCACAGGCTTTTCTCCTCATCTCGCTTCGTCACAAAAACCGCCGAAGGTCCGTCCGCTCCGCCTATTACTCCGACACTTGCGCAGTCGCAGGCAACAAGCGTACCTGCCGCCGCTGTCACAATGATAACAGCCAGCAAAGAAGCAGTACCTTTCTTTTTTGTATGCCCCCAAAAAATGTTTTCAAAACGTTTTTTCACCTGTTTTCCGCTCTGAGAAAACTCCGTTGACAGTCTCGGTGCTTTAATTATTCCGCTCATTTTCTTTTCCTCCCTCCGGTTTGACAGGTATCGCTTTAAGCAATGTCATTGAATACCTCTTTTTTTCCTCTTTATCCATATGCCTTGTCACATCGCTGTCACAGGCATATTCAATATCTCTGTTTGCTCTGTTTACCATGACATATATTACGGGATTAAACCAATGCATGGCACCTGCCGCAAGCAAAAGCAGCTTAAACCAAGCATCACACCTTTTAAAATGCGTCATTTCATGGCGCAGGATAAAGGCTTTTTCCTCATCTGTATATTCCTTATCGGGGAAAACAATTGTCGGCTTGAAAAAACCCAGCATTATCGGGCTTAATATGCAGGAACAAATATATGTGTTGTCATCCGCTATGCGTGAGCTTCTTATTATTTTTCGCTTTGCTGATACATAGGCTATGATATGCCGCAAAAGCATCAATGCGGCAACAGCAGCCCAGATAATATTCAGCAATTCAAAAAATGTAAGATAAAACGGACTTTTGTTATCCTTGTAAGGCGGCGCAGCTTTATATGCCGATGAGCTTCCGTCTGTTGTTTTCTTATCACCGCTGCTTTCCCGGGGATAAGCTTCGGTTATGTGCTCCGGGCTCCCTTGCTCCCCGCCGCTGTGTTCAAAATAAATCACTTTATCTTGCATATTGAAATTTATCGGTGCGGAGGAAAGCTCCGCTCTTACGGGTATTACCAGCCGCAATGCAAGCACCAGCCACACATAATACCTCCATTTCGCACTGAAATACTTATCGGTTATAGGGGAAAAAAGCAGAAGCAGCAATATCACAGGCGTGGTGGTAAGCGATATTATAAATACCTCCCTTGCCATCACTCTGCCTCCTCAATATATCTTTTCAGCTCCGCCAAATCCTCTTTTGAGACGCTCTTTCCGTCATACAGCGAAGCAACAAGCCCCGTAAGAGAATTGTGGTAAAGCCGGTTTAAAAAGCTTTTGCTTTCCTTTTGAAGATAGACCTCCTTATCCACAATCGGAGTATAAAGATTGCGCCGCCCTTCCTTGCTGCAATCGAGAAAACCACGTGAGCACAGTCTTGTCAAAAAATTTAACAGAGTTGTTTTTGTCCATGTTTTGTCAATTCTATCCATTATGTAATCGGCGCTTACGCTTTGCCCTGCCTCCCATATAATCATCATTATCTCCAGCTCTGAATCGGGAATCCTTTTTATATCGTTCATTCTATCGGCTCCTTTTTATTTTTACATTTGTCGAACACATCTATATTTTACACTTGTCGAACTGATTTGTCAAGTGTTTTTATAAAAAATTTATTTTTTTCAATAAAGGACGAAAATATTAAAGCAAAGCGGGTGCTGCGTTAGCAGTACCCGCTTTGCTTTAAAAGAAAAATTAAATGTCAAGCTTGAAAACCCTGCACGCATTACGATACAGAATTTTTTCATTTTGCTCCGGACTGAGATTAAGAGCCTTATACCGGTTCATTTCCTCAGACTGATTCCACATGGGAAAATCAGTCCCGAACAGAACCCTGTCCTCCGTGTAAAGGCTGATTATTTCACGCGCCTCCTCCGGCTTTAGCGCATACAGCGAGGAGGAGGTATCAACATATAGGTTATTATACCCATGAAGCTGCCGCGCCGCCGCTTTCCAAACCGACCAGCCGCCGAAATGAGCGCCTACTATAATAAGCCTATAAAAATTTTCAAGTACCGGTATAAGTCTGTCGGGATTTGAGTAATCATATCTGCAATCACCGGTGTGCATAAGAATCGGAAGTCCTTTTTTCTCACACAGCTCATAAATTTTAAAGCACCTGTCATCATCAATCCTGAACCCCTGAATATCAGGATGCAGCTTCACACCCTTAAGTCCAAGCGAAATAATTTCATTTACATCCCGCTCCTGATTTTCACTTTCGGGATGAAGCGTTCCAAGGCCTGCAAAGCACTTGTTTTCAGCTGTGCTCTCCGCTATAAAACGGTTTATTGAAGAAACCTGCTGCGGCGTTGTGGCAACGGACTGAACAATGCAAAAATTTATCCCCGCTTTTTCCGACTCCCTCTTAAGTGTGCTGACCTTGCCGTCATACTCAATTGAAATATGATAAAAATCCCCGGTTGCGGCAGTTGCACGCTCCGCTATTTTATCCGGATAAATATGACAATGTGAGTCTATAACTGGATACATAAAACCTATCTTCTTTCTTTTTAAACTATATGTCAAGCTTAAGATCATTTTCGCCGATTATACCCTTTTTGCGCATCGGCATTGCCACAAGAAGCGTAATAACTGCCGGCAGAACAAAGGATATCAATATGAGACCAATCCAGTCAAACGCTGTAATCGCTGCCTTTGCCCCGTTCTCTATGTCGGTAATCCAGCCTGTGTAAACACCTATCTGCGAAACAAGCCCGCAGGTTCCCATTCCGGACGAAACAGCCGCGCCGTTCATCTGCAGCTTAAAAATACAAGTTGCCACAGGACCGCACACTGCCGAGGCAATTATAGGGGGAATCCATATTTTCGGGTTTCTTACTATATTCCCCATCTGGAGCATACTTGTTCCGAGCCCCTGTGCAACAAGACCTCCGGCTTTATTTTCAGGATAGCTCATAACCGCAAATCCTATCATCTGAGCACAGCAGCCGGCAACAGCAGCGCCGCCTGCAAGCCCTGTAAGCCCCAGAGCCGCACATATTGCCGCCGAGCTGATCGGAAGGGTCAGCGCAACTCCTACAATTACTGCCACAATTATTCCCATGAGAAACGGCTGAAGCTCCGTTGCCCACATAATCGCACCCCCGACAGCTCCTGCCGCCTTACCTATCGGCGGTGCAAGAAGCATGGATAAAAAACATCCGGCGCAAATGGTTACAACAGGGGTTACTATTATATCCACCTTTGTTTCCTTGCTTACTGCCTTTCCGATTTCCGAAGCGATAATTGCGATAATAAGAACCGCCAAAGGACCTCCGGCTCCGCCGAGTGTATCTGCCGCATAGCCTACAGCGGCAAGCGAGAACATAACGAGCGGAGGACATTTAAGAGCATATGCAATTGCTATAGCCATCGCCGCCCCCTTTACGGCTGACGCATAATCACCTGTCTTAACAAGAAAATCAAGTCCTGCCTGCTTTCCGATCGTAGATATAATAGTTCCGATCAAAAGTGATGCAAAAAGGCCGTTTGCCATAGCGGACATTGCGTCTATTCCGTATCTTCTGGCTGATATAATAATATCCTTTCTTTCCAAAAAAGCTTTGAATTTTGACATTTAAACTACCCCCTTATGTAATTTTTAAGCGTATTTTACCATTTTGCCTTATAAAAGTCAACATAAACGCATAAAATTCGGAATATGTGTGAAATTAATTAAATATTAATAAGCTTTTTTGAATTATTTGACTAATAATTTTTTGGTGGTATTACATATAAATCTATAGTATAAATTGTACATTTTTTACATAACAAAGTCTTTTAAAATGTTGATATTGATAAAAAAATAAAAATGAGTGTTATAACCCTTTAAAAACGGGTAAATATTACGTGTGAATAAACAAAAAGCTTTACGGTTACAATACAGGGGGTGATGCGGCTTTGCCGAGATATTCCGATGAGCTGATAGCTGACATTTTTGCGGCAAACGATATAATCGATTACGTTTCAAAATATGTTGCGCTTACAAAACGCGGCAAGGATTATATGGGGCTTTGCCCGTTTCACAGCGAAAAAACACCTTCCTTCCATGTAAACGCCGATAAACAGCTTTTTCACTGTTTCGGCTGCGGCGCAGGCGGTAATCTCGTTCAGTTTGTAATGCGCAGTGAAAACCTTGATTTTGTTGACGCCCTTCGTCTTCTCGCCGATAATGCCGGTATTCAGCTTCCGGAGGAAGATTCCTCATATAATGATGAAAGACACAAGCACCGGCAGAGAATTTATGCAATGAACAAGCTTGCGGCGCGTTTTTTCTACGAAAGACTGACGGCAGACAAAGGGGGAGCAAAAGCTCTCAGCTATCTCACAAGGCGCGGCATTACGGGAAAAACCATTACGGTTTACGGTCTCGGATATGCACCGGACAGCTACGATTCACTGCTTAATTTTCTCAAAAGCAAGGACTTCAGTGAAAAGGAAATTACAGATGCTTCACTTGCCGTTTCAAGAGACGGAAAAACATATGATAAATTCAGAAACAGAGTTATGTTCCCGATAATTGATGTACGGGGAAACATCATCGGCTTCGGAGGCAGAATATTTGAGGAATCGGAGCTGCCGGGAGGTTATAAACCGCCGAAATATCTTAATTCCGGTGAAACACCTGCCTTTGATAAAGGAAAAAATCTATTTTCTCTTAACCTTGCAAAAAAGTCAGATTCAAAAAGATTGATACTTGTTGAAGGGTATATGGATGTTATAACCGTTTATCAAGCAGGAATACATAACATTGTGGCAACACTCGGAACAGCTATAACGGAAAATCAGGCGAAGCTTATAAACCGTTACGCATCTGAGGTGCTTATCTGCTATGATATGGATGAAGCCGGAAGAAAGGCCGTTCTGCGGGCTATTGATATTTTTTCAAAGGCAGGCGGCAAAACAAGGGTTGTTAAGCTTAAGGACGCAAAAGACCCTGACGAATACATTCGCAAAAGCGGAGCCGCAATGTTCAAAAAAGCGCTTGACGAAGCTGTTCCCTCAACGGAATTCATTTTGTCCGTCATCCGCCTGAATCATGACCTGTCAGAAACTGACGGTAAAATAGGCTTCGTCAGCGAAGCTGCAGCCGCTCTTTCATCGGTTCGGGATTCAATTGAGGTTGACGCGTACATAAACAAGATTTCCGATGAAACCGGTATCGGAAAGGAAGCGATTTATACCGAGTACAGAAAGCATATTTCGTACCCGGCAGGCAAAGGAGTGCAAAGCACCTTTAAAACAGTACAGACCACCGGCAAAGCTATCCGGAGCATAGATAAGCCGACAGCGTCTTTTGACGCACAAAGGCGGCTCCTGAACCTTATAACCGGTGATAAGCACATATATGACGCTGTTAAGGATATTATAAAACCGGAGGATTACTCTCCCGGAATAATGCAGGAATTAGCCGGCAGAATTTACGGCTGCCGTGCGGAAGGACGAGAGCCGGACGCGGCAGAAATAATGAATTATTTCTCAGATGATGAAATGTCAATGAGTACGGCTTCATCAGTATTCTATGAGCTTTCGGAGTACAAAGACAAGCGTGCAAGCGCGCTTTCCAACGTAAAGACGATTTTGCTCGAAAAAAACAAAAGCGAGATGCGTAAATACGCTGACGATATAAACAAGCTTGCAGAATTGATAGCTGTGAAAAACAAGCTCGAAAAGCTTGAACTGACATGGGATTAACGGAAAGGATATGGGGTAAGAAGCTTATGGCAGATATGAAACAAATTGTAAAGGATCTTGTTGAGCGCGGGAAAAAAAGCGGTCTTCTCACTTATGACGAGATAAACAGCGCTTTTGAGGAAGTGGAAATTTCTCCCGAAAAGCTTGAAAAGGTCTATGATATTCTTGAAAAAGAGGATATTGAGGTAGCAAAGAACCTTGAGAAGGAGCTTGAGGAAATCGAAGTTACCAAGGAGGAGCTTGAGGATTTATCCATACCTGAGGGCGTTAATATAGACGACCACGTTAAAATGTACCTCAAGGAAATAGGTAAGGTAGATCTTCTCAGCACCGAAGAGGAAACAATTCTTGCGCAGAAAATGAAAAACGGGGACGAGCAGGCAAAGAAAAAGCTTGCAGAAGCAAACCTTCGTCTTGTTGTCAGCATTGCAAAAAGATATGTCGGCCGCGGAATGCTGTTCCTTGACCTTATTCAGGAGGGAAACTTAGGACTTATCAAGGCAGTTGATAAATTTGATTACACCAAGGGCTATAAATTCAGCACATACGCCACATGGTGGATCAGGCAGGCTATAACCCGCGCCATAGCCGACCAGGCAAGAACCATAAGGATACCGGTGCACATGGTTGAAACAATAAACAAGCTTGTCCGCGTATCACGTCAGCTTGTTCAGGAGTACGGACGCGAGCCGACGCCGGAGGAGCTTGCAAAGGAGCTTAATATGCCTCTTGATAAGGTGCGTGAAATTTCCAAGATTTCACAGGAGCCCGTTTCACTTGAAACACCTATCGGCGAAGAAGAAGACAGCCATCTCGGTGACTTTATAGAGGACCAGGAGGCTCCCGCACCGTCCGAAGCGGCAAGCTTTGTTCTCCTTAAAGAGCACCTTGTTGATGTTCTTCAAACACTGACTCCGCGGGAAGAAAAGGTTTTACGCCTTCGTTTCGGGCTTGATGACGGCAGGCAAAGAACTCTTGAAGAGGTTGGACATGAATTTCAGGTTACAAGAGAGCGCATCCGTCAGATTGAGGCAAAGGCACTGAGAAAGCTCAGACATCCCTCAAGGAGCAAAAAGCTTAAGGATTATCTTGATTAAAATATGGGTTGTTCGGGAGGACAACCCTTATTAGCGGGCAGAAAAATTTCAGCTGCACCATGCGGAAAGGATTATAAATATGGAATGGCTTAAGGTATCTGTTTACACAACTGCCGAGGGTATCGATCCGGTTTGCGGCCGGCTGTATGACCTCGGTATAACGGGAACGGAAATAGAGGATTTTGAAGATTTCACAGATTTTCTTGAAAATAACAGGCAGTACTGGGACTATGTTGACGATGAGCTGATTGAAGCGAAAAAGGGCGAAACACGTATAATTATTTACATAAGCAATACAGCCGATGGGCTTGAAACTCTTCTCGATGTAAAAAATACCCTTTCCGAGCTGAAATCGTTTGATACAGACGGAAAATTCGGCAGGCTTGAAATCGAAACAGACACTCTCAGCGAGGAGGACTGGGCGAACAACTGGAAGCAATACTTCCATCCTATAGAAATAGGTGAAAAAATACTTGTTTGTCCTGAATGGGAGGTAAAGGAATGTCCGGAAAGAACGGTTTTTAAAATCAATCCGGGAATGACCTTCGGAACAGGCTCACATTATACAACAAGGCTTTGTATCGAACAGCTTGAAAAATATATAACCCCCTGCTGTCTCATGGCAGACCTCGGCTGCGGCAGCGGCATACTTTCAGTAATATCGCTTATGCTGGGAGCAGCTCACGCGACTGCCGTGGATATTGATTACAACGCTTTTGATATTGCATATTCAAATGCGGAGCTTAACAACGTCAGCAGGGACACATACAGAGTTCTCACGGGAAACGTTTTAACCGATGCAGAGCTTGACAAGACAATCGCCGACAGAAAATATGATGTTGTCTGCGCCAATATAGTAGCGGATGTAATTATTGCACTTCTTCCCTTTGCAAAAAAAATAATCAGACAGGGCGGTATATTCATTACCTCCGGAATAATCGAAGACCGCTGCAGGGATGTTGAAGCTGCTCTTTCGGAAAACGGCTTTGATATAATAACAAAAAAACAGGATGCAGACTGGGTATGCATGGTATGCAGGAGCGGAGCGAAGCAATGAAAAACGAAATTATAAACATCGGAATCCCCGAAAATCCATTCGGCGGCGGGGCAAGCTTAAACGCATGGCTGCTGACGGGAGAAAAAAACATTTTAATTGACGGTGTTCCTGAAAAGCATGCTGAGGAATATATAAAAAACATTTCTGCACATATCTCTCCCGATAAAATTGACTGCATAGTAATGGGTCATGCTTCACCGGAGCGCACAGGCTGTCTTAAACGGCTTCTCGAATTGAACGGAAATATAAAGGTATACGCGTCTGTTGCCGGGCTGAGAAACATTGAAGAAACATTAAATTTCAGCGTAAACGGAGAAATATGCAAAAACGGCGGCAGGCTTGAGGCAGGAGACAATTCGCTTGAATTTTATCTGACCCCTAACGTTACCTGGCCTGACACAATGCTTACATATTCAAAGCAGCATGAGGCGCTTTTTACAGGGGAGCTTTTTTCCTCCGCTGCCGAAGGCGCCGCAGAATTTTACGAAAAAAACCTGCGTTTTTTTGTCCCCTATGTAAAAGCAGCGGTAAAAAAGGTGAAGGATATCTCCCCAAAGGTTCTTTATCCCGGCAGAGGCACAGCGCCTGCCCGGAATATAAATGAGCTTACCGGGCTTTACGACAGGCTTTACGCCGAAAAATTTCAAGACACAAAAAAAGTGCTGCTTGCATATGCTTCAAGGAGCGGAAACACGGCGGCAGTTGCCGGGAAAATACAAAACAAGCTTGAAAGCCGGGGTGTTTCCGTGCTTTCCTTTGATCTTACCTGCTGCACAAGCCTTCAAAGGGTTGCCAAAGCGGCAGAGGACGCGGACGGCCTTGTTCTCGGAACTTATACAAATAAACGGACTATGCCGCAATGTGTCTGGGACTTCATTTCCTCCCTTAATGTAAATCTTATGTCAGGAAAACCGTATTTTGTTTTCGGCTCTCAGGGCTGGAGCGGAGAGGGTGTTTTCATGGCGGACAGCATACTTTCCATGCTTAAGCTAAGGCACTGCGGGAAAGCTTTAAGCTTTACCCTTGCTCCGTCGGAATCCGACATTTCCTCTGCCCTGCAATATGCGCAGACACTTGCAGACAAGCTTTCGGAGGTGCAGCATGCCTAAGTTTTTTGTCGAACCGTCAAAGGTCCGGGACGGAAAAATTATAATTGATACCGAGGATGTAAAGCACATCACCCGCGTTCTTAGAATGGATACGGGTTCAAAGCTTACGGTATGCGATACATGCGGCTTTGACTACCTTGCAGAGGTTTCCTCAGTATCGGAAAAAGCCGTAATATGTACCGTACTCGAAAAGGAAAAATCAGATTCCGAACCAAAAGTTCAGATTACACTTTATCAAGCATTGCCTAAAGGTACAAAAATGGAATACATCATACAAAAGACGACCGAGCTTGGAATATACAGGATAGTTCCCGTTATGATGTCAAGATGCGTTTCAAAAATAAACAGCCGCGGCGACGGCGAAAAAAAAGCCGCACGCTGGCAGAAAATTGCAGAGTCTGCGGCAAAGCAGTCAGGACGCGGAATCATTCCGGAGGTTTGTCCGCCGGTATCCTTTGCCGAGGCGCTTGGCTCACTTAAATCCGCAGAGCTTGCCTTTGCTCCCTACGAATGCGAAGCAGAAAATGGTCTTAAGGGGTTAATTCACGGCGCAGCATATGAAAAGGCGGCTTTTATAATCGGCCCTGAGGGAGGCTTTGACCCGGCTGAAGCGGAGCTTCTGAAAAAATCCGGTATTGCCACGGTCACTCTCGGCAAAAGAATACTCAGGACAGAAACTGCCGGAGAGGCTGTTCTTGCAATGATGATGTATGAAGCAGGCGAGCTTGAACCAAAGATTTAATTGAAAATTATGGTTGAAAAACTGCGTTTTTCTTAATTATAATTCCGAATTACGAATTACGCATTATCGAAAGGGGAACCACCGAAAAAAATGGAAAGAAATTTACTTATAGGACAATCAGGAGGTCCGACAGCGGCAATTAATGCTTCTCTTGCAGGCGTTGTTGATTACGCGCTGCACTATGGGAAATTCACAGGCGTTCTCGGAAGCATTAACGGAATAGACGGCGTCCTTGAAGAAAATTTTATAGGCATGGAAAAATTCCGCGCTCCTGAAAGAATACGGCTTCTTAAACAAACACCGTCCTCATATCTCGGCTCGTGCCGTCACAAGCTTCCGGACGAGGGTGAGGTTTATGAGCAGATTTTCAAGGTGTTTGAGAAGCATAAAATAAGCGCATTTATCTACATCGGCGGAAACGATTCCATGGATACTGTAGAAAAGCTCAGCAGATATGGGGCTGAAAACGGAAAAAATGTTGCCGTTATAGGTGTTCCGAAAACCATAGATAATGATCTTGTGCTCACGGACCACACCCCCGGCTACGGAAGCGCAGCAAAATACATAGTAAATTCAATACGCCAGCTTGCGCTTGATACCTGTGTATATGATATGAAATCCGTAATCGTTGCTGAAATAATGGGCAGAAACGCAGGCTGGCTTACAGCCGCCGCTTCCCTTGCAAACGATAATCATTTATCGCCCGTTGACATAATCTGTCTGCCGGAGGTTCTCTTTGATACCTCGGATTTTCTGACGCATGTCGAAAAAACCATAGAAGAGAAAAACTCAACCATTATAGCGGTGTCGGAGGGAATACGGGGCAGAAACGGTGATTATATTCTTTCCGGGCTTGCAAAATCCACAGCGGCAGCAGACGGCTTCAGACATGCGGCTCTTGGAGGCGTAGGACGGTATATTGAGCATATTATAAGCGAAAATCTCGGCATTAAAACACGCTCTATTGAATTCAGCACCCTGCAGCGCTGTAATTCCGAAACAGCATCCCTATGCGATATTGATGAATCTTTTCTTCAGGGTGCTGAGGGTGCAAGGCTTGCTTCGGAGGGCGAGACAGGCGTTATGGTTGGAATTCTCAGAAAAAGCGGTGCGGATTATGAACCCTATATCACAAGCTTTGACATAAGTCTCGTAGCCAACAGGGAAAAGAAAATTCCCGAAGAAATGATTTCAAAAAACGGATTTTTTGTAACAGATGAATTTATAAAATATGCCTCTCCCCTGATTTCCGGTCAGCCGAAAATAATATATAACGGCGGCAGAATTGAATTTGAAGTAAGATAAAAAATCCGGCAGCCCGGCTAAAAGCAGGCTGCCGTTTTTTTTAACCCTTTACCGCTCCAAGCATCATACCCTTTGTAAAATACTTTTGGATAAAAGGATAGAATACAAGTATCGGAAGAATAGCTACAATAATCGTTGCTGACTTTACTGTTTCCGATGTAAACTGAGTCTGGTCGGGATTCAGCATCTGCTGCGTCATCTGCTGGACATCGTTCTCCTGAACAATTCTCTGCAGAAGAAGCTGCACAACTATCTTATTATTGCTCGTTATATACATCAAAGAATCATACCATGAGTTCCAATGCATTACCGCCACAAAAAGCGCAAGGGTCATTATAATAGGCTTTGAAAGAGGAACTATAATCCTAAAAAAGATACAAAACTCATTTGCGCCGTCAATTTTAGCCGATTCATTCAAACTGTTCGGAATCGACATAAAGAATGATCTTGCAACTATTATGTTATACGCACTCATAATTGTGGGCAAAATATAAACCCATCTGTTGTCAATAAGCGCATATCTCTTAAGCGTAAGATATATAGGCACTGCCCCTCCGCTGAAAAGCATCGTGAATACAAGAAATGTTGTATAAAATTTCTTGTGGGGAAGTTCGGGGCGCGAAAGTGCATAGCCGTAAAAGCAGCATACAAGAAGAGAAATGAGAGTTCCGGCAACGGTTCTGAAAATCGTATTCCCATATGCAATAAGCAAATCGGCGTTTTTGAAAACCATCTTATACGCCACGAAATTAACACCCTTCGGATAAAGGTGAAAACCGCCTCTTGACGCCTCAGCCGCCGAGCTTAAGGATATGGAAAGAGTATAAAGAAACGGATATAATGTCGTGAACGCAAGCAATGATAATATAATAATATTGCATACGTTAAATATTTTTTCGCCGCGTGTACGCTTCATGAATTCATCCCCCCTCCTACATTATACCGAGCGTATCATCGCTCAGCTTATTTGAAATGAAGTTCGCTGTAAGAACAAGAATCATTCCGATTACGGACTTAAAAAGACCTGCCGCAGTACCAACGCCGTAATCCATCTTTGTCAATGCTCTCATAACATAGGTTTCTATAATATCGGCTGTTTCATAAACAGTCGGGTTATACATATTATAAATCTGGTCATAACCGGCATTCAGTACATTTCCCACATTGAGAATAAATACTGTTATAATAGTCGGAATTATGCACGGTATACTGATATGGATTGTCTGCTTCCAGCGATTCGCGCCGTCGATATATGCCGCCTCATAAAGGGATTCATCAACGCCGGAAAGAGCTGCAAGATACACGATCGCACCCCAGCCCAGTCCCTGCCATACAGAAGTGCCGATAATCATTCCGCGAAACAGTGTTCCGTTACTGAAAAATTCAAGCGGTTTATCAACGCCGGCTGCCATTAATATTGAGTTCACAGGTCCGGTATTTGAGAATATCATTTTAAATATTCCGGCAAGAACAACCCATGAGAAAAAATGCGGAAGATATGTACATGTCTGAAGTACATTCTTAAGCTTCTGAAGTCTAAGCTCATTCAGCAAAAGCGCCAGAATGATCGGTGCCGGAAAACCGATCAGAAGCTTATAAACACTGATACTTAAAGTGTTCATAATGATATGTCCGAAATTATCTACGGCAAAGAGCTTTGAAAAATGCTCCATGCCCACCCATTCACTTCCGAATATACCATGAAGGAATTTATAATCCTTAAATGCAATAAGAATACCTGCCATAGGCACATAATTAAATAAAATAAGCAAAATTATGCCCGGGACGAGCATGAGAACTATCTGATAATGCTTTTTGTATGCCGCAAGAGTTGAATTCTTTCGAGCGGCAGTGTTTTTATTTTTTGAAGTTTTCATATTTTCATTCCCTTTGCAAAAACTGCAGGCCTGCGGAGAAAAATCTCCGCAGACTGCGTATGAATCAGCTTAATCAGCCTCTACTTCTTTAACAATGGTATCAATTGTTGAGCTGAGCTCCTTTGCCTCCTCCTCAAGCTTAAGCCCGCCGCCCTTTTCCCAGGCTGCACGGAATTCTGAAAGATAATCCGCGGATGAAATTTCGCCCTTTATTGCCTTAACAAGAATGTTAATCTGCTGTGTGCGAAGATCCGCAAAGCAATCCGCTGACGAAGGAAGTGTGTCCGGCTTTAAAAACGCGTCTGTAAGACCGTTTTCCATCATTTTATATTCCTCCGTAAACGCTTCCTGATCCGCCATAATGTGGTCTTTATATACCTCCATTGAAGGTGTTACCGGTACGAAGAAGGATGGGCTTCCAAAGGAGTTGTCAATACAGGAATTAGTTCTCTTGGAATTATCGTCATAAGGAGTTATCCAGTCAAAGCCTGCCTTAAAGCCCTTTTCTTTATCCCTTAACTGCCATATTTCGCCTTCCTTGCCCATTTTTAAATTCTGAAGAAATTCGGCGTCAGAAATGGTTCCCTCAAAAATTTCAAGAATTTTCTGAAGCTTAGCCTCATCCTTTTGAAGCTGCGCACCGAAACATACTATATGGCAGGGAGCGCCCCAGCTCTGCGTTCCGCTCTTGCCGTCCGGGCCCTTTACAAACTTGGAGCTTACAACCTCAGCCTCGGGATAAATCTGCTTTGTTACCGCTGCAATGGTTGTTGTGCTTGCAGGGTCAATATACCCGCCGTTCTGGTTGATATAGCCTACATTTCCGCTTGTAAATTTCTCCTTGCCGCTTTCAAAAACATTATCTGTTATAAAGTCGGGATGAATAATCCCCTCCTTATACCATGCTGAAATCGTGTCGATTGCATCCGTTATTCCGTCGGCAAAGCCTCCGTAAATCACCTTTCCGTCCTGCTCCATCCAATTGTACGGCAAAACTCCGTAAGCGCCGAAAACCTCCGTGAACATTGTGTGCCAGTTTGTTATATCTCCTGTCATTCCGTATGTGTCTTTTTTACCGTTGCCGTCAGGATCGCTGAAGGTGATTTTATAAAGCGCATCATGCATTTCTTCAATCGTCTCGGGCACTTTATCTATACCAACCTTTTTAAGCCAATCCATTCTCCACACACCGAGTCTTCCAAGCATATTTCCGTAATTAAGATTTGGAATACCGTAGTTTTCATCCTCAACCCTTGAATAAAGCCATGCCTTAGGAGCATTTTCCTTAATTACATTATACACCGTCGGAGCTGTTTTTGCAATAGTTTTATAATCAACACTCGAAAGAAATCCCTGTTCTGCGTCTGCCACAACATTTGAAGGATCCATTTCATATATAATATCGGGAGTTTCACCGCCTGCCATAAGCATTGTTTTTTTATCATTGTAATTTGCAGATGCATAGAAAATCGGCTTAATTTCAACATTAAACTTTTCTTCCAGCATAAGCTCGGCGTCTGTTCCCTCCTGTGCAGAGCTGTTATACGGAACACCAAGCCATGAAATTGTCATTTTGCCTCCGTCGGCAGCCTGATCGGTTTTGCCGCCGCAGCCCGTAAGGGCTGCAGCTGCCGCTAAAAGCGCCGTAAGCGCCAATATTTTCTTTTTCATAAAATTATGTCCTTTCTCTCTTATGAATAAATATTAAAGATTATTCATTTTGCTTGCAGAGCAGCAAGGTGTAAGGCCTGTTAATGAATCCCAAACAAACACCTTTGCGGATAGATTCTTATCCGCATCAATCGCTTTCGGCTCTACTGTAAAGCTTTTTTCTTCATACGGAGCAAGATTGCAGTCGGTTGTATCAAAAGACAAAATTCTTATTTCATTTCCGGCGTCATCGATTTCATAAACAGCAATTCCGAGCATTACTGTCTTTGTATTCTCATCATTCTGAATTAATGCCTTTCCGATAACCTTTCCGTCATAGAAATCATTGACCGTTGTCGCAAAGCCTGCCTCCGCAGAAAACTTAACATCCCCGCCCGTTACCAAGCCAAGCTCTCCGGTACAAGGAGCAGATATATTGCCTTCCGAATCAATATACTGAATATCCGCATAAAGCTTTTTTCCGTATGCGGCATAGTTATTGAAGCTGAAGGCGGGAGACTTTGTATAACCGCTTGCATAAATTGCGTCATCTGAATATACTTTATAAATATATCCCATGTTACCGCCTATGTTATCAGCAAAGGTTACAGCCGTCCTTTTACCGAAGCTAAGCTCAGCGGCATTTATATTATCAATATAAGGAACCTCAACAAGCTTCAGATTATCAAGATATACAGCGCCTTCTTTATTGGCAGCATCCTTTGTTCCGGCCCTCAGCCACAGAGACGGTGATACGACAAAGCCGTACGCATCCTCATATACAAACTCCGCGGTAAGAGTTTGCCATTCAGCCTCCGCAGTCTTTGCATTTGTCAGATATATAAAGCCTTTACCGGTGTAAGGGATTGTCTCTCCGTTTGCGTCTTTAATTTTACTTGTCGCATAGTGTAAAATAGGCGATACAGTAAACGAATTTCCCTCCGCCGCCTTATAATCAAAGCTGAATCTGTATTTCTTTCCCGGCCGGCAAGCCAAATACCAGTACAATTCGCTGGCATCGGTATTAAAGCCCCATTTAAGCGCCTTTGTGGGATTCCCGTCCATTCCGGTTATGCTTTCAAAGGCGACCTGAGCTGCATACCTCTTGTTATCCGGACTGACATTTCCTTCAAAGTCTCCGCCGTAAATCAAATCCTCAGGAATTACCTTGAAATCGTCAAGCTGAATTATTGCCGAATCATTAAAATAGGCACCGGCTGAGTTTGCAGTGCACAGTCTGAAATACATATTTGTCCGTCCCTCATAATCAGAATATTCTGCCGTGGGATGATAGGTATACGTTACTGTTTGCCACTCTTTTGATATCTGTGCTCCGGAAAGACACGGGTAATTTCCGGTATTCGGATAAATCGACGCATCATCGCCGTTGCTTCTTTTTAATTTACCTGCCCTTTCGGCAAAAAGCAAAGGATAAAGACCGACGCTGTTATCACTTATTCCCCTTATCTTATAGCTGATTGTATAATATCTGTTCGGCGTGAGATAGAAATCATTTACTCTTACCATTTCAGATGACGGACCGGTAAACTGGACAACTGTGCCGCCGTCCTCACCTGCACCCTCAACATAGCTTGCAGTCACCTTATCGCCTGTATTAAGATAACCGGGAGCTGCACTTTTATTCTCAAAATCAATGTCAAAGCTATATAATTTTTCGGAAGGAATAACCTTTTCAATCACAATATCATCAATATAAAATTCCGCATCGGTGTTGCTGTTATCGCCGGGGCCTCCCCGGAAGGCTATCTGACAGTATTCAGTGCCGTCCTCAGCATATTTACCGCCGCCTACATATACCTTTTGCTCAGGGATAAAGGTTGTGCTTATCTCAGTCCATTCGCCGGGCGTAACCTTTACAGCAGTGCTTGCAAATCCCGATCCTGTCGTTAAATACCCCTCCGCATCGGTTCGTAATTGCTTCTTATGAATCATAATGTCCGTAAAATCGGAAATGGGCTTAACCTTTGCCGAGATTTTATATTCCACGCCAAAATTCAGCTTTACGGCTACGTCTACATCACCTGTATTTCTTGTTTTCTTTGTGCGAACTGCCGCGTCTCCGTCAACATTTGATTCCCAGCTCATATTAGCGTCATAAGGTCTGAGGACTGTGATGTCATTATCCTCAAATCCGAGCTTTATAACATCTGTTTCAGGAACGGCGTCTGAATATACACCGAGAATGTCAACTGTTCCTGTCGCAGTAATTACAACCTCACTCCAATTCACTTTGCCGAGACGGTCTTTATAAAATGTCACACCGTCACTTGAGGCAATATCCGATGACGAGTTTATGTTATTTATTTTTACCGAATATTTACCGGAGGCTGCGCCGGTTTTAATCATAACATACTCGCCGTATACCATTATCTTCTTGGTTTCATCTGTTATCGTGCCGCTGTATTTTAATTCAGGGTCAACAACACTTGAATATGACGAAAGCTTTTTACCGGGCTTCGGAGCACCTATAGGTTTATATGTAAGCTCATTCATAACAGAATCCGCCTCGCCCAAATCCTCAAGGCAAATCCAGTCAACGTCAAAATTAACCGCTAAGCTCTCCGTGTAATTAAACGATGCCTCATTACTTGACTCCGAAACAATTGCAACATACGGAGTTTTGTCAAAGCTCTGAATCGTAAGCAATACGCTTTCAAAGAACTTTTCCTCACCTGCTCCGGCAATTGACGCATCAATTACCACCATATCGGGATTCGCCTGTTTTATTTGAGGCAAATTGAGCATTGCATCTCTCATGCTTTCTGCTGCCGTATATGCAGCCTCAGCGCCCAAGTCGCTTGTAAGCTGTGCCTGCCATCCGGCATTTGATGATGCGTCACCGATATAGGCAACACTTGATACTGCGGGAGCTGCCTGCGCTGTTGTCTGCACCGATACAAGAGACAGTACCATAGCTGACGCTAAAACAGCACTTAAAATTTTCTTCATTTTCATTTCCGTTTCCTCCTTAATTTTAGTTTTCCTTTATCGACAAGCCGGAATCCGGCTAAATCTACTTTTCATTACAGATGCATGCCGTCTTTTAAAGCTCTATACTGTCTGCAAGAGGAACCATTGTTGTATTTATATCGCTTGTTCCCTCCCACAAATAAAGCTTTGCTTTAACAGCAATATTTCCGGGATTTTCTGCGGATACGGTTACTGTTTCAGTTTCTCCGAAAAAGGTCTGTGAATGCACATAGGCTGATGCAACGCAGGTATTATCCTCATCAAGAAGAACAAGTATACCTACAACATTTGCTTCATTTCCGTAGTTACCGATATAAATATCAGCGCTTACAGTTCCCGAAATACCGCTTGTAAAGCACGGAACAATTGAAAGCTCTGATGAAATCAAGCCAAGCTCCTTCTCCCTGTAGCCGCCTGTCTGACCTGTGGTATCCATCGGAACAATTAAAAGCTTAAGCTCCTGATTCGCATCCGATTCCTTAAAGGTGTAGCTTACAACATCTGTAAATTCGCTTCTCATAATGCTTGCCCAGCCGCCGTCCTCCGCTTTTTTGAAAAGCTGAACAAGACCTGTTTTATCGTTTTGCCCGAGATATTCACAGGTAATATCAATTGTCTGATTGACTGTCAAATATCCGCTTACGGAAACATTTCTTATTTCCGGAGTGGTATATGACAGGGGCTCATCATCGTCTTCGCCGCCGCTGTCACCGGGAATTACCTTTTTAATGGATATTCCCGTTATATTATACTCCGTTCTGTTTCTTCCGTTTGTACCCGTTATAAAGTGAAACGCCTTATAATTTCCTTCAGCCGTGAAGGTTTTTTCATATTGCGTCCACTCCTCTGCAAACACGAGGGAGCCGTCCGTTATTCTTATAGTGTTTCCATCTTCATCTGTAAATCTCGGAACAATTTCAGAGCCTGCAACCGAAACTCCGTCCTTTGCACCGATTCCCTTTGCCCAGAAGGAAAGCTTATACATCTCTCCGGACTTTAATTCTATGCTTTGCTCATACCGTCCGTTGTTGCCGGTTTCCTTAACATAAAGAGAATTTGTAAATCCGCTGTTTTCGGGAACGTCCTCCGAAACAAAAATTTCAGCATTTGTCGGCGTCCATGTACCGTCTAAGGGAGCTGTAAAATCACCGTTTACAACCTTGTTTAAAAACTCCTCGGGGTCAGGCTCCGGCTGCGGAGTGTCAACACGGTCCGGGACCTGTGAGGGAGCCAAATCCGCCGGCTTTACGCACACATCATCAATAAGGTAAGAAAATGAGCTTCCTCCTGTTATTGCCTGAAGATTACCGTCTCCGATACGAAGCTCGATTGTTCCGCCCTCGCCCGTAACATCTATATTGCCCACACCGGCAACCCTTGCCCTTCCATCAAAGGTGTAGCCGGCGCTGACTTCAACCCATTCCTTTGATGCAAAATCCACTCCGGAAAATGCCGGCTGCACATAGCCGGTTTTGGAGCCGTCAGGGCTTTTGAAGTACATGACAAAGCTTCCGTTATTGACCATTATATCATCAAGTAATTTAATCTTCATCGAAATGGTATAGCTTCTGCCCATCTCCATATCAATGGGAAATAAAACGGCACGCATATTACCGTTCTGTGTCACTCTCAGAGCGCCGGCACTTCTCCCGTATCCGCCTTCAACAGGCTCTGACACTGTCATGCCGGGATCTGCCACACCCAATGTCAAATCCTCAAAATCCTCATACATGTACGGCATATAATCCGCCGTTTCGGCAGCATAAGCCGTCTGTGCAAAAGCAAGAAGAAAACATGCGGTAAGAACTATGCTGATTTTTCTCATAAATTTACTCCTCCTTCATCCTGAATATCATAAACAGAGCTTATTCTCTGCTTTCCAAAATCATTGAACCTCAGCTGTAAGCTTCTACCGGGATATTAAGCTTTTTCAGAACATTTCCGCTGTAGGTATATACCGTAATGCTTCCACAGCCTACAGCCTTTGCCTTGATGTCCGTGCCGTTTATCTCAAAAAGCTCAGGTGAATTGTTTTCAATATAAATAATTTCACTTCTGCTGAATATGCCGCCTTTTCCGCCTTCACCGTAAAGCTTGGGAGTCTTTGTCATTCCGAGCTGAATGCGAAGGGTTTCCTCCGGCGTTTTCGTAATCTGATAACGGGGCGCTAAAAGCGCGCTGTATTTTTCGGAAAGACCGGCATCCCCAATTATTGCAAGGGCTTCTTCGGGCCAGCTTGCATCGGGATACACATGTGTGTTTGTTATAGTCACACCCGGGTCATTATCGGGATCTGTAAGCTGACCTGTATTAATCTGAACCCTGTCAACCGTTGTATAGTTATTATCTGCCCGGTTGCCCATTGACGGATTTGACAAAAGCCATCTTACGCTTCCGCTTCTCCAGGGCTTAACCATTGAAAGGTCAATTACATTATCGCACATCATCCAGCCGGACGCACCGTTATCGGGATAAAGGGGTCCATAATCGTTCATCTGCTCTTTTAAATAATTTCCCTTCATGTAATTGGGATTTTCATCACTGCCGCCTGTGGCCCCAGTGTGATATATAGCGCCGCCGTCAAAGAGTGCGTCATTCAAAACTCTGTGAATATAGTTATAATTATAATTCAAATCGGTTGAATCGCTTCTTGCTCCGTATCCGCCGTGAATTCCGCAGTACGGAACATCAAATATTTCATTGTGAATTACAGACATATTTCTCTGCCACAAGGGTGCAATGCCGACGCAGGATTTATAATCGAGACCGATATCATGAATATAATTGTTTTCAATCAAAATATTTTGGCTCACATTCGTTTTGTCGGCTGCATTGCCCACATACATTCCGCTTCCGGCAAGATTTGAAAATTCATTTCCCGATATTTCACAGTTTGTTATACCCTCAAGGCAGGTAAGGGCTGTCATACCGAGATTTATAAATCTGCAGTCCTTGAAGTTTACATTGTCGGCATACTCAACAACTGCCGCCGCACCCGGAATTTTGTCTCCGTTATCTCTTATTCTTCCGCTTTGTGCATCGGAATAGCCGAATTCATCGGGATAAATCCAGTTTGAGTATGCAAACTCAAGGTTTTTAAAGGTTATATTCCTTATTGAGGCTGATTTGCTTCCCTTTACCGTGAGAAGATTTTCCCGAGCGGGAGCAATAACCTCGGCAGACGACATATCCTCAAAGCTTCTCGGAATGTAATAAACGTACCTTTCATTTTTGTTATAGTACCATTCTCCCGGAGAATCTAACAGCTCATATGCATTTTCAATATACGCAGGTCCGGATGTAGGGACAAGGTGCGCCTTGTTCACAAGAAGCCTCCAGCAATAATCATCCATATCAACAGAAACAACGCCCTGCCCCTTATCCGTTACGCTTTTAATTCCGCATCTTGGATTTGTCCATTTATAGTGATATACAAACTCCGCCTCCTCAGCATTTGAAAGGAGAGGCATATATGTATCGTAAAATTCATATCCCGTTCCGGTTATTGCTTTCATAACGGGAATTGAATTGCTTCTTGCCCTTATACCGCGGTTTCCGTTAATATAAAGCTGACGGAAATTTGTTATATTTGAGCTTGTAACCGCTGCACGATAAATATTATTTGCTTCATCATAAATCTCCCAGCCGGTTATTTTTTCTCCGCCCGTTAAAACAGGCTTTTCCTCCGGCTTGCCGCCGTAGCCCACATATGTTATATGTCCGCTTCTTGAGCTTGAAGTTATATTAACAGCACTCGTATACGGAGAGGCAGACGCCTTAACCATGATATAAACATTCTTATCATCGGCTATTTCCCTTGTGCTGATTTTATTATATGCTCCGCTTATCTGCTTGACCGGCTCTGCATATGTCCCGCGGTAGGTTGATTTTCCGGTATCAAAATCCACATAAATAAATTCGGATTCCCTGTCACGGATAAGAATTTCCGGTATCATAAGAGGTCTGTATTTGCTGTCAAAGGCAAACAGCTTTGCATATTCTCCGCCGTCAGCTGCAAGCTCATATTCATTTATCCCCTCGGAAAGCGGCGATGTGTCTATTTTTATAAGTCTGTTTTCCTTATCGTACATTGCAAGATATCCCCTGCAGTATTCCGATTTGTTTTTCAGCTTAATATATGCTCTTATTTTTTCAAAATCCGGCGTCCAGACAGAGTCGGTATAACCTGCGCCTATTTCCTGCTTATCGGAAAGGGTGGAAACCGCATATTCTTCATTTTCTATTTTCTCAATTGTCAGAAGGCGTTCCTCACTAAAGCCTCCGTCAGAATTAATCCGCCGGATTCCGACAGCTATTCCGGCTGCATCAGGCATTGTGAAAGAAAATTTCTTTTCCGTACAGTCTCCGCTTTGCAAAACAGCTTTTTTTCCGGTGTCGATAATCCTCCACTTGTAGCCCGCGCCGCCTGCCGCCTTATCGGAAAAGCGTATATCAATTTTCTCTCCTGCCTTTGCTCTGCCGCTCGGGATAATATCAAAAATATCATTCCCGATTTTAATAATACGTATATCATCAAGATAAATTGTACCGGCTTCTACCGCCCGCAATATAAGCATTGGATATCTGTATGCAATGCCTGACGCTGTTTCCGACGGAGCGGTAAAGTCATGGCTGAAGGTTTGCCATTTGCTCGTTAAGGTAACATCTCTTAAATTCTGATACCTTGTTCCTGTGGTTGTTCCGGCAGAAAATTTCCCGCCGACTCTTGAAAATATTGTTCTCAGGGTATTTTCTCCCACAGCCGTTCTCGCTCTGAAGGATATCCTGTAGTTTTGTCCTTCCTCTATATTAGGATAATAATAGAGGCTTTTCTCCGTTGCGGAAGCGCCCGTTCCGTTATGGCAATTCATCACAAGGCAATTATTGCCGTTTTCGGAATATATGGAGCTTCTCACAAGGTTCTTATAATACGTAAAATTTCCGTAGCCGCCGGAAAAATCCCCGCCCTCTATTATGTCAAAGGGCTCAACGGTAAATTCATCTATTGCGTAGCTTGCCGCGTCGCCTTTAGGGATATCCGTCCCTGAATTTTCGTCAGTATAGTAAAGCACGGGATAGAAAACACAATTTCCGACCTCATCTGTTATTGACTGATTTGAATCATACAAAACCGCCGTTACCTTCTGCCACTCCCCGGTCAGGGCGCAGGCGCCCAAATAATGATATGTGGTTGAGACCGGATTCATGGCTTCCTCACCAAGGGAATTTTTATGAAGCGAAGTACGCATAACAACCATTTTAAGCTGCTTGCCCTCATAGTTATCTATGCCCTTTACATAGTAGCTTATTTTATATTTTCTGTTTATGCCTTTTACGGATTTAAGCTTTATTGTATTATATTTGTAATTGTTGCTTAGCTGAGCCGCGCTCCCGTGAACTCCGTCTATATATGAAACCTCTGCGCCGGAATTTTCAAATTCACCGATGCTGCCTTCAAAGCCCTCATATATAATATCGCTCCTGCTAAGCTCCGCTCCGCTGACTGCGGTGCATACCGCAGTCAGCAAAACGGGAAGGAGACCTAAAAATTTTTTTATTATCATACAAATTCCTCACATCAGTCAACAGGCATAAGCTCAATGCTTCCGGCTCTGCAATATACCTGAACATGCCCCTGCTCAGTTATTCTTGTTTCATCATAGTCATGGAATCTCATAACAGGCTCGCCGTCAAGGCAGACTATAACCTCTACACTGTCGTCATGGTTAATCGCACCTATCAGAAGGTCGTATTCCTTTCCGTACTCAAAGCTGCACGGGAAGTTTGCGTTTTCATATGTTCTTCTCTCGCCCTTTACAAATTTCTGAATTGAAAGGTTTCCGGCGCCGAAGGTTACCATGTACTGAGTAGCTTTGCCGTAGCTTCCTGTCTGTGTATCGGAGCGGAGGGAAATCGAAGGCCATCCCCCGGACGCGTTAATTTTCAGCTTCATATGGAGAAGCTCATCAGTAAATTGCTGATTCTGTCCGGCAGTTACGGAAGGAGTAAGAATCCTGATGCCTGTGCCTTCCTTGACAACCGTATCGCCGTCACTGCCCGTCAGCCACGAATCCGTCGAGCGGACTGCGTCCGAAAAGTCATATACCATATAATCATTAACATTAAAGCCTTTGCCGTCAGGCTTCTTCTTAACCGTCACCGGTATTTCAAAAACAACTGTTTCATCACTTTCTATCGCTGCCGTAACGGTTGTTTCACCTATGCCCGTTCCGGTTACTGTTCCATCCTCTGAAACCTTTGCTACTGCTTCATTTGCCGAGCTGTATGAAACAGACTTGATCATGAGCTCCGCACCGAGCTTTGACACGACAGACGGTACAAGCTTATAGCTTCTCCCCTCATAAACGGTAATATTGTTTGTATTGAGAGACGCTTTGCCGAATTCATCGCCGGAATTGATAATTCCCGTATACTTATAAAGTATATCACCGACAAAAACCAGTATATCAAGCTTGGCAATGCCTGTTCCGATACTTGTAACATATCCGTCCTCCGATACTGAAATAATATCATTATCGTTTGTATAGAACTTAAAACTGCTTCTGTCTATAGGAAGCTCAACATTTTTCCTGCCGTAAGCCTTGATTTTAAACATTTCAAAGATGTCCGCTGTTTCATTTTTGCGAAGCACGGCATTCTCTCTTACCGAAGCGTCAATAACCTGAATGCCGGCAGGATATTTTGCCTCATATTCAGCGTTAAGCCCTGACTGTGCTATTATGTCAAGAGCCTCCGCAGGCCAGTTTCCGTCCTCATAAATATAGTTTTCGCCTATATCCGTATCAGGAACGCCGTCAACCCAGAACGTTCCGCTCATTTTAAAGGCGTCATGGGTAGAATAGTTTGAATGGCACTTATTGTGTTCCTTACCGTTTGAAAACAGTATGCTTATATTTTCGCCCGTCTTTCTCTTGTAGCCGTACCATAAGGGGCTTCTTCTCTGATCCGCAACATTATTGCTGACATCCCACCATGTTGTATTATTATCAAGATAAAAAATACCGAAATGATTACCCTGATTTACACAGTAATTATAGGCAATGGTGTTTCTTCTGTCCTCATCACCGTCTGTCGCGCCGGTAACATATACTGCTCCGCCGTCATAGATGTTCTCATATAAAACATCATGGATATAATTATGAACATAATCTATCGCATATCTTGACCCGCTTGCACCGTAGCCGAGAACAAGGCCGGAATAACGCCCTTTGTAAATCTCGTTGTTACGTACCGTTGCATACTGCATCGTCATACCCTCAATACCGTCTGAGGAGCCGTAATCAATACCGTAATCATGAACATAGTTGTTTTCAACCAAAATATTCTTGCTTATATAATCATTGCCTGAAGCGCCGCCGAGAACTCCGTGGTTTCCGATATACATTCCGGCTGCGGACAAATCATACATATGGTTTCCCGAAATGCTTGCATTTTCAATCCAGTCCGTCACATTAAGAGCCGTTATACCAAGCTTTGAGAAGGTGCAGTCCTTTATAGTCAGATTATTCGCATACTTAACCCATACCGAGGAATCGGGGACATGGTCGCCGCCGTTTTCGCGCAGACGTCCGCCCTGTGCGTCCGTATATCCGTTTCCGGTGCTCGGCCGCATCCATGTTGCATACTTAAAGCCCAAATTTATTAATGCAAGGTTTTCCACCCTGTTTTCCTTGCTTCCCGTCACATTTATAAACTGCTCCGTTACGGGAAGAACTATTTCAGCCTCATTGAGATTTTGAAAATCGTATGGCTTGAAGTAGAGCCAGCCCTCATCGTCCAGGTACCACTCACCGGGGTCATCTATAAATTCATACTGGTTTTCAAAATGGTCAGGCAGCGAAACAACAAGATGCTGTTTGTTCATAAGATAATTCCAGCAAGGCTGATCCATTGTAAGAGTAATTGTTCCGTCACCGTTATCTGTAAGGTCTGAAACTCCGCACCGCGGATTTGTCCACTGCACATAATAAACAAGCTCCAAATCGTCCGGGTTTCTGTAGTCCTTGAAATATGTATCGCTTGTTACGTAGCCAAGCTTATCGTCTGTAATAAGCGTTGCCGTTTCAAAACCGCCCTCTGTTCTCGCTCTTGTCATTCTTATATCGTCAACAAACATCTGACGCGTTTTGATATCACTTCCCACATACAGCTTGTAAATCCCCTTTTCGGCATCGTCTGTCTGCCAGCCGCCCTTAAAATGCTTACCGCCCGACAAAACTGCCTGACCCCCGCCGTAGGAGGTGTAAATTACGCTGTACATGCCGCTTCCTGCGTCCGCAGGAGTAAGCTCTATTGTTTTGTCAACGAATATTTCACCGGACTTTATGAATACATAAATGTTATGCTTCATGTCCGTGTTGTTTTCTCTTACAAGCTTTTGAGCCTTGTCTATTGTTTTAACGGGCAAAGCCTCTGTTCCGGGGTTTGTATCTTTTCCGTTCTCCGAATCCACGAAAATTGCAAGAATTCCGTTTTTTTCAATAAGATTTTTCATAATCTGCGCCGCTTCTGCTCTCGTAAGCCCGCCACGGGGATTAAAGATACCGCCGGGAAGACCCGTAATAATATTTTTTCTCGCAGCGCTGTAAACAGATTCCTTAGCAAGGGGAGAAATTGCATAATCATCCGCAAAGCTAATATCTGAGGTCACATCTGCATATCCCATAAATTCAGCATAGCCGGCCGCAAGAGCTGCCGCGTCCTCGCGGCTTATCGCCTCGTCGGGATGAAAGCCTCCGTCTGACGTTAAAACCGGACTGATTATTCCAAGCTCATATGCGTTCTGAACCATGCCGGAATACCATGCATCCCCCGAAACATCAGAATACATACCTTCATATGAGCTGTCCTCGAGATTAAATCCGACCATTAAAAGCTTTAAAAATTCAGCTCTTGTTATACCTCTGTCCGGCTGATATGTCCCGTCGCCCATGCCATTGATAATGCCTTCTGCCTTCATAATTACAGCGGTTCTCTCCGCCCAATGCCCGACAGTATCGGAAAAGCCTGACATATCAACCTTTCTTCCCTCACTCTCATAAACATAAGGCTCATATATTTCACCTTTATATTCATCAGTGCCGTCATCAATAAGCGCGTTAGGGTCTTGTATATAAACCTCATCAAGCCACACAGAGCCTTTATCAAGAACTCTGAAAAACATTTTTCCCGTACCGTCTACCTCATTCCCCTGCTGTGAAGCTGCGGGATGAGTAAACTGCATTGTATATTTCTCCCATGAGGTTGTAAGAGTTACGGTCTGTAAATACGTCCAGCCTCCGCTGCCATGGATTCTTATAGGCTGGAATCTGATTCCGTCCTTGTCCGCCTTAGCGTAAAATGACACTTCATACGCCATTCCGGGAACCATTCCGTTATCTGACAGCTGAAATTCAGCATAATTGCCTGTTGAAAAGGTTGTTTTATAGGAATTACCCTTTTTCTTTACCGCGTCGCCGTCAGCAAGCGTGCCGCCTGACCAGCCCTTTGAGTCTGCGTCAAAGGTTGAGTTCGGAACAATTGCCTTAACCGACGCTGCCCGGACAAATGCGGAGGGCATGCCGCTGAGGAGTACAGACAGTGCAAGTATGATACTTAATTTCTTCATTTATTCAGTCCTCCCTTTCCGGCTGATAATGTCATATATAACCTTAGCACCCTGTGCTCTTGTCACATATGATTTCGGGGAAAAAGTTCCGTCTCCCATTCCGTTTATAATTCCGGCGCCTGAAAGCCTTGAAACGGCTTCCTTTGCATAATCTGAAATTTCGCCGCCGTCTGAAAATTCCGCGCCGCCGTTTTCGGTTTTAATTTCAAAAATTTCCGCAATTCTGCTTACTATAACAGCCATGTCCTGACGCGTTATATTATCCTGTGCTCCGAAGTGAGTATCACTGACTCCGCTGACAAGACCTGCTTTCTTTCCTGAAGCAACATATTTATAATACCATGCGTCTTCAGATACATCATCAAAGTCGGCAGCAGCATTTTCATCAACAAGTCCGAGAGCGGAAACGATAACCTTCACAAACTCCGCTCTTGTCATCGTATCATCGGGAGCAAATATCCCTTTTGATTTTCCGGACAGTATTCCTTTTTCCGCAAAGGCTTCAATCGCCGCCTTCGCCCACGGAACGCCGTCAATATCGCTGAATACGGGGACTGTGCTCTGCGGCTGTGAGTCAGTTGAAACCGGAATACTGCCGACGCTTCCCGCATTGTTAAGAGTCTTGCCGCCTGAGCCGCCGGAGCTGCCCGAACCGCCCGAGCCGCCGGAGCTGCCTGCCGGGGCAGCGCTGTCATAACAGCTTTTAATTGCCGGCGGAATGTCGTTATAATTTGTTATATTCTTCTGCTTAAGCGACTTATACGTATCAGAGCCTGCGCTTAAATATTTTGACTCAAGCGCAATAAGACCCTTTTCCGTGTAATATTTTACAGCCTCCCTGCCTGTCGCCCAATCGTTCTGAATAATAACGCCCGTCAATACTGCGCCGTCAAACAGCCTTGAAAGCTCCGCCTCACCTATTGCTTCCTCATCAAAATCAACTGCTTCAAAGCCTGTTTTTATGCAGGATATATCAGAAAGCTTTTCATAGTACTTCGTATCTAAATCCGTAAAATAGCCGACTGCTTTTGAAATCAGCTTTACATCTGACGAGGATGCAAGATTTCCGTAATTCATCCATTTTTCAAAAACATTCTTCAAATCCCGGACCCCTGATTTTATATTTTCATCCGTATCATTATCAATAGAAAGACTCTTTATTTCCTTTGTAATTCTGTTTTTCCACTTGGCAGGAAGCGACGAAAAATTATCCGTATTTACATTCAGAATACCGCCGTAGCTTTCGGCAATCTCCTGCGAAGTTACCGTTTCCGATTTCGCGGCGTCTATCATTTTGACAAGCTCAGTATAGGACGCATAATACATAGTCGTTTCGGTGATTTTTCCGTTTTCTCCAATCCTTACTATGTAATCGCCGCTCGCCTCGTCCGCTCCCATGGAAAACACATCAAATATATATTTGCCCTCGGAAAGAATTCCTTCTGCCGTATACAAAACGCGTGTTTTTTCCTTGTCAAGAACCTGAAGTGTCGGTTTCTCTGCATTTAATGTATCTGTAACGGTTACAGTTACCTTTCTGATGCTTACATCTGTTGTAATTTCCGCCGCAGCTGCAGCAGTACCGAAAACTGATATCAAGCATATTAAAACACCTATTTTTTTCATTCGCTCTGACCTTCCTTTCCGGTTATTTCAATACAATCAAGTCAAATGTCAAGCCTCTGCCGAGACTTCCGACTACCTTATCTCCCTTTGTCACCTCCGATATATTACCGGCAGTAACTGACTTTTCCTTCAAATCCGCTTTTGTAACATATCCCGACATAAGCGAAAAACGTGTTGTATCGGCAGTGCCGTTTACACCGGGGATTTTATAAATAATATAATTACCCTCAACCGCAATAACCTCGCCGTATTCCAGCCTTCCGTAATCCTGCTCGCCTGCCGCATTTGTATGCTTTTCGCCGATTACCATCGCTGTACCTTCCGTATTCTTGCCGAGTATGTTACAGCCTCTTTCGGCTGCGCTTATAAATCCGTCGGTATTTTTTGCAAGCCATATTATATCTCCCGGCTGTATGCCGTAGTCCTCATAGTCCTGCACGGTACAGTAAAAGCTTGATTTTGAGCCTTTTGTTACGCCTGTTACTTTATATACAACCTCTTCATCAACAAGAGCCTGATATACATCCTCCACCACAAAAATATAACGGTCCGATGTACTGCTTTTGTTTATGGTTGAACTGATTTTTGCCTTTATGACAAAAATGTCGGCAATGGGTATATCAAACTCACCGTAGCCGTAAACGGCATACTCAACATTTCTCTCTTCTCCGCCTGATGAGAAGCTGTATGATGTTCCGAATCGTCTTTTGTTATTCCAATCCTCCTCATCGGGAATTACAAAATAAATTGTTTCGTCATCAACACCGAACGCCTGGTTGTAAATACCCCAGTAATTTCTTACGGTTGAACCGCTGTGTATAAGGCGAAGGGAGGTGGGATCCGAATATGTTTTTTCTCCGGAATCATCAAGCATGCCCGCATCTGCCGGCTGAAGTGTTGAAATTTCTCCGTCACTGTCAACCTTATATCTTATAATATCTCCTGTTTTTACTGAATTGTACGCAGCAGTAAAGCCTATACCGCCGCTTTGCGATGATGTTTTTTTAACCTGCACCTTTTCATCAAAGCTGTAGAAAATAAATTCATTATCCGGTGTAAATACAGTAAGCGATGTACTTTCATCTTCATCATTTATACCTTTTCTGTAAACAAGTCCAACCTTCCATGTTCCTGCTTCATCAATCATTTCACCAACCTTAAAGTGAAATATCTTCCCTGTAGCAGTCAGATAAAACATACCGGTGCTTCCGATTTTAAGACCGCCCTCAAAGTCTTCGGTGCATTCATATTCATTGCTGCCGACAGTGACGGTATCCTCTCCTATCCCCTTTACCGTACCGCTTATGGGATCCGGTGAAACATAGGCTGTTATTATTTTTTCTCCTTCTGTGTTTCTGCTCGCGGCAATACTCAGTGCATTGCCCGGTTTTAATCCTGAAAGTGAAATTCTTCCGCCTTCAGTATTATAAATTTCAATTTCCTGCTTTTCATCGGAGAAATCTAATTTTTCTTCCGTAAGAGAATCGTAAACAATTCCGTTCGATACATCAACAGCGCCGACAATACAGAACTCATAGGATGTCACAAACATTGTGTCATACTTATTATCTCCGTCATTGTCAAGGAAAAGAATATCTCCCTCCTCCGGAATAACATTATCAAGAGTTCCGTAGCCTGTATATGCTTTTTTATTATAAATAACATCAAAATTGCTGTCTAAATTTACTGTTTTTGAGTGATTTTTGTCATTATAGTATGTAAGCCCCGACGCTTTTACAGAAACAATATCGTCACCGTCAACAAGCAATGTTTTGTTCAGCTTATACGGCACAGCATACAAAAGCTCATCTTCCGAATTATCCTTTATATAATAATCAACCGTATAACCGAGATAATCACCAAAGGAATTTGTTGTTGTGCTGTAAACAACGTTATCGATTTCAACAAAGCCCTTAACGGTTGCCTCTCCGGCTTCCGACAGACCCGTGCAGCTGTTTGCCGTTACGACACCTCTTTTATGAACCGCTTTATAAACCTTTGTCAGAACCGTCTCCTTTTCAAGCTCTGTGCCTCCGTAGCTGCCCGAGGAAGCTCCGAAGGTTACCATTTCAATATCAAAGCAATTTTCAAGCATTGCATAGATATCATCAAGGAGCGCCGCGTCATTCATTTTTCTTTCGACGCCTTTTATTACCTCACCCTGCGCCGATGCAGTCAGCGTTTCGCCGAGATTTTTGTATCCGAGAGCAAGCGCCAGCATTACAGAAGCCTCGGAAACCGTTATGCTGTCATCGGGCCTGAACTTAAGCTTTTCATCATCCGTAACAATGCCAATGTCCTTCAATACTTTTATTTCTCTTACATACCCATTGGTAAGCTCAACATCAACATAGGGCTTTTTAACAGGAGCCCCCATCATTGTTGTATACCCGAAGTATTTTACAAGAATTTTTGCAAATTCTCCTCTGGAAACATTTCTTGTTAAATCCTCCGGGCTCTCGCTGTAGTAGACAGCGTCCATTTTAAGGAGCATTTGTGCTCTTTCCTCATCTACAGCTATTACAGCTTCTTCGTCTGATTTTGCAGTATCCTCTGCCGCGGCAGGAGCAATGGAGGTGAAGCACAACGCTGCTGACAGCAATAAAATTAACTTTCTTTTCATATTTATATTCCGAACTCCTTTCACCAAGGCCGTTTGAAAAAAGAGAAGCAAGCAGATTACCGCCGGAAGCGACGCCGACGTATGTTTATACTTCAAGTCGCTGATGGCGACAAGATGCGCCGCTTATCTTTTTTCAAACTTCCCCTTTCCGTCATCATTCCGCTTTATCGTTCACAATAACCTCAGTGCCCCTCATACACTCATTATATGTCTTAGGTACCGCAGTGCCGGTTATTTCATATTCTGCGTTCTCCGAAACAATTCGTATTTTTCCGTCCTTCGCTTCAACTGCTATACCTGCAGGCTTCTCATTTATTGCATAGCTTAAAACTCCGTATGTTTCACCAAGCTTATTAAAATCAACTTCCCTTTCCTCACCGCTGAAGCAGACAAGCTCAAGACCGTCGTCGGCAATTCTGACTTCAGCTTCCTTTCCGTCATAAACCCATTTTTCCACCTTAACGCATATTCTGAAATCACCGTCGGAAAGGACATACATTCCGTTTTCCTCTTTAAACCTGAGACCTTCATACCCGCCTGAAAGCTGCAGCTTGAAAACAAGGCTTTGCGCCTTAAGCTTTCCGTCCTTAAACAAATCAAGAATATAATGTTTATCGCCGTGATCCGTGCAAAAGCCTACAAGTGCGACAGCTTTATTTTTGTTCTGGGCAACATATGACATTGCTGAGGAAAACCCAAAATTATTTTTAAGTCCGCACAGCTTAAGCGCCTTTTTATTGTCATTATCCCAAACAGTCATAAGAGTTCTTCTCTGCACCCACAGCTCCGACTTTTGCAGGGAACCGAACAGGTAATCATCCGTGATGTAGGAATATACCGTAAGATCAGGGCTTTCAAGGTCGCGGACAATTGTCAGATCCTCCTCGGCCTCTCTTAAATTATTCTTCTTATAGTAGGTTTTATTAACCCAACCTGTTTTTTCAAATAACGGATAGTACTTCTCGGGACAGCTTATATCATAAAGATGGTATATACAGAGCGCGTCCGTTTTACTTCCGTATCTCCCCTCCGTTGCAAGATAAACAAAAAACGGAATCTCTTTTTCATCTATATCCTCATATACCCGCGTATACGGCGGTGTAAGCAGATTAAAGCCCGTACTGTACTGCGAAGCGCACATCTCCCACAAATATTCATTCAATTCATCCGCCATTTTTCTGCATTCCTCATCCTCAAAATACATCTGCATCTTTGCAATGGAATCGGCTGCAACCTGTATGTAGCAGGGACTGTTATATTCGCTGAACGCACCGTTAAAACGCGTATATTCAACAAAGTGAATAAGCTCAGCCTTGCCCTTTTCAAACAGATAATCGTCTTTTAGAATTTCTGCCGCCGCAATAATTGTGTACACGCTCATACAGCATGCGTTTGTATAGTCAACACCCACATTTCTCCTGACGCAGCAATGTGCGGCAAGTCTCAGAACCTCTTCTATTTCACCTGCAAGAGCATCGTCTATCAGATGTCTTTTTTCCTTCATAATATAAATGAATGTACTTCCAACAAACTCGGCAAAGTTATAGTCGGGAGCTTTCATATCCTCCAAGCTTTCCTCCATGTAGTACGGCCACAAGCCGCAGGTTCTGCTTTCGGGATTTTTATCCTGGAGTGCACTCAGTTTTTTCAGGATTCCTATGGCTCTTTCATATCGCTCCTCCGTTTCGGTCATAAATACAAAAAGAACATATTCCCTGTTTATTCCCGTACCGTGCACCATACCGGTTACCTTTGAATGAATTACGCTCTCCTCATACTTCATTTCGCCGAGCAGTCCTGCATTTTCATCATATTTTTTATCCATTTCCAAAAGCTTCTTTTTCAGAAGCTCTTTTTTTAAATCCCTTATTTCCTGAGAAACCATGAGTCATATTCTCCTTTCAATTCTTGTTAAGCATATTTTACCGTTTTAATCTGCATCCCTTCAGTCAAGCACAAAACTGCAAGTGCCTGACCGTATGTCATCGGACAAAGCTCAACTGCCTTATATTCCTCGGGCGTATCGAACACGGGAGTTCCGTAGGATACTTCAAGAACTGTACCGTCCTCGCCGATTCTTTTGCATACGGCGTCAAGAGCAGCAGTTGCACATTCAAGATAGCTTTCATCAAGATAGCCTCTTCTTACAGCCTTTAAAAGTCCATAGCAAAAGCCTGCTGTAGCGCTTGTTTCGTCATAGGAGGTCGGGTCATCTATAATTGTTTTCCACATGCCGTTTTTACCCTGATATTTAACAAGAGCGTCTGCCTGGGATTTCAGCGTTGCTATAAGATACTCTTTAATAGTGGGCTCAAGAGGAACCATGTCAATATAATCAACAACTCCTGCCGTATACCAGCAGTTTCCTCTTCCCCAGTGCACAGCCGAAAAGTTATCCATTCTGAGGAAGCTCCAGCCATGAAACCATAAGCCGCAGGTTTTATCAAAAAGATACTTTATATGTACAAGAAACTGCCTTTGGCTTTCATTTATATAATCCTCGTTTCCGAGAAGCATTCCTGCGCGGGCAAGGAAAAGATTTGTCATAAAAAGCGTATCAGCCCAGAGCTGACCTTTATTTTCAATGCCTGTTGTTATGTGCTGAATTCCCATATCTCCCGTTCTCGGAAAATCGTGGTATATCCACTGTGACCATTCCTTTATAATTTCAAGCCATTCTTCATTTTTTGTTTTTTCATAAAGGTATGTAAGCGTCAGCATAGGTGCGCATGTATTTACATTTTTCTCCGGCAAACCTTCTTCAATACGGCTGTTGAACCAATTGATAAGAAAATCAAAATAACGGCGTTCTCCGGAAAAGCTCCAATACCTGTATAATCCGTACAAGCCTACCCCCTGCGCCCATTCCCACTTATTAATATCAATAATACTTATTGGACATTTCTCTGAAAATCCATCACTGCCTATGGAAATCATTCTGTCCGCTGCCTTTTCAATTAAGTTCTTCATAATAAGCTCCTTCGATTAATATTTAAAAATGGATATGCAAATCTGAATTATTCTTTACAATAACATTATAGCATATTAAATTATTTATTTCTACACATTTCTTGTGAGCTTTTTAACAATTATTGCAGAAATATTGACTTTATCCGCCGGATGTGTTATTATTGAACTATAAATCAATTAAAGGAGATAAAAATGACTGACGATCTTTCATACGCCCGGAATATTATCGGATTTCATGTTAGCCGAAGAACGTATAACGACAAAACCGACATGAGTGAAAATCATTATCACCATCATTATGAAATACTTTATATATACGAAAGCTCAAGAACACTGAAAATCGGTTCAAACGAATATAACCTTGACAAAAACAGCATAGCGCTTATCCCGCCGTTTATCCCGCATATGACCTTTTCAAACAGCTGCGCTCCTCAGAAAAGATTCATGATAAACTTCAGGCCGGATTTTCTTGAGCGCATGGAAAAAGCTCTGGAAACAGACTTGCTGAGCTGCTTCAATCCCCTTTGTCCAGTAATATCATGTGAAAAACATTTTAACAAATTTTGTACATTGATGGACTTGTTATCAGAGGACTACATGAATATCCGGAACAAATCGGAAAAGGATCTCAGCATTCTTCATCTGAGCGAATTTCTTATCCTGCTTTCAAAAAATTCTTCACCCTCACAAAACAAGGGTGAAATATATGAAATTATAAAATATATTGAAAAACATTTTAATGAGCCCATAAACTTAGAGCTGCTTGAAAAGGTATTCTATACGAGCAGATACTCAATTTCAAGGAAATTCAACGCTCTGACAGGGCTCAGCATACCCAAATATGTATCAGCGATACGGGTAATTCATTCAAAAAAATATATTGAAAAAGGAATGAATCTTACAGATGTGGCATTAAGCTGCGGTTTTAACAGTCTTAATGATTTTGAACGGGTCTTCCGGTCCGAAACAGGAACCTCACCCCTCAAATATAAAAAAAGCCTTGACACTCTCGGCACCGACACAAATTAAAAGGACTGCTGCATTAAAGATATTTTGCAAAATAAATCTTTAATGCAGCAGTTCTTAATTAAATAAAGAAAAGTTTACAACAACAGCGGCAAATACTATTGAAACCATGCTAAGCAGCTTTATAAGGATATTTACACTCGGACCGGAAGTATCCTTAAAAGGATCGCCCACAGTGTCGCCGACTACTGCGGCTTTGTGGTTCTCCGAACCCTTTCCGTTATAATTTCCGGCTTCAATATATTTTTTCGCATTATCCCAGCTCCCGCCGGAATTCGCCATCATGACAGCCAGAACAAAGCCTGAAACAAGTGCCCCCGCCAGCATTCCCACAACGCCGTTCACTCCGAGAACAATACCTGCAGCCAAAGGCGCAAATATGCCGAGAGCTGCCGGAAGAATCATTTCCTTAAGCGATGAACGCGTACAGATATCAACACACGCCGCATAGTCCGCATCCGCCTTTCCATGCATAAGTCCTTTTATTTCCCTGAACTGTCTGCGCACCTCAATCACAATTTTCTGTGCCGCGCGGCCAACAGCCTGCATTGTAAAGGCACTGAACAAAAACGGAAGCATTGCGCCCACAAACAATCCCACAAGCACAGTTGGATTTGTGATTGTAAGATTAAGCTCACCGCCGAGAGACTGAACCTTGTCAGTATAGGATACGATAAGCGCAAGAGCCGTCAAAGCAGCAGAACCGATAGCAAAGCCCTTGCCCGTAGCAGCAGTTGTGTTTCCGAGAGAATCAAGAGCGTCTGTGCGCCGGCGCACCGTTTTTTCAAGTCCTGACATCTCCGCGATACCCCCGGCATTATCGGCAACAGGCCCGTATGCGTCCGTTGCAAGAGTAATTCCAAGCGTAGACAGCATACCTACCGCCGATATGCCAACGCCGTACAAACCGCATGAAAAAGCATTTTCCGCTCCCGAAAAACCGCCTGCAACCGCAAAGCTTATAAGCACGGATATACCTATTATAATAACAGGAATTGCCGTTGACAGCATTCCGAGAGCAATTCCATCAATAATAATCGTTGCACTTCCCGTTTCAGAGGATTTTGCAAGCTTACGCGTCGGACTGTAGGAATCAGAAGTATAGTACTCTGTAAAAAAGCCTATAAGAACGCCTGCAAGAAGCCCTGAAATAACTGCCCAGAACACCCCTGTATTTTCGGGAAGAACGGTATAAATAAGAATTGCCGCGCCGACTGCCGAAATAACAGAACTTATGTATGTTCCGCGCCTCAATGAGCCGAGAAGCATTTTCTGGTCCGCTCCCTCCTTGGTGCTGACAAAAAATGTTCCCGCTATTGAAGCGATAATGCCAATCGCCGCTATCAGCATAGGTATAATAACGCCTCCGAAGCCAAGACCGGCAGCAACTGCCAATGCACCGGAGGATATAACAGAGCCGACATATGATTCATAAAGGTCTGCACCCATTCCGGCAACATCGCCGACGTTATCTCCTACGTTATCGGCAATACATGCGGGGTTTCTCGGGTCATCCTCCGGAATCCCCGCTTCAACCTTTCCAACAAGATCCGCGCCTACGTCTGCGGCCTTTGTAAAAATTCCGCCGCCGACTCTTGCAAACAGCGCCATTGAGCTTGCACCCATACCAAAGGTCAGCATAGAGCTCATAATACTTGAAATATCACTTCCGTAAACACTTCTCAATATAAGAAACCATACGCTTATATCAAAAAGTCCGAGACCTACAACCGTAAGTCCCATAACAGAGCCTGAGGCAAAAGCAATCTTAAGACCTTTGTTAAGGCTTTCCCTGGCTCCGTTTGCGGTTCTTGTGTTGGCGTATGTTGCAATCTTCATTCCCACAAAGCCGGAAAGCCCTGAGAAAAAGCCGCCGGACAAAAAAGCAAATGGCACAAACCATGTCAAAAATCCGCCTGAAGCAAGCAGGCATAAAATTACAAACATAACGGCGAAAAACACGCCTACCGTTTTGTACTGACGTCTCAGATATGCCATAGCCCCCTCCCTGATTTTATTTCCGATTGATATCATAGTGCTTGTACCCTCAGGCTTTCTTTTAACATCATAAAACATGAATACAGAGTAGCCCAGCGCCGCAAGAGCACACAACAGAACAATCACCGGTGCAATATTTAAAAATACTTCCATAACAATACCTCCAAAATAAATATCAGATACAGACAGATATTTACATCAGTTTGCCTGCATCTTCCAAAAGCATGTCCGAAAACATTTTCACAATGCCTGTTACTTTATTTTACACCAAAAATATAAAACAGTCAAGCATAACCGAAAAAATGCTTTTGTTTTTTCACAACCTGTCCGGATATAACTATATAATATGCTTGTACCTGCTTATTTATAACTATTTTTTTCACCAAGCCGTACAGCCTGGGGACTTATACCGAAATATTTTTTAAACATTCTCGAAAAATTAAAAACATCTCCATATCCCGTCATTGCGGCAGTTCTTCCGACAGTGTGCCCCTCCGAAAGGAATTTTTTTGCATGGGTCATTCTTACCTTTGTTATATAATCCTTAACACCTATCCCGTAATCTCTTTTAAAAATCCGTGACAGATATCTTCTGTCAATACACAAATCTCCGGCAAGCCTTTCAACAGAAAGAGGCATCATATAATTCATGTCGATATAGTTTGCGGTGCGGCTCGTATATCCCGCCGCCTTCTTACTGCCTCCGAAAAGACCGGACATCAGAATAAAAAGCTGTCCCGCAAGATATTCTTCACGCATTTCATTGAATCCGCCGCTGCTCAGAATATCGGTAAAGACCGTTGGGTCGGCAATTTCAACAACATCCGGCAGCTCGTCAAATCTTGAAGCGAGACGCCCGGTAAAGCCTATCCAGATATATTCCCATGGGTTTGAAGCCGACGCCCTGTAAAATGTCATTTCACCGGGACGTATTATAAAAATGCTCCCGGCCTGCACCTTGTATTTATTATTTTTGTTCTCAAAACCTCCCTCTCCGGAAACAACATAATGAATCAGGTAATGTTCACGTATGCTGGGGCCGAAGGAATGACCGGGATCACAGTGCTGATATCCCGCCTGTACAGGGTTCAGCTCTTCAAAGCCCTTATCCTGCAATAATATTGAAAACTCCCTATGTATCATAACACGCCTCTCTTATTTTACTCATAATAGTTACATTATAACATAAAATGCATACGTTTTTCAATTCTTTTTTTACACAATATATGCTAATATAATTATACAAAATAAACAAGCAGAGACACGCATCTCAGATGCGGATATCTGCAAAAGGAGTAATTTATATGATAAAAATAACCTTTGTCGGAGCAGGAAGCACGGTTTTTGCAAAAAATGTATTGGGAGATGTACTTCTTACCCCGGCGCTTCAAAGCTGTGAAATAGCACTTTATGACATTGATGAAAAACGTCTTGACGAATCGTACATAATGATTTCGGCAATAAACAAAAACGTGAATGAAGGACGGGCGGTTGTAAAAAAATATATCGGGGCAGAGCAAAGAAAAGAAGCTCTCCGCAGTGCAACATTTGTTGTGAATGCAATTCAGGTGGGCGGATATGAGCCATGCACAGTAACAGACTTTGAAATTCCGAAAAAATACGGACTCAGGCAAACCATTGCGGACACTCTCGGAATAGGCGGAATTTTCAGGGCACTGCGTACAATACCGGTTCTTGAAGAAATCGCACGCGACATGGAGGAAGTATGTCCGGACGCATGGTTTCTGAATTACACTAATCCGATGGCTATGCTTACAGGCTATATGCAGAGATATACAAAAATCAAAACCATCGGTCTTTGCCACAGCGTTCAGGTATGTGCCCCCACTTTGCTTACGGAGCTTAATATGGAGGATTATCTGCCGGAATGCACAACGGTTATTGCCGGAATAAATCACATGGCATGGCTGCTTGAAATAAAGGACAAGGACGGAGCTGACCTTTATCCGGAAATTAAAAAGCGCGCGCTTGAAAAAAACAAAACAGAAAAGCACAATGATATGGTGCGCTTTGAATATATAAACAGGCTCGGCTATTATTGCACCGAATCAAGCGAACACAATGCCGAATACAATCCATACTTTATAAAATCACGGTATCCGGAGCTTATTGAAAAGTATAACATCCCCCTTGACGAATATCCGCGCCGGTGCGTAAATCAGATAGAGGAATGGGAAAAGAGGAGAGCGGAGCTTGTTTTGGACAGCCACAGCCTCACTCATGAACGCAGCCGTGAATACGCTTCTTATATTATGGAAGCAATAGTGACAAACAAGCCTTATAAAATCGGCGGAAATGTTTTGAACAACGGTCTTATCGATAATCTCCCGAAGGACGCCTGCGTTGAGGTTCCCTGCCTTGTTGACGGCAGCGGAATCACTCCCTGCCACATCGGAAAGCTCCCCACACAGCTTGCCGCCATGAACATGAGCAATATAAACGTGCAGCTTCTTACAATTGAAGCAGCAGTTTCTAAATCAAAAGCAAAAATTTATCAGGCTGCAATGATGGATCCTCATACGGCTGCTGAATTGTCAATTGATGATATAACGGCAATGTGTGACGAGCTTATAGCCGCACATGAAGGCTGGCTTCCGGAATATAACTAAAAGCAAGATGTCCCCCGGCTTCTTCGGCGGCGGGTGCCACTTACTTTTTGGGGGTGGGAGTTACAATCTCCCGCTGAAACGTTGAATGGTGGGGCAAAGCCCCTTATTGAACTAAATTGAACAAAAAAAACAGAGGTCTGCAAAGCATAAGTCTTTCAGACCTCTTGTTAATTCAGATTCCTATTATATCATCTACAGGCAGGGAAAGCAGCATAGCTCTCGCATCGGTTGAAATTCCCGCATCCTTTGCGATTTCTTCCATGATTTCACGGCGCGCGGTGCGTTTTGCCAAAATTGCTATAATGTCCTTCTCCGGCTGAATGGTAAACCCGAAAAAGTTTTGTACATCTTCAAAGCCGACACGCCGTGCATGTATCATCGTGCCTCCCCTTGCTCCGGCACGTTTTGCGGCGTTCATTACAAGGTCTTCACATCCGCGGTTAAAAATTGCAAGCACAAGCTCAAAATCCTTTTCATTTTCCAATGCTTTTCCCCCACTTTCAGTCTCGTTCTTCGTTTTACATAAAATCTCTGATATCCGTGAGCTTACAGAGGTAAGGGGAATCGTAAAAACAATTCCGCCTCCCGGCTCCTTCAGCCTGAACTTATCGCAAACCCCATTAAGCACTAAAGCAGTCTGCGACTGGGGCACCATACTTATAACTATGTCCTTATCTGTCTTTTCAAGGCCTAAATAATCAAGTATTTCAGAGCTTGCGGTACCCATACCGAGACAAATAAAATCATAGTGAAGCCCCATTGCCCGGTAAAAGTCCACCACCCTGCTTCCGATACCTCTTTTTATAATCGTTATCATGAGCTTTATACGATCATTATTCATTCTTCGCTCTCCTCCGTATAATCAATAATACTATCCGTAGCATAATCCACCTCTTCCGGCTGAATTTCTGTTGAATTTCTTACTTTCATCTTATACACAAGTCCAAGTATCTGTATTGTTATAAGCGGAGTCATTGCCACCATTGCAATAATGCCGAAAGCGTCCGTCAGAATATTTCCGCCGAGACTCTCACATGCACCCATAGCAAAGGGCAGCAAAAAGGTTGCCGTCATAGGACCGCTTGCAACGCCTCCGGAGTCAAAGGCAATTGAAGTAAACACGCTCGGCACGAAAAAGCTGAGCGCAAGCGCAATGAGGTAGCCGGGCAAAATAAACCAGTAAAGGGAAATTCCCGTAAGTATTCTTATCATAGCAAACCCGATTGAAAGCGACACTCCGACAGATAAGCTGAGCGACATAGCCTTCTGCGGAACAGCGCCGTTTGTAATATCCTCAACCTGCTTATTTAAAACATGAACCGCAGGCTCAGCCGCTACTATGAAATAGCCGACTATCATTCCGAGAGGCACGAGTATCCAATTATAATCAAGCTTCGCAAGCTGAATTCCGAGGTAATTGCCGGCAGGCATAAAGCCCTTATTTACGCCCGTAAGGAAAAACACAAGTCCTATATATGTATAAAGCGTACCAATCAGTATTCTGATTAATGTTTTTTTGCTTGCCGATTTAAAAATCATCTGAAATACAGCGTAAAAAATCATAATCGGCAAAAGCCCGACAGCAACATGATGCAAATACTCCGGAAAGCCTGCGGCAAACTGCTTTCCGACCTGACGGGAATCCGATATGTACGGAATTTCAAATGGTGTATAGGATATTTCTGTTGTCTTTAAAATAATACCCATTATAAGCACCGTTATTACCGGTCCGATACTGCACAGTGCAACGAGACCGAAATTGCTTTCCTCAGACGCATTTTTCTGCACAGAGGCGATACCTATTCCGAGAGCCATTATAAACGGAACGGTTATCGGTCCTGTTGTCACGCCGCCTGAGTCAAACGCAACAGGCAGGAATTCCTTCGGGACAAAAAACGAAACAACAAACACGGCTGCATAAAATACAATCAAAAGCTTTCTCAGCGGAATATTAAAATATTCTCTCACCATCGAAATCATCAGAAAAATGCCTACTCCGACAGCAACTGTCAGAATAATAACCATATCCGGCACTGCCGGAACCTGCTTTGCCAGCACCTGCAAATCCGGCTCCGCTACCGTAATTGCCGTTCCGATAACAAATGACACAATCAGCAAGACAATAAGTCTTTTTGATTTTGAAAGCTGTCTGCCCACATCTGTTCCCATCGGCATCATGGATATTTCCGAACCCAAGGAGAAAAAACCCATGCCGACAATAAGCATGGCAGCGCCGAGAAGAAACATGATAAGAGTTCCTGCCGGCATCGGCGTCAGCGTCATGCTCAGAAGGAGAACTATCACCGTTATCGGAAGAACAGATGATAAAGCCTCCGCTATTTTTTGTTTAAGCTGCTCTTTCACATTAATCCTCCCGCTTAATTAACGTATTTCAATTACTAATATTATACCATTAACTTTACAATCATGCAACTCAAAGATTACCAAAACAAAAATCTTTATATATTCTTAACAATATACGCGTTTCAATTGCAGTGTAAATTCTCCGTTCTATGTTCATAACCGGGAATCAGGCGCAAGCCTTATTTTTGTTATAAAGAAACATTGCAGCTCCCGCTCCGCAAATCAGAATATATCCTATAATACTAAGGAAATCCGGTTTCTGTCCGAAAAAGCAAAATCCAAGCATTGCCGCAAAAACAACCTGGGTATAATCATAAACAGAAATCTCCTTTGCCGGAGCATATGAATATGCCTTGGTAATCCCGAATTGTCCGATACAGGCACTTATTCCGGCACAGATAAGCAAAGCAAGCTGCTTTATGCTCATAGGCTCATATTCAGCTATCATAAACGGCAGACATACAAGACTTGAAAATGCCGAAAAGAAAAAAATTATAACAGACCCATTTTCTCCGCCGAGAGTAAGCTTTCTTACAAAGGTGTACGCAATTCCGGCACCGGCACCGCCGAGGACGCCGATTACAGCAGAAAAAATATCAGCACCCGCAAAGCCCGGCTTTATTATGCAGACACTGCCGGCAAATGCGGCGGCAACTCCGGCAAGCTGCACCGAAGAAGGCTTTTCACCGAGAATAAAAACCGAAAAAATTATCGCGAAAAACGGGGACAGCTTGTTCAGCATATTCGCATCCGCCAGCACAAGATGATCGATGGCATAAAAGTTGCAGACCAGCCCCACAGTTCCAAATCCCGCTCTGCAAAGAAGATACGGCAGCGTTTCTTTCTGCGGTCTGAAGCTGCTTTTATTTTTAAGCATAACAAATGTAACAAAAATCAGCGCAATTATATTTCTGAAAAATGCCTTCTGAAATGACGGCAGCTCACCTGCCAGCCTGACAAAGGTTGACATCATTGAAAACCCGAACGCTGCGGCTAAAATACATAAAATACCCTTTGTTTTAGATTTCATAATGCATAAATGCTCCTTTCGTACCGATAAATACTATCATAAAAAAAGCGGATTGTCAATATAAATTTTTACATCTAATTTCCAGTCGGAAAATTTCTGATGTTTTTTGGATAAAAAAATTATATAGTGCAAATAATACTGATGAAATTTCAACGTCAAAAGGAGAATATGCAATATGAAAGCTACCGGAATTGTCAGAAGAATTGATGACCTCGGCCGGGTTGTAATACCTAAAGAGCTGAGACGAACTCTGAGAATCAGAGAAGGAGACCCTCTTGAGATATATACCACCTCCGAGGGAGAAGTAATTTTCAAAAAATACTCACCGATAGGTGAGCTTGGGGATTTTGCTGCAAGCTATGTTGAAACACTTTCAAAAACAAGCGGCTTCGGCGCATGCATTACCGACAGAGATAACGTTATAGCTGTGTCGGGAGTGCCGAGAAAGGATTTTCTTGAAAAGCCCGTAAGCCCTGAGCTTGAAGCATTTATGAACGAAAAATCCGAATTTAATATGAATACTGACAACAAGCGGATAACAATAGTAGACGGTACAGTCGATTATAACGCCGGCGTAATCGTCCCGATTATATCCGATGGTGACACGATAGGCTCTGTTGTGTTTGTCATGAAAAACGGGGAAAAACCGCGCGAGGTTGAAAGCAAGCTTGCAGAAACCGCCGCCGGTTTTCTCGGGAAACACATGGAAGGCTGAAAAACAGCTGCCGAAAAGTCTTTAAGACTTTTGCGGCAGCTGTTTTTTTTCGCATATGTTCTGAAATGATTTATTTTCATACAACAGCTTCAAACTCCATTGATTTAAATCGGAGCATTGCTCTGCTTTGCTTGCAAGGAGCAGAACTTGCGACAGATTGCAAGCAAGCGCAGGAAGCGTCAGCTCCTCAGGATTTCAGTGGGAGATTATAACTCCCACTGAAATCCTGAGATGGGACCCGCCGCCTAAGAGGCGGGGGACATCTGCGCGTAGGTTATATATTTTTTTGCCGCTGATGCATTGAATCTGATAAAATCACCGTCTGTAATATATTCACAGCTTTTCCCGTCACAGCTTATGCTGCTGATATTTTTGCCGTAAAGCTTGATTTCACCGTCACACTGAGGGATGATTTCAGCAGTATATGTGCCATTTCCCCATTTGATGCTTACGGTGCAGCCGCCTCTTGCCTTAAGTCCTTTGATTTCTCCGTCACTCCATTTCTCGGGCAGCGCCGGAAGAAGCTCAATATATCCGTTATGGCTTTGCAGAAGAGCTTCCGTTATTGCGGCGCAGATACCGAAATTACCGTCAATCTGGAACGGCGGATGTGCGTCAAGCATGTTCGGATAAACAGATTTTTTGAACATATTTATAATATGATGATATACATTGTTTCCGTCCTTTAATCTTGCAAATACATTTGCAATCCAGGCGTTTGACCAACCGGTATGTCCGCCGCCGTTGTCAAGCCGTCTTTGAAGTGATTTTTTGACAGCTTTAAAATATTCGCTGTTCTCATCTACCTGTGCTGCCGGATATATGCAGTACAGCTGCGATATATGTCTGTGTCCGAGCTCGTTTTCCTCCTTTTCGGAGCCCCATTCAAGAATCGTTCCGTCCCTGCCTATCATAACAGGCTTTAATTTTTTGGCAATTTCTTCATAATCCTTTTTATCGCGTCCCAAAATCTCGCAGCCTTTGATTGTGAAATCAAAAACATCTTTTATTATTGCCATGTCCATTGCCGTGCCCTCTGCCACAGCAACAAGCTTATCGCCAAATTTATATGTATTTTCCGGTGATGTTGAAGGACTTGTACTGTAGTATCCGTCTTTGTCAACAATCATCCAATCCTTCAGAAATTCTGCGGCATTTTCAAGTATGTCTATATTTTCCGAAAGGAAAGCCCGATCCAAGGTGTGAGCATAATGCTCCCATATATGACGGCAGGTCCAGAAGCCGCCCATTATCCAATATCCCCAAAGCACGCCGTTTGTAGCCTCATGATTGAATCTCCACAAATCGCTGTTATGCCATGAAGCCCATCCGTTAAAGCCGAAGTTATTTCCCTTTTCAGACAGCTCTCTGAGCATTTTCATAAGCGGCATGTGACACTCCGGCAAATTACATGTCTCAACATGCCAGTAATTCATCTGAGTATTTATATTCATAGTATAATTGCAATGCCACGGCGGCATAATGCTATGATTCCATATTCCCTGCAAATTAGCCGGCTGCGTACCTTCTCTTGAGCAGGCAATAATTAAATATCTGCCGTAATCAAACAAAAGCTCTGTGAGATTCAAATCGTTTTCACAATTTAAAATACGTTTATCCGTGCATTCCACCGTGTCTGCTCCAAGCCTGAAGCTTACTCTGTTAAAAAGCGATTGATAGTCCTCTGTATGACGCCGCTTTAATTCATCATATGAACGGGCTGACGAGTTTTCTATATCCTTATCACATAAAGCAATATAATCCTTTCCCTCCGACTGAGGCATTTTATCATAGCCGTTAAAGCTTGTTTGTGCAGCTATATACAGCTTTGCATCCGTGCTGTTTTCTATTCTTAATCCATTGCCCGCTGCCAGGCACTCACCATCTGTTTCAACCTTTATTTTTATACGCAGCTGTATGCTTTCTTTGCTTTCGTCATATTCAAATATTCTTTCGTCACATCTCACTCTTGAAGGGCATTTTACATCAATCTCCATGATATTATCATAGGCATTGGCTGTGCTTTTAAGCATGCATGAATTGTATATGCACATATTAATCGGCTGTTTTGAGCTTAAGCTGTATACCATAATATTATCAGGTGCTGAAATAAACGCTTCCTTGGATATTTTATTTTCGCCGATTTTATATTCTGAGCAGTATACGGCATTTTCAAGATTAAGACATCTTTTATAATCACCGACTTCAAACATCGGAGAATCAATTTCAATTAAAATTTCGCCCGCGGTAAGGTACACCTGAGTTCTTTCGTTAAACATGCTCTCCGATGTTTTCTTTTCAGCTTCAAGCATATCTCCGTTTTTTATAAGCTCTCTTATATGCTCAAGTTCCTCCGTACTATGTATGCGCTTTTCACTTTCAGGCTGACCTGACCATAATGTTTCTTCATTTAACTGTATTCTGTCAAGTATACTGCCGCCGTACATCATAGCGCCTATCCTGCCGTTACCAAGAGGCAGAGCATAATTCCAGTTCTGCGCTTCTTTATCAAAATAAATTTTTTTCATTATTATTCCTCCGAACTGTGTTGTTCCTTTAATTATTATATCACACCGGCCGTAAATTACAATCCGCATTTCAGCTAAACTTTACCCAAAATCCACAGCACCTTTTACAAATCCCGCGAAAATCCGATACATCTCTATAGCACAAGGGGACGGTTCTCTTGTGTTCATTTTGTATTATAAAAATATAACTAAACAAAGATATTTCACGCATTTAAAAGCAATGGTTTCCACTTGACTTTTTCAGTAAAAATACAATCCACCATTAAAACATTAAATAACTTTTTTTCAATTTTTATTGAAGTTAATAACAGAAATTTCTTAAAACATCCCAAAACCCTTCTGTAT
>JAGBHE010000036.1 GCA_017935675.1 Clostridia bacterium | reverse complement strand
TCGGATAATCTCTGTAATTGTGTTTCTTCCGCAAAAAGATTGATCTGCATTTCATTTCAACCGCCTTTATTATAGTATCTTTATTATACCATAATCTGACGATTTTTTCAACACTTTTTTATGAATTTTTAGAGGTTACCTTAAGAAAATCAGAAATTCGTCTCCGCCTATTCGCGCAACAATATCATTTTTTCTGGTACACTGACGAAGATTTGCCGCAACCTGTTTCAAAACACTGTCCCCGAAAAGATGTCCGTAAGTATCATTGGCAGACTTAAAATAGTCCAAATCAAAGACAGCCAATACATATTCTCCGTCAGGCTCCTCTTCCATCTGCTTCAGTATCTGCTCTTTTGCACTTGTGTGGTTCAAAAGCCCTGTCAGAACATCGAGAGCGGCTTTCTTTTCCAGCATCTCTATCCGCATATGGGCGTCATTAATATCAAAAGCCATACCTACAACTCCCGAATATCGTGTCATATTGTCTTCCGGGAAAAGGCACATGGCAGCAATCCGATACCAGCGGGGCTGTCCGCCGACGCATAACCGGCATTCATAGTTAATCCTCCGGCAATCCTTCTTATCATCATGAATTACTGTATGGATATCCTTCCAAAAATCCTCTCCGAGGACCTGCATAACCTTTTCATTGTGCATAGGATTCACTATAACCTCGTCAAGACCCAGCTTTTTTGCTCCCCACGAAGATAAAGTAAGTATACTTGGCTCTGCAGTATATTCAAAATATATTTCTTCCGTCATAGTCGAAATGAAATCATATTTCATACTTTCCTTATCAAGCAGCCGCTGGGATGATTTCGAAGCAAAGGATTTATCTCCGTAAAGCAATTCATTTATAAGCCTGCTGTGTGAAATTTCCTTTTCTTTTGACTGTACGCGGCTGAATTCGGTATCCAACATCCCCTCAACCTGCCGCAGGCAGTCCAGCAGCAGCGGATTGAAAGTGCCGCACTCCCCGTTCATTATCATCTGAATCGCAGTTTCATGGGGAAAAGCTTTTTTATAGCAGCGCTCGCTTGTCAGCGCGTCATATACATCTGCTAATGCCACCACCTGGGCGGAAATAGGAATATCGTCTCCTACCAGGCCGTCCGGATAGCCCCTGCCGTCATATCGCTCATGATGCCATCGGCAGATTTCACTTGCAATCTTGACAAGCAAGGCATCCTGATAAGTCGGCAGATTTTCCAGCATTTGAGCTCCTATCAGCGAGTGCTTCTTCATAGCTTCAAACTCTTCTTTTGTCAGTCTCCCCGGTTTATTCAGAATTTTCTCATCAATCGCAATTTTCCCAATATCGTGAAGAGCTGAAGCAAGACTGATCATGGCGATATCCGCCTGCGTCAGTGAATAGCGATCCGTCATTCTCTGCAGCTGTCTGAGCATTACCTCAGTAAAGGTGCGGATATGTATAATATGCAGACCGCTCTCCCCGTTTCTGAATTCTACAATATGGCTGAGGATATCAACCATCACATTGCTGAGATGTTCATTTTCATCAATCTGGTCAATCACAAGACTAATCAAATTTTTCTGCTTCGTATACAGTAAAATGGTATTGACTACTCTCCGATGAACGAGCATTGCGTCAAAGGGACGCATAATAAAATCGGTAGCTCCCAAATTGTACGCCTTTTCAATCTGCCCGGAGCCGCTCTCAGCAGAAATAATAATAACAGGAATATCCTCAATCCAATGCTTTTGGTTCATCACTGTCAATACTTCAAATCCATCCATACGCGGCATGACAATATCCAGCAGCACTGCGGAAAGCTCCATAGCATGCCTCTGAATCATGGCAATTGCCTCAACGCCGTCCACCGCTTCAAAAATTTCATATTCTTCCCCTAAAATATCCGTTAAAATCGAACGGTTGAATTCAGAATCGTCCACAATCAATATTTTTTGTTTTTGTAAATTCTCCTGATGCATAATTAACCTTCCCTCGTTTATTTTATCAAAAGCCCGACTCGTATAATTTCATCAATTCCGTATATATCATATTTTACACCTTATTCGGGAGAAAATCAATGGTAAATTGCGGCCTGATGTTAAATTTGTATCTGGTTGACGAGGTCGGTAAGGTGCCATTTATAAATTTTTGTTTAATATCACAAGGCTTATTAAGAAATCCGTGATAATTTTTATTTATTCGTCCGGAATTTGAAAATAACAACATAATATTGCTTCAGATTATTTATCAAAAAAAGACAGGCTTATGAATTTTTCTCCCTTATCGGAAAATCACCGGGCAAATTCCTTCCATATGCTTTAACCTATAAGCAAATAACATCGGATTTTAATCCCTCTGCGCTGAACGTCACTTTTCCGTCTCCCTCGAAAATAAACTGTGCCAGCCCGAAAAACAGCTTTCTTTCATTGCTTGTTTCGGAAGCATGGCTCATGGGATCGCCGTTACCGCAGCCTATTACCTTTGCGGCACCGGACACACAAATCAAATTTTCCGCGTCAGGCACAAACACATTTTTATCATCTGCCGCTCTTACCGTAACAATTGTATATTTTTTACCGTTTTCATTATACCGGGCTTGTATATCCGCTTTTACCGCAGCAGGCCGCATTGCTGTGCGGATACTGTAACTACATGCCTGCTTATTATTGATAAATCCCGCCGCTCTGATTTCTCCCGGCTCATATTTAACATTAAATTCGGTATGCTTATACCTTTCCGTTTTCTTTTTCCCGACAGATTTTCCGTTAATGAATAATTCTATTTCGTCACAATTGGTGTAGCACCATACCTTTCTTTCCTCATTCATGCCCTCAATTTCATTCCAGTGCGGCAGAATATAAATTGAAGGTTCTTCTCTCCACATCGCTTTATAATAATAAAAACCGTCCTTTTCAAAGCCGCATAAATCCATAACTCCGAATTGGCTTGAGATTGCCGGCCAGTCATAAGGCGAAGGCTCGCCGTGATAATCAAATCCCGTCCAGATAAACAAGCCGCTTACATACGGGCGCTGTGCAGTAAACGCCCATACCTCTTCACCCTCTCCGCAGAAGAACCCGTTTTCCGTGTCCATAACCCCTATACGGCATTTTTCGGGATCGCTCATATAACAGCCGCGGGTCTGCGGTATACCTCTTTGCTCCGTGGATATAAACGGTTTTTTATACACCTTCTGAAATTCGTCCCATATTGCGTGATTATAGTTGTGTCCGGTTACATCAACATATTTTGCTATTTTTTCTGCCTTATATACATCGGTTATAAGACCGCCGCCCACCATATCCCAAAAAACCAAAGCCAAGGTAACATCTATATCCCACATGCTCTTTATATAATCATGCATTGTTTTTGCTATCCTTGCACCTGTTTCGCTAAACTGCAGCTTACCTTCCTCATTGGCTATGGAAAGCATGAATACGCATGGATGATTCCTGTCTCTTATTATCATTCTTTTAAGCTGGCTCATATCCTCCTCCCCACTTGACAAAAGCCTGTTTTCAACCATGACGAGTATTCCGTGAGCGTCACACATATCAAGGAACTCCCTGCTGCACGGGTTATGTGACATTCTTACGGCATTGCAGCCCATTTCCTTCAGCTTACGTATTTTGAAATCATATATCCCGTCAAACAGTCCCGTTCCGAGTCCGGCATGATCCTGATGCATACATACGCCTTTTATTTTAACGCTTTTGCCGTTTAAGAAAAATCCTTTGTTCTCATCAAAGTATACATCGCGTATTCCTGTTGTCAGAATATATTCGCTTCCGTTATCAATATAAGCCTTCACGGTATATAAATTCGGATTTTCACACGACCAGAGCATGGGATTATTAACCGATATTTTTATTGTTGTCAGGATATTTTTATATGAACCGACACTTACAGACGAGTCAGCGGTTAATACCTCGCCGGCCGGACTTATGACATCTACCCTCAAGGTTCCCTCATACAGACCGGCGGACTTATTTTTAATTTCTGTTTCAATCTCAAAAAACCCTTTATTTCCTGCTGTTTTTGATTTTGCATACACATCTGAAACAAATACATCTTTTTCGGTTTTCAGCCATACGTGACGGAATATTCCGCCTCCCTGATACCACCAGCCTTCAGCCTCCGACGCGTCACACCTTACAGCTATAATGTTTTCGCCCTCATGTAAAAAATCCGTTATATCAAATTCAAAGCCAATATATCCGCTGAGATTAGAGCCGATATAAAATTCATTTACATAAACACGGCTGTTCCTGTAAACACCGTCAAACTCTATAAAAATTCTTTCGTCGGGTTTCGGCTTATCCATAATAAGCTTTTTTCTGTACCAAGCTACGCCGCCAACCTTGCTGCCAACAGCAACTCTGAGGCTGTCATCTCTTTTCGTCTGCGTCCGATTAAAAGGCTCAGGTTTCTTTTTTACCGCAAAATCATGCGGAATATCTATTTCCTCCCAGCAACTGTCGTCAAATCCGGCGGCAGAAAACCCAAATCCCCATTCACCTGCTTTTGTATATCCCTTATGCATGGTGTTTTGCTCAAAGTCACCCTCAAAAAATCTCCAGTCAGCGTCCAATAAAACCCTTGACATAATTATTAACCTCCAAAACAAATTATTTTATGCCATAAATATTTTTAATACGGCAAAACAAAACGGCGGATGCCTTAGCATCCGCCGCCGACCGTCTGTCATTTGACAAAATGACAGACCTTTACGGTTATTACTTTAAAGAATTAACAACGGATTACTGCTTATTTACCATAAAGTAACCGATCTCAAACTTTGTTCTGTCATTGTTCTGCGGTTCATTAACAGTAATTTCAATTGTGTGGTTTCCGTCTTCAAGATCATATCTCAATGACTTGCCCATAGGCATATCACCGTGACCGCTCTCATAACAGTCAATCTTACCGACATGCTTACCGTCAATCTTATATGTTGCCGTTGTTCCTGCTTCACCACAGGCAACATAGAATCCGATAGCAGTGCCTGTGAAGCTGTATTTAATTGTGCTTCCCGGAGTTGTGCTCACCATTGTACCGCCTGCAAAGTGTGAATTCGCATTTGTATTCTTGCTGAATCCCGCGCTGTATACTGCATTTTCGGCAGGAACAAGACAAGGTGAATTAAATGCGTAAGCTGCTGAATACGGCTGTTCCTTGTTGCTTATTACCTTGAAATAGTCGGCTGCCCGGTTTGTGAGACAATCCGTTATATAGTCAGCATAAATCTGACCGAGTCTTTCATTCGGATGAGTTCCGTCTGTACCTGCAAATAACTGATCCCATGTTGTCTGACCGCTGTCAACCATACTCTGTAAATACTCATGAACATTTATATCCTTAATTCCATAATAATCGCATACAGGGTCAAATCTGTCGGTTGCAGACTGAAGCCATGTTGTTGTAAGGTTTACCGGAATAATTACAGGCACATGGTCAGCCTCTAAAAGCTGTCTTATTATAGCTTCATATGTTACGCCCGCATCCATAACACCTGCGTCATTTACCGAATATTCAATAAATACTACATCGGGATTATATGAAAGCACATCATTTTGCAATCTGAATGCGCCGAGGGCTGAACCCGTTCCTCCTATACCTGCATTCACATATGTTACTTCTCTGCCGTCCTTGCGGAAAAAGTCATTTGTTACAGGAAGCGAATACATGTTGCCCTCTGTGATTGAACCGCCGAGAAATGCTACGCATAACGGTTTTGACGAATCATTGTACACATCAAGGCCGTATGTCTGTTCCACTGCAGCATTAAATGATGTTATTTTCACACTGTCGCAGTTAGGCTTCAATGTGCTGAGATCAACTGACATAACCTTTACGTACATATTGTCTGTGTTTTCCGGCAGATTCAGTTCAAAGCTTACAGCTTCCTCTCCCTTAGCCTGAATTGTCTTGCTTGCCGCCTTTAACTCGCACAGCTTGCCGCCGTTGTATACAGCCGCAATAAAGTTATAGTTCTCGGCATCACCTTCACCGCTGTTGACAACATCTGCCGAAACATTGATAATGCCGCCTTCAACTGCTGCCGCTGCTTTACCAAACGATATTGAAGGCTCCTTATCAAGTTTTAAAACAGAATATCCCTTGTCATCAAACTGAACGTATATCATATTGCCCGACTTCTTGGCATACTTTGGCTTTGCATCGGTAACGCCCATATCAATGTTATATTCTATAACACCTGTTTCCGTGTTATACATATATACCCGGCCGTTATATGAAACCATTGCAATGTACTTACCCGACTGCGCCATACCGACAACACGTGAATTTGAATGATCCCACTTATCTTCAGGCGTTATCTGCTTTTTTTCTACACTGCCGTCGGCATTTAATGTTATTTCATAAACACCTGCATGCTCCCATACAGACCAGCCCGACGCATGATTGTTTAAAATATATATCTTGTCACCGATCATCAATGTGTCAAAGGCGTTAAAGCAATCGGGAAAATATTCCGATGAGATTTTTGTAAGATTATCTGTTGATAAAATGAGCTTTCCTTCAGCATTAACCGAAAAATCACCAATCGTTATATAATGATTAGCTTTTTCCGTTGAGCCCCAGCAGCAAGGCAATACAATATATTTACCGGCATTACCAGAGGTCCAGTGGAGGTTTATTCCTCTTGTTCTCGCTTCGTTTTCACTCGTTCCCAAAACACTGCTCATCTTGAGCTCTGAGCTGAACAGCCACCAGTGATCTCCGTCACCGGGATCTGTGAGCATCTCATTTACCGGGTATACTTTTACTTCATCATTTGCAGCCGTGTAAACAAATCCGTTTGACATTCCTATGTAGCTTTCAGCACCCCAGCCTATATTGAATGCATATGGCTTGTTGACAGGTGTTTCCTTCGTAAAATCAATCAAATCACAGCCCACAATGTTTGTTTCTCCCTTGTAGCTTGCCATTTTAACCATTACAAGACCATTCTCTACAGCTATATATTCTGAATTAACAGAATTATATGAGCCTGTTGCATATGTGACATTAGACGTATCTGCCGTAAAGGTCTTAACTGTTTCACCGGTCTTTGCAACAACCTGCTTAACTGTGTGATCATCCTTCAGGATATATGCGTACTCGCCTTCTACGGCAGTTGCATAACCGGCTTCCTTTATATAGTTTCCGGTATTGTCATCATCCTGCTTGCCGAAAAGACTTCCCCATGATAAATCGTATTTATACAAGGATTTTGTATCGAGAACAGCAAAGCCCTTATTCTCAAAATGAGCGCATATCTTGCTTCCGTCATATCTTACGTTCACTACGTTCCCCTGCCCGAGCGAAAATGTATCAATAACATTATAGCCGTTATCCGGGTCAAGAACATATACATTACCTGCCGTTGTTACAGACGCAGCCTTATCTGCAAACGGAACAGCTGCTACCGTTCTTTCCGCTTCAGGCTTAAAAAACTGTAAATTGTCATAAACGGGAGCACCCGACGATAAATCATAGCCGAATAAGCCCTGATCATTTATTGATATATACCATGATCCACCGTCTGTAATTCTGTTTACAACATAAAGCTTGTTGTTTAAAACGAGTGATGATGAACCTGCATATTTAGAATAAGCACCGTAATTAACAAGGTTCGACACCTTTTCTTTAATAAAATCACTGCCTATGGAGGGTTCATTGCCGTTCATTACAATTTTACCGATAATGATGTTGCTGTCCGGAGCAATATTACCGCTCCAGCACTGCGGCAGGCTTACAAAAAGACCGTCATTTATGCCGTCCCATTGGATATTGAAATCATATACCTTGCTGCTGCTTTCCGAGCATCCGCTTACAACCTCACTGATTTTGGTTCTTGAATGCCATTTTCCCCAGCCCCATTCTTCTTCGTTTTCATTGCGGCCAAACACATCGCTTACCTTATATGTGTAAATTTCATCGGCAGCAGTCATGAATATATAGCCATGAACTATCTGCATCGTTGCATCAGCGCCCCAGCCTGACATATTAACCTTATGACCGACAGGAGCTTCTTTTGTAAAGTCAATCAGATATCCCGAAATCTGATTTTGTGTTGTTCTTACAAGAACAATACCGTCACTTACTGTTATAATTTTGTTCGAATGCGTTTCATCAAATCTTAATCTGAACTGAATGTCACTTGCTGTAAATGCCGAGACAACATCGCCACTCGGGATATGAATTTTTTTAACCGTTGTTTCATCATACAATACGTATGCATACTCTCCTTCAATTGCTGTGTCATATCCGCCGCAGCTTATAAAAGAGGTTTCAACAGAGTTCTTCTGATACTCTGCCGCATTTACCGACCCTGCCATACCAAGCTGGATAATGAGCATAATACTCAATAACAAAGATATTGTTTTCTTCATGATTTACACTCCTTCTTTCAGCAGCTATATGGATTAATTAATGCCGGATTCATATTATTATTCCATACAAAGCCTTTAATTTTTACATTTTTGATATTAACATCTGATAAATCTGCCGATGCTCTGATAATTGATTGGCCGCCTTTTTCAATTTTCACATCAGACCCGACTGCGGCTTTAATCAGATGTCCGGAATCATCATAAACCGCAATAATAAGTTTAAAATCATCAGATATAAAATCCACATTTGAAATTTCCGCCGAAAAATCCACCGTCCCGTTTTCAGCCTTATCTGTCATTGTCATATCCAAGGATGCCTTTATATGTCCTGACGCTTCATAGACATCATCAAGCGGCATTTTGCCGTCTTTATAGTTATAGCAATACGGGATTTCCGTATTATCCGTAATATTGTTCCGCAGAGCAATGCCTGTTGTTCCCCTTGTGCGGTAAGAATATTTGTGGAACCATGTATCAGGATAAGCATTTCCGCCGATTGAAATGCCTCTTTCGCTGTTCCTAACGGTGTTTTCGGATATTATTCCCGCCTTAACCACAGGGCTTGACAAATCACTCAGCTTATCATTTTCGTTTAATCTGTCCGAATGACCGAGATAAATTCCCGTAATATCTCCGGATTCGATTATTCCGCTGATATGATTTTTGTTATATCCGCTGCCGTCATACAAATTACCTCTTATTTCGCTTCCGTATGAATTTACGGCATAAGCATCCGTATCAACCCACAGAATAACAGTTTCACCGATTGCCGATGAATGAACCTTATCGGAAAATCCCGAAACGGTGTTGTTCACCATTTTATTGAAATATGATACGGTTTGTTCATTGCCGGGTCCCAAATCACACGAATTAACAAACAGTCCTGATGAATTTTCGCATATGTTTTCAGCCATTACACAGTCAATGCTGTTATTATAAAACCATAATCCCTTTGAGCAGTCTTTAATTCTGTTATTATAAACAATAGCCCCCTTAACAGGCTGAATTACGGCAAAACGGCTTGTACTGTCGGGCTGTATGTCCCAAGGCTTTGAAACATATATTGTCCCCGTACTCTCATCTGCCCGGGAAATTGAACGGTACTGTCCCATACCCTTGCCCTTTGTGATAACAATATTCAGCGGATACCATGCATGATATGACAGGTCCCATGAATTATTATTCCTCTCGGGATTTACGGTAACGGAATTTGATGTTGAAGCTGTAACAACACCTGCAAGCTTCGTTCCTCCGCCGCCTGCGTTTTCGGTAAGGATAGCCTCACCGTCATTATGTCCTGTTTTTCCCGCACCCTCAATATAATTATTTGCAATGTATGACGGAGCTCTTGTTATAATACCCTCCGAATTGAAATCATACGGATTCTCAAGCTCCTTTTCTATTATGATGCTGTTGTTCTCAGCTACCACATATGAGCCCAGCAAATGTGCATTTCCCGTATTCATACGCATTGTACAGTTTCGCATTGTAATATATTTTGTTCCGCCGCTTGATGAAGAAATTATATACGGCGAACCGATAAATCCTTTAAAATTACAGCTGTCAATCAAAACATCGGACCGGACATCGGTGTAAAATGCTATACCGCGTCCGTCGTCGGACAGCTTCGGAGCCTGCCCCGGCATATTACCGGACTCCTCTGCGTATTCACCGTTCCATCTTCTGAACATCGGCATATCCGTGTCACAGTTTTTTACAAATACCTTGCTCATGCCTGCATTCCCGAATGAACCGAAATAGAAAATATAATCGGGATAATAAGGTGCGTCATCTCCGAGGTCAAGCGTAACCTTCAAATCGCATATACCCTGCAATCCGCCGAGGCCTTCCGGACTGCTGCTGTTTCTTATAACAGCCCATTCGCTGTGATTATACCTTAAAACAGTCTTGTCATGTCCCGCACCTCTTAAGACTACTCCGTTCTTCATCTCTATATCCCTGATAATAAACTCACCCTCAGGAATAAGAACCACTCCGCCGCCGGCATTATATGCGTCGTTTACCGCATTTCTTATGTAATCCGTCACATCCGTGTTTTTCTTATCGGCAATATCAACATTCACTGTATTATCCCAGTTAAACTCAGCCGCCCAATAAACACCGAGACCAAGGGGGTCTTCCGCTTTCTTTTCTGCGATATTTATTCTTATGACATTCACACCTGAGTCCGCATTCCCCATAAAGGCAAATCCGTCGCCGATACCTGCGCACCAGTTAGGCCGCCAGTTATTTACAACGCACTTTTCAATCGGATTCAAGCCTTCCGTCCCATCATATACAACAAATCTTCCGTCAAGACTTGAAACGCATATGTATCCTCTGTATTCACCTATTTCGGATATCCTGTATGATAAATCCGTCTGATTGACGGCAGCATTGTTTAATGCGGCTTCATTGTCCGCTGAGCCAACTTCAACCGAAACCAGTTTGTTTATCTGAGGGCTTGCATTCTCATTTCTTAAACCGAGATATGCATAGCCGTCATTCACGCATACGTCAGCTATTCTTTCAATATTGTCAAAGCCGCGTCTGCCTATATTTGATACGCTTCCGTCCCCGTTTATTCTGCTGACATAAAGGTATGATACTCCGTTGTCGTTAAATGCCGTATAGAAGAGCACATCATTTTCTATATCTATGGACAGCAGATTAGCGTCATACCCTGTTTTCCATGTTGATTCGGAATATGCGTCCTCCAATTCAACGCTGACAATACCGCCGCATGCTGCAATATAAGCCCTGCTGCCGTATAATACCATATCTCTCGGAGTTGAAACACTGTTCAATTTATGTTTTCCGGCAAGAACGGGTGCTGCCGGATTTTTAATGCTGTATTGCAGCAAATATGCAGGATTATCCCATGTAAGGCAGTACAGATAATCCCCTTCGATATGCAAAGCGCCCACAGCGGCAACTGCCGTTGAAAAATACATATCATCATTATCCGGTGTAACGTCAGCGGGGCTTTGCATATTGCTTATATCATATACCCTGAGACCGCTTCTGCCCGAATCATCCGGACTTGCAGCCTGAACGTACAAATAATTACCCTTCGACTCCGTATCCCAGACGGTGTATGAATTACCGGCGGGAGTTTTTATTTCTATATTTGCCGTTTCGTCCGCGCTAACCGTTCTTACAACATCCGGCATGATTTCAAGTCTGTTGTTGTCCTCAGTATATTCGGGCGTAAACCACAAATCATTTCCGCAGCTTACGTATACATCATATATTCCGCCCACAGCACCCTCCGGCACTCTGAACTTAATTTCATACGGATTTGCGGCTGTAATCTCAGGATATATTGTCCTTTTACCGTCAGACAGCTTAACACTTGCCGCAGACTGCACACCATATTCCGGCGGCAATAACCCCTGACCGAAAACTGATATCACCTGTCCCGCATAAGCCTTGCGGTTGCTTATCCATTTAGGTTTCGGCGCATTTAAAACCGTTTTGCTGTCTTTGCCGTTAATACGGATATAATACAGGCCCGCAGGCGCGCTTGAAGGCAGAATTGCAGTCAGATAATCATTATCGCCGTTTATCTTTTTTACAAAATATGATTCGCTGCTGTCAGCATTAATCAGTTCAATTTCATTTACCGCGTCAATATCAGCCCCGTAAGCATTAAAAACTTCTCCGGGCGATATATCGCAGCTTATGTTAAAAATTACGGGATTATCCTCCGCCATTACAACAGGTGTAACCGATAATATAACAGACATTATAAACGATACTGCCACAGCACTGCCAATAATTCTTTTTATCATAGTATTTTTCCTCTTTATATATGAATAATTTCCGCCTCTTGTCCGTCAATAATTATTTTTGCGTTCCTGTTGCCTATCGCCTCAATTTCACCGCTGTCGAAAATCTTAATTCCGGCAGCGCTGCAAGAGGAAACCGATATTTTTCTGCCGCAAAATTCAAAATCAATATCTATGATGCTGTCCCAAACGCCGCACAGTGAGATAACACTGTAATCCCCGCCGTAAGCTGTCTTTGACAAAACCTTCCCACCGCCGTCAATATCCTTATAAGCGGACAATGATTTTAATATTTCGTCAAAATATTCAGTCAATGCTACCTCATATGAATAGTACTCAACATTCTCCTTAGCAACCCCGCAGATTTTTCCTCCCGTCTTTACCTTTACATATTTTTCATCTGCCGTCAGCGGGTAATAAAGCATGTTAATCTTTTCATCCGTAAACCATAAATCCCATGCAACATATTCGTAGTTATCGGGATATTCTTCCCTCTCCGATACCTCATAGAAATCATTTGCAATTCCGGGAGGAGTTCCTATAAATATAACCCTTTTACCCTTATTAACCGCCGATTCGATTTTTAATCTTGTATATTCACTGAGGTTTGTTCCCCATGATACGAACAAAACATCATATTCATCAATATCGGGCGCATACTCGGGAATAATGTCAATTTCTATATTTGCCTTCTGCACCTTATCGGCAAGCGCCTTCATTCCCAATCTGTGATAATGAATGCTATTGTCATTTAACGCCGCCATGGTTCTCCAGAGGTACAGGAAAGCAACCCTCGGCTTGCTTTTTGCATCATTATATAAATCGGAGAACGCTTTCTTCAGCTTAATGCACTCGCTCACCTTATTCCATGTTGAATGCATCGGATACCCCGGTCCGAAGGAGCCGGAATCGCCGTATGCATGACCTACCCATCTGCAGTTTCTGACAGCAAGATATCTGTGGTAATAATCCATTTTTTCATCGGTCGGATATCTGTCCCAGCACATGTTATATGCATGCCCCGTTTCAGAATATTTTGCAAGGCCTTCCGCAAGCAGAGTCATTGAAAGCATTGTGCGTTCAGCGTCGTACTGGGCGTCCACAAAACCACCCGAAAGATTATCCGTCAATTTAAAATAATCAATATTTCCCGCCCAGAGATCTCCTGAGTTTCCTTCGCCCCACCATGTGGAATGAAACCCTGTAAATATGTCTTTGCCAAACCTGCCTGTAAACTGTTTTCTCACCATCTTCTGAAAATTGTATGTATTAATTCCGGTCATTTCATAATAGTCACACCGGACATCTGCGGAAAACTCGCCGCTGTAATCCATATATACAATTTTATCAAGAAAATCATATCCGAATTTATTTTTAAATCCCCGGAGGAAGGAATCACTTATATTATAATAATGCTCCAGCCTTGTTCCCGTACCGAATTCATCAAGCGCCATTCCGCTGAAATGATAGCCGTCATATATGTCGAGAAGGTCTGATACCATATTCTCCATCAAATCACATGTATAATCAATTTCATCCGTTATAAAATCAAGATATGCGGCAAGCTTGCCTTCAAAGCTGCATTCGCCGTATATATACGCCTGCGCGTCCTTTTGGATACTGTACGATATTTCGTCCGTTACATCTGTAATCTTATCGGAAATAAGAAAGAACCTTTTAACACCGCGCAGACAATGCTCAACCGCAGGCACCTCAAGTCTGAAAGCTCCGTTTATAATATCACATTCCGATTTTACCGTAATTGAATTTCTGCATTCGGGATGTGATTTTAACGCTTTCTTAAAATGAGGAGGAACCGTCAGAGATACTTTTATGTTGTTTTTTTGCGCCTCATCCATAACAACCCTCATTGCATTTATGCCGATGGGGTCATTTTCATCAAATATGCATTTTCTGAATTCAACGCAAATTGCATCAAATCCCTTTTGGGCAATATCTTTAATCCCATTCCTTATTTGTTCCGTGTCAGCCGCCATTTCGGTATTCAGCATCAGCATAATGGGAGAAAAATAATTATAATCATATTTCATATATGACATTTATCCTTTCAAAAAATTTCTGAATATTCAATTTAGGGCACCGCCCTTACTTCACAAACTTTACTCTGTTCGCATATCGAATAGCATATTCTTCCTTTGTATCTGTCATCTGATTGTTTCTGATTATTATATCTGAGGTTGCATTAACCTCCGAATTAATTCTCATGTAATCCTTACGGTTAAATTCTGCGCCGAGAGCAATACCTCTGATATAATTTGTAAGCTGATTTCCTTCTATCAGAAATGCCTTCTGAAGCGTAGGACTTTTTCCGACAGAATCCGTAAAGTTATGCGTAATATGAAGACCGCTGAAATCATTGGATTCCGTCCAGTCATGTGTGTTCTCAACAGCCGCCTGGTCAAATTCATACGGAGCATCCTTCATAACATTATCTCTGTATTCGATTCCGTATGTTGCAATAAGGTCCCTCGGCTTGCCTATTACCCAAAGATCCATGTAAATACCGCATAATTTCTTCTTGGGACTTACGCCTGTAAAGCTGTTTCTTGTTATTCTGGAAAAGTAATTTCCGACAAGGCTGTTATCACTTAACATTCCCCAGATGAACACACCCTCGCAATTTGTTCCTTTGTTATCTGCAATAACACAGTTAAATGTATCACCGAATAACCAGTATCCCTTTTCCGCGTTCAGGCATTCATTCTTATAGAATATAACTCCTTCAGAAATTGTATTTGTAACAAACCTGCTTGTTTTGTCGGGAGTAATAACAAAATCCCTGTCAAGAGTAAATGTCATTGTTTCTTTATCAAAATTAAGAATTTTTGCCCATTGACCGAGTCCCCTGCCGTTTACAATCCACAATGCATAATGTTCACCCCATTGAGGATTATCGTAACTCCAATCATATAATGAGTCGTCGCCGAAAGCATCAATTTTAACGGTATTCTTAGTTGCCGATACAATGGTTCCTAACGTCTTTGTACCGCCGCCCGCGTTCTCCGAACACAATACCTCACCGTCGTTTTCATTGTCACAGCCTATATCTCTGATATAGTTATCGGAAACATAGCATGGACCTCTCATAAAAATGCCCTGTGTATTCAAATACTCATCGTCATTACGCAGCTCCTGAAAACGCTTTATATAGTTATTGCTGATAACCTGGTAAATACCATTGTTGCCGAGGTTTGTCATTGCCGTATAAAAATCATTATTGCAGATTCTGGAGTACTTCGACATCATCGAAAATACCATAGACGCGACATTGCCCTTGAAATTGCAGCCTTCCATAAGCATATGCGAGTCACCGAGAACATTTACGCCGTATGCTCTTCCTTTACCTGAACGGTTGAAATTGTATGAAAGATTAAAATCCTTTATAAATATATAATCAGCAGTTCTTCCGTTGGCCTTGCTGACCTTATCCCAGCCGTTCCCGAGCCAAACATAGAAATCTGGCCAATCAGGATTTACCGTATTATCATCCGTAAGAGTAAACCTTGCAAGACCGTTGCGGCCCTCCGATTCTCCCTCACCGACAGCTGCAATTACCTGCTTTGAACTCTTATCCTCACCCTTATATGAAAACGTGACTGTTGTTTTATCCCGGCTTTCTCCTTCGAGAACAACTCTTCCGGGCATTGTTATCATATCGGAAATTATATAATTCCCGGCGGGCATATATGCAACACCGCCGCCGTCCTCATGAGCTTTATCTATGGCTGCCTGAATAGCCGCCCTGTCATCATTTTTTCCGTCGCCCTTAGCACCGAAATCCTTAACATTATATACTTTATCCCATTCAAATTGATTAGCCCATCCGACATTTAATCCCAGCGGGTCTTCCGTCTTGTCATATACCTCAAGCTCCTGATCCAATGCCGCATTTTTTACCCACGATTCTCCGCCGTCATTTGAAACAAAGACCTGATATTTATTATTGGGTATGTTTTCAGAAATATAAAACTCTGCTCTGAATGGATTTACGGAAATTACAGGCATTTCATATGCATTTTCTCCGTCATACAATGCAACCTTAGTGTCGGTTTTTCCTCCGAATTCTGAAGAATCAAGGTTTTTTCCGTATATTCCTATTTTCATACCCTTTGCTGCTTCATTTTCATCTGTCCACTCCGGTCTTGCTTCATTGAGCTTAAAACCGGCGCTCCAACCGTATTTGTTGCTTACCCATACATCGTAAACACCCGGTTTCATATCCTCGGGAAGCTTAACGGCAACAAACTTTGTATCCTGGTCAACCTGTATAGGGTCAGCATAGATACAATTTTCATCAGGCTTCTGCGGAATTTTCGGTCCTTCAGATTCCTTGAATGCAATCTGCATATCTCTCTGGAGCATTCCGTCACCGTAAATATAGAAAACTCCGCCCGGCTTTACGGCATCGCTTGTCTTTATGATTACGGGAGGTATTCTCCATCTTGACCCCTCCGCGTCTCTCTGAACCAAATTATAGTATTCAAAATTTTCTATACGAACAGCGTCGGGATTACTGACGGAAATAACTTCATTTTCATGGGTTCTAAATGTGACCTCAGGCTCGGGTCCTCTTGCGAATACCGCGGTAATATTGGTCAAAGCCAGCGCCGCACACAATATTGAAGATATTGTCTTTTTCATGTGACTCAGTCCTCCTCTTATTCCTTTATTACTACAATGTCACGGATATTTCTGTTCAGGGCATGTACGAACACCCGTGACCCTTCGGCAATATCATCTGCTGTTATTGCCTTTGCGGTAATGTTCTTTTTGCTGCTTAAATCAAGAAGAGTACACTGTGAATACCAGTATATTTCAAACGGCAGCTCCTGTTTGTTTCCTTCAAATTCATAGCTGCAATCTAACAGTATCCTGCTTCCAACCTTTGCGCTTACTTCTCCGAGACCTATGAAGCAGGAGCTGTAGAAGCCGCCGCTCCACTGATATTCGCCCCAATACGTGAATGTTTTCCCGTCATTTAAGTACAAGGTTGTTCCGCCGTTGTAATAATCCTCTCTGAGTTCACCTTGTTCATCAGTCTGGGCATATCTCTGAAGCTTAGGCTCGTCAGACGGTCTGTCGGAGCTTCTGAATACTATATGCGCATTTACAATGGTCTCTCTGTCATAAGATATAAATCTTATAATATCGCCTTTTCTTACCTTCTGTAACGCTGCATTAGCTTCATCTGTTGCAGGCTTGAATGTAAATTCCTCCATGCCCTCCCATTTCCCGGTGACAGCTGTTATAGGCTCATCATCAGCATTGAGGCTCATCTTTACGTCCGTAACAATAAGAAAATTAGTCTGATCGTTCCATGTCCTGTCAGAATCATAGCCTGTATCCGTCGGATAAAAATATGTAACCATTACAGTCGGTGTATGCGCCGCGTCAAAATCATATATTTCTGTGCCGTAATATGCATTTCTTGTTTCATCGCCGCCGGCATCTATATAGTCATCATTGTTAGGCAATACATTCGGCTTTTCAACTCTTATTTTTTCTTCATCAAAAGAGCCGTCACTGTCCGGATGAGGTATTTTGAATACAAGGGTTTTATCATTTGACGCCAGGAAAAATTCTTTCTTGCCGTTCCTGACTTCAAAAAGCTCCTCCTGTCTCTTGCTTGACGCGTTCAAAACAAGGTCAAGAGAAAAATTATCCTTATCCACACCCATTTCAGCAGCTGCAAAATCGGTTCCGTAATTCTTGCAGCCAATCTTTGCAAACGTCATCTCGCAAATTTCCCCGGCATCATTCAGCTTATAAATAACAAGCTGTCTTTTCAGGCTCTCGCCCGGATTTACCGGCGCAAGCTGAGGCGCCTTTATAAAATCAAGCTTTTTAAATGACTTATTGATATCGTTCTCCGCGTCAATAATTTTTACTCTTTTCGCCAGGGGGAACTTATTTATTATACCGCTTGATGTACAAAGCTTTACAAAAAACTCATCTTCATCAGACAGGTCGGATGAATACTTTGTACCGCCGATAATATAACCGTAGCTGTCCAATGCGTTCTGTCCGCCCATATAGTTATCTGTAAACCAGGCTATGTTATTTTTTGCGTCAATGTAGAATGTCGCGTCCAGACCTACTGCGGGCATATTAAACAATTCGTCTTCAATAGCCTTCAAAAGGTCATTGCATAAACGATACTCCTGCTCGCCCAATGTAATCCATACGTCATCGTCCCCCTTGTCAACTCCCGTAACACGTGCAGACAAGATATTTTGCGACACCTCAATATCAAAATAAACCTTACCCGTTTTATTGCGGCTCTGCCTTACGGTAAGAACATCCCACTCCTTGAGTTCGGAAACCGCCACAGGCTTAATGCCGTTTTGCATACTGTACTCAATCTCTTCATCAGGATCCAATACAAGAGGTGCTTTATTAAACTTATCATATATAGTATATTCAGGTCTGTTTACGCCTGAAACAACGTATGTTTCAGATGAATCGATAATAATTACATCGTATCTGCCGTCATTATCATTATCGATAAACTTAACCTTTCCTTCAATTCCGCATATATCCTCTTCTCCCCACGGATCTACAGTTACACCGTTCAGCACCGCGTCCGGATACTGTGAAAGCTTAAGGGTTTTGCTTTTATTCGTTACTTCATATGTTACTGTTTTTGCCGTCTTATCGTATGAGATAACCTTTGAGCCGTTAAGCTCCAGAACATTATTTTTTGAATCCGTCTTATAATGAACTACAGTGTAATCATCATCGTCGCCGACAGTTACATACGCCTTTACCCTGTACCCTAAGCAGCCGCCGATATCGGTATTTCCCGCATCACAAATTTCTCCGTCAATAATAACAGGGTTATCATCTATGACATCCGTACCGTTCAGGTTTGTCTTGCTGTTTCCGCTGACAATACCTTCGATAATTATTATATCCATGTACTTATTCATAAAGCTGACTTCATCATTCTGCAGCGACACATTTCCGCCCGATTCAATCTGTAATATCTCACTTTCAAGAACAGACGAAAAAAGCTCGTCAAGCATTCCGTATGTCAGCGGTTCGTTTGCATCATGCTTAACGCCGAACAGGCTGTAAGATACAGCGGTTTGCATATATCCTTCTATACCCTTAGAACCCTTTTCCTGCTGCACAATATAATCATATCCAAGCAATCTTACGAATACAGTTACAGCTTCGCCGTATACTGCCACCCTGTCAGGTTCAAACAAATTCTCATACGCGGACATAATACCGCTGTCCATAGCATTCTTTATATAAGACTTATACGGATTGCTCTTGCTTACATCATTGAAGGCTTCATTATATTCGGGAATTGTTTCGTTCCAGTTCAATATTCCCGATGCAACCACTGCTAATTCACTGCGCTTAACAGTATCCTCCGCCGTCTTATCCTCTGCCAGACCGGAAAGCAGTCCAAATGCCTTCAAGAACTCAATGCTGTCATTCTTTACGGCAAAAGCAGGCAAAACCGGAATGTTTGCGATTAATGTGAAAACACAAAAAAGTGCAAACAGTTTCTTCTTCAAAAGAATCACTCCTATCTTATTCCATGTACATCAGCGCATTGTAAATCATCTGCGCAGCCATTGCTCTTGTAGCATTTGCTGACGGTGCAAAGCTGTTATCCTCCATACCGTTTACAACACCGGCATTTCTCAAGCTGTAAACGGCATCCCTTGCATAACCGGCAATAGCCGTATCATCAGCAAACTCACTGATTTTCTCAGCTGCTTCAACCGTCGTAACACAATTCATCGCACGATACAGCATTACCGACATATCCTGTCTTGAAATTGCGGCATTCTTATCAAAAAATCCTTCCTTAACACCGTTTACAATGCCTGCCTTATGTGCAGCCATTATATATTGCATGCTCCAGTCATCTTCATTGACATCGGTAAATACAGATTTCTCATCCGTCTTTTCAATGTTAAACGCTTCAACCACAAGCTTAACAAATTCCTGCCTCGTAACATTGTCAAGAGGCGCGAACTTATTGTTTTCCTTACCGTTTACAATTTCCTTTTCGGAAAGATATTTAATTGCCTTTTCCGCCCATGCTGCAGAGCCTAAATCATCGAATCTGTATCCGATAAAATCTACGACCTCAGAGCTTGGGGCAGAAACAACCAAGCTTGACGCCTGTGCGCTTTTAGCCTGAGAAGAATACGGCTTTTTAGAGCCGCCTCCGCCGCCCGACGTTGTCTTTTTAGAATCGTTGACATACGCCACGGCATCGTTAAAGCTCTTCTGCAGTGCAGCCACACTCTTATATCCGCCGTCTGCCACTCTTCTGTGTACCAAAGCATTGTCACTGTCGCTTCTGTACGGATAGTACGTTCCGAAATCAAGTCCGAGCATATCCTTAACCTCAGATAATGTCCCTTTCATTTCGGTATACGGAGTCTGATTTACATATTCAAGTCCGGACCACAATGAAACATCCGTTATAAGCTTATTTGCGTCTGTATAGTCCGCGTCCAGATCCTTTACAAAGTCATCAAGTCCCTTATCAAGCTTATTAAGTGCGTTTAATACGTTCTTATCAAAGCCGAATATCCCGCCGTTTTCAATCAAAGCAACTTTTACATCCTCAGGCGTTTTCTTTAATGCTTCATTTACAACCTCCAATGCGTTACGGCGTTCAGAATCTTCCTTTTCCTTAGCTGCCTGTGCGGCTACCGCCTCATTGAACGCCTTCTTTAATCCCAAAGAGCCTGCTGCAACAAAGTCTTTTCCTCTTATGCTTTCCAGCACATTGTTTTTATAGTCGCTGCCAAGCTTTGCATAATCACTGCCCACGCCCATGTCAATAGCAAGTATTGAGCTGTTTACCGTCAGGATTTCTCCGATTGTCCCGCTGCCGCTCTGACCGCTTGCTGCAGTCTTTATGCTCTCAAGTATAGGTCTTATATAATTTTCCCCATAGTACCTAAAGCTTGAGCCGGCACTTAAATATACAGCCTTGCCCTTTGCAAAAACATCAACATTGTAATCACTGTTCTCCTGTGCGGGGCTATTCAGCACAAAGCTTATTCCCGCGCCGTTTTCTCCGCCCCGGACAGCTGTAATGTACTCTAATTTATCTAATGTCTTTTCGCCGGGCTTATATACCATAAACAGTACATCTGTGCCGTTTACCTGTCCGGACGACGCCTTTACGGTTACCTTCTTGTTTTCATTATCAACATCACAGACCGCCGTAATATTCTCATCCGCAGCTGCCTCTGCAGCTACGGAGAAATCGTCGGCTGCGCCCTTTTGCGCCGTATACAGCAATCTTGTCATATCATCAATATCAGCCGTAACAAAGGTTCTTATACTTATATCCTTCGTGTCCAGTTCCAGGCTGTCCTCAAATATATTCTCACCGCTTTTGAGCTTGCCTGTCGTGTATTTGTAATCAAAAAGCTTATTATCCTTATACGCCGCAATAATAAAGCACGCATTGTCAACCTCCGACACATTATTTCTTATTGTTACCCCGGCATTTGCCGCCGTATCGGTAATTTCAATGCTGCCTGAAACAATTTCATACTTCTTTGGCGAAATATTAATTGTCACACCGACACTTGCCTCTCCGGATACCTTACCCGCCTTTACTACAGCTTTAACTTCATTTTCTCCTTCTGTTATAAACTCATCATCAAATTCGGCAGTATACTTTCCGGAAGCATCAACGGGAACCTTCATTGAAACATTTCCGATACTTACCTCAACCTCCGAAGAGCCTAACGCAGTTCCCGAAACCTCAATGGGTCTGCTTGTAATTATATCGCCGTCATGTACATTGTCTATGGTGACCTCCGTCATGTAGACGCTGTAAAACTCAAGACTTGTTTCATTTGATACAACCAATTTTCCGTCTGCCCAACAACATGTGTAGTGATTTCCGCTCAGGCTCTGACGGAAAACCTCGCGCAAATTCGCAGGGTCCGACGGATCAAACACATAAATATTTGTATCGATATCTGTTGCATAAATCAAGCCGTTTTCAAAAATCATATCATTTACACGCGTTAATGTGCTCCCGTCAGGATAAATAATTAAATCATCCTCGGAAACCGTTGACGGAGACGAAACGTCAAGGCAATAAATATTGCGCTTCATCCAATCGGTTGTCCACCCCGACACAAAAACATAGTTGTTGCAGTACAATATATCCGACGCCTCATATGCGGGAAGGTTAACAGACCCTGTTTTTTGCGCTCCTACATTGTTGTTCGGGAAGCCACCTCCGATACCGTTCATATCATATATATCTATTCTTGTAAAGCTTCTGCCGTCTCCCCACTGCTGCAAAAGACCGTAGAGCATGCCGTTATTATACTCTACCATCTTATAGTCCTTATGGTTCCAGTCGTTAAAAATCTTATACTTAAAGGTTGACAGGTCAATTACCGTAAGATGTGCATATCCGCCCACAAAGGCAAATCCGTCGCCGGCGGCAATTGTTTTTACAATACCGCCGTCGAGGGTGATTTCTGCAAGGAACTCAGGTGATGCAGGATTATTCCCTATATCAAAAATCCTTACAACATCCTTATTCGATTCGCTTTTCATACCTACAATAAGCTTATCCTCATAAACGCAAACCAAGTGAACAGGATCATCATTTCCGTATGTCCCCTTATAATTGCTGTTTTCGGGTGTAACATCTGCCGGTGTATTCCCTGACATATCAATAACCCTAAGCCCTGCAGTGCTATGCATAGCATATACATATCCGCTGCTATATGCCATGCTCTTATATCTTCCGTCCGCGTCTATATTTTCCAAGGATGCACTGCTTACAATAGTTGATGCATATACAGGTACCGTCACAATACCCGCAAGCATAACCAATGCGATAACAATTGAAAATATCTTTTTCATAAATTTGCTCCCATTATTTGATATCATTCATATATTCTTTATTATCCTCAAGGAACCTTTCATTTAATTCCTTCAGACACGCTTCATCCCAGCCATATTGCTTCATGATTGATAAAAGATCATTATAGTTACTGTCAAAATCAGCATCGTCGCTTGAAGCAAGAATCTTCAGCAATGCATTTTCAATCGACGGTCTTGCATCCCATGCTTTTTTAACAGAATCAAGCTTTTCGGCATATGTCCATATTGCAGGGATATTACTCTTGACAACCTTGAGCGGATGTAAAAATCCCGCATTATAATATAAGTTTGTGTCAGCCTTATCCCTTTCCTTTTCATACATATATGCCGGATGGAATATACCCTGATTACCCCACTTGTATGTCATAAGCATGATATTGCCGTTTGGTGCTTCTCCGGCAGTACCGTTAAAGAGATTATAGCTCTGACCTACCGAATTATCTTCACCGTAAACCACATATCTTTCAACATCCTTATCAACAAACCTTCTCACGCCGTCTTTTTCTTCAAACAAGCCGGCTGATCTCGGTCCCCATGAGAACATCTTTTCGCCCACATCAGAAACCATATAATCAATCCATCTGAGAATCTGAGGGAGCTGATTTTCTTTAACTGCATTTTTGAAAATTACAATACCCTGCATACCGCATTGTGCATCTGCAAGCGGAGTGAATCTTTCATAATCGGGTTCAATATGCAGGTAAACCTTTCTGTATCTGTAATCCTTACCCGCTTCCTTTAATGCTACTTCATCAGGTGTTTCCATACCGTACAAAACCGCATACTGACCGTTATTCATCTTCTGCTTAAATACGTCCTGCTGATCTATCAGAGATTCCTTTGATACAACATCATCTCTTACAAGCTGATTCCATTCCTGAAGATCCGCCTTGAAGAAATCCTGATCAAGTGCAAATCTTACTTCATCAGCCTTCCTGTCCCAGTATGTAAACATATGGTTGAATGCGCCCATTCTTCCTTCAAGCTTTTCCCACAGCCCCTGCATTAAGCTCCAGTTATCGCTGCCGTTGTTGGCATATGTAGCATATACAGGCTTACCGTTTTCTGTAATATTAAGTGCTTTTATATCCTTAAGCATTTTAATAAAATCTTCTTTTGAGTTAATCGGTACATCAAAAATTTCTTCATCGGTAAATTCGCCGCGCTCAAGATAAATATTTTCCAGCTCATCTCTTGTATGCGCCGACGGATAAAGCTTTCTTAAAATATCATCTCTTACCCATACATAGTTATATTCAGATGTAGGAGAGACAAAACAGCTTATCTTTTTAGAATCAACCTTTTCATCCTCCGCGATAAAGGAATCACCGACACCCGTAGGAACCGCATAGATTTTTCCCTTTTGACCGGCGTTAACCCTCGTGCTTTCAAACACCCATTCAGGATACTTTTTCATAAGGTTTGGTGCATATTTTGGAAGCAGCTCTGTTAAATCATAAATAACATCCGCTTCAACAAGCTTTCCAAGGTTTGGTATATTTGTCGCCAATGAAGGAAAATCCTTTGACGCGAGAAGCATACCGAGCTTCGTGTCGAAGGTCTGACCTGCATTATCAATATTGCTGTCAGAGTCAAATACTATACCTGTTACACGTTCAACCTCAGGTGTCAGCACATCATTATCTGCCTTCGGATGCGCCACCTGACCTGTCCCGTGCGCCTGCCAATAGTTTACTGTAATCTTAGAGCCCTTCCAATCAGGAATATCCGATGTATCACTCAGCGACGGATCAGCCCACGGATACTCTTCCTCAACCGAGTAATCGGCTTCTTCCACCTTTCCGCAGCTGCACACAAGCGCTGCAGCCATTGACAAAGCCATAATCAGACTTATAATTTTTTTTGTTTTCATATTATTCCTTCCTTTCCTTTAATACACGTCACAGCAAAGCCGTATACCATTAATAATCTTTATTCCTTTACTGAGCCTATCATTATACCTTTTATAAAATACTTCTGCAGGAACGGATATGCTACCAATATCGGCAGCGTTGTCACAACCACCTGCGCCGCACGCAGTGATTCCGGAGACGTCTGAACCCTGATTTTTGTAACATCACGTCCGCTCTCTATGGCGTCTCTCATAAGAGACTGTATTCTTTCGCTTTCCTGTATAACGCTGTAAAGCAAGTACTGCAAAGAATACCATTTTTTATTTGTTATGTAATATAAGGTTGTTGTCCAGTCATTCCAATAACCGACCGATGTCCACAAAGCAATCGTTGCAATAATCGGCAGGCTCAGCGGTACAACTATTTCCCACATGATACGAAGCTCACCTGCTCCGTCGATTCTTCCCGCTTCCTTTAATGACTCGGGTATTGTGGTAAGATATGTCCTGATAACAACCATATTATAAAAGCTGAATGCTGTCGGCAGTATATATACCATAAAATTATTCAGCATTCCGATCTTTGAATAAAGGATATAGTTCGGAACAATTCCACCTGAAATAAACATGGGAATCATCAAAAACATTATTATTCCTTTTTTGCCTCTCAAGCCCTTTTTAACAAGCCCGTATGCAGCGAGAAACTGAATCATTACCGCAATAACGGTTCCTATCAAAACCCTTAATACCGAAATCACAAACGCCCTGATAATCGATGGGTCAATCAATACAACTCTTATATTTTCAAGCGTAAATTTTCTCGGATATATTGTTATTCCGCCCAATGCGGTATCCGCGCTTTCATTAAAAGCCTTAGCCATAATATTAAGGTATGGAAAAAGAAACACAATTCCTATTGCCGTAAGCAATATAATGTTAAAAACATAGAACACTTTATACTGCTTGCTTTCCATTTTAAATTCATTCAAATTGCTCCCCTCCTTTTACCATAATGAAACATTGTTAACTTTGTCCGAAATCTTATTTGCAATAAATATAAGAGCTAATGAAATAAGACTTTGGAACAAATTAATTGCGGTAGCCAGCGAATACTGACCGTCTCTGATACCGTTCTTATACACAAGCGTTGATATAACGTCATATTCCACATATGCATTTTGCATACCGTAAACAAGCTCGAAATTCGAGGCAAACATTGAACCGAATTTAAGGATGAGCAGAATCACAATTGTCGGTGCAATGCCCGGCAGCGTAATGTACCAAGCCTGCTTCAGCTTAGATGCGCCGTCTATCCGTGCCGCTTCATAAAGCTGCTGGTCGATACCGCTTATGGCGGCAATATAAATAATTGAGTCCCATCCCATTTCCTTCCAGGCGCTTAGGAATATATAATTAGGTACAAAGAACGATTGCAGTGACATATACATTGTTCTTTCTTCCCACGGTATTCCGAACAGTACTGCTCTTAAATGATTTATCGGTCCGTCAATCGCATAAATTGAGTATGCCATGGCAACAACCGATATCCATGACAGAAAGTGCGGAAGGTAACTGACCGTCTGCAGTGTCTTCTTGTAAATACCGTTTTTTACTTCGTTTATCAAAAGCGCAAATACTATCGGCAGCGTAAAACAAATTACAAGTGACAGCAAATTAAGATAAACCGTATTTAAAACAGCTTTTTGAAGCATAGGAATATGAAATATTTCAATAAAATGCTTCATACCCACCCATTCACTGTTCCAAAAGCCCTTAACAAAATCATAATCCTTAAATGACATTGCTATTCCAAGCATAGGTATGTAACAAAAAATCAGTGTGAATATCAAAGCCGGCAATATCATAAGATAATAACTGGAATCTTTTTTTATTGCCTGTGTTAATGTTTCTTTCTTCTTTTCAGCTTCCACGGAAATCCTCTCTCCTTATCTTAATTGTAATATAATTATACCTTTTCTCTATAAAGACATCAACGCAATAATCATACAATTTGGAGTAAAAATCATACTGCAAATACACGCTGCATTATTTGTTCAGCTTTATCTTATTGTACCCTGCCCTTATATCAGAAACCGGACCAATCCCATTTCTGATTCTTCTGTCCCTTCCGAAGAAATCCCTGTCCAGGAAAAGCAGCGTTCCGTCAGGATTTTCAAAAGGATGCTCGGAAATTCGCGGCGTGGGTATATTTTCCGTGCTCATAATTTGTGTGTCGATTTTTTCAATGTCATGAGGTATATTTATTTCAAGATATATATCGCTGCCCTCCGTTATAACTGCATTGCTGTTTACAGTCTCCGACACTATATTTTCCTTCTCTCCGTCAAAAGGCTTTGCACAGTTGATATAAATATTTTTCTCAATATATGCCGGCTGCCTGACGTTATAATAAACCTCAATATCGCCACGTCCGTTTGCCCGGACTCTATCAATATATTCCTCCATAGATACTGGGCAGCCGTTATAATAATTGGTTCCGTAATACATGAACTCATCGTTGTTTCCGGGATTTCCGACAAAAATATTCTGATAAAATCTGTCATCGGCTCCGTATACAACAGCTGTTCCCATAAGCTCCGTTGAATGATTCAGATGATACGGTGTTGAGCGGTCACGTACCTCATAGTAAATAATTTCTCCCATAAATATGTTATTTATATATGCTCCGCCCTGCGCCGCATTCTGAAGACTGACGGCAGATGCAAAAATATTGTTATCAATAAGGTGCGGACCGTGTGTAACCTCAATAAACAAATCCTTTTCATTGCCGTAATACAAATTTGATGTAACTCTTGTTCCCTGTGCCTGCCAGTCAAGCCATGTGCCGAGCCAGCAATCATGTATTACATTGTCTCGAATAACTGTATCAATTGCCGCATGCAGCTTTATGCCCGCGATTTCCCAGCCGAAAAATTCATGCTTGTTCCCTATATTATATATGTGGTTTGAATAGATTTCACTGAATGCGCCGCCTAAATTTCCGACTATGCCGTTCTGACCGCAGTCATAAATTATGTTATTGCGTATAATATGAGAGCCTATTGTTTCCTTATCCCAGCCGTTATGTACTGCCGAAAATGCTGTTTCAAGCTGGAACTGGTAACCGGGCTTTGTGTGATATCTGCTGTAGAGATTATGACCTGTTGAGATTTCCTTGCCGACGCATATTGCGCTGCACCGCGAATCGTGAAGTATATTATCTTCAATTATCCAGCCCTTGCTCCAGTTTACGCCAAGCATACCGAACTGCTGCGCCGTCGGAGGCGACCACACCGTGGCTGCCTGTGCCATTTCAAAGCCTCTTACAGTTATATAGTTTATTCCCGTTATTTCAGGGAAAAAGCACGTTTTTCTTACATTTACCTCAATTTCGGATTTGTCGGGATCAGCCCCCGCAAAGTTTGCGTACACCACTGTTTTTTCATCAAAAACCTCGGCATAGAAAGACATTTCGGTTTTAACCACCTCATTTTTCCCACAGACCTCCTTCATAGCCCGTCCGTCTATATAGACCATACCCGTATGAAGAAGAGGATCTATCGGCTCTACAAGCCAGTCGCCGTCAAGCAGCTGAGCAAACGGATTATAATCGCCGAACAGGCTCTTGGGAATTTCGGCAACGCTTATTCCGTCCATATTCCTCCAGCCGGTTATAACCTCCGACCCCTTTATTACAGCCTTTTCATTTTCAGCCGCGCAAAATACTATTCTCCGGCTCTGATTTTTGCCGCTGTTCGCAGGGCTGACGCTTTCGCGGTAAATTCCCTCATGGACTATTACCGTATCACCGGCTTCAGCAATCCCTGCAGCCCTTGAAATCGTAAAGAAAGGCATTTCCTGCGTCCCTGCATTCTTATCATTCCCTTGCTTTGAAACATGATATATTCTACCCATATTAAACCTCCTCAATTCCGAATTACGCATTCCGCATTCCGCATTGCAATTGCATTCCGCATTGCGGTTGCATTCTGCAATCACCTAAGTACAAATATGCACTTGCTGTCCATGTATAGCTCTTGCAGCGAAGGGCTTCCATTGAAACAGCGCTTATGTTCTCATTAAATCCGATAACCTCAAGCGCATGTTTATATCTCCCGGCAGCTTCATCAGCCAATTGCGTATAACCCATTTCCCTTAAAGCTGTTATAATTATCACCTGATCGGGTGCCCAGACAGCGCCCCTCCAGTATCCGTTTTTCTCAAACAGCGGGCTGTCATACGCCTCGGAGGCTATTCCATTCACAGACAAATGATGGTCTTTTATTTTTTCAATTATGTAATCCCTGATTTCAACAGGCAATTTATCCTTTAAAACAATCATTCTCAAAGGCATAAGACTATCACTGTAATACGGCTCTTTTGTCACTGCGTCTCTCACAAATATCCTGCCGTCCCAATAGCCGTCAATTGCCTTTTGAGCAAGCTCATCAGCAAGCATTTTATATACGCGTTTATCTGTATGCATACCAAGTATCCGGGCGGTTTCCGAAAGGAAGTCACATTGAATTGACAAAAATGCCAAAAGCTCAGAGGTTTCTATTCTTTCGCTTTTATCAAAGCATGTTGCGTTGTCTGCTCCCGAATCGTTACCATGTGTGTAAAACGGAGTTTCACCCCTGAAATTAAGCCACCAATCCGTATTTTTTTTCATAACGGAATAAACCCTTGCAAGATTCTCACGTCTTGCAAATCTCTTATCACGTTCAATCATATGCTTATATATCCAGCCCTGAATGGGAGGCTTGACATATGCTCTGCTCATAACAGAATCACATATACTGTCAGGCAGGCACCCAAACTCATCCATATTATCATACGGCATCAGAAACTGACCCATTGCAAGCTCAAAATCCTTATCGGCGATACCAAGAGCATTTATGCAGTTATCCCAGGTCCACACGGCAGACATGCCTGCCTTGCTCATAATTACGGAATCATATGTGAAATTTCCGCCTTTATTCACTATGTTGCTCCATATAACATATGCGCATTCTTTTTGATATTCATTATCTGTATCAAACTTCTTTTCCCATTCGGTATAGTCTTTCTTTTGGATATTAACGCAGTCGTCATAGGAATAATCATAACATCTTAAAACCGATGACGGAGAAAAGAATTGTTCAAGCGCAGCCTCAAACTCTCCGTTATCGTCCGGGATTATATGAAGCTTTATATAGTCGCACTTGACCTCACCTTTTTTTCGCGGCGCCTCTATTTCAATACTCCCCTTTTTCGGAGTCAGCCACTCAAAACAGTCATTTTTGTAATCGCACAAATTTACACTACCGTTTTCCTTTATTACATAATTTGCTATGTATGTATCGGGGTATTCACAATACTCAAGAGTTATTCCGCTGCCCTTTCCCTTGAAATAAAGACCGTCAGACCCAAAAAAGCAAAAGTTCTGAACATTTGTCCCCTCCGATACGCTCATCTCCCACGGGGTAAAGGATATATCAGGCATTTTGTCATATACTACTCTGAAAATCTCATATACTCCGCCTTTCCATCCGCGTATTGTACTCAAACGAAATCCGTTTTCGCAGTTATCTATTGACAAATAAGAACCCCGCGCACTGAAATTGTTTCTTCCAAAATTATACATGTATTTGCCCCCTATTATTAAAACGGAGATAATAATACTGAAAACTCATCTTATTATCTCCGCAAAAATCTGTTTTAAAATTTAAAATTCATATTTTGTATTATACACATAGGTGCCTCCTGCAAGACCTCCGTTATTAAAACGGCTGTCCTCTGCAATAACTGTCCATTCAGCTCCCTCGCTTACAGCTGAGGCGGGAATTACGGCTGAGTATGTGCCGTCACCATTTGCAGCGGGAGTTACATCCGTCCAATTCCTGTTAGTATTGATTTTTGTCGATTCGGGTGATTCATACTTCTGTGAAACAGGACTGTACCACAGCTTTGTTGAATTAACCTTAAGACCTTGCGCAACCTCAGGCGTAAATGTAATCTTCATGCTTCCGTCCGCCTGTTTTGCGGCTCCCTTTACAGTAACTACAGGAAGCTCATATCCCTCGCCCTTCAGATAATACTTGAAGATTTCTTCTCTGTATTTATCAGAGTTCGGCAGATTAAATAAATTATGGAATGAGTTTGCCGAAAATGCCTGATTGGAATTAGGTATTTCATTTAATGTCGCCATTACCGCTTCGGGATAGAAGAAGTAATCGTTGATAGCACCGCCGACAAAGTAGTTGGCTGTCATTCTGTTTGCATATCTTCCCGCGTCAAGATTATCAAGCCATATCTGAGCGTCCGGATTCCAATTCGGCTCAAGGACGTCATGTATAAAGCTTGAACCCTTATCATAATATCCGCATCCGTATATTGAATATGCAGCTTTTACCTTATCGCCAAGGAGTGATGCAAGCATTGTTGTTGTATAACCGCCCATTGATATGCCTGTTATACCCATTTTGGTTTCATCAACAAAGTCCTGGCTTGCAAGATAATTAAATGCCTGGAGACCCGCCACTATTGTTCCGTAGGTTGAGTTCCTTGTAACCGTACCGTCCTTAACCTCATAAGGTCCATAGCCCAGGCCGTTTCCGCTCTCTGTTATCCAGCGTCCTATATTGGTGCTGTAGCCTACATAATATTTACCGTCGCTTATTCTCTTATCATCCTTGGGATAGCTGTCATACTCCTCTTTTGATACCTCATAAAGATTACACCATGCCGGGCAGTCAAATGTGAGCGAAGCATAGCCATTACGCGCATTTTCAACCACCAGGTCTAAAGTTTCTTCAGCCTTTCCGGAGCCGCCGTGCACCTGTAAAATACCGGGAACCTTATTTTCAGCGGAGGCACCTGCCGGAATCGCCATTATGCAATAAGGCATATTGGGGAACCCGTCTACATCCATTGACCTGAAGCGGAAACGATAAACCTTAACTCCGTCCTCAAGCGTATCTATAGCCTCGCCTGTTAAATCCGCACCCTTTAATCTCGGGTCACACCATACATCCATCGTCGGGACATCATTGATATATGCATCAAAAATATTGCTGCCGGAATACTGCGGACTGCTTATTTCATAAACTTCTCCGACAGGCTTCATGTTTTTATCCCAGTACATATATTTTACTTTATGTGTATCATCAAGCCGGTCCGCAACTATTGAATTGTCAATCACCCTTGACTCATGTCCGTTTATTGTTTCGCTTACAAAATTAACGCCTGCCAATGTGCCGTTATCATAATATGCAGCCACATAATATACAGTCTTTGCAGCCGATGAATTATTTGATACTTTAACGTGTGAATCTATCTTGCCTGCTGTCGGCTGATTAAGCTCTATACCGTTACTGGTAAAGCTCGGAGTACCCACCAGTAGATCCGGCGAATCTATTACGAATTTATGGAATATTCCTTTAATAGGGGGATTTACCCATGTAACTCCCGAACCGGCTCCGCAGAACACTTCGCTGCCGTTGCTGCGAATGGTTGATATTCCTCTGAAATCATCTGTATAGAAAAATTCCTTATCTGCAACTTCTGCGGGATTGGAAATATCAAAAATACTGAAATGGCCGTTGCCTCCGGCAACAAACAGATAATCGTCTTTAAACATGTTCACATACCGCGTCCAGCCCTTTGCCATATCCCATCCGTATTTTGCATGCTTTGTGATTACATTTACAGGTTCGGAATCAGCAAATGTTTCAACATTATTGCCGATAAGTACAACCCTTGAGATTTTTGAATCATCTCCGGCTTCTACAGAATCAAGAGCTGCAACAACATTATCATTTACGGCAATTGAACGGATAAGGGACTCGGCGCCGTCATCTCTCGTTATTCTTCTGGTTGCAAGAAGCTCGGGATTCTGTTCCTTTCCGCCCGAAATATCATATATCTGAACATAGCTTGCCTTTACATCATAAAAGCTGCTGCCTATGTAACCGCCAAGATAAAGCCTGTCACCCAGCACACGGATTGACGTAGCCTTGAAATCCTCATCGTTTATCTTCAGGAGCCATGATTTTTTTAACTCCCATCCGTCACCGACTTTACTTGTATCCATAACCTGGACTTCATTGCTTTCCTGTATAACATACATAAAATTATTATAGAATTCAATACCTCTGACATTGTTTGCATAACAACAAGCCAGGAACCGCGGAAGCTCAGGATTTTCAAGCGAATATAGCCTTACGCCGAAACCGTTGCAAAACTGCTGATCCTGTTGGTCGGACGGTGCCGTATGGTAAACTGTATCGTCAAATTTAGCCTGGTCACCAAACTCAAAAGCGACTGCAAGCATATTTCCCTGAACGGCTATTGCGTCAAACGAATTCTCATTTCTTACCGGTCCCTTAAGATCTCCGGCTGATGTTGCCGCTGCCAGGGCACTGCCCTCAAGCGCAACATCTACAGACACTGTCTCCGGCGTAATATCATCATAGCCGTTTTGAGCATTCTTCCTCAGAACCCTCACTCCCGGCACATCCGCATCATTCGTAGTGACATACATATATCTGCCGTACGGCTGGGCGGCAATTACCGTATAATCGCCCGTATTCACCGTAGTGTGAGTAATACTTCCCTCTCTCGCAGCAACTGAAGAAGGAATGACTGATCCAAGCAGACCAACAACCATAATAAGTGCCGCTGACTTTTTCAATAACTTTTTCATTTATAACCCCCCAAATCAAAATTATATATCTTAATTATAATACAAAACAAAATTTTCAAAACAAAAAAATCATACTTTGTATAGTAAAAATCATATTTAATTCTGTTCCTTATCCAATTATCTCCTGATTTGGGGGGGTTATACATAAATGATGCAGGCAGAACCTCCAAGCCTCAGCCGTTCAATAAGGGGCAAAGCCCCGTCATTCAACGTTTCAGTGGGGGATTGTACCCCCACTGAAAAAAGTAAGTGGAACCCGCCGCCTATAGAGGCGGGGGACATCTTGCTTTTAGTTATTTTTCACTGTTTACCGTTTTCTGATACTCTGTCGGCACCATTCCGGTGTATTTTTTAAATACCTTACCAAAGTATTTGGCGTCAGCATCAAACCCAACCTGTTTTGCAACATTATAAACCTTTGCATCTTTATCGGATAACAGCTCCTTTGCTTTTGTTATTCGCCTTTCCATTACATACCGGGTCAAAAACACACCGGTTTCCTTTTTAAACAATCTGCCGAAATAGTCCTTATTCATATGAGTAATATTCTCTGCAACCATTCCCAAAGAAAGCTCAGACCTGTGAAGGTTTGCATCAATATATTCTATTGCCTTTGCAACAGGCTTGGAGTATTGTGTATGCTCCTTGTTAATTTCAAGTCTGATGAATGTCTCAATATTTCGCATAACAATAGTTCTCATCCGCTCCTTGCTTGAAGAACCGAAGATTTCCAAAAAACGAGTTTTGCGGAAATCCTCCGGACTGTACTTCCTGTTTAATTTCATAATCAAATCCATTGCTCCGAAACGCATTTCGCAGGCGTCTGTTTCCTCCGGATATTCAAACAGAGAATCAACCGCCGGCTGTAACAAATCAAAATCAGCACTATCGATTATTTTTATAATGCGGCTTACAAGGGACTCGTATTTTTCTCCAAGCTGCATGAATCCATTATGAAAATACAGCTTGTTTTCCGTAAAAATATTTTTATGCTCTGAAATATCCATACATACTCCGGTAATTTCCGAAGCGCTTATTCCGCCATGAATAATAAATGCAAATCCGTCAGCCACGCTGCTTTTTTCATATGCATTTTTTATATTTTGCAGCAAATCATTTTTACATATAATTATTACATCGTTTTTTATATTTGTTACGATTAGGTTCTCATTCGGCAAAACGCTCCCGGACAGAAAATCACATATCTTATCCTGCTCGCCGCACAGCCAGATTAAGCCAAGCCCGTTTTCTTCCTCCAAAAAATTCCTGAACCCGTCATTTAAATCATCGGCATAATATCTTTCATCAATAAAATGTCCGAGCTGGAATTCGCTGAATTTTCTCTTCATCTGCTCTGCTTCATAAAGGCTTATCTCATACTGTCTCTTTTTTTCTCTGTCCCGGGTAATTTCATCTGCAAGAATCTTTAATTCATTGTTAAGCTCTTCCTCGTCCGCAGGCTTTAAGATATAGTTATTTACGTTAAACTTTACTGCCCTTTTTGCATATTCAAATTCCGCATACCCGGATAACAATATAAACTTTGTCTCAGGATAGCAGTCTCTTACCTTCTCTATAAGCCCAAACCCGTCAAGACCCGGCATTCTGATATCTGTAATTACAATATCGGGTTTATTTGTTTTAATAAAATCAAATGCTTCAATACCGTTTGCGCATGTACCGATGACCTCACATCCGCTTTCCTCAGATATTATGCTTGCTATTCCCTCTCTTGTAATATGCTCATCATCAACCACCAATACCTTGTACATCTTGCTTCAACTCCTTCTTGACAAGCCTCAGGCAAACCTTTAAACCGCCTGCGTCGGTTTTCTCCATTTCAATTCCGCCGTTTTCTTCAAATGCCAGTTTTATACGCTGATCGATATTTCTAAGACCTATTCCGCTGTTTTTAGTCTTAATATTACCGTTTTTCCATTCCTCTATAAAGCCATCGGGCAGCTGCGTTCCGTTATCCTCTATTATTATAATAATCTCATCCCCGGCCTCTTTTGCCGATATCTTTATCTCACAGTCACCAATGCTGTTTTCAAGAACATGGGTTATTGAATTTTCTATAATAGGCTGGAATGTAAATTTCGGTATCACACATTTTCTGATACTGCCGGGAATGTCAATGCTGATTCTTAATCTGTCCGAAAAACGTATTGTCTGTATATATACATATTTTTCCGTCAGCGCTATTTCATCTTCTATGGTAATCAGCCAGTCGTCCTCGCTTATAGTACGCCGCATAAGATCTGACAGACTCTTAACCATTTTTGCACTGTCCTTTTCCCCATGCTTCACCAGCATGAAATAAACGGATGTAAGAGTATTGTACAAAAAATGCGGATTTATCTGCATATATAACATTTTAATCTGCGCATCCTTTAAGACTATCTGCTTATAATAATTCTCATAAAGAAGATTTTCTATTCTGTCAACAATTATGCACAGCATCTTATGGAGAATATGCACCTCATTCTTTGAATCGATTTTTGACTCGTCAAGGGGCTCGATATAGATATGTCCCGATTGTACCTTGCTTATCTCATTGGTAAGCTTAATCATAGACCTTGTTATGGTTTTTGTAATGTACATGCCTATTCCGAGAGCACATAAAATACCGACAAACAAAAACAGCAGTATAAGCAGCCTTATTATATTTATATCTCTGACCTGATTGTCATAAGGCATTACCATCATATACCTGTAATTGTTGTTTTTTGAAAACTTTTTTGTGACAAAATAGTTTTTCTTATCCATCTTTATAAGATTGTATGCGTTACTATCGGAATCTGCATTATTCAAAATATAATCTGTTTGTTTTTTCTGCAGGCTGCTGTAAAACAATGAATTGTCCCGAACCATTATTATGTTCGTATCGTCGGGCAGACTGTAAGCATGTATAATATCCCCTATATTAATACGTATTACAACAGTCCCGCAGTTCTCATATTTTGTATTTGTAATCTCACGGCACACAAAAATGTTATTCGGAATATTTGAGCTTGTTATATAAAACGAGTTCTTGTCGGTTTTATCAGCTATATCGGACAGCTGTTCGTCAGAATATTCCGTATAATCAATAGTGCTGAGCATTCTCTTCCCGTTTGTATCCAGCATAAGAATCGAATAAATTATTTTATTTGTATTGAGATATTTATTAAGCTCATTTATAATATTTCTTCGTATTTCAATTTCTTCTGCCAAAGCAACATTATCGTTCAACCGCCCTATTCCGTCTGCAATAAGTGTATTTCCCAGTATGTCAATAGCGATATTTGTTATATCTGTTATTTCATTTTCCACATATACAGCTGCTCCCGTCAGAACACTGTTAGCATTGTCATATGTTTCTTCTTCATACTTTTTTATAAAAAATACCGATTCGGCGCTGAATAATACCGTAAGTATGGCTATAACAACCAGTATCATAATCATAAGCTGGGTATGTATACTGTATTTTGAATATCGCATATATCTATCCTCCGCTATAGCGTTAGTATACTATGTAACTTGTAACACCTTACTCCATCAAATCCAATACTAATACCATATCATATTCTTTTCCTGACATCGACGGAGTAAATAATGCTTCCTTCGGCGGCATTATTCCGATTACCGAGGTTTTACCTGTACGGGGATCGAACCAAGATGCCTTTATCGGATTATTTCCCAGCTTATCCAGATATACCTTGACATTGTTTCCGAACGGAGTATATACAAAAGCATATTTATCTCCTCTTCCGGCACTCTGCCTTGCGATAACCGTCTTATCATCCCCTATCAATTCGGGCGCTGCACGAAATTCAAAATACGGTCTGCTTAATCGTAATTTTTTTAAATTCTGCATCTGCCCTGCTCCCTCATGAAGAAGAGCGCTTTTCCATGTATAAGGAAAATATTTTGAAATCGACGTATTCATACTCCAGATACAATGATTTCCATATGTATGTCCGCACGCGCCTTCCATAACAGCCCAATAAGCATTTTGTCTGACATCAGCTGCATCCCAGTAAAAATCATAATTTTCATTAAAACAAGCCGGATGATCCTCATAGCGGGATTCCATATCAAGAAACGGTTTTTGCTCTGCCTGCCTTGTTGCAGCAAGCAAACGGTGACACTCATATGCACCTAAACCATGCCCTGTCTGTGTAGAATGAAAATCAATATATTCCTTACCTGTTACATAATCAGTTGATGAGCTTTCACCCGGCGGATGATAGGTTATCAAATGGTCGGGAGCATTCTTTTTAATTGCCCGTCCCATTGCGTCTATAATCTCACGCTGTCCATCTGTTTCGATAGGGCGGTCACCGCCAAGAACCCATATAATATTTTTACAATTGCAGTACCGTTTTGCTATCCATGTTCCATAATTATACGCATTTTCTTTAGTGAATATTTCGGGACCCTCTCCCCATTTTTGGTTGAATTTGTCCCCCCATGTGGGTAAAAGAGCAATATAAATACCGTTTTTTTCTGCTGTTTCTATTATGAAATCCACATGCTGCCAATAGTCATATTTTCCTCCGAGATCAGGTTTTTCGGGATCAAATACACCGTCTATACTATGAAACGGTACTCTTCCGTAAGGATTAGGGGTTCTCAATCCGTCATGCTCTGCCAAGGCAACCGCCTGAATTACATTAAAGCCTTGCTTTGCACGTGTTCCGATATAATATTCAGCGTCTTCCCTTGTCAGCTTATGAAACAATTCCCACGCTGTATCTGCAAGGTAAAAAAATGGGTTCCCGTCCTCATCCATCAAGTAACGGCGGTTGGGGTGAACTAATAATTTTTTCATAATATTCTCCTTGTATTATTCAATAAGGGGCTGTTGCGTTAAGCAACAGCTCCGGGGGGTGTTGCATTCAACGTTTCAGTGGGGGATTGTACCCCCACTGAAAAAAGTAAGCGGCACCCGCCGCCTATAGAGGCGGGGGACATCTTGCTTTTAGTTATATTATCACAAAACCGAACAAAGTTCAATAATAAGTTTGCTTTTTTACAGCTCAGAAGGTTAACTTTATTTCCCCTTCCGTATCCTTCGGGACAAAAACACCCTTTTCAATTCTTTCAAAGTCATCTATATGTATATTTATAACAGCATTCCTGTAGCGCAGGTTAAACAAATCCAGCTTATGTATTCCCTTAACCCTTCTCGGCAATATATGAATACCATCCCTGTCAAATGTCATATTCAGCAGACCCGAAATAATCATTCGGATATATCCCGTCGCACACCACATCTGCCTCTTCTCCGACTGCCACTTTACAATTTCGCCCTGCCATTCCTGAACACCGCCGTATCTCTCTCCGCTTTCCGGATGATAGATTTCCGAAAAAAACCCGTCGCGCAGTACATTTTTTGTCAAAGCATTAAGTTCATGCTCAAACCCCGACATATCATATCTTGCTGCCGCACAGGCCCAGAACGCCTGAATATGCGGCCATACGGTTCCGCTGTGACGGCCGATTCCATACCTTTCATATCTTTTAAAATTAGGATAAAGGCACGGTATACCGTTTGGTGTTATAATCTGATTCTTTACTATCCTTCGCGACTTTTCATCATCTGCCACTCCAAACAGAATTGCAAAGCTCTCGCCCAGCCCCTCATATGAGTGCAGCACTCCGTCCTTATCAAGCATATAATCATATATGCCCGCTTCCTCATTCCAAAAAACCTTATTAATATTTTGCCCAAGCTTCTCTGCCTTATCCAGATATTCTTTATTGTCTGTAAGAATATATGCGATTTTATACGCATTATAATAAAGACAATTTGTGGACAGAGTCATCATATCCTGATGCTCTGTCATTACGCTTTCACTGTACGGGTCGGTATACGCAGAAACCCCGTCGCCATAGCAGGCCGCGCCCATGAATAAGCCTGAAGCTCTGTCAAATTCATTCTCTTCAAAGTACCTTACGGAATTAACTGTAACCTCACGCAGAATTTCATAAAACTCTTCGTCACCTGTGTACAGCCAGTAATTATAAGCGCCTGTGACCCAGATAATCGCGTCCCAGTACTGTCCGCCCACACGCTTTGCGCCGTTTTCACAAATAACAACCGACAAAAGGGTGTTTTTTGATATTTCGGGAATGATTAATCCTCCGGCATTCCATGTATTAATTGCCGCATCCCGCGTCCACGGAGTATCATATCCCGCACCTGCCATCATTACAGGCTTTTCTTCGCTCAGAATGCCGTCGGAAAACATATCAATATTTGATACCATATCCCCGACTGCTATCCTGAAAGCCATATTTACTTCTCTGTTATCTGTTTTTAATATCGGAATTATCATAACTCAATCTTAAAGGTTTTAACCTCATATGCTCCTATTCTGAATTTTATTTTATTTGTATCAGCCGCGCAATCACCTGTTACATTCTCCATAAGGTCACACTCATACGCTTTTTTTGGAGCCGCATAAAGCGAAACCTCCGCTTTTGTGTTTACGCCGCATTTTTCAAGTACCCTTACTATTATTCCCTTTTTATCCTCGCTTTCCTTAACCGCTTCGATTAACAGGTTATCATGATTAACAGAGATAAATGAATCCGTCCTGTCGTTTCCGTCCCCGCTTATTTCAACAATGCCGGGAGGATTGTTAAGCGCCCTTGCCGCAGTTACCGTTCCGCCGCGTTTCCATGAATTTTTGTGAGGATAAACGGAATATGTAAACTGATGCTCCCCGCGGTCTGCCGTATCGTCAGGCCTTGACGCAGCCTTCAGAAGGGAAATGCTCATAACGCTTCCCGTAACGTCATATCCGTATTTACCGTCATTTAAAATACTTATGCCATAGCCCTCCTCCGACATATCAATCCAGTTATGCGCGCAAACCTCAAACTTCGCCTCTTCATAGCTTGTAAATCTGTTATTGGGTCTGTCTATGGACGAATATGCAATATCACAAGTATATTTATCAGCGGCTATATCAACGTCAAATCCAACCTTTAACAGCTTTTTGTTTTCATGCCAGTCAATCCATGTAAGGAAATCAACCCTGTCAAGCTCATTATATAAAATCACCTTTTGCCTGAGCACACTTGACAGCATCTTCTTTTCAATGATAACGGCTGTGAACACATCACCGCGCTCAGCCCCTATTATTTTACCGCCCGGCAGGTCAACCGGCCTGTCCTTGTAATCATATACTATATCCCACATATCATATCTTGACGGCACATCCTGATACATTTTAAATACATTACCCTTATTTTTTAATATGTTTCTTTCCTCGCGCTTATCAATAAACTCATCTATTTCACCGTTATCTGCAAAATGAAGTGAGAAATACCGGTTTTCAGCCCTGTCACATATTAGTGCCGCAGTATCCTTATCCTCACCGGCTGTAACCGTATATACCCTGTAACCGACAGCAGGAAGATCCTTCGCATAAAAAACAGTTTTCCTGTTGCCTTGAAAATCCTCAATTACCTGTGACGGAACAACATTTCCTTTATCGTCCCTTATCTCTACGCCCGTCTCATCAAGATACGCCAAATTACCGCCCTTAGTTTCAAGAGAACTGAACACCGCTATTTTTCTTCCCTCAATGCTGCATGAAATATTGCTTGCTATAAGGCTCAGCGCATCATTCTTGATCCTTTCACCAAGGGCTATGGCCTTGCCGTATTCCTTCATAACATCAGCCGCCGCTTCTTTTACATGGGTGCCCGGCAAAATGTCATGAAATTGGTTTGTTAAGACTGTTTCCCAGCCCTTGTCCAATTCCTCTGCCGGGTAATCAAATCCGTATTTCTGCGCCACTACAGAAAACATTTCAGCTTCTCTGTAGAGATTTTCACACCTTCTGTTAAGTCTTTTTAATATCGATCTGTTTGTATGTACGCCTCTGTGCGCCTCAAGATAAATTTCTCCCTTTAAAACAGGCAATTCACCGGCATGAGCCTCCATACTCGCAAGCGCGTCCTCTGCCCTTATCATCTTTGTCCCGGGCATTCCCGGCACCCTTGCAATTCTTCTTGCATTTTCAATCATGTCGGGTGAAACACCGCCGCCGCCGTCACCCCATCCGTAACAATACAAGCTTTCTCCCACGAGAGTTTTATCCGAGAACTTGTTCCAGTTATCCATAACGTGATTCGGCTCGCATGTGCCGACAAAATGAGTCGGTGACAGTACGGCAAAAACACTTGAACCGTCGGCGCTTTCCCAGCGGAAGGTATGCTTCGTCCATGGATTTGTATCATTCCATACACACGGCTTATGTGTTACAAAATACTTAATTCCCGACTTGGCAAGGATTTGCGGAAGTCCGTATGAATTGCCGAACACGTCGGGAAGCCAGCAGGTTTCAGGCACAACATCAAATTCTTTTTTGAAAAATCTGCGCCCCATCATTATCTGCCTGACAAACGATTCTCCCGAAATGAGATTACAGTCGGGCTCAACCCACATTGCGCCTATGATTTCCCATCTTCCCTCTTTTACATAGGACTTGACGCGCTCAAAAAGCTCAGGGTAATTATCCCTCATCTCCTTGTAAATGAGCGCCTGGCTCTGTGAAAATATAAAGTCGGGGTTTTCGTCAAGAAGCTTCAGCATTGTAGCATGTGTTCTTCCGACCTTTCTTACAAATTCCTTGTACTCCCATAAATAAACAACATCAAGATGGGAATGTCCTATGAGATGTACCTGACCGTTCTTTAAAAACTTCCCGCTTTCAAATATTTTCTCTCTGAGAATTTTTTCGCCGGTTTTTAATTTTTTATAAAACTCATCATCATTATCAGTATCTATGTATGACACAGCCTCGTCAACAGCATCGGCCAAATATGCACGGAGATTCTCATCCATGTCAGGTATTGCAAGCATATTGAGCGCAACTGTATAATCCCAGTATATCTTTTCTATTTCCTTGTCAATGGCAGTCAGCGAGCTGCATTCAAAGGTCCTGACGCCGTTCCCTTCAGCTCCCGGCGTATGATAACAATATGACTCAATGTACAGCTCATAAACATCGCCTGCCTTTGCACAGTCGGACAGAATGACAGCATTTCTGAAAGGATCCAGTCCCTGATACGGTTCACCGTTTACATAAAGAAGGGAATCCCCGCCGAGAAAAATCTGCAATGAAACCTTTTCACCGTCCATATTCTCCGGAATTACTATTGTATTTTTGAAAAAACAGCTTAAATCGTGTCCTCCCCAATGCTCCCCGACTGCAATCGGCGTATAGTCACTCTCCGTATATTCATAATCGTTTACTCCCCTGTAATATGCCTCACGCTTTACCCAGCCCTCACAGGGTATTATTACCTTATATATCTTTTGTCTTAATTCCCCGATTTTTATTTTTGTTATTTCCTCAAAGCTGTAACGGCATCTTTTCTTAGACATCAGCCATTCCTTATGACCGCTTACGCGCTCTTCTATCTGATTTAAAGCGACCATTTCTCTTTCTATAAAGCCTTCCATACATAATGCCTCCCGTAAAGATTATACATTAAAATTTCAGTCCCGATAAGGTATATTATATAACAGTATACATCATATTCATTTTTTTATAAACTGAATTATCATACTTTTTTTAGTAAAAATCCTACAAAATAAATTTATCGGCAATGTCCCGGTTTTAAAACATCATACCGACGCCGGAGGACATTGCCCGCATTTCACTCAGCCCGAGACGGTACAAAAATACTCCGAATGATAGCTTTCATCCGGAGTTCGCGGTATAAATTTAAGTTTCATGCACTGCATGTCTGTAACGTAACAAGCTTCTCATATAAATCGTTTGCAAGCTCATTGCGGTTAATAAAATAAACATAATTTATAAAATGACGGCTCTCATCATACGAATAACGGTTATCATACTCCGGAACAGGGCTGTGTATAAGCCTTGACTCCATAAATCTGTTATTTGTATTGAGCAGCCAGCCAACGGCAGTAACATCCCATATTACACGGGCAACAGCCTTATCGGCTGCCAATTTTTCCGATTCGTTTTCCCGCACTCTTTTTAACAGAAAATCGCACAGTTCATTCTTTCCCTTTAAGAAATGCTCCATTTCCTGATAAGGAAGTGAAAAGGCATGAACCACGCCGCAGCACGGCAGCTGAACAAGGGGTACGCCGCAGCCGAAAACAACCCTTGCCGCCGCTATGTCCTGACACATATTAAATTCCTTTGTATGAGAATAATCAAGCGCATGACCTCCCAGCCATACAACTACAATATTTTCTGCCGCTTCCGGATTTATTAAAAGTGCAGACGCCACATTTGTTATCGCGCCTATTGCAATAACATAAAGCGGATTTTCAGGGCTGTAATTCTTTGCACGCTCCGCAAGGTCACAAGCCGCAGGAGAAATAACGCCGACGGTTTCATTTTCAAGATACCTTTCAGAACCCCTGTAAGTATTATCTATAAGCTCCTCATGCCCCGCAAGCTTCAGGATTCTGATAATTTCATCATAGCTTTTATTCATACCGTCTTTGGGTGATTCGGATTTTTCATTCAGAAACGGCGCCGCATAGACAGCCTTCACATTCAGCTTTTCCTTTGATGCAAGCATATATGCAAGTGCAAACTGGTCGTCAACCTCATTAAATGTATCTGTATCCAAAACAACATCCACCTTGTTTTGCGGTACTGATAAATTGGTTATATATTGTTTTATATCCATAGTATGAACCTCCGTTTATTATTCTGACACTATATATATTATAACATATAATCAGAAGCGGGAATATATATATTCGGATATCTTTTTGGACAAATCGGCTGTTCGGGCAAATTTTTTTGCTTGACTTATATACGGAAAAATGATATACTCATTACATTATAGGAGATGATGAAGGAATGAAGCTTAATTTTTATTTTACCGATAAACGAAAAAAATCCGAGATTGTGGCACCGCATAATCACTCTTGCTCCGAAATTGTATTCTACGGCAATGGCAGTAACGGACTGACTAAAATCGGAGATAATGAATACTCCTTCCATGCCGGAGATATGGCTCTTATCAGTTCGGGAACAGTCCACTCAGAAACCCATTATTCAGATTCAGACGTTATTTTTATCGGGTTTGAAAATAATAATATGCTTCATGACGGCATTTATCAGAATGTGTGGTTCATCAAGCCAATCTTAGACACTATAATAAAAGAAGCAAAAAATCAGAAGTATGGATACAATGAAATAATCTCCCTAAAGCTTCATGAAATATTTATATACATCGACAGACTTATCCGCACGGATATTCATGGTGTGAAAAACCTTAATTTTTGTAAACGCTATATTGAAGAAAACTATATGCACAAAATAAAGCTGGAGGAGCTCTCGGCAATGAGCGGATACAGCTATGACTACTTCAGGCACCTTTTTACAAACACCTTCTCCATCTCACCGAAACAGTACATAATTGATACAAGAATTAAAAATGCCGTAAAACTGCTTGCGGACAGTGATACGGATTGTACATCAATCGCATATATGTGCGGATTTTCAGACGGAAGTCAAATGACAAAGCTTATAAAAAATAAATTCAATATGACTCCCCTGCAAATACGCAAAAACAGGCTTCCCGGGGTGCAGACATATTTCTGATCGCTTTTATGCCGTTAATCCAAGAATATGTCTGTACGCCTTCACCCCGACAGCCCGCCGCAAATTATCTATACCTTTTTTTAATACATATCATCTTCAATAAGATTTGTTTCCTCTGCATTTCCTTTATTATCTATAAACAAGGTTTTAACTTCATTATGTGCAAATTCAACAGTACAATGTGCGTTCAATACCTTTACAGATATATCCGCTTTAGTATCTCTGTTTTCCGCCTCATAACAGCGGATAATTACACCCTTGCCGTTCTCAGCCTGCTTCATTGCAGTCAAAATAATATTCCCGGCAGAAATTTCCACACCCTCAAATTCTGCAGCCAAGCCGCCCTTGTGGAAGGTTTCTATAATGTGACGAGGTTCGGTATTAAGCTCATACGCTCTTCTGACCGTGTCACTCATTGAATGATAAGGGAAAATTGTATATGCAAATTCCTGAATGCCCTGCTCCATAAACTCACAAAACTCGTCTCTCACGCCGTAGTGGTCCGCATAAATCGCGCTTCGCAGTACCGTCAGCGACACTATATTATTCTCTGCGTCAAAGCTGTACTTTGAATCGTTTGCAATGCCAATTCCATCTGTACCTTGATTTGTCAGTGTGAACCACTGACCGCACACATGCTCATCACCGTCTGTAGAACGTTCAATAAAACCGTATGGTATTTCGCATAAAGCCTGCGGCTTCTCCGCATTCACCGGAAATTCAAGCTTCAGCACAGCGTGCTTTTCGCGGAAGTCTGCAGCCGCACGCACCTCAAGCTCCGGCTTACCCGCATATAAAATATAGTCCCGGCGCAATACAGAATTTCCGTATTGTGCTTTTGCCCGAATAACAGAACGAACAGGTCCGTTTTCTATTAAATTCAGACTTATCACCCTGAAGGTTCCAATCCTATCCTTAAACCTGCGCGTACCGTGCGCCCATGTATCATTATCAATATCGTCTGTAAGTACAGCTTTACAGCTTCCCGACAGCAGTTCTTTCCCCGTCTTTTTCTCTGTAATGCTTGACAACTCCATAGTTTTTTTATCAAAAGTAACTTTAATAAATTCATTTTCCATAGAGCTGTCGGTATTGGAAAATACATTGACTGTCTGCACAGTCTGCTCTGTTTTCATAAACATACGGTATGTACGATAGCCCATTGCCGGAATTTCCGCTGCAAACAGCGTATCATACTTATCCTCTCCGCCGTTTGTCTGCTTTCCGCGGATTTGCTGTATCGGAAGCTCAGTACCGTCCTCCGTTGTCACACGTGTCGCTATTGCATTAAGTCTTACAGGCTTATTAACCGCCCAGGGAAGGGGATTAAACACAACGACAGGTGTTCCTACCTGCTCATTCTGCCATATTTTGCAATCCCCCTTATTACCTGAAATTTTTACGCCGCCTGTTGTATCTATATTCCATGAAATCTGCTGCATTGCAAAGTTTATGACCTGCTCCGTGATGCTCATAGCTTCACCGTGAAGATATGCTGCATCTGTATATGCATCCTTAATTGAACATCCGCCCATAATATCATGAAATTGATTGAATAATACATTTTTCCACGCCTTTTTAAGTGCCTTTGCAGGATATTTTTCACCAAGAAGCTTATTTGCAATAACAGAGTACTTTTCAGCCGTCAGGAGATTATGCTCGCATATACGATTATCCTTTTTAATTTTGCTGCAGGCGCTGTAGCATCCCTTTGCATGGAATTGCAAATCGCCTTTTACAATCGGAAGCTCTTTGTCATCCATGGAATTAAAATATGATTCGCAATCAGAAAAAACATAGTTTTCCTTATTTTCTTCGCAGATTCTGTCCAGAAGCTGAACCGTTGGTCCTCCGCCGTGATTCCCCACTCCGTAAAACGCCATAAAATCAATGTTTTGTTCTTCTGCCAGCTCTTCCACCTTTTCAAAATGATCATATCTTTCATAATCAATATTATAAAGAAACGGTATTCTGAAGGTCTTTACTGAACTGCCGTCCATGCTTTCCCAAATAAAACAATCCTGAGCAAGCTTTTTTTCATAGCTTGCAGGGCGCATAAACACATAATTATCCATCCCGCTTTTTTTCAGAATCTGAGGAATGTTCCCATTATGGCCAAACGAGTCTGCATTATATCCTGTTTTTGCAATAACCCCAAATTTATCCTTAAAATATCTTTGACTTATAAGTCCATGACGTGCAAATGATTCTCCGCATGGGATATTACAATCCGGCTGCAAAAACCATCCCCCGGCAATATGCCATCTTCCCTCTTTTATACGTTCCTTAATTTCCTCAAACATTGCCGGGTCGCTTTTTTCTACCCATTCATAATATACGGCGCACGCACTTGTAAAATGAAAGTCATTAAACTCCTTCATTCTGTCCAGGGCACTTCTGAAGGTTGCCTTTATTTCTGCAAATCCCTCCTGCCATCTCCACAGCCACACAGGATCTAAATGCGCATTTCCTATAAGATGTATTTTTTTACTCATATTTATAACCATGAACTCCCTTCACCAAATTAAACCGCAAAATTCAGGTTTTACACATTCAGCGGATAAACAGACTGCATCCCATTGCACGAAACTGTTCTATTTTTTCTTCGAGAAGCTCTCTTGTTACCTCAAAATGCTTTGCCAGGCAATCTATACAGCAAAAGCTTTCTGACATTTTACCGCACAGCTTTTTATGAAGCCCTATCTCATCAGCGGACAATGCTGCTCCGCACTGTTTGCAATGCTCCGTCATTTTACTATTTCCCCTATTGCAATTCTGAATTTCATAGGTTCAATATTTTCCTGATAACAGTCGTAATAAATACCCATCTCATTTCCATTCAGTGCATCTGTCAATCTTACCTTTATACCGCTGTTAATCGGAATCCCGATATCATTAAACAACACCGAGCCTTTTTTCCAGCCATCATCTCCGAGATTAAATATTGCAACGGCAAACCTTCCGCCGGACAGCATTCTTGCCATTGTAATAAGCTTGCCTCCTCCTCCGTCATGTCCGAGTAAAAAAGGCGGCAGCGCATCACTGTCCTGATTCAATGCAATTAAATTCCTGTTTTGCAGTATGCCCTTGCCGACTGCTCCCATGTTTCTGATATCTCCGCCTATTATAAGCGGTGAACCCATAAATGACCACAGCGCAAAATGCAATAAATACTCCTCATCACTGCAGCCGCCCAGCGCAACATTGCCTTTTCCGTACATTCCGACAATAAGCATATCCATATCATTGAAAAAGCCGTTTCCGGAAAGAGATATTTTTTCAAGCTGACTTTCAAATATATCGCAGAATGATACCTTATTATCACTGATATCCCCTGTTGAGCGGTATGTATTTATACCACGGGACCGCATCCACAAATGCGAATCGCACTCACCCCAGTTACATGCCGCAAAAACTATATCTCTTCCGCAGTTTCGAAGAGCCATTGCCATTGTCGAATACGCCATTTTTGCATCTGCTGTTTTCGGGAAATGACAAAAATCATATTTGAGATAATCAACTCCCCACTCGGCAAACTGCTTTGCGTCTATGTACTCATAACCATAGCTTCCGGGCAGATTTTCGCAGGTCATCACACCGCTGCATGAATACATGCCGAATTTCAAGCCCTTTGAATGTATGTAATCAGCCAGATATTTCATACCGTGAGGGAACTTTTCAGGGTTGGGTACCTGCTTCCCGTCCGCTCTTTCAGGCAAATGCCAGCAATCGTCAATTATGACATATTCATAGCCTGCATCCTTATAGCCTTTTTCCACAATCGCATCTGCTGTTTCCATGATAAGCTTTTCATTTATGTCCTTGCCAAAGGTATTCCATGTATTCCAGCCCATAGGCGGTTTTTTTAATAACACATCTATTACTCCTTTCGCAAATTAAATATCCAGCTCTATAAAGCACGGACTTTCTTTTCCGCTTCTGTTGTTACCCACATGAATAGACAGCAGCTTTTTACCTTCAAATGTCTTAAAAATCATACCGTGTCCTCCGTCCTTATTAAACATCGGAGCATCGTCATTAATCCATTTGCCATTCAGTTTCCCGTTTGAAGAATAAGCTTTTGCAACTGCATATCCGGTTTGACAAAAGCTTGACCATAGTGAACACAGTCTGCCGTTTTTGTCCCTGAATAAAAACGGTCCGTCTGTTATATAATCGCCGCTGTCAGGCTTGTCATACCCAACAACCCATTTCGCCTCACTTGCCTTCCAGAGCAAAAACGGTTCACCGACAGCTTTTTTCAAATCCTTGGCTAATTCAACAGCCAAAATCTCACCGTCTTTTATTTGCGTCCATTCATGACAAAAAACCATATACGGAATATCATCTTCTATATAAAGCGTTCCATCCAGACAACTCCAGCTGTCGGGAGTAATAACCTCACTCCAAACCTCAAACCTTCCGTCAGGCTTATCCGATACCAAAATCTGTGTTCCCCTGCTTCTTGTATCTGAACTAAAGGTCGCAAACATATAGAATTTACCGTTGTACAAATGAACCTCGGGAGCCCAAAAATCCTTCGTACCCCAAAATCCGTCATAAGCTTCAAATATTGAATCCTGCTTATCCCAGGTTTTCAAATCCGCACTCTTATATACATCGAATCCTTCCTTGCCAATGACTCTGGTGCCATACATATAATAATTATTATCATATGGTAATATAAAAGGGTCTCTGATATTAATATCCTCTGTTTTCATCTCCTGCAGCAACTCTCCTATTCTTCAATAATGTTGGAAACAATATTATCATAACTCGTGTTGTCGGTCACATAAGCTCTGTATCCATATACTTTTTCATCAACGGGCAATGATATTTTGTAGGTATCCTCCATACACGCCTTAAAGCTTATAACCTGATAATGATAACGCATAACGTTTCCTTTGCTGTCTAAAAGCTCAAGCTTAACTGCTCCGATTTCTTCTTTATCCGTATCGTTCTTGGTGGTTACTCTGCACGTGAAACTGCTGTCATTATTTACAACTTCACTTATACCTACAGTATATATAATAGGTATTTCTTTTCGGTTTGTCAGAAGCATAGGCGTAAATCCTTTAAGCGGTATTGTATTCTCATACTTTTTACCGGTTATTAAATCAGTTAATTCAGTAATCTTTTCCCCGTCAAGGTAAAACTCCAAATTCTGCACATACCCGGAAGCATTTTCAGATGTACCGTCAATAATACTTGTTATATTAATAAGCACACTGCCGTCATCACGTATTTTATACTTCCAATCGATCCTTGCCGGATTATTGCCGTCGGCCGTTTTAACGGTTACTCTTCTCAAACTGCTGAGCTGTGATGCTAAACTTGAGGTTATAGAATCTACTGTAATACCCGAATATTCTGTTTTATTTGATATGCTCATCGGCTTTAATACACCATATTGATTATGCTGCATAAGCGAACCCTTATAAAGCAGCTTCTTATTTTTGTTTGACGCCCATTCTTTTACTGCATCTACTGTTGATTTATCTGCATTTGTAACATATGAGCATATAAGAGCATCATAATCCGCCAAAGTATCAAGACTCTTTTCCGATACTATTCCGACCTTAAATCCCATACCGAGCAAAGCCTCATATACTTTTAAAACCTCATACATATGTGACGAATTATACACTCTTGAGGTTTTGGAATACATAATCGCCACCCTGGGCTTAATATTCTTTATTTCTTCAAGCTCTCCGGAAAGCCTTTGCATATCAAGAGTTGTTTTTCCTGCCTCTGCAAGTACATCGGGTCTGTGCATAATACTTCCATATGCCATTGTGTTATTATCATAATTACGGGACCACAGCCATATTACCGACGCCTGCATACCGTGTGCGGCGCCTGACCAAATAGCATGCCGCATATGAGTACGCTGTGTATCAATAAACTGAATGTCCCCTCCGCTGTTTCCGTCATAGATAATATGATGCTCGGAATTGAATACCGGTTTTCCCACTGCTGTCTGCTGATAATCGTATAAAAACGACTGATTATAATAATATCCCGAATTATCATAATATGACCCGCCGTCATTTCCTGCCCAGTCGCTGAATTGACCGAATAAATCCACATCTACGCCGGAGCCTAAATTATACTCGGTATCACCGCTTATCAAAAACGGCGGCTGCATTTTTGAGTGAATTGGTGCGGCAGTATATTCACGGACTATTTCCGCCATCCAAATATGCCAATCCGCAAATACCTTATCATTATACTCCATCCAATCAACATAGAGAGCTTCATTGCCTTTCAGCCCGCTTTTGGGCTTTGACGGCATTCTTATTTCATCATAGCTGCCGTAACCCGTATTTCCTGTAAGTCCGTATGCATCATTTAATGCCGCTATATTCTCACCATGCTTTGTTTTAAGATAACCCTGAAAACGAGAAGTATAAAAATCAGGGAAATCTCTTGTATCAAAATGCGGTTCATTTGTAAGACATACGCTCCTCAAAGAGGAAAAATCCTTTATTTTTTCCATTACGGTTCTTATATGATTTTCAACTGCAGCTTTAGCCTTGTCTGTATTTATATTATACTTGATCCAGTGGTCAGTTCTGTCACTGACCTCCACACCTTCGGGGGTTGTCTGTGCTGAAATAAGAACATCTGCACCCACGTTAAACTGTTCACATAGCTTCAATGCATTTACTATATATGATATACTCTCGTAATATACGTCTTCATCTTCAAAACCGGAATTAAATGCAAGATTATCTCCCACACGATTACCGGCAGAGTCAAGTTCGTATACATAGAAATCATCTATATAAGCTTTTGTAGGCTCATTGGTTACAAAATACGGTGTAATAATATAGGTTTCAGCATCGGTTGTATAGGTTGAAGACTTCTTTTCCCAGCCTATGGTTGTGCCGTTCATAAAAATCTTGTTGCTCTCCCAGCCATTGGTCAAAAATTTAAAGCTGCTCTTTTCAGGCATTTTTACGTAAAATCCTATGTCATATTTTGTATTAGGCTTGACAGGAATATCCTGCGTCAACCGCATATCAACATTTGTCTCCTCAATCTCAGGATATGTATGAACAATTTTCATCGACTTGCTTCCGCTGTGCCTGTACTCCCTTACAGCGGATGCGCTTGCAGCGACATTCCTGTGCTTACTGGTTTTCCAGCCTGTAACATCCGATTTTTCTATTTTTTCCGGCCCTGCTTCAATCTGAATATAGTTATACCCCAATTCCGCCAGCCTTGGAATTTCATTGCCAGTTCCCTCAAACATAGTCAACCCGTTGGCAAATACTGCCTTACCGCCGCTGTAAATAGTATTACCGCTTTTTGTAATATTGGTCATATCGGTTTTTTTTACTTTTAAAGGCTTCTTCGTCCCGCTCAGATATGCTGTAAGATTATTAACGGCCTCTGCACACAATTCATCGGTTCTTGCTATGTTATAGTTATTCACCGCATCACTTATTGACCCTTCCTGTACATCACTTTTCAAATAATTATTGAACATTTTCACCGTTGTATAATTTACTCTTTCATACTCCGTGGAAATACCTTTTGCTTCACATTGCTTCAATAAACTTTCGATTTGAGTTAATTCTTCGGAATAGTCAATATCGGGCGCAGCATGAACAATTCCTGTTATGGCAGACACACAAAATGATACCGTGAGAAAAATACTTATTATTCCTCTTTTCATGATTTATACTCCTTACATTCCGGATTGAAATCACATAATCCAACTTATAGTTCAATAAACCGATTTATTACTGCTGAGCTTTCTGCTCTTGTTGCGCTGCTGTTCGGTGCAAAGGTTCCGTCTTCGTTACCTTTCATAAGTCCAAGACCTATTGCCTTTTTTACGGAATTTATATCTTTAATTTGTGAAGTATCTTTAAAGCTGAGCTCCGCACTTGTTTCTGCAGCACCGTTTTTATACTCATAAGCCTTAATTAGAATTTCGCACATTTCCTCACGGGTAATAGCGTCATTCGGCCTGAAAGCTGAATTATCGATAAGCTTTGCCTCAATTCCCTGTGCTATGATATCCGCGTACCATGCGTCCCCTGCCACATCAGAAACCTGATTTCTGTATTTAGTCTCGGGAAGCTCCAATGCACGGGTAATCATAGTCAAAAACTCCGCTCTTGTTATCTGCTCATCAGGCTTAAAGCGTGAGCTTGACACACCTTTTACAAGTCCTTTATTATAAAGCGCTTGTATCTCATCCTTGCCCCAATGCTTATATGTATCAAAAAAAGGATTGTCAACTTCAATCTGAACTGTTGTTACATCATATGCCCGGACAAAAATTTCATCACCCAGCTCTTCCATAGAACGCAGATCAAGCATTTTTTCAACCTTTTTACCGCCTACATAAACGTTCACTCTTATATCAGCACCGAGCTTATCCTTATAGTTGCATACATTAAGTATCAGCTTGCCGCCGCATATTGCTGCATTATAGTCAACATTATTAATGGGCTCACCTGTTTCTGCGTCAATTACTTCTACATATTGCATATTGTTGTCTATAAGCATCTGTCTTATAGTCTCATTAAGAGTCTTTACTTCAAAAACGGGAGTCGAACCGTTTGATGAATTCATATCTATAACAGTTGAATTATCAAAGATATACTGCCTTGTTTCCTGATTGGGTTCAAGATTCCTGTCAGTCTTTTTAAAAGAATTTCTGCCGCAGATAAGAACCTTGCCGCCCTGCCTGATATAATTGGCTATTTCATCCATAGTCTCCTGTGCTGCATATTCCATCATCGGGATAATAAGTATAGGATATTGATACATTTTATCAAGCTGTGATTCAAAGACAAACCTTGGGGTTTTCCCGTTATAGCATGAGTTAGCATACACCTGATACGCCGCCTGCAATGAACCCATATTGTTCATAATACTTGCATTTGTGTAGAAAATTCCTATTTCATGAGGTTCATCATTTATTGCTTTTATTTCGTTTGAAAGACGGAGCATATCCAGACCGACGTCTGATGAATTTGCCATAGCACCCGGACGATAAGAATGAAGTCCCCGAACCATATTGTCCGCATTGGCGTTTCTTGCAAGTCCCCAGTTAACGATGGCTACTCTGCCATGCATGGCACCGTTATAGTTATCCTGAGCCATATGCATATCAATTTCCTCCGCAAGATCCTTATCCGAATGATCCCTTACGCTATGATTTTCCGAATCAAGCACCGGAGCATCAATTACCGATTGAAGATAATCATACCACATTTCCTTTGTAAGGGGGTCCTGCTCATTATCATAGTAGTTATAGCCATCACAGTTGTTTATAGTCAAAATGTCCTTATAGTACTCATAATTCATGCCAAAGCCAATCATATTGGTTTGTTTTCCATATGTATAATGAAATATTTTCGTTCCTATAGGAAGATCCGTATATTCACGAATAATATCAGCCATCCAGCCATGCCACTGGGCAAACACCTTTGCATTAAAGGTTTCATAATCATAGTTTTTAGCCGGCATTCTGTTATCGGCTTCCATATCCACCTGTGTAAAATCCGTAAAGCTCGTCCCGTAGGAAGCATTAAGCTCCTCTATGCTGTTATTATATCTGTTTCTAAGAAACCCCCACCAATCCTCATTGTAAAAATCACCGCATCTGTTTGTTTCAAAATCGGGCTCATTTACTAAATTAATGGATTTTACACAATCATATTCAAGCACAATCGGTAAAATTGTCCGGATATGTTCTTCCACAAGCTGTTTTGCGAGAGGGGCGTTTATGTTAAACTTAACCATAACTCCGCCCTCCTGAGCTATGCCGTATTCCTCTATTATGTCAGGCCAGAAACAGTTGGGACCTACTTGAAAGTCCACCCAGATATTGTTTTCCTCGCATACCTCCAGACGATTTAACTGAGAAATAAATTCTGTTGCAGTTTTATCCGCAACAGGCAAAACGCCGTCGCCATCCTCAAAGCCCGCATTTTTCAGGAGATTTGTTTTTTGCGGATCACTGTCACAATAAAGCTCTAAATCATCAAGATATACCGTACCGGGACAATCTATAAGCCACATCAATATCATACTGTCGCCGTCTGCAACCGCACTTGTTTCAAATTCCTTCCAATCATACGTACCCTCAAGCAGATATTGGGACGGATAATTCCACCATCCGGGCATAATTGTTGCACCCTGTACATTATCGCCCTTAACCCATCCCTTCAGGATGTAAGTTTCTCCCGGCTTAGTAGGCACTGTCTGGGTAAACAAATAAAATGTGTTCCCGACAAATTCACTCTTATATTCCATTTTAAAAGAATGATTTCCGCTATGCTTTATTTCGGTAGAATAACCATAAGAGCAATCGCCGCCTGACGCACCAAGCGACCAGCTCGGTATTCTGTTCATCCACATTGAAGGACCTATTTCAATCTGAGTAATATTTCCACCGTAGTTTTTAGTTTCCGCATAATCCCTTGCAAGCATATACCCCTGCAAAGCGACAGGCTGCTTCGTTACAGTTCCGTCCGGGAGCTCAACATTTGAATAAAATCCGGTTTTGTCCATCTCCACCTCATCGTTAAGATAGACCGGAACAGAGCGCGGCTTCTTTTCGCCCTTTAAATACGCTTCAAGATCCGCCATTGTTCTTTCATATATCTTAGTTGTTGTACGTGCGGTATAATGCACTCTGTAAAGATCGTTATTAGCAATGTCTTCATTAAGAAATTCAATCCAATTTCCAAGTATATACGTCCTGTTATCCTCATACTGAGTTGATATACCCTTTTTATTGCATTCCGCTATTTTCTTTTTGAGCTGTTTAACCTGATTTTCCAAAACCTCAATATATTTTTTCGTTTCTTCTACCGTTGCGGTCATCTGTATGAGACGTAAATCAAGCTTTGCTTGCTTAGCCCGTCCGCTTTCATCTTCAAAATCAAGCATTAAATCAAAATTTGCCGGCTCTGTAAATGTAATTTTCATTTCCCGGTGAACACCGGAGTGAGCGGGCACCGTCAGCAGCTCAGCCTCATCATTCACATTGTTTATTACTTTTATTTTCTTTTCCGCATCACTGTCATTAACAACAAAATAGTTAAAGCTGTGCTCCTCATTTATATAAAGCTCTGTTCCTTCGCCTGCTTCTATCCATGCATACCATTCATTTCCTTCCTTTACAGGGCTCAGTATAGGAAATCTTGCATTGTCCTTTGAAGCGGAAATACCCGGAGCATATTCAATATCATACCGTCTTTCTCCCCCGTCATTATCGTTTACAATCATATTAAACTTAAACTCCGAAGGAACCTCGGTAAATTTAATATCCCACGGATACGCCATTTCATATATAGTCTTTGTTCCCTCACGTTTTGCCTTTGTCATGGCAGGCACTGAACCATTGCCCAGCCCATGAATATCACAGTAATCATCCTTGGGGTCATATAAAAAACCTATCTCCGTGCCAAAAGACTCGTCAAGCGTTGATATTGCATATTGAATGCAGTCAGTCTGCCAATAGTTTCCCCCCGGGATTACGTAATGTACGTCATCTTCAACCTCGGTATATACATAAAAATATTTATCATCATATGCAAAGCACGAATATCCGTCCAAATCAAACGGTTTTCCGTCATTTGCAATGTCAAAGTACTGCTCAGGCAATGTAGGCAGATAAATTTTATTATAATTTCCCCAATCGTCACCGTTCCCGTCAATAGTAATGTTCTCTGCTTTTTGGACCGGAATATATTTCAGAGCGCCCTGAATTTTATTCATATCCTCAATCGAAAATACATCGGATGACAATATATTTTTATATATTTCATCATTTTTATACTTTTCAGCAGGAATCTGTGCATTTATCGCGCCGTCTTTTGAGCTTGAGCTTACAGTATCGAAAGTAGTATTTTTAAGAAGATTTTCATCTGTTTCAATATCCGTAAAATGAATATCGTCTAACCACACTGCTTCGGTTATACCCTCAAGGCAGATTCTGAGCGTAATGGTTTGATTTTCTGTTGAATAGTACATCCATGTAAACTCGGTCCAGTCAAAGCTCTGACCTATGTCGGTGAATGAATATCTCTTTTCCCAATTTATAATCATCTGAAAATCTGCCGTTGCCTTTTCTGCTTTCGCATAAGCACCAAAATAATAAATCTTTCCTTTTTTAAGGTTTACATTCTGCGTAAGCATTATATATCTTCCGTCACCCGTAGGATCGGGAGAGGTCAGCTTCAGTGAACCGTTACCGTGAGCATACACACTCCTGTCAATCGTTGCTGTTCCGGAATGGTTATTCATTCTTTCAACATGCCAGCTTTCGATGTCGTCAGCCATTACGGCTGACGGCATCAGTGAAAAAATCATCGTAAGACACAATAATAATACTGCTGTTCTTTTGATATTAAATGTCATAAATATTTCTTCCTTTCCAATTTTGCGCATTAGCTAAATGAGGAAGGATATATAGCTTACTGTCTAATACACCATCTCAATAATCATTCTACAGATTTAAATACTTTAGCCGGCGCATAAGGATAATACTCATTAAAATTATTCCAGTACATCGCTTTTATTTCATAATTACCTGCGCTGTTATCCTTTATTTCAAAATCCCCGGATGTATAAAGCTGGCTGTCACCCACCGCTATGCTTTTCTCCATAAATGCAACCTTTTCCAGGGCTCCGTCTTTATATACACAGTAAATCAGATTAACATTAAAACCGTCTTCAATAAGATTATTTGCTATAGTGGTTTCAACTGCATATTTTACCGGGATATTATCTATCCATACACCGTCTGCCTCATAACAGGAGTCACCCTCATAGTATTTTAATACAGTATCTAATTTATAGCTCTCCTTCTCATACACTGACTGGAAATCACCGTCTGTAACAAGATTACTTCCGTATGTTCCGTCGCCATAGTCTTCACATACAGAAATATTATCAAGCATAAAATCACAATGTCTTTGCATATTGATCAAAAATCTCTTTTCAAGTCCCTGTGAAGAATCTGCACTGTGAGTAAACGAATATCTTCTCCATCCGTCTTCCAGCTCTTCAATAACGTATCCGTTCTGCTCGTTTGACTTTGCAAGATTATAGGCATTAAGATATACACTTACAATGTTTGCATAATATGCGCCGTAATATCCCTCGAATGAAAGCTTTGCATCAAACTGAACTCTGTAGTTTTTACCGTTTTCAAGCTTATACAATGTATTATTATAAAAGCCTACTCCGGTATTGCTTGCAGCAGCACCTCCATAGTGAAGATGTACCGCATAATCACCGTTACCCTTATCTACATAATGTACAAAGTCCGAAATCTTTGAACCCTCGGGCTGATTTTGCGTTTCCGCCTTCCAGTTGTCATTTGCCAGTTTGGAAGATGCTTCCTTTTCCGCAGCAAAATCAAAATACTCTTCAAAATCACCGTTTATCATAAGATTATCGCCTGTAATATTACCGTCGCCGTCCAATGCATAGAGCGAAATATTATCTATTAATATTGCGCCGGGATCCCACATATTAAAACCAATGGTATTCTTTCCTCTTCCGTTAAAGGTATGCTCTACCTTGGTCCATGCCCTTGAATTATCGCTTGATAAACCTCCCCATACATACTCGTAGTCATGTTCTCTTACAGAACCGAATCCGCTTCTTTGGGCTGCGTTATTTCCCGAAGGGATCGGAACACCGTATGTATAAAAGGTCAGTTTATACTTCGTATCTTCTCTGAGTATATCCTTTAAGTATGTTTCGATCTGCATTGCTTCGTCCTCACCTTTGTACCCAAGGTATAACAGCAAGGAACGATTTCCGGACTGCGCATAAGCATCTGTAGCTTCAAATATGCTTGCACGGTTCTCATACGTATGCTCATCTACATTATATCCGTTATTTCCATAATACTTTGTTCCCCAATTGACCGGATATGTTGTAGTATCATTATAATATTTAACCTGTTCAAAGCTTCCGTTAAAGGCAATATTATCACCGAGAGTACCGTCATCATTTATTTTGCGTACTTCTAATTTATCAAAGTACTTGTTTCCGGCCCAGCAATTAATTTGAAGATAATGTGCGTCTGCTGATAATGTGCCTTCATATTCTACCAAATTCCATATTTCTCCGGGGACGTCCAGAGCTGAAGATGAATTATGAGTCGTTGATGTGAGATTCTGCTGATTGTTTACTGTATCTGTAAATCTTACCTTTACATCCTGCATCCAACCTGAGCCGTAGTTCATATAATAGAAGCTTACCTTATATTTGTCGCCGCTTTTTGCATCAGTGGTAAGAGGAATATTAGCCTCAACAGTTCTTGCATGATAGTTTCCTGTAAAACTATCGATATTCAGCGAATACTTTCCATCATATACCTGTTCCGATGCGGCTCTTACTGCAGCCAGAGAATTATCCGCACCCTCAATGAACGCATGCACACCCAAAGGAGCGTCCGGCAGCCAGTCAACTACGTTATATGTAGGACTTGACGCTGATATACTCATCGGCAAGATCGCTGCTGACAGGGACAGCGCCGTAATTACACTTAAAAGTTTTTTTGATTTTTTCATTTAACTTCCTTCTTTCTTTATATATTTTATGTCAGCATTATATTGTACATAATTAATTAAATATTTTGCAATCCCTTAAAATGTTTCTGTTTTTTAAACTATCGAATATAAATACTTCAATTGTATATCCGTCGTCATTATCGGGAATGCTTACCGTTGAAATTACACGCTTGAAAGCGGCACCCTTATCCGTTTGCTTAATGATTTCCGCCTTTTCTGCAAGACTTACAAGAGCATTGTCCTTATACACTGCTGCCAGCTGTGTATATGGCATTCCATCACTGTATTCCAAATTCTGTACCTCAGTAACTATTCTGTAATCGCCTGCGCCGGAAATCATATCTGTTTCCTCATTTCCGACATACATTTTTGTATCGCCTATTATATATGGTACAGATTTGGTTACAAAGGTTATTTCGCGCCCCTGACCCTCAATACCATCTTCATTTTGAGGTACAATCATGTATGTATACTCTCTGCCGGCTGTAAGATTTGTCAGCTCCACAGAGGTTATATTAGAATTCATAAATCCACGGTATTCATATTTATCAAAGACCTTTTGATAAATGTTTACTTTTGAATTTGCACCGTTTGACTCCCATTCAATCCGTGCAGAATTTTCCGTTACATCGTCAGCACTGAGATTGTCAACCGTCCCTGTTTCGTGCGACACCTCATATTCCTCGAAGCCCGAATCAAGAATCAAATTCTCACCTTCTGTATTACCGTCTGCATCAAGCTTGTATAAAGTCCAGTCATCAAGCCAAACAGCAGTACACGGTGCTGACAGCGTTATCTGAATATTGTTGTTTTCACTCGGGTCTGCACCTGTTTCAAACTCAAATTCATGAAGAGTCCAATCAGACGAAGAAAGCTGAAATGATTTATTTGCACCGCCCCAGCCGGCACGCATACAAAAACCATCACTGCCGAGATTTTCGGATTTTACCATCACATTCATCCTGTATCTTGTATAAGGCTCAAGCGCAGGATACTGATACGGTCTTACATAACAGTTTTCCTTCAGTTCAATGTAATTACGGTTAATATTTGAAATAAGCTTCAGTGACTGTTTGCCGCTGTATTTTTCCGCCTCGTCCATCACGGTATACGCCGGTCCTATTCCGCCTTCATAATAATATATCTGCACATTCCATGCACTACCGAAGTTTCTGACAGTCTCCGTACCGCTTCCATGAGATGCGCTCATATAATAAACATAATCTTCTTTAGTATCATACGAAAATACTATTTTATAATTATGGGACATTCCGGCCTGCAGATTTCCGGGCTGATAAAATACAGCCTCCTCCGGTGTTATGGGAAGCTCGTCCGTGAGCAATATTTCTTCACCGTCTGTAATGTCATAAACCGAAATTTTGTTAAGCTCGGTGCTTGATGGATTTTTCCATGTAAGAGACAGCCCGCCGTATGACGCCATCAAATCATTTGCCTGATACGGAGTCGTGTTATATGGTTCATCTGATGCAAAGCCGTTTCCACCGGCGTATTCAAATCCGCCGTCAAAGAGCATTTCAGATCCTTCTTCATCTTTTACGGAAACAGCGTCAATAGCCACTTCATCATTTATGGGACCGTTAAACCTGAAAGCAATATAATTGTTATCACACGAAGTATAATTTTCAAGCACCATTGAGTATTTATACCACGAATCACCATTCGGAGAAACGGCATTCTCCCTTGTAAAATCACCGGGAATATATTCCTGACCGCTTATAACAATATTGATTTTATCAGTGCCTGAAGTAAGTCTTCCGCCCTTATAATAAAATTCAACAGTATAATTTCCATCAGGCATACTCTCAATATCGCAGCGAGCCTCTGCATATAATCCATCGGCTTTACTCGCCGGATATTTTGCATATAATGCCCGGTCTCCGTCAAATACAGGGCCATTATCACCGAATTTGGCATAAAATTCACTTCTGTCCGAATTAATATCTCCGGCATAGCGTGTTTTCCAGCCATAATCCTCAGCTATTACATTAATACACATCATCCGTGCAAGAACTGCCGATACAATAACTATTGAAATAAATATTTTTTTCATAATTATGATCATTAACTCCCTTCACAAAACCAAGCCTGAAAAAATCGTTCAAATTGCCGTTTTTTTCAAACCCGCTCACTCTCTTACGCAGACTACCTCCTGAATAACTGCATACCACATTCTTATATGGAGATTATCTGCACGCTGCAGATGAGCCGCCGGAATAATCTCACATTTCCCGTCGCTCTTATCATAAACTACCACGGATGTGTTTTCGTCTATACGCAGATTTACAGTACTTCCGCAGTTAAGCTTTATTCTTTTTTTCTCAAAATCAATCTTTTCAACCGTACCCGAAATTTTCAGATTTTCATTATGTAAATTAGCCGGTGCATACGGTATAAACGGGTCGTTGAGCGAAAACAGCTTATTTACATCATCTACTCGGCCCTGAGCATTGGAATGTGTTGCAATAACATCGCCGACGTTAACATCATCAAAAACTCTTTCGTCCGCCCCCAAATATTTCATTCCGCACAAATCAACGGTATATACCTCAACATACGGCAATACCTCATCGGTAGATGACAGCATTTCTCCCTTTGATACAACAATCTTATAATTCTTGTTTCCCGCCGCATCTGCGGTATCGGAAATATAAGATATTAACGAAACAAAATTAAACTCGTCCGGATCATACAATGATACTGTATATCCCTTGTTTTCGTCAAACACCGACGATGCGTTGGTTATATAATAAAGCTCCTCATTGGACTGATTTGGCTCATTCGGAATTACAACAGTCGTTGCGGCAGCGTCAAAGAAATACTGTGTATCAAAGCTTCTTGACTCACCATAATAGCTTCTGTCCGCGGTTTCTGTTCTTCTGAAAACGTCCTCATTGTAAGGCGAATTTTGTTTTGCAATCATAATTTTATTAATCTTGCCGTCTTTATTAAAATTCAATTTAACAATTTGAGGCTCCAAAGAACGCAGCTTATTACCGAATTTAACTGTATCACCCGATACTCCGTCGCAATTTATTTTAGCGGCAAATTCACTTGTTGTCCATTCTCCGTTAAAGTCCATATATCTTGCATACAATGTTTCGTCTGAATCATCGGCCGTAATTCTTCTCAGAACATAATACGGCTGATCCAAAACAACCTTGAAATTCACCGGCTGATTAAAAAAATCCATGTAGAACATATAGCTTTTTCCGACTGAAAGCGTTTTACCGCTTTTAATAAGACTAAGCATATCCCCGCTCATATCATATTCTTGCCCGTCAATTGTTATTTTCTTGTTATCTGTATCCTTAGAGTCAAGATTACCTTCTGTTATTTGCGATGAAACATAAATTTTACACAGTGCGTCTTCCGTATCCTTACTCATAGCTACACTCAAAATATTTTGGACTTCTATATCAGAAAACTCTATTTCACCGGCCTCACCGTAAATTGAATATATTACATCATCTCCGAGCTCAAGCGTTTCCCGTGCGCCGTCAAATTCCAATGCATTTCTGATTATTTTATCGGTACTGTTTATCGATTGAACAAGCATAGTCTGATATGAAGTAACTACAGCAATATCATAAACATTATCTGAATTGTTATCAATAAACTCTATGCTGCCGTTATCCGGCATCAAATCCTCCCTTGTATAATTGCTGTAAAACTTACCGTTAAAAATAACACTTAATACATTTGAAAGCTTTATATTCTTTTTCTTTTCATTTTCCTGATAGGTAAATTGGGTAAAATAATCATTTACCGATATAACATCCTTCGGTTCAATGACTACGGTTCCATTCTTTTTACTGTCTTCGCCCACATACATAATCCTTGGAGTATCAATTCCGTTATCATATATATATCCCTCTACATTTTTCCCGATAAGGTCATCCGCATTTGGATAATCACATTCATAAAGAATGCCGGATATTTGTATATGATCCTTGTATATGTTTTCGCTGCCGTAAATTGATGTGTACTGATTAGCTGTCATCAAGCCGTTTACTTTGAAAATATCACGTTTAAGTGAAAGTAAAGTTTCACCGCCGGGAATTTCATATTTTTTTTCCTCTCCGACTATGTTTGATACCACACACGGCGGAACATCAAGCATATTATAAAGAAGCGTAATCATTTCAGAAGAATTAAGCACGCTATCCTCGGAAATATCAATACCCTTATAAAGTCCAAGTTTATTAGCTGTTGCCATATATCCTGTTTTATGCGCTTCAACAGCATAGCCGAGAGTTTCAACTGCCAATTTAACCGCAGTTTCCAGCGTTACAAACGCATCTGCATCATATTGCTCGCCGCTTTCCAATACCCCTGTTGATATTACATAATCTTCGGGAGCAATAGCATCTGTATTGTACAAAAAGCCCAGCATAGCTTTAACATATATTTCATACTTTATCTTTTTACCGGGCTCTTCGGATAAAATACCTAATGAGGTAAGCACTGCTTTTTTCTGTTCTGATGAATCTTCTGTCTCTTTCGCATAAGAAATGTTAATCATACAGTTCATAAGCATACATACAAGTAAACTGCCTGCCGCGAATATTTTAAACACCCTTTTCAACATTATGCGCACCTCATTCCTTCAAAAATAAATTGTACAGCATTTGAGCAGCCTGTGCTCTTGTTGCTATACCCAAAGGCTCAAATTTATTGTCCTCCATCCCCTCTATGTAAGAAGCAGTATACAGTTCAGAAACAGCTTCAACAGCATATTCCGATATTGATTCTGCGTCTGCAAACTCAATAACGTCTCTGTTCTTTAAAAAGTCTTTTCGCTCCTTTGCGGTACGATAACAAATAACAGCCATATCCTGACGAGTCAGTATTGAACCTATTCCAAACTCCGTTTCCGAAATACCGTTGATAATCTTATTATCATGCGCCGAGGCAATATACGGGTAATACCATTCGTTCTTATCCACATCAAGAAAATCACAAGCGGCATTTTTATTATATAACTTAACTGCATTAACTATCATTTTTACAAACTCTTCGCGTTTTACAGGAGCGTTAGGTCTGAAATTCCCGTCTCCGTCGCCGCTTACGATCTTCTTCGCATCCAAAGCATTAATTGCTTCCTTAGCCCAGCTTGCCTCTTTAATATCGTTAAACTCTGATTTTGTAACAACCTCGGAAGTACTGATTATTTCCATTCCCGCAGTTTTTTTGCTGCCGGATGAACTGCTCTTTGACGAGCCTCCGCCGGATGAACCTCCGCCGCCGGTATCATTGGTGCCCATCGCGTTCTTTATTACCGATATTAATGCATTTGTATCAGTCACCGGCGCATTGGCAAGAGCTGACACAATCTTTTGATTAACAGTGCCTTTTGAACTTAAGCCAAGGTATTCAATATATACATCATTACTTTTAATGCCTAACTCATCCGCATACTGAGCAAGCACCGAATCCATATTCCCAAATCTTGTGTTATTGATAATATAGAGAATGTTAACCTCTTCATATCTGTCTGCCAATTCCTGTGCATTTTTATATCTGCGGCCGGTATAAATTCCTTTATCAATCCACACCTTCAAAGCGGCGTCAGAAATTTCAGAATATAATGTTGATTGAAATTTCAAGTCCGTATTTTTTATAAACTCACTGATTTCATTATCGTTTGATGCACCGTTTATTGCAGCTGCCGCCGTACAAAGATTGAAGCTTGAAACTGAAGACTCCAAATTTGCGCCTGTAACATTTCCAAGCATTGCAATCACTTCTGCCTGATTTGTATCATCAAGCGAATAATATAAATCAACATTCATTCCCATCGCTTTAAACGCTACTGCGTTTTCGGTTTTTGCCAGCTCTGTTTCAAAACCGTCAGCGTCTACTGCTGCTTTTAATTGCTCCTTGGTTTCAGGACTTGCATAGGCAAATTTTTCTATCTCGTCCTCGGAATTTTCAGCTTTGACATATACATTATATATACCGTCACATGTCATACCGTTTTTCTCGTCAGGCATAACAAAATCAAAACTTATTTTTCCGTTTGAGTCGGATATTGCTTCCTTTACAGCATAAATATAATCAACATCTGTTATCTGATATGTATCTTTTACAACAAACATCGAAGCCCTTGTATTTTCACTGATATCAGCACTGACTTCAACGTTTTTGCCGTTTGCTGCAATTAATAAATTATCTGCGCTTGCAGCTGTCCCCGCTGACAGCATTCCGATAATCACAGAGATTGTAATTTTTTTTATCATAAATTCACACATATATCTGATTTCAAAAACTCAATCAGATATATTTTCTCCTCCCTTTTTCAATAAGGGGCAAAGCCCCGTCATTCAACGTTTCAGTGGGGGGATTGTACCACCACTGAAAAAAGTAAGTGGAACCCGCCGCCTATAGAGACGGGGGACATTAGCGCATAGTTATACACGGCTATAAAAGTATTCAATATGCACTCTTATATACATCGAATCCTTCTTTGCCTATGACCCTGGTGCCATATATATAATAATTATTATCATATGGTAATATAAAAGGGTCTCTGATATTAATATCCTCTGTTTTCATACCTTACCTCCATTATTACACGGGGCTGTTGCGTTAAGCAGCAGCCCCGGAGGGTTTTTAAAACTCTTTACTTATTGATGCTGCAATTTCTTTTCCTGTATCCATATCAATAACAGTCACTTTAACTGCCGTCTCAGTGTACTTCGGCAAAGAAATCTTAAAAGCTATATCTTTGTTACTGTCTATTTTCTTTATCTGACTGTGATATCTGCCGCTTGCTGTACCGTCTGCATTCAAAAGCTCTACCTTGATTTTAGCATTAAACGCATAATCGGAAATATTCTCAGCGCTTACATCACAGCTTACCGAACTTTCGGAAACAGTTATGTTTGCAAGAGATGCTGTGATCGCCCGGTCTAATGCAATAAGCTGTGTCAAGTCAGCACATTCCGTTTCATCACCTGCCAATTTTACAACATATATTCCCGGCCCGGTATATTCATAATTATCTCCAAAGACTGTTGTTACAAGTTCATATGAAGCTTCTGTCTTTTTGTAAACTTCAGCACCTGCATATTCACCATCTGTAACTGTCCACACAAGACGATTATTATCGGTATCTACATAAGGATTTTGTATTTCAGCTTTCGGAATTTCAACAGGTGTACTCAAAAGCTGCGGTTTGAAGCTGTTTAATGTGACAGAATCCGCATATGTCGTTCCTGAAATCAAATCTGTAAGGCCTGTAACCTTCTCGCCGTCAAAATATACATTTACTGTTTTTGCCGTACCGTAATTATCGTAATCGACATTACTGATGTTTATAAGCAAATTTCCGTATTTATCCGCAGTATAAAACCAATCAAGCATGGTCGGTGTACTGCCGTCAGAATTTTTAAGCTCCACACGGGTAAGATTATTTGCAGAAATCAAGTCTTCAACTGCACTTATTATACTCTTTGCATTTGCTGATGTCAAATTATAGTTTCTGTCAGTCAGAAGGTTTAGAGTAATATCTAATTTTGTACAATTATTGTTTGATGCAATAGAATTTGACCTTGAAACATCATATTCATTCTTGGTCATAGCATCACCTATTGTAAGGACCTTGCCGCCATTCGTCATAAAAGCTGTTACCGCAGCCGCTGCATCATCTGTTGCATTTGTAACGCCTGCAAGAACAAGCGCATCATATTCTCCCAATTTATCAAGGCTCTTTTCAGATACAAAGCCCACCCTCATACCGGCATTGGTAAGTGCCTGATACGCAAGGATTGTGCTCAGCATATGATACTCATTGTGAACTCTTGACGGCTTAGAGTAGAACATTGCCACGCTTGGCTGTTCATTCTTGATTTTTGCAACACTGTCAGCAAGGCGGTTCAAATCAAGACCTGTATAACCTGCAGCTGCTACAGCATCAGGTCGTGTAAGAATGCTCTGTGAGGATGCACTTGCCGGGTTATTGTTATGTGCCCAAAGCCAGATAGAATGCATCGAAACACCTCTTGATGCACTCATCCATAAATGATTTGTTACATTCGACGCTGCTTTTTTATCATATGGAGTCACTGTAGAATTGTTTCCGTCACGAATAATATGAGTTTCTGAATTATAAATGGGTTTATCGGTAACCGAATACTGATAATCATAAAACATCATTGCATGCCAATATGCATACGGATCATCAAAATAATCAATCACGTCATTACCGCCAAAATCACTTGCTGCATCCAAAAGCTCAATATCCGTTCCCCGTGTAAGCTCTTCAAATGTCGATTGTTCTCCGTCTCTTCTGATAACATTCATAACCTTAGAGCTTAAAGGAATTGTTGTATATTCCTTTATAATATCAGCCATCCATTTATGCCAATCAGCAACAATCTTATCATTAAATTCGATCCAGTCATACATAATTGCATTACTGTCATATTTGCTGTTTTCAGGATCCGGCATAGCAACATCGCTCCATGCATCATAGGTTTTTTTCCCAAATCCAAAAATACCTTTGCTTAAATTATAATCTGTATTTAAGCTGCTGATATCCGTACCGTGCAGCGACTTTAAATATGCGATAAAATCGTCATAATAGAAATCAGAATAATTAGATGTTCTGAACTCAGCCTCATTTGAAAGAATTATACTTATAAGTGCCGGATAATTTTTAACAAGCGGTATAATTGTTCTTATATGGTTTTCAACAACCTTCTTTGCCGCAGGTGCATTTATATTATACTTAATGAATCCGTCTGCTGAGCTGTAATAATCGACATCTGCAATATTTGCCGGGAAATAGTGAGGAGATAACAGCAAGTTTATACCAACGTTATTTTTTTCACCCTTTTCAAGCCCTCTTATAACAGGCTCCAAACGGCTTAGAGTATCTTTCCCTTCAAAATCACCGTTAAATACCAGATTCTCCGTTGTGCCGCTTTTTCTTACAAACAAGTCGTCGAGCCATAAATCCATTGCGCCCTCAACTGAGAAATTGAATACAATTTCAGTTTCTTCTGCTCCTGTCGTATATGTACCGGTATATGTCCCCCAATCCCTGCCAAGTTCAATAACCGCTTGATTATTCCAGCTCCAGTCATTTCCAAAGAATTTTACATTTGGCACAACAGCACCTGTCTGAACAGCCTTTGCCGAACCACCAAATTCATATGTTGTGTTTGGCTCAACAGGAACAATCTGCTTAAATCTTACATATACATTTCCGCCATCGGGAATTTCTGTAGAATTTACTATTTTTAATACTGTATCTGTTCCGTCGTTTGTATATGCAGCAGAATAGGATGTGCTGTGATTCTCCGCTTCAAAAGGAATAAATGTATTTGTTCCTTCTAAATCTCCGTTTTTAAGAATATTGTCAGATGTACCGTTCTCACATACAAACATATCATCAAACCAGCAAACAGCTTCACCCTCAACAACAAAATTAAAATTCAGACTTGTCTGGTCAGCCGCTGTTGTAAAGCTGCTCTGATATAATGTCCACTCATCTTTTGCATCTGAAAGATCAATGTAATCAGACCAGTCATTTCCTCTTAGTACAACAGCCAAACCGTTGGTGCTCATATTCTGCACCTTTGCATATGTACCAAAATTATAAGTTGTCCCCGGTTTACACGCAACCCTCTGATTCATTCTGTAATACACATTAGCTGACTTTGCAGTTGCATTTGAAACCTTTAAAGAATAGCTGCCGCTATGTACATTCTGTGCATCAAATTGAACTTCGTATGATGTTGAATGATTTTCATCTTCAAACGGAACAGAAAAATCAAATAAATCTGCCGGTCCGAATTCCATGCTGATATTACTTGCTCCAAAACCATTAAAGCTCTCAATATCATCTGTTATGTCGTTTGAATGTCCATATCCAATCGAAAATGCCGGCATGCCGTCTGCTGTCATATCCGTGTCTGAAACAGCAATTTTTGTCATATCAGCAAGCTCTGCCTCTTTAGGTGATTTTGTCCCTGCTATATATGCTTCTAAATTTGCAGCCGCCTCATTATAAAGAGCATTCATTGCTGATACATTATATGATGTTATACTGTCATCAACACCATCATTAATGTCCTGAACAAGATAATCATCAAATCTTTCAATTGTTTGATAAATTACATTCTCATACTCACACGAAATACCCTTTTCAGCACATTGTGACATCAAATTCTCAAGTGTTCTAAGCTCCTCTGTATAATCAATATCATCTGCTGTTATTGCTGCGAAACCGCTAAGGGGTGCTGCAAGCATTGTAAATGACAGCATTGCAGCTGATATTTTTTTATTCATTATTCATTTCTCCCTTCAAATCGGTAAAGCGGTTTAACATAGCTGATGCCTCCGCTCTTGTCGCTGTTCCGTCCGGACGAAATGAACCATCCTCATAGCCATTTACAATACCCAAGCCCGATACCATATCGACAGCTTCCGTATCGATAATTTTCTCCTCGTCAGTAAAGCTTCTAACCGTAGCTCCATTATTTTCAATTCCTGCATATTCACACGCACGAGCAAGAATTATACACATTTCCTCCCGGGTAATTGCAGCATTCGGCCTAAATTCACTGTCTTCTATTAAATTATTTGCAAGACCTGCCGCAACAGTACCCGCAAACCAATCGCTCGCCTTTACATCAGGGATTTCACCGTCAAAGTTCCCTTCCGAAATCCCCAAAGCCCGTGTTACCAATGCTAAAAACTCAGCTCTGGTAATATATGCATTCGGGTTAAATCTTGATTCACTGACTCCCTTTACAAGTCCCTTTGAGTAAAGCTCGGTTATTTCGTCTGCTCCCCAATGCCTGTAAGTATCAATAAACGGACTGTCAACCTCAATTTTATAAATACCATAGTCATATGCATCAACCGTAACGGCACCCTCTACTGTTTCTCCGCTGCGAAGATCAAGCATCTCATTTACAGGCTCGCCGTTAATTTTAAGCTGTACGGTTGCGGAAGCACCTTTTTTATCACGCTTATTTGCAATATTTAAAATAAGTTTTCCGTCACATATTCCGAGAACATATTCAACATTTTCGCAGATTTCTCCGGTTTGTGCATCTATAAGCTCTGCATAATAAAGACCTTCTTCTTCAAGCACCCTGCGATATGTTTTGTTAAGATTGTTAATATATTCATCAGAGGTACCTGATGTTGTCGCGTAAAACTCCACCACCTCCGAATTATCAAAAATAAATTTTCTAAGCTCCGCGTCAGGCTCAAGATTTTTATCAGTTTTTGAAAGAGAATTTTCGTTGAGAATAATCACCCTGCCGCCGTTTTTAATATAATCAGCAATCTTTTCAAAGGTTTCAGGAGCTGCAAATGGCAGCTGCGGTACAATTAATATATCATAATTATCCATTTTCTCAAGCTGACTCTCAACAACAAATCTCGGGATTTTTCCATGAAATGCAATTGCCGAATATGCACGGTAAATAGCCTGCAGCGAGCTGTCGTTATTCAATGTGCTTGAATTTGTATAGAGCACCGCAACCTCTTTCGGTTCTTTTTGCAGTGACGTTATTTCATACGCAAGACGGTTTAAATCATAAGTCGTATCTGATGATACAACAAGTGCATCAGGTCTGTACATGATATTACCACGCACTTGATTTGTTTTGTCTGTACTTCTTGCCAAAATCCAGCTTATTGCATTTGCACGGCCATGGACTGCTCCGTTAAAGATATCCTGTCCGATATGTGTGGCAACCTCCTCAAAATACATTGACTCATTTCTGTCCGCAACATAATGGTTTTCTGTATCAAGCACCGGTCTCTGACTTATCGACTGCATGTAATCATACCACATTTCTTTAACAAGCGGTCCGTATAACGAATCCATGTTATTGTATGCATCGCAGCCGTTTAAATCAGTAAATTCAGCAAACTTTTCAGCATCAACGTTAAATCTTAACATATTAGACGGCTTATCAAGAACATAAGCAAATATCTTTGATGTAATGGGGATATCAGGTGCAATCTCCTTTATGATTCCCGCCATCCATTCATGCCACTTTGCAAAAACATCTGAACAGAATAAGAAATAATCATAATTCTTTGCAGGTGTTTTCTGGTCTGCATTCTGGTCAATTTCATTAAATGCACTGTAGCTTGTTCCGTATGATGCATTAAGCTCCTCAATGCTGCCGTTATATCGCTGCTCTAAGAACCTCCACCAATCCTCGTTATAATAATCTCCGCATCCTCTTGTATTAAACATAGGCTCATTGGAAATAGTAATACTCCTGAGTGCCGGATGATCCTTAATCATAGGAATTAAGCTTCTTATATGTGTTTCAACAATTTCCCTCGCAATCGGAGCATTGACATTATACTTTATAAAAGTATTGCCTTCTACTGCTATATCATTATTTTTAATTATATCATCAAAGAAGTAATGCGGAGATATTATAAAATCAGCATATACATTGTTTTCTTCACAAACATCAAGGCTGTCAATAATCTCCTTGATATTAGCAGAGCCATAATCGAATACAGGCATTTTACCGTCGCCCTCTTCAAAGCTTCCGTTTCTTATTATATTTGTATCCGGATCTTCCTTATCATAAACCTCAAAGCCATCAAAATACAATGCATCACACGGTGCTTCTACATTAAAATGTACCTGCATAGAATCTGATGCTGCTGTTTTTTCAAAGGTAAGCTCCTTCCAGTCAAATGTGCCGTTTACTCTTTGTGACGAGCCCCAATCCCATACGTCCGGAAAAATTGTAGCATCGCCTTGAAGATTATCACCCTTTACCCAGCATTTCATGACATATGTATGACCGGGAATAGTGTCAAATGTATTTTTAATACGAAGGTAAACATTTGGTTTTTGTTCGGATTCCCAAACAATCTTAAATGACTTTTCGCCGTCCTTAACAACATCTTTTTCCATTTCATAGCTATATGTTCCTCCGCCGCTGTCTTCAAACGTCCATGCCGGATATGTACTCATAGCCTGTGAAGGTCCAAGCTCAAACTGTGTAGTATTTGCATTCCAGGTGCTATCAAAATTAGCTATCTTTGATTTTGCCAGGCCATGACCGTAACCGTTAAAGAATACCGGCCTTTCCTCTATGCTCCCGTCAGGCATTTCCATTTCGGAAATGAGCGAATACTCATCGGATGTAATATCCGCACCAATCCAGACAGGTGCCTCAAGCGGTTTTTTTGTACCTGAAAGATAAGCGTTCAGATTTGCCTTATCCTCCTCATATATCCTCGTAGTAACTCTTGCAGTATAATTAACACGAGCAAGATCCTTAACACTAAGGTCTTCCTCCAAAAAGCCGATTGTTTCTCCTAAAATATTACAGTGTTTTTCCTCATAATCAGCTTTTATGCCTTTATTTTCACATTTTTTAATAAGCCTTTTCAATTCATCAACCTGTTTTGTCAAGGTTTTAATAGCCTCACTTGTTTCTTCGGCTGTTGCCATAGGCTCATCTGCTCTGACATCAAGCGAATAATCTGCTATAATACCGTCACACTCAAAATTGACTCCCAAATTATAATCGTTTTCAGCTTCAAACAGCTTTGTAATCTCACGGCGAACGCCTGAATGCGGCGGAATAACAATAGTTTCATTTTCGCCGGTATCGGTATATGTCAGCTTTATGGACTTTTCATCATCACTTTCATTTACCAGATAATAATTAAACTTATATTCTGTATTTGTGATAAGACCGGTCCCGGACGGAGATTCAATCCAACCATACCAATCCTTTTCGCTGTCCAGAAATTCAAGGATAGGGAATTTTACATTAGTCTTGCCTTCGGAGATACCCGGAGCAAGCTCAGCACAATAGCGTCTGCCATCACCGTCATTATCATTTATCAATATATTAAAAAGCATTTTTTTCGGAGCTTCTGAAAACTTTGAATCCCATGGAAAAGCAAATTCATAAACAGTGTGGGTACCGCTTACGCTTCCCTTTGCCATAACCGGAGTTACACTGTCCCCCATGCCAAATATTTCCATTTCTCCCGTTTCCGGATTTACAGTAAGACCAAGCTCACTGCCGTATCCCTCTTCCATAGACGAAACTGCCATTTGTAAGCTGTCACCTGTCCAATATCCCGATCCCGGCACAAAATAGTTTATATCGTCCTCTACCTCAACAAGCATATAAAAATATTTGTCATCATAGCAAAACCGACAGCTTCCTTCAACATCCAAAAGCCGTGAATCCTGCATATAAATCTGATACTGGTTTGATAATGTAGGCATATCAATAGGATTATAATCCGCCCAGTCATCAACCTTACCATCAATTGTTATATCCTTTGCCTGATAAACGGGTATATACTTAAATCCACCGATTACCTTATTTATTTCCTCCTCGGTAAAGCTTTCGGATGCTGTAATCTTTTCATATATTTCATCATTTGATTTATTCTCATCCGAGATAACCTCACTTGTGCCGCCGCTTGCAGAGCCGGTATCAAAGGTGGGATTTTCAAGCAGGTTCTCTCCTGTTTCAATATCTATAAAGAAGCATTCATCTATCCATAGCTCGCCATAACCCTCTGCGGAAAATCTCCATGTAACATTTTCGGTTTTTTCGGCATAATACAAAAATTTATAATTAGTCCAATCAAATGTACCGCCGTACTCTGTTGGATAATATCTCTGCCCCCAATTCACGATAAAGTTAGCAGTATCTGCATTAATACCCTTTGCCATTCCGCCGACATAATATTTTTTCCCTGCCTCAACAGGTACATTTTGCGTAACATCTACATATACATTTCCCAAAAGCGGAGAATTGATATCAAGCTTTAATGCACCGTCACCTTTATAAGTAACCGCATTGTCAATGAAAACATCTGCATCACAATCTCCGACCAGCACGATGCTCCATCCAGGTACACTTGCAACACTCGCAGCTCTGACCGTGGCAAACCCGGCTATCGGAAGCATAACCACTGTCAAAATCAAGGCTGTGATTTGTTTTCTTATATTAAACATATTGTTATCCTCCTATTGCAGGAAACGACCTCCGAATCGTTCCGCTTTATTATATTACTAAGGAATCAATACACAGGCCGTTCCCTGCACCGGCACAAACTTTCTGCACAAAATAATACCACGGACGAATATTATTCACTGATTAGTGCTGCAGGGCAATAAGGAACAATTCCCGCAATATCATTCCAAAACATAACCTTCGCTGTAAAGACGCTTTCACCTGAAAGGTCCGGAACAATAAAGCCTGTTTCATAAAGACCGCTTGTTTTCTCAGAAGCTGTCATTATCGAAACCTCATAAAGCTTTCCATCCTCATATACTGCAAGAAAAGCAGCTACAGGCTTGTCAAGATTTTCAACCGTACAAGAAACACTCATAGCACCTACTGCAAGCTTATCCGCTTTATTACCTGAAGCATCTTTAAATACGGTTGTAAATATCGGATCAGGATTTTTTAATGTGTTAAAGTCACCGTTTATAATATACTCAACCCCTGTAACATCATCCCTGAAACTGATATTATCCACAATAAAATCTACCGGTTTATCAACATTAATTGCCGGCTGAAGCTCCCTTCCGTCACTCCCTGTTCCCCAGTTTTGCGTGAATCTGTAGTTTACCCAGCCGTCTCCAAGCTCTGTCTTGATCCATTCGGAACTTTGCGAGTTTCGTATAACATGTCCCTCCCAATACGCTCCGTATGCAAAGGTATCTGTTGTAATCCCCTTTGCGTCAAAGCTCAATGTGTATGTTCCGCCGCTTCCCGGAAAGATATGCTTTACGGCATTGCCGTTATCATCAACATTTGTAAACAGATAATACACATTATCTGCCTGCGCAAAATCAGCATTCAGGTGCATTGCATAGTTACCCTCTGAAATTTTAACAAGCTTTGCATAATTTTCATCAGCTCCGCTTAAATTATGCTTTTCTAAGCCCCAGCCATACGCTTCGCCGACCGATACCTGTTCATCAAAAGCAGGTGTTAGAATACTATTCTGAAAATCACCGTCAACTACAAGATTTGTTTTTGATACATCTGAAGTTTTATAAACCTTAATGTTATCAATAACAGCATCGCAATAACCGTCCAGATAAATACGTATATCGCCTGAGCTTTGATTGCTGGTAGCAGTAATTGTACAATGTCTCCAGCCGTTATCAAGATCCTGAGAAGCTACATTTCTGAACCAAGCAGTTGCACTGTTTGCACAGCCGTTTCCCCAGTTACCGAAAGGATGTATGCCGATACCTTTATCGTCATGTGATGCTGCTTTAATATCATATTCGCACGTATATTCTGTACCGTTTTCAATTTCAAACTCACTGCTTGCCGATACAGAAACATATGTATTATCCTTCACATAATCATCATAGTTAAGATGCATTGCATAATTGCCCGGCTCATATTCTTCAAAACGAACATAATCAGACTTTTCAACAGATGGTGCTGTCACATTGTCGACTACCTTAACATTGATTTTCCAATTGTTGTTTGTAATCCTTTCTGCATCAACTGACTCAAAATCAAGATATTCCTCCATATCGCCATACGGGATAAGATTTACGGCTCCGTCAATCACATTTCCGTTTGAATCAAGCTCATACAATGATACATCATCAATAAGCATTGTACCTTTTGGCCAGAATGCAAATCTTAAGGTCTTATCCTGGGCGCTGTCTCCGGTAATTTCATATGTTATTTTATACCATCCGTCTCCTGCATCGGTTCCCCCTTCAGTCCGAATAAATCCCCAACTGATATTTCCTCCTTGATTTGCCAGAGAAGCTCTCGTATTATATATATCCGCATTCTTTATATAAGCTTCAAACTTATATTTTGTTCCGTTTTTCAATCCCTCATCCATGTATGTTACCACATCGTAAGTTGCATTTGGCACTTCATCAGAAATATTTACCATAAGAGAACGCTCGCCTGTGTAAGCGTCAGCATCTGATGAGGCGAAAAATGTTTCCTTCTCGTCAGGGTAATTTGTGTACCAGCCGAAGAAGTTCACAGGATACTTTGTGTGTGAATTCCTTACTTTTATTGTTTCAAAGTTTCCGTTAAAAACAACATTTTCACCAAGTGTTCCATCGGCATTTACCTTGCGAACCTGCACATCGTCAATATATCTGCTGCTTTTCCATGTCGTAAACTGAATTTCGTTCGCATCTAATGTAAGGGTTACATCCTTCTCACAATATACCCATTCATTTGTCGCCGACGGCGAAACCCAATCAAATTTTACATCAGCTCCGCCTCTTATTCCCATCGCAATCTGTCCCTCTTGATTTTCACAGTTAATCCAATAGCTTACTCTGTATGTATCGCCGGTTGCAAGCGTTGTCTTAAAAGGTATTTTTGTAATCAGCGACCGGTAATCAATTTCAGTATTGCTGATATAAAGGGAATAGTCACCCTCATATGCGTTCTCAGAATACTTGATGCTGTAGTTTGTAGAATCATATCCATCAGCATTATTTACCCCGTAGTACACGCCCACAGGATTATCAATATCCGTCTCCGCGGTTTTTTCAGCGGCCGAGCCCATCATACATGTTGTAAAAAGCATTGAAATGCTAAGCACACCCGTTAACATTTTTTTCATGTTTTCGTTGTTTTTCTTCATTTTCTTGCTCCTTTTCTTTTTATTACAGCCTGTGCTGCACGATAAATCACAAGCTTTATTTATGTATAAATATCACACAAATATATGTGCAGATATTTACCCTAAAGTCATTCTGCCGTTTCTGAAAAGCTGCTGCATTTTCTTAAAATATTTAGTGTATTAACTGAGTCCCAGATAAAAATTTCTGCAGTATATCCTGTTCCGCTGCCTATTTCAAAATCAGCTGTAATATATTCTTCAGTTCCCCCGCTGTTTGGCTGGAATATATACTCCTTTTTCATAAATTTTTGCAATATATTATCCTTATATACTGCAATTCCAAGCGTTACAGGCATATCCGAAATTTTATAATCTATAACCTGTGCTTTAACCGAGTATGTACCGCTTCCGTTAATCTCAGTTACAAGGCCGTTATTTTTATAAAGCTTTGGGACCTTTATCATATACTCATAATCAATTCCCGCAAGCTTTTCAAAATCACCGTTTAAGATGTATTCCTTTCCGTCACTGTCCTTTATGCTGATATTATCTATTATAAAGTCAGCGTCTGCCTGCACCGTGACCCCCGGAATCAATATGCTGCCTTCACTTCCTGCCCAGCCTGTTATTTCACAGGTATAATTTGTCCATCCTCCGCCAAGAGGTGTCTTTGTATAACTACCGAGATTTTCAGCTGTTGACCAATTCCAATAACACATCATAATCACTGCATTATTATCTGATATACTGCCTTTTAAATCAAAGCTAAAGGTCCAGCTTTTCCCTGACGGAAAAATTATTCCCTCACCGTTCAGCAATCTGTAATATACCTCAGGTGTTTCAACTCCGTCAAAATTAAGATGCATTGCATAATTATCCTCGTCAACTGCAACAAGCTTCATATAAGCATCGTCAGCATCACTCATATTTTGTTTTGAAAAGGTCCAGTCCGCAGGTGTTCCGACAGATACCGCATTTTCAAAAACAACATCCGAAGGCTCTTCCTCCTCAGAATGTACCGTAAAATCTTCAAAACCTCCGTTTATAATATACTCGACTCCTGTAACATCGTTCTTGAAGCTGACATTGTCCACGATAAAATCTACCGGCTTATCAACATTAATTGCCGGCTGAAGCTCCCTTCCGTCACTACCTGTTCCCCAGTTTTGCGTGAAGCGGTAGTTTACCCAGCCGTCTCCAAGCTCTGTCTTGATCCATTCGGAGCTTTGCGAGTTTCGTATAACATGTCCCTCCCAATACGCTCCGTATGCAAAGGTATCGGTTGTAATCCCCTTTGCGTCAAAACTCAATGTGTATGTTCCGCCGCTTCCCGGAAAAACATGTTTTACAGTATTGCCGTTATCATCAACATTTGTAAACAGATAATACACGTTATCTGCCTGTGCAAAATCAGCATTCAGGTGCATTGCGTGATTTCCGCCCTCTGTTTCTACAAGCTTTGCATAGCTGTCATCAGCCTCATTTAAATTATGCTTTTCTAAATCCCAGTTTTTAACTGTTCCTACCGATACAGCCGTATCAAAATCAGTAACAGCTTCTTCATCGTCATCAAACAGAGTTACATCAGAAAAATCACCGTTTATAATATACTCTGCTCCGGTTACATCATTCCTGAAGCTGACATTATCCACAATAAAATCTACCGGATTATCAACATTAATTGCCGGCTGAAGCTCCCTTCCGTCACTACCTGTTCCCCAGTTTTGCGTGAAGCGGTAGTTTACCCAGCCATCTCCAAGCTCTGTTTTGATCCATTCGGAGCTTTGCGAGCCTCGTATAACGTGTCCCTCCCAATACGCTCCGTATGCAAAGTCATCGATTGTAACCCCCTTTGCGTCAAAACTCAATGTGTATGTTCCGCCGCTTCCCGGAAAAACATGTTTTTTGGTATTTCCGCCGTCATCAACATTTGTGAACAGATAATACACATTATCTGCCCGTGCAAAGTCAGCATTCAAATGCATTGCATAATTACCGGTTTCTATCTCAACAAGCTTTGCATAGCTATCATCCCCTCCGCTCAAATTATGCTTTTCCACTACCCAATTGTTCGGGATTCCGACTGCAGCTGCCGTATCAAAATCAGTTTCCGCAGCAGCTGACGCCAATGCAATGCTTTCAAACGAGATTTTAGTAATGGCTTCAAATGAAAGTGATAATGACAGCAGTGCTATACAGGTGCTGATAAGTTTTTTAGATTTATTTCTCATTAATCTTCCTCCTTATTCCGCCACTCTGATTATTTCCGCCAATGCGCCCCATGACAACCGGCAAACCAATTTATCGCCTTTTATCAAATCTCTTGTTGCCAAAAGCTCGGTATAATTTGTATTCTTATCATATTCTAAACAGGGAACTGTCGTATTTAACGGAAATGTAATCTTTCTTCCGCAATCCAGCTGTACCCTTCCCCGCTCATGGTCTATATCAGAAATTATACCATTTATCAAGCCATAGCTGACATAATAATCCGATAGCCCTGATACGGAAAAGCTGTTTTTAATATTGGTAACTTTTCTCACATCGGATATCATGCCTCGTCTGTCCATAATAAAATTGATAACATCTCCTGCTTCAATAGATGCCGCAACAGAATCATCCTCCATGTAATAAGAAATGTCCTTTAATCCGCTGCCGCTGCCCTCCAGCACAACTAATATATCATTATCATCATTAATTGCCTGTCGCTTCCCGGTAACCAAGAACAAGCCTCGACCCATTCTGGCATCTGTCAATGTATCATCATCTACTATTGACAGCAAATCCGTATAACCGAAGCTGTCCTGATCGTATGCAGATAATGTATATGAACTATCTCCGTCAAAATATCCGGCTGCACTTATAACATAATATTTAGCTCTGTCATTTGTATATTCAGACGGCATAACAAATATTTTTGTGCTGTCTGTTATAAACAGCTTATGATCAAAGGTTTTTATATTTGATCTGTAAGTGTATTTCGCACTTGGCGTTTTTGTAAAAGCATCCTCTATATATTCAGATGTTTCTGTTGCCATTATAATTTGTTTTACTTCACCCTCCGGGTTTTCCTTCAACCTTATAACTTGCACAGGAGCATCCTTTAACATCAAATAAACCGCTTCGGCCTTGTAATTTCCGCCGTCATATTTCAATTTATTTGCAAGCGGTGATTCTTTCCACTCTCCGTCAATATTCATATACCGAACAAAATACTTATCCATAGTGTCATTGCAATACACTCTGTGGAACAGAACATAATCGCTTGATGTAACCGCTTTATAAAATGCAATCTTTCCGAAATAATCAATATAAAATACGTACTCTTTTCCAAGTTCAACAGTCTTTCCCCCGAAAGTCAGATATTTTTGGAAATCCTTTGCTAAAGAATATTCCTCAGCTTCAATAACTGCTAAACCTTCATCATTATCAAGAGAGGATATCTGCGTTTGAATTCTCTCTGATGATACATATATTTCACATATACAATCAGCGGCATTTTTACTTAATGCAACATTTAACACGTCTCCCACAGCAATAGCTGAAAAAGATATTTCTTCACCGTCTTTATATACCGTCAATCGTCCGTCTTCATATATATCTTCCAATTCCAAAACTGCAAGACAGCCTTCGTAATTGTATTGATTCGTGACTTGCTTCCTGATTGCATCAACAGAATCCGCAATCATGATTTCAAAATCCGTTACCTTAATTACATCATATACATCATCTCCGTTATTATCTATAAGCTCTAAGCCTCCTTGCTCCGGCATAAGATCTTCTTTTGTATATGAACCATAGAAAGCACCGTTATAAATAACCTTTACTGCGGATGAGAATTTTGCAGACTTTTCTTTTGAATTATTTTCCAAACAATATTTAATTGCTTTTTCATTTAATAAAACATCTTCAATTTCATCAGCCTCAAGCTGCATAATCGTATTTTTGTCAGACCTTTCACCAACATAGAGAATTTCGTTATCACCATTTCTGTTTTCCTGTATAAAGGCCACCACTTTTTTTCCTAAAAGTCTTTGGTCATATTCATACTCTATGAAAAATACATCTCCGGAAATTTCTATATATCCGTCTGTCACAGAGCCGGTTCCGTAAATTGACGTGTTATTATTAGCCGTAACTATACCTTCATAAATATAAATATCTCTGGATAAGCTAAGTAAGTTTTCCCCTGAAGCCACCTCATATGCGGAATCCGTGCTTAATGCCGCAGTCAACGGCTCCGCTTCCATTAAATTGCATAACAATTCAATCATCTCTGAACTTGTCAGCATGTCGTCAGCCGCTAAGCTTATACCCCTTGTTAATCCTATCTGTGCAGCTGCAGACATATAATCCTCTTCTGCTCCGGACTCAATCATTATATTATATCCAAGCGCAATTACTATAAACTTAACAGCGTCTTCCACTGTAATCTTTTCCGTACCTGTATATTTAGTTCCATAAGCTATCATACCGTTAGAACGAGCATATTCTTCTGCAGACATCAGGCTGCTGTCATCAAGCTTAAAATTTTTAAGAATATTTAAAAACTCATCATAAGTCACCTTTGAACTTAGTTTTTCCGGCAGAATTTGTATTCCTTTCAGTGCCGCCTCCATATCCTCTTTTGGAATTGCAGCTGATACACACGGAATTGCAGATATTGTAAACATGGCAGATAACAACAATGCAGCGATTTTTTTTAACATATCCATACCTCCTTGATCACTGAACAAATATATTATAAATTATTTGTGCAGCCTGTGCCCGTGTTGCAGTTTCAAGCGGCGCAAAGTTTCCGTCACCAATTCCGTTTATAAGTCCTGCGGAATAAAGATTTTTTACGGCATCCTTTGCATACTCACTGATTAAATATTCGTCCAAAAAATCAATATTCTCACGAATAGCTTCCGGCTGTGCTTTCATAGTTCTTTCACAAATAACCGCCATGTCCTGCCTTGTAAGAGTTTTACCAAATCCAAATTCAGTTTCAGACACACCCTTTATTACATTCCCGGCAACTGCACTTGCTATATAAGAATACGCCCACGAATTTTCGTCTACATCAGTAAAGCTGCATTTTTCATCTTCATCATAAAGCTGTGCCGCAACAACAATCATTTTTACAAATTCTTCACGAGTCACCTCAGCATTCGGCCTGAAGCTTCCGCTTCCGTCACCTGCGATAATTCCTTTTTCCGTCATAGCATACACTGCGTCCGCTGCCCAATATGTATCAGGAACATCCGCAAAAGTGATTTTTGCGCTTACAGGTGTCTCAGGAGCAGTCACAATGACACCGCTACCAATCGATGAACCGCCGAACGAACCGCCGCCCGTATAGCCATTGCTGCCTCCGTTAGTATTTGTTTCAGGAAGAGAAGCATCCATTGCTGTCAACAATTCGCTTACAGTTGTTGGATTAGTTCTGTTTAAATTACTCACAAGCGTTTCATTCACTCTACCGTTTACTTTTTGAAGATATTTTGTATATATACTGTTTCCGTTTATCCCCAACTCGGCAGCATATAATTCAAGTACACCCTGTATCTGATCAAACCGTGCATTATTTATTTCATAAAAAATATTTGCATTATCATATTGCTGAAGCAATGCGGTATAATTTGAACATAATTGCTTGCTATTATATATGTAATTGTTAACATACGCTAAGCGATCTGCATCTTCAATCTTGTCATAGATTATATTATTGAATGAAAATTCCATACCTGAAATGGCATAAGCAACCTCTGAAGCACTTTCAGCAGACTTAACTGCCGAAACAACCGTAATCTCGTTAAAACCCTTTCGTATATTATCAACCGATGTTCCGCCTGCTGCATAAACATCCGTTAAAACTTCGTCCTTGTTGCTCAGGCTTAAATAGCTGTCGATTTTAAAACCCAATGCCTTCAACGCCAAATTATTGTCTGTATTGTTTATTACTTCAGCAAGTGCATCCTTTGACGCTGCGGTTGTTAAAGCATTCTCAAGCGGTATTCGTGTAGCTTCAGAAATATACAAAAAAGTTGTATCGCTATCCATTTCCTTTCCGGTTTGCTTCCAATATACTCTGTATTCACCGTCAGACAGGCTGCTGTCATATAACTCTTCCGGCATTGCAAACATAAATTTAACATTACCCGTTTCATCAGCTTCGGATTCTTTGACCGCCACATACCAGTCAACATCATTTAAGCTTTTGTCAGCTTTTACAACAATAGCAGTCGCAGAGCTGCCACTGTCTATTTTCCCTGTAAGGGTAATTTCACTTCCGTTTTTTTGTACATCAACAGCCCCTGCATACTCTGAACCAATCGTTAAAAAGGCAGCAGCCGCTGCAATTAACATTCTTTTTTTCATAAGCTACCTCCTTACCCTTTAATACCTGCTGTGGATATTCCCTCTTGAATATTCTTTTGTGCGAACAGATAGAATAAAACCGTAGGAATGCATGTAATAAATAACATCGTATACATTTCAGCTTGTCCGCTGTTTGCTTTCTGAAGGTTAAAGACCCTCATCATCAATGTCCAGTCCTTAGAGTCGGGCAAAAGCATCATCGGGAACAGAAAATCATTATACACGGCTATAAAAGTATTCAATATGCATACCGCATAAACCGGCTTTGTAAGCGGAAACATTATATTAAATATTACTCTCGTTGTTCCCGCACCGTCTATTCTTGCCGCATCTATCATTTCCCCGGGTATTCCGTCAAAAAAACCCTTGTACAATACTATTGCATAACCCCATGCACTGGACGATAAAATCCAAGACCACCTGTTTCCTATCATGTCCAGCTCTACAAACATGATATATGAAGGGAACAATAATGCCATTGTTGAAAACATTTGCGTACCGAGAATAAACATATATATAAATTTTCCGCACTTAGGCTTTACCTTTGAAAGCGCATATGCAGCCAAGGTGCTTGTAGCCGTCTGAACTATAATGATAGCGGCACAGATGAATACGGTATTTAAAATGTTCTGCCATAGATTATATTTTGTGAACATTGATATATAATTTTCAAGCTGCCAGTTTTTGGGAAGAAGCGTAGGAACAGACGACATCAGCTCTTTATTTGTTTTAAAGGTTCCCAAAAACATCCACGTAATAGGAAGAAACTGTACAATCATACCAATACTCAGTATGATATATATAAATGCCATAGGGCGCTTTCTCTTTTTTAATTCAACATCTTGAATTACCGCCAATCGTTACCCCTCCTTAGTCTTCCTTGTTTGTAATTCTGTTAAATACAATTGTTAAAATCATTGTTATAACAAAAACTATTGTTGTCATTGCCATGGCATAGCTGTAGTCCATAGAGTTTACACCGACCTGGTATGCGTATAAGTACATCGTTTGTGTTGAGTTTGCCGGTCCGCCGCCCGTCAGGACAAGAACGTTTTCCATCAGATTAAATGAACCGATAATGCTCAGGGTGAGCATAAGCACTATAATATTCTTCATGGCAGGCAATGTAATATACCTTACTCTCTGCAATATACCTGCACCGTCAACAATTGCAGCCTCATAATGCTCTCTCGGAACATCCTGAAGCGCGGCAAGATATATCACCATATTCATACCGCCGCACACAACCATACCCGGAAAATACATACAGAAGTATACAAGCTTCTCACTGCTGAGCCACAGCTGAGGCTCAATTCCAAGCAAGCCTATAAAGTAATTTGCCAGGCCGTAGTCAGGCTGCCAGAAGTATTTCCATAATACTGTCATTGCTATTGCCGGAGTACATGCCGGAATAAAATATCCCAGCCGGAATAAGGTTTTGCCTTTTCTTATTTCATCAATTAACATTGCAAGAACGATAGGAATCCAGAAATTCATTGCAAGTGAATATACAAACGCTTTTAAGTTGTGGAAAATCGAGCCCATAAATTGTTTATCCGTAAATGCTCTTATATAGTTAGCCAACCCAACGAAATCCCCCGGCAGATTGACAATGTCTATTTTAAAAAAGCTTTCAAATACGCCTACTGCAACAGGAAGGTATTTAAATATCAGCAAAGATAAAACTGCCGGCAGCAGCAATACAATTCCTAATATTTCATTTCTGACAGAAATATAAGCTCTTATTTTTTTTCTTTTATTTATTTCAATTTTATTTCTCATAATCACTGCCCTTTAACCGATACACCCTGCGGGGGAACAAAAAGCTCCCCCGCAATAAATTTCATGTATTATTTTTTGAATTCGTTAGGATATAATGTATAAATTTTCTCTGCACACTCACTCAAAAGTCTCTTAACTTCATCTCTTGTTATACCTTCTGTAGTATAAATCTTCTGCAGCGGAGCCACAAGCTCTGATTTAATTTCGCTCCAATGAGGACAATACGGCTCCGGTTTTGCATTTTTGTTAAGCTCCTTTAAGGATTCAAGCTGCTCTTTTGAAATGCTTACATTTGCCTGAAGCTTTTTGTCATACCAGTCCGCTCTTCCCGGAACCTTTATATCATTATGCTTAAATTCCTTCAGCTCATCGCACATAACCTGCATTCTTTCATCGCTGAAATACAGCCAGGTTGCAACCTCCCAGGCAGTTTCAAGCTCCTTGTCGGAAAGCTTTGGATTAAAAGCTATAACCTCACCTCCCGCAAGCGCCGGCCCCGGAATTGACGCGTCCTTAACCGGCATTGCCATATTGGTAAAGTCACTCATTGTCATATCAAATTCCGCAAGCTCATCTACGTCAAGGTCCTGCAAACTCATCCATGAAAAGCATGCTGTTCCGTTTACCAGGTTCTGATGCACAGTACCCAGGTCTGCAAGAACATCCTTCTGCGTCATTTTATACTTCCATATCATCTCATTCAGGAATACTGCCGCATCAACTGCCGGTTCATCACTAAATGCCACCCTGTATGTACCGTCCTCATTCGGCTCGACCATTTCCCCTCCTGCCGACCAAACCCACGCCGTAAACGGCCATGCGCACCAATCCATACCTATCAGGGAATATCCGATACGCGGAACTGACGGATCGGTAACAGATACTCCGAACTCTGCAAATTCCTTCCATGTTTTGGGGAGACTGCCTGCATCCATGCCGGCCGACTTAATTGTTTTTGTATTCACGAGTGTTGCTTCTGTATAAGCTTCACCCGGAAGTGCATACCACTTACCATTCTTTGAAATAGCATGGTCAAATATGTCTATCACTTTTCCTTCTTTTTTAAGATCCCAATTTTCAACAAATTCGGTTATATCGGCCACAGTTCCGTTTTCCATTCTTGACGGAAGATCCGTATACGAAAATGATGTATAGAACCCGGGTGCCGTGTCTGCCATTAATGCCTTGTCGTATTCCTGACGATAGTCTATGCCTATAGGCTGAGTCTTAAAATCAAACTCAATATCCGGAAACTTTTCAATAAGGACAGCCTCCATTCTCTCATTTGAAATGATTTTATGCTCCAACGCATCCGCAGGCGGCCTCAGCCATAAGGTAAGCTTAACCTTTTCTTCGTCCGCCGTCTTTGGGCTCTTGCCGCAGCCTCCCGCCAAAGGAACGCAGAATGCTGCCGCCAATAATGCCGCCAATGCCTTTCTTAATCGTTTTGAACTGTTTTTCATAGAATTTCCCCTCCGCTTTGTTTATCATAATCTAATTATAAATTGTATCATTTATTTTTTCAAGTAGGTAATCTGCCATTTTTAGATGGGTAATCTGCCACCCTGCATAATTCCGGCAAAAAAAAACAGGTATGAGCAATTTTGCCCATACCTGTTTTTACTTAAGTTCAGATGGCGTCATTCCGAAATATTTGCTGAAAATCTTCCGAAACGACGGTACGTCTCTGTATCCCACCATTTGAGCCACCTCATATATTTTATATCTCCCCAGCTGAAGCAGCTCATGTGCCTTATTCATTCTGAATGCAATCAAATAATCATTAAACGAGCTCTTATTTGTGCTCAGGAAAAGCCTTCTCAGTCCGCTCTGTGATATATAGAATTCCTTCGCAACGGATTCAATGGTTATATGATACATATAGTTTTCTTCAATATACTTCTTGATTTTTTCCGCAAGTATCGTCTGCCGCTCAAAAACATTAGCCTTTACATACTTTTTCATCTCAGAGATTATTCCCCTGCAATACTCAACAATATCACTGAAGAACTCCTTCCCTGAAATATCTATCCACATCGTTGATTTCTTCTCAAGCTCATCATCGTTTTCTATATTGTAAAAATTATTAATGAGCTTTGTCAATGTATGATAAATAATATTTTTTATATATTCCGGATCATAATATTCAAACCGGCTGTTTATGTTATTGAGCTCTGATATATATTCATCCCACGGATTTTGCTTTATATTTATTATGCTGTTAAGCTTTTTTTCATACTCCGCAAATAAATTGTTCACAAATGCATTTTTAATGTATTCACTGATTACATCATATAAAAGAATTTTCCCTTCACTGAAGCAAAAAGCAAATTTTGCACAAAACTGCACCTGCTTCAGCAATTCCCCGATTTCCAAAATGTTATTACAATGATTACTGACCGATATATATATACGATTCCCCGAAAACTTCGATAATATATCCCTGCACTTTTCTTCTGTTTTTTCTGAAGCAATATCATCTGTACATATCAAAAAGTATATTCCGGACGAATTAAACATTGTTGAGTATATATTTTTAAAGCTTCCGGAAAAACAATCGGTTACGGCTTTTTTCAATTGCTCCGATTCGTTTGTGGTTATATTAAAGCCGTTGCCTATCCGGACATGTAAAAGCTTATAATATCTGCCGTTAAGATTTATCCCTAACCTGCGCTGTTCTTCTGATATTTCTTTCTCGGAATAATAATTGCAGAATATTACATTCTCAATAAATATTGCTTTAGAGTTATCTGCAACCCTGCCTTCATTCAGGCTATGCTGCTCCTCTCTTTTGCACGCTGCTTTAGCCTTCTCCAGAACTTTTAATAAGTCGGAAGGCGTACTTGGTTTTACCAGATAATCCAGAACATTAAGCTCAATTGCTTTTTGTGCATAAGAGAACTCATTCAATGCCGTAAGCAAAATCACCTGAGGCTTGTAATCACCGATACAGCTTACCCTTTCAAGCATTTCAAGTCCTGACATGCCCGGCATATTTATGTCACATATTATAATATCGGGACGAAGCTTTGATATTTCCTCCAAGCCTGCTGTACCGTTACATGCAGTACCCACAAGCTTTATATCTATAGCTTCAAATGAAACTGCACGTATAAACTCATCAATTATTATTTGTTCGTCATCTATAATCATCAGGGAATTCATTTTTATAACCATTAACCCCTTTCGCAAATTTTAAAAATCAAACTTTATAGGAAGCAATATTTTAACAGTTGTCCTGCTGTGACCATTGCTTGAGAAAGTAAGTCCGTACTGCTCACCGCACAGCAGCTTTATACGCTGATTTATATTTCTGAGCCCGTACTTTTCGGTTTTATAACTATTATTATTCAATTTTGTTATAATATCATTATCAATTCCATTGCCGTTATCTGTTATTTCTATTGCCAGATCCTCATCCGCACAGGCATTTACCAATATCCTTCCGTTCTTGCTTATTTCGGAAAATCCATGCAGTATGGAATTCTCAACAATAGGCTGCAAAATAAACCGCGGCACATAAAATTCTAAAAATGCATCATCTATACAGATTACATAATCAAATTTATTTTTAAAGCATTCTTTTTGAAGCTGCATATAATACTCAATATGTTCAACCTCCTCGGATAAAGGAATAAACTCCGAGGTAAAATTATACCTGGTTCTGCACAGCTTCGCTAATTTGCTGACCAGCGTGCTTATTTCCATTTGATTGGCATTTATAGCCTTAAATACAATAACATTTAATGTATTATATAAAAAATGGGGTGAAATCTGTGCAAGAAGCGCTTTAATTTCTGAATCCTTCTGCTTTTTATCGCTTATTTTAACATCCTCTATCATTTTTTTATTGGTTTGCAGCAGATTATTATACGACTCAAATATATTTTGTATTTCCACTGCCTGAGAACCGTCCGCTTCTATTATTTTTGACTCCATCATCGCATGCTCAAGTTCAATCAGCGGTTTAACAAACTGCTTAGCTCTTTTTCTTGAATACATCATTGTAAAATGCAGTACAACCGCAGCCATCAATGCTAACACCAAAAATATCGGCAATACATGTGACGTTATTTTATCCTTTGGGAACAGCTGTATTACAGTAAATCCATGCACCGTAGGCTCTGCCGCAAACACACTGTATGTTTTGCCGTTAACCCTGATTGTGTCTTTAATATTTTCTTCCGTATAGATACTGTTATACTCCGGATCCTGACCTGAGCCGAAAATTCTTTCATCATTGTAAATTATTTCATCATCATAGCTCACTAAAATACTTGAGCAATCAGCATATTCAATATCCTCTGTATATTTAGTAAACAAACTCTTTTTATCTATATCTATATTAAGAAACGCAACAGTTCTGTTTTTAATGTTTATCGGCGTAATAATTGCCAGCTTTGAACTATCCGGCATATTTCCGTCGCTCATTTTATTATTATATGTACAAGCCGTTACTATAACTCCCGAATTCGGCTGAAAATACTTCCTCCATTCCTCATCATATAATTCAACAAAATCAACAGTGCTGTATCTCCTTCCAAAGCCAAGCACTTCCCCCACGAAAAATACCCTGATATCGGAAATCTCCGTATTTGACTTCCAATAGCTGTAAAATAAGTCCTCCAAATATGCATTGCTGTCAATCTTCTTATACGCATCACCTGCAAGAAAGTCCTCCACGCCTCGTTCTACGCTTTCCTCTTTAGCTAAAGACCACGCTAAATTGACAATCTGCTGAAGCTTATATGTCACGTTGTTTGTGCTTCTTTCAAGTGCTTTTGATACCGAAAGTGAATTTGTATTAATTATGAACACATTTAATATTATTGAAAAAAGAATCATTAATGCCAATAATATTATAACATAAAAACGTGAATAAACATCAAATAATTGTTTGAAAACCGTATTCTTTTTTAATTCAGAATGCATTTTTGTTATCTCCTTTGGTCTGCCTTTGATTTAAGAATATCACATAATCGTAAAAAAATCAACACTTTTTTATTGTTCCATAAAAAAAATATTCCGCTCATGAAATCAGCAAATTTCAATAAAATAAAGGGACTGTAAAAAAGTCCCTTAGAAAAGCAAGGATTAATCCCTTGTCTGTTTTATTTTTTTAAGCTGAATCCGTCCATACATATTTATGACGCTCTTAAATTAATCAAACACAAGGGGACGGTTCTCTTGTACAGGAATAAATTGATTTATCATATCGTGCACTTTCTCAAAACATCAATAAACACCGTATAATTATCAATTGACATTATTGATGCTTCCAAGAGTTCCTTCTTGTCTATATTTCCCCAATTCATGTCATAATTCATTTTTTTTGCCATTATGCGAATAAACTCACGAATCGTTCTGCCGTTTCCTTCTCTGAAAGGATGAATAATATTGAGTTCTGCCATGACATAGGCTAAGTTATCGAAAATCATATCTTCATCTTTTTTTTTCAATATATTTTTCTCTTTAATTTTGGCAAAAACTTTATTAAGCTCTGAGTCTATTAAGTTCGGAGGATAAAACAAAGTATCTGCTTTGCTTATCTGCTCTTTTCGTATTTTCCCGGCAAAAGGATAAATGTCCTCAAAAATAAATTTATGAATGCTGAGAAAATGTGTTTTAGTAAAATTTCCTCTAATTGGATTCTGTAAAAGCTCAAGCTGTTTTACGGCTGTTATTTCTTCCTCTGCTTTTTTTAACAATTCAAAATCTTTTATGTTCAATCTGTTTTTAAGAATATTGGTATCGGGATAACAGTATATAGACTGTACTGTTGTATAAACCTCATACTTAGAAAACATTCTAAATTACATCCTTTGCATATACTTTTGTTTTAGTTCTGCCACAATTTCATAGCATGAAAATTTTCCGCTTGCAAGGCGTTGTAAATTTAATATGGATTCACTGCTTATACTCATTCCTTCAACAGCAAATGTACCCTGTAAATTCTTGAGGTTACTTTTAAAATCTTCTGATGACATATTTGTATTGCTTCTCCAATTGACATAATTACCGTTTCTAATTCTGGCATCTCTCGGCTTTTTACTGTCAGGAGGCAGAATCCACACACCGTCAGCCTTTACAGCTCCGCGAATGCGTCCTTGCTTACAAAGTGCGGAAATTCTTCTTTGCGATATACCCCATAATTCACTTGCTTCTTTAATCGTCAAACCTTCCATAATATAACCTCCATGTTTAAATATATTATATACTACATTCAGAATAATGTCAATATTATATTTTGTTAAATAAAAATTTTACAAAATGGAACACAAGGAGACGAACACAAGGGGACGGCAGACTGTCGAATAATTCAACTTTCAACACATACACATATCTTTTTCATCTGCAAAAAGATATGTGTATGAAAAAATTCGATAATTTGAATATATAGACGCTTCTTTCTCGCCCTCAGGTACTTAATCAATTCCGTATTTCCTATTAATTTAATCACTCTTTTCAGGTTATATCCTAAAAAGAGCAGGCTAACTTCGCCCTCCACCTTTCGCTTGGTGCGGACGTTTAGCTGTGGGAAACCTAATTGTCTTTTTATAGAACCAAACACAGGCTCACTGAGCTCTTGCCTGCGCCTATATAGTTCTTTGTTTGCCTGAAACAAAGCATCGGCTTTTAACATTGCCTTAAAATATTTATCTTTCTTGATTTCACGATATTCACGCGTGCCTTCCTGTTTAAAGCATTGCGATTTATGCGGGCAGGATTTACAGGCAGATTTGTTCGCATAGACAGTTGTTTTGGCTTCATCGCCGCTTATTTTTGTCAGTATGTTATTATTCGGACATGTAAAGCTGTCGGTTTCAGAATTGTAGATAAATTCATCTAAGGAGTACATTCCTTTGCGTGTTGACGGTTTTTGACGTGCTACCACAGGAGTTACATTGGTAGAGAAACATTTTTCTAAATCTTCGCCGTTATAGTATCCTTTATCCGCCAATACAATAAGTTCTTTTGTGGATAATATTTTCTTGGCACGTGAAGCAGCACAAGGCAATTCCCCCTGATCTGTAGGTGCATTTGTTACATATTGGTCAACAACTAATCCGTTTTTGGAATCAACAGTAGCCTGTATATTGTATGCAACATCAAGACCGCCTTTTTTTGTTTTCCATTAACCTTGAATCCGGATCTATGGTTGATATCTGAGTTTCTCCTGATTCTCTCATATCCATGAGCATATTTTCGTATTTGATTTTTCTGTCTGTTAAAGACTTTAAATCTTTTTCTGCTCTGTCATTTTTATCGAGTTCATTGAAATATTCAATTATCTCTTCATTGATGTGAGCGAGTTTTCTTTCCAGAACCTTTTTGGTATAATTGTTCTTTTTATTGTTGTTTGCGTGAATTTTTGTGCCGTCTACAGCTACAATTTTTCCGCCAATCAAATCAAGGTCTTGGCAAACACCTACAAAATCAAGGAATGTATTAGTCAGAGCATCTGCATTTTTGCTTCTGAATGCAGCGATGGTACTGTGATCAGGATGTGCGTTATTTAAAAGCCACATTATTTCTATATTTATATATGTTTGTGACTCTAACATTCTTGAAGACATAACATGGCTCATGTATCCGTAAAGATACAAGCCGATTAAATCCTGTGGATTGTACGCCGGGCGTCCGACTTTGTTTTTGTGCACATGATAACCCAATTTTTCCACATTAATAGTACGTACATATGCATCTATCACACGTACATTGCTGCTTTCGGGAATCATTTCATCAAGTGAAATTATCATAGATTGATTACGGTCGAGTTTGTTATTGTTTATCATGGTAAAACTCCTTAATTTGATAAGTATATTATACTACAAAAACAATATTTTTGCAATGGATATGAAAATTTATTTTATTGCTTAATTGTTCGACAGTCTGACGGTTCTATTGTGTTCAAAAAGTAGGAAATTAGAGAAAGACTTTTTAAGTATTTTAAGCAATTTTTTATGGCAAATTCAATGAAGGCTGACAACCGGTTATTCAACTTTTTCATTGGTAGATTGTGAGCTCACTAAAAAAGTTTTGTGTAATCCATTGTCTGTTTTGTTTTTTAAAGCTGAATCCGTCCATACATATTGATGACGCTCTTAAATTAATCGGAAAGATATCCAAGCATATTCATCCGTTCATATACCATACGGGCAAGAAGCTTATATCCGCTTCCGTTAAAATGTACCGTGTCCGCCAGCAAGGACGGCGGAATTTTGCCTGCGGCTATCGCATTCAAATCATCGGCTGTAGGTGTAATTCCCGCTTCCTCCAAAGCGCGTTTTGTTGATAATTCGCTTTTGACCTCAAGGAATTTATCTCCGAATTCCTCTGCGCATTCTCTGTCTAATTCCGTCCAGTCAGTTGAGTTTGTTGTCAGTCCTACCACAATAAAGCTGTCCGGGTCAGGCGTATTCAAAATCATATCCTTAATTG
>JAGBHE010000035.1 GCA_017935675.1 Clostridia bacterium | reverse complement strand
TCTGGATTTCTTCCATGGAGGACGCGGCGATCCGTGAGGGCTTTGAAAATCTGCATGAAGGCAGCGAGTACGATAAGCTCTATGCCGCAGCCCTTTGCAGAAGCAAGGCGGATTGGCTGGTGGGCATCAACGCCACCCGGCTTTTCTCTGTGCTGTACCACCGCACGCTGAATGTCGGGCGCGTGGTGTCGCCTACGCTGGCGCTGCTGGTAGAGCGCGAAGCGGAAATCAAGGCTTTCCAGCCGGAGCCCTTTTACACGGTGAAGCTGGATACTGGAGATTTTACGGCGGTCAGTGAGAAGCTGAAAAACAAGCAGGACGCGGAAAACCTGAAATCTGCCTGTACAGGCACGATGGCAGTGATCCGCAGTGTGGAGCAGAAGGAAAAGTCGGAAAAAGCCCCGGCGCTTTATGATCTGACGACGCTCCAGAGAGATGCCAACCGCATTCTGGGCTTTACTGCTCAGCAGACGCTGGATTAAGATACATAAAACGATACAAAAAAGTGCGTTATACAAACCTGCTGACGGCCGGAAAACTGAATACATATCTTGCGGAAATTGATGAACGTGCTCAAAATGTAAAAGATGCGTTCGTAAAGCAAATGGTTGAGCACGAGGACGTGAATGAGATGCTCAAAGAGCAAAATCAAATGGAATGGGTTCAAAAAATGAACAACATCCGCAACAGAGCCGAAGAAATTATAAACAACGAGATAATTTTCAATTGAAAATTTCTGGCTAAAATACGATGGCATCGTATTTTAGCCAGAAATATCTGTCAGATTTTAAGAAGAGAAAAGTGTAAAAGTTGCAAAAATCTCTTCTGAAATTATCACAATTCAAAGAAAAGCTCCCCAAAATCGATTTTTTGGGGAGCTTTTTTCTATATATTCAGTTTCACTCTGCAAACTCCGTTGCTGACTTCCCTTGTCAGAATTTCCTCTGGTATTTTAGAAAGCCATTTTTTGCTGAAATTGGTGTTGCCGTAAAAGCAATCAAAATTTGCGACAGGAAGAACTACCCAAAGAGTATCTTCCTGCTCATTTGCCTCGCAAAAGCTGACAACATCATATATAACTTCCGTAGGGACCGCTTCAATTTTTAACGAAGAAAGCTTTTGAGCACGGGCTTCGGAAATGATGTGCTTTTGAGCACGGAGCGGGCCAAGTTCAAGAGCATCTGCTAAAATATCATCAAAGCGCAAAAGCCAGGTAGCTTTGGTGTTTACCGCAAAAATCGGCACCTGCATCTGCCGAAGCTTCTTTTTCCATTCATTTACAAAACCTTTGGAAATGCCGTCAATTTTTTTCTGCGCGGTTTTGCTGATGAACTCCGGATTGCTTTTAGCAAATTTCTGAATGTTTTTAATATGGCGGTAAAGCCAGCCTTCCCCTTTTTCGTTCACAAGTTCCGGAAAAGTTTTTGAAAGATTCCCGAAATTGACAAAAGGAGGTTCTTCGCTTTTTGACGGCAAGCCGCACCAGGCGCAAAGGGCATTTCTTGCATACTCAACCCGGTCATAGGTGGAACCCGAAAGAATCTCACCGTTTTTACTGTGGAAAAGATAACCTCTTGCAATAATGGTAAGTATCCTGCCCAGACCTTCAAATTCCGTAAGAGTGTTAAAGGTAAACCTGCCGAGATAAGAAAGATCCTGCTTATTCTTCGCGGTATATTTTTGCTCCGTGACGTATGCCCAGAATTCTTCCAATTCTTGTGTCATCAAGATACCTCCTTACCTTTTCATATTTTCTGCCGTGGTGCGAAGCTGCTTCATAAACTGAGGAAGGTATTATTTCAAGAACGAAATCAAGCTTTCCGAGCGCAACAGCGCATTTTACGGTTTCTTTGCAATCAAATCCGTTGTAATCTCTGGTTCTTATAGGCATCAGAATATGACGTAATCTTTCGTTTATATCTTCCCGGTAGTAACCGTGAACATATCTGTTATCAAGAAGCT
>JAGBHE010000006.1 GCA_017935675.1 Clostridia bacterium | reverse complement strand
TTCATTTAAATCGGAGCAATGCTCCTGCTTTGCTCGCAAGGAGCAGAGCTTGCGACAGATTGCAACCTGCGCAGGGAGCGTTAGCTCCTCAGGGTTTCAGTGGGAGATTAAAACTCCCACTGAAATTCTGAAATGGAACCCGCCGCCTAAGAGGCGGGGGACATCTGCGCGTAGGTTATATTGTTTTGTTTCTTATTTCAGAAATATATTTTTTATTGCTTCAAGATATCCGTAGCCGTATATATTATCAGGCTCAAGATAGCTTGTTTCCGTCCATTCATTCCAGCTGTTGACTGTAATGAGAGGGTGGATATTGTGTGAATCTATGTATTCCTTTGCCTGCATGAGCAAACGGGAAAAATTCTCGGGGGTGTTGTTCACCGCAATATGTTCGCGGAAGGAATTGTATCTCGGATTGTTATCCCAGCCTATGGATACGTGAGGGAAGAAGGTTATGTTCAGGTTTTTATCTATATTGTCCCATTCCTTCTTCAGGTCCTCGGAAAGCAGCCCGTAATCCTTGCGCACATCTGCGAAATGCACAAACTGATAATGTGTGGCAGACTCAAAGCCGAGAGATACAATATCCGAGAGAGAAACTTTTTTTTCGCCTCCGTCTACGCCGGAAAGATTCAGGTTGTTGTCACCCCACTTGATATACTGAAAATGAATACCGCCGAGACCGGCCTTTTCCGCTTCTGCGTCAAGCCAGCCGAGAGCCTCCTTCGCCGTCTGCATACCGCCTATGCCGTCAATAAAATTCTTAAGATCGTAAATGCTGATTACGGGTTTTCCGCCTATTCTGTAATAATTATCAAGACACATGTACCGCTCAATCCATCTGCGGCCTATTTTTTTGAATTCGTCAAGTGCTACTGCGCCCTTCCATATAATTGTGCCCTGCTCGGCATTCCTTTTATCCCACACATCGGTGGCGTCATGGTTTGCCCACATCAGATAGAATTTCATTTTTTTGTTGTTTCTTGCTTTTAAAAATCCATCGTTCAGGCAGGTTTCGAGAAAAGGTCTTTGGTCATACCAGTACCAGTCATAAATAAATACATTTACACCGTGTGACACTGCCGCTTCAATTTCCATTTCCATAACAAACGGGTCAGCCTCGTCAACATATCCCCACAGGGGCTTGCGCGGCCATGAATGACCCTCAAACTTGGAGCCTGCGGCTTTTACCGTCTGCCATTCTCCGAAGCCCTCCGGCCAGAAAATCCTTGTCCGCGGTTCGGTACCGGTATATGCCGGCCAGATGTATGCTGCAATATCGTATTTTTGCATTTTAACACTTCCTTTTTGACTGTATGCAAACAGCAAAGCCGGAGCTTCGCCGCCTGAGATAAAAAAAGCCCCTGCAATTATTGCAGGTAGCTGTTATGGAGCGGAAGACGAGATTCGAACTCGCGACGTTCACCTTGGCAAGGTGACGCTCTACCACTGAGCCACTCCCGCGTAACTTTAAGACATAGGATATTATATCATGAAAAATAATGCTTGTCAATACTTTTCTTGAAAAAATTATGTTTTTTGTTCTTTTCACTTATTTTCGGCTGTAAGATTGTATAAATAGTTAAAAATATTTGAATATTCAAAAATTCACTTGATTTTTATTGACTTATGTATTAAAATAAAAGTGTATATATTATGTTTATTAATAATTCATCCAATGGGTACAATAGGAGGAAAAGGAATGTCAGATATCAGGTTTGAATACAGCAGTGCGCTTGATTTTATAGGGGAGCATGAGCTTGAAAATCTTGCTCCGCAGGTGCGAGCAGCTCATACCGTGCTTCATGAGAAAACAGGAGCGGGAAACGACTTCCTCGGCTGGGTTAAGCTGCCGGAGGAATATGACAAAGAGGAATTTGCGAGGATAAAGAAGGCTGCCGAAAAGATAAGAAATAATTCCGATGTTCTTATTGTAATCGGAATAGGCGGTTCTTATCTCGGGGCAAGAGCTGCAATAGAAATGCTGTCTCATTCGTTTTATAATGCTTTGTCCGGAGAAAAGAGAAAGGCACCTCAAATTTTCTTTGCAGGAAACAGCATAAGCTCTACATATCTGTGTGACCTGCTGGACGCAGTTGAGGGCAAGGATTTTTCCGTAAATGTTATTTCAAAGTCCGGCACGACAACAGAGCCTGCAATTGCTTTCAGGATTTTTAAGGAGCTTCTTGAAAAGAAATACGGCAAGGACGGAGCGAGGGAAAGAATTTTTGCCACAACCGACAGAAAGCGCGGAGCTCTTAAGACTCTTGCCGATGCAGAGGGTTATGAAACCTTTGTTATCAGTGATGATGTGGGCGGAAGATTTTCCGTTCTTACGGCAGTCGGACTTCTTCCGATTGCAGCTGCCGGAATTGATATTGATGAGATAATGAAGGGAGCAAGAGCCGGCATGGAGGAATACGCAGAGCCGGAGCTTTCAAAAAATATGTGCTATCAGTACGCCGTTGTCAGGAATCTTCTTGCAAGAAAGGGCAAATGCGTGGAAATGATGATAAATTTTGAGCCTGCGCTTCATTACTTCGGAGAATGGTGGAAGCAGCTTTACGGGGAAAGCGAAGGCAAGGACAACAAGGGAATTTTCCCTGCTGCAGCGGATTTTTCAACAGACCTTCATTCGATGGGACAGTATATTCAGGAGGGGCAGAGAATTCTTTTTGAAACAGCTCTTTTGGTTGATGAACCGGCACGTGATTTTGAAATTGAGGAAACTGAGGATAATATGGACGGTCTTAATTTCCTTGCGGGAAAAACCGTCAACTATGTAAATCGGATGGCTGCGCTCGGAACGGCGCTTGCTCATACGGACGGAGGTGTTCCGAACCTCGCTGTAAGAATTCCGAAGCTTGATGCTTATAACTTTGGCAAGCTTGTTTATTTCTTTGAAAAGGCATGCGGTATTTCCGGATATATTTTGGGAGTAAATCCTTTTGACCAGCCGGGAGTCGAAGCATATAAGAAAAATATGTTTGCGCTTCTCGGAAAGCCGGGCTATGAAAAGGAAAAAGAGGAGCTTGACCGCAGGCTTAACGGCTGATGCAAAAAAAGAGTGAAAAAGGCTGACGGCGGCGGAGATTGGGGCGCGGAAAAGATAATGCGCAGAAAATAATATATGAATCGGCGGCGGTCTTTGTTCTCTCAGATACATATAATATAAGGAGGACAATGTTATGGTAGAATTAATCATCGGGAAAAAGGGTACCGGAAAAACAAAGCATCTTATTGAAAATGTGAACACAGCAGTAAGTGTTGCAAAGGGAAATGTGGTGTTTATATCGAACAGCAATTCCAGAAATATGTATGATATTTCAACGAAGGTTCGCATGGCGGATACATCTGAGTTTGATATTGAGAGCTACGCGGAGCTTCTTGGTTTTATCTGCGGTATCGTAAGCGGAAACTTTGATATTACGAACATATTTATTGACGGAATATTCAAGATTGTCGGAACGGATAACCTTGATCATTTTGAGGAATTCCTGAACAGGCTTGACGCCATGAGTGTAAAGTTCAATATATCTTTTGTTATAACGGTCAGCATAGACGCTGCCGACGCGCCTGAATATTTTAAAAAATACGTATAAAACGGAATAAAAATTTTTGTTTTGACCGCGGCTTTTAAATATGCCGCAGGTCTTTGCCTTAGCTGAATAACAAGCCGCTGCCCCAATCGGCGGCGGCTTTCGGCTGAAAGCCGGTATGAATTCGGCAAATTACTTTTGTGGAGGATTGTTTTTAATGTATTATCGCAGCACAAGAAACAAAAGAGTCTGTGTCACATCGGCGCAGGCGATAAAGCAGGGACTGTCTGCAGAGGGCGGACTGTTTGTACCGGAAAGCTTTCCCGGGATTACATCTGCCGATATAAAGTATCTTTCGGGCGTTGGCTATACCGACAGAGCAAAATTTATTATCGGAAAATTTCTTACGGATTTTACCGGGGAGGAGCTTGAGAGTTGTGTTACCAAGGCGTACACAAAGAAAAAGTTCGCAACGGATACAATTGCGCCGCTGTATAAGCTGACAGACGAGGTATATTTTCTTGAACTGTGGCACGGACCAACCTGCGCCTTTAAGGATATGGCGCTTCAGATACTGCCTCATCTTCTGACAACGTCAATGAAGAAAACCGATGAGGATAAGGAGGTAGTTATCCTTGTTGCTACAAGCGGTGATACGGGAAAGGCAGCACTTGAGGGCTTCAAGGATGTAGACGGTACAAAGATAATAGTATTCTATCCGAACAACGGCGTCAGTGAAATCCAGAAGCTTCAGATGGTGACTCAGGACGGCTCAAATGTGGGCGTGTTTGCCGTGAACGGAAATTTTGATGATGCGCAAAACGGCGTGAAGAAAATATTTACGGATAATGACTATAAGAAAATTCTTCTCGGCGGAGGCTACAGTCTTTCGAGTGCCAATTCAATTAACTGGGGAAGACTTGTACCTCAGATTGTATATTATTTCTCAGCTTATGCCGATCTTCTGAGGAACGGAGAAATCGAAGAAGGCGAAAAAATAAATGTTGTAGTCCCCACAGGTAATTTCGGAAATATACTGGCATCGTACTATGCATATAAAATGGGCTTGCCGGTAAATAAGTTTATCTGTGCCTCCAACGAAAATAATGTTCTGACGGATTTTATAAGAACAGGCGTATATGATAAAAACCGACCGTTCCATACCACCTCAAGCCCGTCTATGGATATTCTTATTTCAAGTAATCTTGAAAGATTTTTGTATGACCTTACAGGAGAAAATGACAATATAGTGAGCGAGTGGATGAAGGCGCTTTCGGAAACAGGCAAATATGAGGTTAACGATGATGTTAAGAAAAAGCTTGCGTCTTTAATGTGGGGCGGCTTTGCAAACGATTCGGAAACTGCCGATACAATCAGGGATACTTATGAGAAATTCGGATATGTGACAGACACTCATACCGCTGTGGGAAAAGCTGTTTATAATAAGTATATTGCCGAAACCGGTGACAGAACAAAAACGGTTATAGCTTCTACCGCAAGTCCCTTTAAGTTTAATCAGAGCGTTCTTATTGCATTGAACGGACATAATTCGGTTGTGGGCAAGGATGAATTTGCACTCCTGTCCGCATTGAGTGAGCAAAGCGGAATGACAATTCCCGCATCTCTTGCCGAGCTTAAAACAAAGCCTGTTATATTTGATAATGTGTGTGAAAAAAATCAGATGAGCAGAGCTGTAAGCGAGTTTTTGAATATTGAATAAAAGAAAAGATATTTTAAACAAAATGTAAACTTTCCCGAAAAGCCTTGATAATTTTTTCGGAATCTGCTATAATGATAATGTAAATAAAACCCATGAGGGAGTAGTGGGCGCGCTTTTGCGCGTGACAAGTCAACATGCATGACCTTTTGGTCTGGCTTGCCTTAAATAACGAGACTCATGTGCGGCGTTTTTTTGCTGTGCGTGAGATTTTTCCGGATACATAAAACGCTGTATCCGGTTTTTTTATTTAAAAAGCAATGGAGGAATTTGAATGTTTTTTACAAAAAAGGCAGACGAGGCAATCAAAAGCTTTAATTCGGATGTTCAAAAAGGACTTGATTCGAAGCGCGCTGAAGAAAGCAGGCAAAAGTACGGGGCTAACACCTTTACAAAGGCAAAGCCGGTGTCAATGTGGAGAAAGCTTATTGCATCGCTTACAGAGCCTATGACCCTCATGCTTGTATTTGCTGCTGTGCTGACAACGGGTATTAATATTGCAAAGCTTGCAGCAGGCAAGGAGACGGATTTTATTGAATGTGCCGGAATTTTTGCCGCAATCATTTTATCTACTGCAATAACGCTTGTTATGGAGGGTAAAAGCGCAAAGGCGTTTGAAGCTCTTGAAAAAATGAACAGCGGCGGTAAGATAAGGGCGTTAAGGGACGGCAGCCATACTATGCTGTCGCCGGATGAGGTAGTGGCAGGAGACATAATTTTCGTGAACGCAGGAGACAGAATTCCGGCGGACGCCCGTATAATTACCTGCAGCTCTCTTATGGTTGACGAGGCGCCTCTGACGGGGGAAAGCATGCCTGTAGAAAAGAGGGCAGATGTTATTTTGCCGGAGAAAACACCTCTTGCAGAACGGATTAATATGCTGTATTCGGGATGCTATGTTACGGGCGGAAGCGCATGCGCGGTTATAGTTGCAGTGGGAGATAAATCGGAGTTCGGGAATATTGCGGCTTCTCTTGCCGGCGCGTCCGGCGGAGCCGTGCCGATACAGGATAAGCTTGCCGCTCTCGGCAAGCTTATAGCAAAGCTTGGCGCTGCCGCCGCCGCAGTTGTTTTCGCGGCAGAGCTTGTGCGGATGCTTGCTGCCGGAGGTATAAGCGCCGAAGCGGTGTCCCGGGCACTTATATCCTCGATAATACTTCTTGTTGCTGCCGTGCCCGAAGGCCTGCCCACGATTGCAGCGGTTTCACTTGCCCTTAACGTGATTAAAATGTCAAAGGAAAATGCTCTTGTAAAGAAGATGACAGCGTGTGAGACCATAGGCAGTATAAATGTTATTTGCACCGATAAAACGGGAACGCTGACAGAAAATAAAATGACTGTGTCCGTACTGAGGGAGCTTTCGGACAGCAAGCTTATAACCAAGAATATCTGCATAAATTCAACTGCGGGCAAGGATGAAAGCGGCGGATTTGTCGGAAATCCCACGGAATGTGCCCTGCTTTCTTATGTATCCGGCAGCGGAACGGATACTGAAACGGTTCAGAAGAATACGCAGACAGTGCGGACTGAGCCCTTCAGCTCGGAGAAAAAATATATGGAAACCGTTATTTCCGAGTCTGACGGATATTTATCTCTGATTAAGGGAAGCCCGGAAAAGATAATCTCAATGTGCCGCATGACAGATGAGGAAAGAAAAGCCGCTGAAAACGGAATTCTTGAATGTCAGAACGATGCGGGACGTGTTATTGCTTTTGGTCATAAACGTATTTCCGCTCCTGAGGAGAATAGCTCGGACGGTTTTACATTTGACGGTTTTGCGTCAATATCCGACCCGCTGCGCCCGGAGGTAAAAGAAGCGGTTGCCTCATGTCTCGGAGCCGGAATAGATGTTAAAATACTTACTGGAGACAGTATTAACACTGCACGAAGTATCGGAAGAGCTCTCGGAATCATAACAGACGGCGCCGGAGCGTACGAGGCGCGGCAGATTGAGGAAATGTCAGACGAGCAGCTGCGCAGAAGGCTTCCCGATATAAAAATAATAGCAAGAAGCACTCCTGAAACAAAGCTTAGGTTTGTAAATATGCTTAAGGAACAGAAGAACATCGTTGCCGTAACGGGTGACGGAATAAATGATGCTCCGGCAATTAAGTCGGCAAATGTAGGAATAGCAATGGGAATTACGGGTACTGAGGTATCTAAGGAGGCGGCTGATGTGGTGCTTCTTGATGACAGCTTTACCACCATTGCCAAGGCTGTGCGGATGGGAAGAGAGATTTTTGAAAGCTTCCGGAAATTTATAAAGTTTCAGCTGACCGTAAACCTGTCATCGGTGCTTGTTGTGCTGATTTCAGTTATTGCCGGGTTTGACGCTCCTTTTACAGCGCTTCAGCTGCTATGGATAAATATTATAATGGATGGACCGCCGGCTCTTACTTTAGGCCTTTTGCCCGTGCGCGGAAACCTCATGAAGCGTAAGCCGCTTGACAAAGCGGAGGGCATACTGACACACGGAATGAAAAAAAGCATAGGCATAAAGGGAATGTTTATTGCCGCAGTGATTCTTGCGCAGCTGTTTTTCAACTTTCTCGGTGCGGCTGAGGCTCAGGGTTCCACTGCGCTGTTTACGCTGTTTGTTATGTTTCATCTTATGAATGCCCTTAACTGCGGCGGAAATAAGCTTGTATGCCGCGAGAATAAAAGCCTTTATGTGTCGGTGGGGCTCACATTTTTGCTTCAGATACTGATAGTAACCTTCCTTGGCGCAATGTTTTCGACAGTGCCCCTTGATCTTGTTTTGTGGCTTAAAATAATATGCACCTCAGCGCTTATTCTTGTTATCGGAATACCTGACAGGCGCGGAGAGTAAAATAGCGGATTGATATGCCGATATTTTTGCGCCGTAACTATGCGCTTATGTTCCCGCCCCTTTAAGAAGGTTCATTTACTTCGGTAATTTTTATATCCGAAACGGAAATATCATTTTCACGGGCAAGCCTTGCAAGGTCTTCATATTCAGCCTTGAGCTTGTCCGTGCCGCAGCCGCGGGAGCGTTTTGCGCGGACTTCACCGTAGTTTGTCATAACGGTAAGCTCTTCGCGTTTCAGCGTGTACCGTGTGGAGATATGCTCCCGTACTCCTATTGTAGAGGTGTGGAGAAACATAATCCTCAGACATTCCCCGCGCAGTTCTTCAGAGCACATGCATGTCAGAAGCACGCCTGGGCGGCTTTTTTTCATTCCTATGGGGATCGTGAATACATCAAGGGCACCCGCCTTAAAAAGCCTTTCTGAGGCAAAGCCTATTTCCTCACCTGTCATGTCATCAAGATTACAGCAGAGCTCAATAACCTTGCCGCCGTTGCAGTCTGATTCGCCGATTACGGCGCGCAGACAATTTGCCGTGTCAAAATCCTTGGTTCCCATTCCGTAACCGATTTTTTCCATGCGCATCAGCGGCAGCTCTCTGAAATCAGATGCAAAATATTTCAGCAGTGCTGCTCCCGTAGGTGTACAAAGCTCGCCCTCGGTTTTGGCGTAAACAGGAATTCCGCGCAGAATATACGCAGTTGCGGGCGCGGGTACGGAAAGAATGCCATGGGCGCATTTTACACTGCCATAGCCTGTATGAACGGGAGATGCAATAATTTTTTCGGGTGAAAGCTCGTGAAGGAGCATACATACGCATACAATGTCGGCAATGGCGTCAAGTGTTCCCACCTCATGGAAATGTATTTGATTTATTTCACAGCCGTGAACATGGCTTTCAGCTTCGGCTATCAGCCTGTACACTGCAAGCGCGTCTGTTTTCACAGCTTCATGTATTTTAAGACCGTTTATTATATGGTCTATGTCATGCAGCGTTGAGTGATGGTGATGGTGATGCTCATGCTCATGACTGTGAATATGCTCATTCTCCTCGGCACCGTCCGCAAATACGCGTACATGAGTTCCGCATATGCCGCATTTTACGGACTTTTCAGCTGTTATCCGGATATGGGGAAGCTCAATATGATTTATCCGGCGGATAAAATCCTCCGGAGCCGGGTGCAGCTCAAGAAGCGCAGCGGCAAGCATATCACCTGCCGCGCCCATATTACATTCAAGATATAAAGTTTTCATTGACTGACTCCTCCTATATGATTGATCATGCTTGCTAAATATCCGGCGCCGAAGCCGTTATCGATATTAACAACGCTTACACCGCCGGCGCATGAGTTCAGCATGGATAAAAGCGCGGCAAGTCCGCCGAAGGCAGCGCCGTAGCCAACGCTGGTGGGAACCGCAATAACGGGGCAGTCAACAAGTCCGCCTATAACGCTTGCAAGAGCTCCCTCCATGCCTGCAACCGCAACGATTGCCCGCGCACTCATTATTTCACTGCTGTGTGAAAGAAGACGGTGTATTCCGGCAACGCCTACATCGTAAAGCCTTATAACCTTGTTCCCAAGAGCCTCTGCGGTTACAGCGGCTTCTTCGGCAACAGGCATGTCGCTTGTACCGCCTGTTGCGATAACTATATTTCCATGCTTAGAATCGGGTACTTCTCCGGCAATTCCAACTCTTCCTGTTTCATGATATGTAACAGGTATACTATGGCCGATATATTCTGCCGCCTCCTTTGAAAGGCGTGTTATCAGCACGGTTTTCTGACCGTTATCCATGAGGGAGGTGCAAATTTTCAGAATTTGCTCTGCCGTCTTTCCCTCACCGTAGATAACCTCTGCAGCTCCTTGGCGAAGCTCCCGGTGAAAATCCGGCTTTGCAAAGCCTAAATCTGTAAACGGCTCGGTTTTTATCTGCATAACGGCTTCCTCCGGAGACAATATTCCGTCTGCAACCTTTTGAAAAAGCGATTTAAGTTGTTCCTTCTGCATAATTCCCGCGTCCCTTCAAATCAAATAATATATCGCTGAAATACGGATTTAATTTTTTTATGATTTCAGCTCTTTTGGCAAACGCCGTTTCCTCATCAGATACACTGAACTGGAGCCTTGCCGCTCCGTGCCATACACGAACACGGAAATCCGAAAAGCCCATATTAAAAAGAGTGTTTTCGGCATTTTCGATTCTTTTAAGCTCCTGAGCCGTTATTTGTTCGCCTGTCATTATTCTTGTCGCAAGACAGGAATAAGAAGGCTTGTTAAATGTAAAAAGCCCTGCCTTTTTTGAAAGACTGCGTATTTCCTCCTTGGTTATTCCGCATTCTTTAAGGGGAGAACGTATTCCCAGCTCCTGAAGTGCGGTCATTCCCGGACGTTCCTCCGCCTTGTCACTTGCGTTTGTTCCGTCTATTACAAGAGGAATGTTTTCCTTTTCGGCAATTTTTAAAAGCAGGGTAAGTATTTTGCTTTTGCAGTGATAGCAGCGCATGGAAGAATTTTCGCAAATCTCTCTTATTTTCAGTATATCGTATTCAATAATCCAAAGGGGAACGCCTATCTGAGCCGCTGCATTTTCAGCGTCTTCGAGCTCAAAACGGGGCTGAAACTGAGTCTTTACAAAGCAAGGAATAACTTCAGCGCCGCATTGGTGCGCGGCATACATAAGATATACAGAATCAACTCCGCCGGAAAAGCCGAGAACTGCGCTGTGGTTTTCAAGAAAAAAATCCTTCAGATTCATAAATAACATCCTTTATTATTGAACTGAAATAATTATACCTCTTAAGGTGTGCATTATGATATGTTATTTTGTTAATTTTTTATAAACTTTTTTTCGCTGAGGTTTTAAACGAAATGACAGCGCAGGCAATGTTAAGTTAAAATGCATAAATCTATATAAATAAGCAAAATGAGAGGTAAACCAACATTTGAATTTTTATGGTGAACATTACAAAAATTTCTTAAATTTCGAACAGGCGGTATTATACAAAATTCCTGCTTTTAAGCTGTTAAATCCCCCGGAATGTACACATTGCATAAATTGAAAAAAATTTTAAAAAAAAACTTGAAATGCATGAAGAATTGATATATAATATAATACGAGCGATAGTATGTACAATGATAAATGGTATATACAGCAATCAATTTTTGAAAAACATTATAAGAAAGGGATGTAAGTAAAATGAAAAAAAATTCAATTGTGAGTTTGCTTTGTGCAGCGACAATGGTTGCTACATCATCAATCTCTTTCGCTGCGGCTCCCGGCTCATACGACGGTAAAGCGTACGGCAGTCTTGGTTATACATCAGACGATGCCGACGGTCAGTTTAATCTGGCGGTGATTGCCAATGGTGATGTAAAAATTGTCGGTGATGCAATGTATATTCAGGGCAGCGTCTATTCCAACGGCAATATTTACGTGGGTGACGGAGAAGGCAACAAGATTGATGGTCTGTTTATTTCAGGAACCGAAAGTTCGGTAGATGTGGACGAAAAGAATGGTCTTTCACATACATGTGAGGGATATATCCATGTAAACGACAACGGTACAAGAGACGGTATTACATATTATAGTGTAAAGCCTGAATATAAAGGCGCGGTTAAGGATACCGATACAAGCTTTGAGTGTGAATATACACCATATGAGATTCCGGAGATCTCAAATGTTGTTGAATATGTAAATGGTAATCAGTGGTATCCGGGAACTGTTACGGTATCAAAGGATACACACTACAATACCTTTGAAATCGGCGGTGAGGGATTAATTATTGATACCACCAACGGTGATGTAACTGTTGTTATCGACCGGTTAAATACAACTGCGGGTAATCCGTTTATCAAGGTCAGAGGCAGCAATAAAGCAAACATTTACATTAATGATTATGCTGCTTACGGTCAAGTAACCAACAACGTACCGTTAACGGTAGTTAATGAAACAGCTAATGTATATGATTGGCGCGGATATAACACAAGCGACAATTATGTAAAAGAGTATTTTGATCTTTTGAACGATCCGAATCAAATTAATCTTTACATTAATAACAGCTTGAATGACGTCATATTAAACAATGGACGAATTGCTGCCAACATCTATTCTAATGCTGATAAGTTTACTTTCGCCGGCGGCGGCAAATATCTCGGCAGCTTCAATTCCGGAGCGTCGGATTTTGCAATTACAGGCGGCGGTACATTTGTGAATGGTATCGTATGTGTTCCGAATGCCGATTCAAGGGTTGTTGATTCCGGTACATTGTACGGTCAGCTGCACACAAACACTTTGACAAACAACGGTGCGGGCAGAATTATCTGGAAGTCTGACGCAGCTGCAACTGCAGTTCCGCAGCCGGAGAAGCCGGAAGAAAAGCCTGACAAGCCCGTAGATCCTGACAAGCCCGTAGAAAAGCCGGATGAGCCCATAGATGAACCGGCACCTCCGGCCAGCGGTGAAATCTTCAAGGGTTCAAGTATGTATGCGTATATCTTCGGCGATGAGCCGGATTTGGAGAATCTTGACGAAAACGGAAATCCTGAAATTTACATGCAGCCGGATCGTCCGGTATCAAGAGAAGAAGCCTGCGCAATGGTTATGCGTCTTGTTGATCAGTTTGTCGGCGTAGATGACGGCATGGCTGATATGGTTGCGCCTGCAATAGTTAATTATTCAGACTGGGCAGCAAAAGGATTAGGCTTTATTTCAAGCAAGGGCACATATGATGACACAGGCTACGACATATCCGGTTACAATAATCCTACAAGAGGTGAGGTTGCTAAGATAGTTGCAATGGGTCTGGACCTTAACCTTAAAAAGGGTGCAATAGTATTTAATGATATTGCCGGAAATCCGTATGACACTATATTAATGTAATGACATCAAACGGATATATGCAGGGCAACGGTGACGGCACATTCAATCCTGATGCTCCGATGACAAGAGCAGAGTTCTGCGCAATGTTCAATAATGTAACGGGCAGAGAGGATTATGATTTGGTTGATGCAGACGGCAATAAGGTTGTTCCGGAAACCTACTATATCGTTGATCTTGACGGCGCAGCTAATTGGCAGGTAAGAGCTATGATGCTCGGTACAAGCGCGTTCAACAAGGATTATACAGTTGATGTTGACACAAGAATTGCTAACATCAGAAACATTCTTGATAATTACGATTCTCAGAAGAAATATTAATCCGGACTTTACTGCCGGATAATCACCGGGGAAGGAAATAGTAGGGTGCGGCAGAACATTCTTTGGTTTGCCGCACCTTGTTTTTGTGAAGATTGTAAAAATACGGTAAATCAGTAATTATCTTTATCAGTTTTAATAATTCAAGTAAAAAACTACTTGGATTGTGATCATTTTAAAGGGTGAAAAATATGAAAAAGGTACTTATGGTAGCCGGACAGATGAATGTTGGCGGTCTGGAGAATATGGTAATGAATTTTGTCAGATATTCAGACAGAAAAAACATTCATTTTGATTTTATGCTCAATTATGAGGGTGAGCAGTTTTATTTTGATGAGATACGCAGCTTTGGCAGCAATATTTACGTAATGCCGCGGCTGAAGCCGAAGAATATGATTAAGTACCCGCTGGCGCTTATAAAATTCTTCCGTCAGCATAGAGGGGAATACGATGTACTGCACGGTAATTTGACATCGGTAGGCGTTTTTTATCTTCCGATTGCAAAAATTGTCGGAAAGGTGAAAAAATGCGCTGTTCATGCGCATTATACAAATACGGAAAAGAACCATTATGAAAAGCTTGAGCGGCTGATGCTCTTCCCGCTTCGGTTTCTCGCTGATTATTACTTTGCCTGCTCGGACATGGCAGGCGCGTTCTGTTATGGTAAAAATATTCTTAAAAAGGATAATTATAAGCTCATACATAACGGTGTAGACTGCGATAAATTTGATTATAATCCTCGGCTGAGAGCTGAGGTTCGGCGTGAATTGGATATCGGTGAGGAATTTGTACTGTTAAATGTCGGGCGGTTAATGGAGCAGAAAAATCAGCGGCTGCTTTTGAATATAGCCGCGGAACTTAAAAAGCGCGGTATGGCTGTGAAGGTCTTGATCGCGGGTATTGGTGATTTAAGAGAAGAGCTTGAGGATATAATCAGGCAAAAGGAGCTTGCGGACTGTGCGGTTCTGCTCGGACTGAGGAATGATGTTGACAGATTGATGCAGGCGGCGGACGCATTTATTCTTACCTCAATTTTTGAGGGACTGCCTGTTGCGGGAATAGAGGCGCAGGCAGCAGGATTGCCATGCATAATGGCAGACACGATTACAACGGAGTTGGACATTACTGGAAATACATGCTTTGTGCCGCTTCATGATATGGACGCATGGGTCGGCGCAGTACTTAAAGCAATGAAACATGAAAGAAAAAGCACTGCCGATATTATAAAAGGCAAGGGCTATGACATAAAGACGGAAGCCGGATGGATAAGTGATTTTTACAAAGGTCATGGGGATTAACGTGAAAAATAAGCGGCGCATCTTACCTCCTTTCGGGACTCGGAGTATACACATACGCCGTCGTCCCTCAAGAAGGCAACCTGCTTGCTTCTTTTCCACGTTATGGATTTGAGCCGCCTAAAGGCGGCATGGAGGATTAACGTGAAAAATAAGCGGCGCATCTTGCCTTCTTTTCCACGTTATGTGTTTGAGAAGCCGCAAAGCGGCTTCATGGAGGATATTATGCGTAAGCTGAAGATAATTCATGTTATACAAGGCATAGTAATACACGGTGCTGAAAAAATGCTTGTTGATATGGCGATAGGACAAAAAAAATCGGGTCATGATGTTACGGTGGTGAGCCAGTATGCACGGCAGGGAAACGCGTATGAAGATGCGTTGGAGGAGGCCGGTGTACGAGTGATATACTTCGGCAAGCCGCTTGGATTCAATCTTCCGCATATGGCGAAGCTGACACGGTTTATGAAAGCTGAGCACCCTGATGTGGTACACACGCATTTGCACGCGGCAATATATCTTGTGCCTTATTACATGATTGACAGAAGGTGTGCAAAGGTTCATACCGTGCATTCAATAGCAACATTTGAATTCGGATATATGCACAGAATGTTTCAGCGGTTCGCATATAAATTTCTGGGTGAGGTACCCGTATCAATATGCAAATCGGTACAGAAGACTATGATTGACGAGTACGGCTTTCTGAAAAACCCACCGGTAATTTACAACAGTATAGTAAGAAGTGATTTCAATTTGCCCAAAATTTCTCATGATAATTTTGTATTTGTTAATGTTGCGTCACATACCGACGTAAAAAATCAGGCAATGCTGCTAAATGCTTTTGCTAAGGCGGCAAAGCGCCGCAATGGTATACGGCTTCGGCTGATAGGCGACGGACCAAACAGGCAGGCTTTGGAACAGCAGGCGAAAGCGCTTGGAATTTTTGATTATGTTGAATTTCTCGGAATACGCCATGATGTGCCGGAACTGCTTGCGAAATCCGATGTGTTCGTGCTTTCCTCCGATACGGAGGGAATGCCGCTCAGCATTTTGGAAGCGTTTGCTGCCGGACTGCCGGTATTGTCAACAGATGTAAGCGGGTCGAGGGACGTTGTGGAAAACGGTATAAACGGTTTTATTGTTCCGATAGGCGACGCAGCGGAGATGGCTGACAAAATGGTTTGCTTCGCTGAAAATACACCATTAACCGAAACAATATCCGTGCATAACAGAGAATATTCAAAGGAATTCGATTTTGACGTTATGGAGGGCAAATATACAGAGCTGTATTATGAACTTTTGGGGGAAGGGTGAGATGAGCAATTCAGCATTGACAAAGCAGAAAATACGTTTGCCGATGATAATGATGTGTATGTATTTTCTGGCAGTTCCGCTTTCGATAATCAATCTGCCCGGCGGATTTTCCCTGCTGAAGGCTACGTCAGTCGGCCTGGCTGCCGTTATGATTCCGCTGCTTTTTGTGGGTGATAACGAAATCAAGCTGAACGGTATGCATCTTGCATGGACTGCATATTTGATTTACAGCTTTTCCACAATGTTTCTAAAACGTGATGATATAGCAATTGATACATTCCGGGGGTTTCTTGAGGTATCCGCTCTTGCGATACTGGTATCGTGCCGTGTATATAATCAGCGTGAGAAACGCTGGATATATAACTCATGGATTCTTGTCGGTCTGATAATGGTTGTTCTGATGACGTTTACGTCCGGCGGCTACAGTAACCATGAGGGAAGAGAAACCATAGTTTTGCTCGGCAACAACGAGGATCCCAATCAGATTAACGGCTATTTCCTTTTGCCGATAATTATATGTATAGACCGTGTAATAGATTCGCGCGAGAAAAATAAGTCGCGTATTGTGTACGTAGCATTGATAATTGCGATGCTGTACTGCGTGGTAAAATCCGGTTCGCGCGGCGGGCTGGCCGCAGTTATGGTAACGGTTCTTGTGTATTCCGTCATAGCTGTTAAGGGTTTGAAGAACAGGGTTATAACGGCTGTCGTCATAACGTTGACAGCGCTTCTGCTGTTTGTGTTCATAATACCGCATTTGCCGCAGTCGCTTCTGGAACGGTTCGACCTCAACCGAATTGTGGAGGATAGGGCAACCAACCGTTTTGACATATGGCTTGCGCTGATAAATGATTTAAAGTCAAATATCGGCAGCTTTACGTGGGGCAAGGGCTTCTATTCTACTGCTCCGACCATCATCGATGCCGGCCTTGAAAACACGGTTGCGCATAATCATATTATTCAGGTGCTATACGATCAGGGTATAGTCGGCTGTGTACTGTTTTTGATTATGATCGTAACGGGCGGCGTACGAATGCTTAAAAAAAACAGCGTGATTACTGTTGCTCTTCTGGGAATAATGTCTCTCGGTATGAGTATTACCATGTATGCTTATTATAAAATATTCTGGAATATTTTAATTATGACTTCATTAAATTTTGAGGAGTGAAAAACATGCCAAAAGTCAGTATAGTTGTACCGGTTTATAACCTTGAAAATTATATTGAGCATGCGCTTAAAAGTATTACGGAGCAGACGCTCAAAGACATTGAAATTATTGTTGTTAATGATGGTTCAACAGACCGGTCGCTTGAAATAATTAACAGATTTGCGGCGGCGGATAAACGTATTATGGTTGTTACAAAGGAAAACGGAGGTCCGGACTCGGCAAGAAACATGGGCTTAGATATGGCGTCAGGTGACTGGATCATATTCTTTGACGGTGACGATTATATGGAGCCTGATGCTATTCAAAAGATGTATAACGCGTCCGGGGACTGTGACGCGGTTGTGTGCAACATGCACCGTGAATTTGCTTCGCACAGTGAGGGAGCACTGTTTAATCTGCCATCCAATGAACAGGTAAACGCTCCGGACAGGATAGCTAAATATTTTCTTGGCTTAATTGATATGGGCGAGTCTACCGACAACAAGCTGTACAGAAGGGCGTTCCTTTTGTCCACGGAAGTGAAGTTTGAAAAGCGAGAGGAGATATTCGCAGAGGATTCATACTTTTTTGCTAAAATACTAAAGACCATGGGCAAGATTTCCATAGTTAATGAGCAGCTTGTGGTATATGTTCAACGTGAAAATTCGGAAACCAATTCAGTCAAAGCCGATCTCGCGCCGCGCTGCCAGAAGTTTATGGAGAACATTTCCGAATGGTACGGTCATAAATATGATTTTGAAATGAAAACGCGTGCGTTCCGTTTCTTTTACGACATTATATATAATGACGTTAACAGTGGCTATAATGCATTTAAACATGCGGTGTCAAACGAATACTTCCGCAAAGCTATAAAGGGCATGAACAAATGCACGCTCACAAGAAAGCAAAAATTGATCGTGAAGCTGCTGCCGCATCCGGTAATTTTGTACAGCATAATAAGAAAACGCGGACGAAATGAGGGAAAACCGAAGAACGAGCTGCCGGAGGATATTATAACGAAACAGACGCGTGAGCTTGCGGAAAATATAAATCTTCTTGACAGCCAGCACATGCTGCAGTACGTTGCCAATACTATTTTTGTCCGGTCGTTTAAAAAGAATTTCAAGAAAATAATAAGCTTAACCATGGCTGTGTTTATTATTATGCTCGCTGTGAACCTGGTGATACTGTCAAAGGAACAGACTATGATTCTCCGCTGCAATTACAGCGAGGCGGCGAAGGGACTTTATCCGGACGGAACATGGTTTGATATATTCGAAGCTAAGTCCAAGGAGGTTTTGGGCGATGTTATTGACAAATATAATGTCAGCAATATGTCGGTCAGGGAGCTTCAGGACAGAATTGCCGTGTTCGCTCTCAATGACAGTAATATAATTTCACGTGCGGTTAACGCAACAGCGGACGGCAAGGACTTTTACTATATCACGAATGAGTATTCCGTGACATACAATCAGAAGGATAAGTTTGCAAAAAATGAGGCGTTTGATATGCTGCACTACATAAGTGAAGCGTATTCGGATATGTTTTTCACAAATTATACCGAGAAAAACAGTGTGCTTAAATTCAGCCGTGATGAAATTGATTTGGAAGATCTGGAATATGTCGAGATAGGTGAATGGTTTCAAAGGGAGCTTGAAAGTATACAGCAATTTATAACGGCGCGCGCCAATGAAAACGGCTCGTACCGTGCATCATGCACTGACCAGACGTTTACTAATATTCAAAAGATGATTCAAAACTTTAAGAATAACACGCTGGAGGAGTATAAGGGGTTTGTTTCACAGTCGGGATTGGCAAAGAACAAAATTGCTTATACAAACAAGCTTAATTACAAGATAGACACCCTTTTAAAGCAAAAGAAAAAGCAGCAGCTGGCGCATGATTTCCGTGTAACAGCAATACAAAGATATGAGCCGTATATTACGGGTGTAGCGTTTATACCGTCTATTGATGAGGATAATCATTTCTACATGAACAGAACCATGACAGGTATTGATTACCTTACAAACGATGCGTATAAAGCCGGAACCCTTGCTGAGAACTACGAGGCAAAAATCTGTGACCTTGAAAAGATTAAATCAAATATTAACGACAGATTTCTTGAAGGCGCGGAATACGACCGGATAAAGAATTCAGCGGACGAAATGATCGTTAAGATGTGCGATCAGCTTGAGATGATTTCAAAAATAGCGATTGAGACGGATAATGAGTACATTAATTCGAAAACTATGAGTTATCTCGAATTCATTATACCCGAAAAAACGTTATGGAATTTGTTTTCACCGATGTATGCTCTGAGTGTTGCTCTTTTAATGTGCATAGCTGTTACGGTATTTATGTGGTTTGAAACTATAATACGTGTTAAGCTCGCAATGATCAAACGCGGGGAAAAAGGCGGTGCTGAAAAATGACAAAATTTACGATTTATGATTTAATTGGCTATATATTAAAACACAAGTGGTTTGTGCTTATATTTGTTGTGGCAGTATCGCTGTGCGGATTCTTTTTTGTGGACAAAACGCAGACGTACACAGCACAGGTGGTTATCAAATTTTCGGAGCTTAACACAGACAGCGGCTATCTGAATCAGGGTGCAAAGCTGGATGTTTACGAAATAATTTCACCGCGTATAGTATCGGAGGCAATTCAAAAGCTGGGTATAAACGAAAATGTTGAGGATATACGTTCAAAATGCACTGTTATCGGTATTGTTCCCAAGGATATACAGGAACTGAAGGAAGCTAAGCAAAAGGAGGGCGAAGAATTTGCCTATTATCCGCAGGAGTATACTTTGTCTTACACGGCGGACAGCGACAAGCCGCCCGAATATGCACGCGATATAGCTGACGCTATACTTACTACGTACACCAAATATTATTCGAATACATATCTTTCAACATATTCGCTGCCGGAGATTAAATTCGATACCGTTGATGTTAAACATGACTATCTTGAGACGGTTGAGATTATCAATACGGCGGTAGAGGACTGTACATCGTATTTTGACAGCAATGCCGCGTCAGATCCCGATTTTCGTTCGCCGCGTACAGGTTACACGTTCAGCAATATGTCGAGATTTTACAGCGAGATTAAAAATTATACCTTGCCGACTATATTTTCGCAGATACTTAGCGGCCATATAACGAAAAACAATGAGGTTCTGTTAAAGACGTATCAGTACAAAAGGGAGCAGGCGCTCCTGTCATCTGATTCAAAATGGCGTAATTCTACCACGGCTATGAACCTTATGGATCAATTTGTTGAGGCGAATAAAGCTGTACCGAGCTCCTACGGTGAAGGTGACGATGATGATGATAAGTATCACGCTTATGATGTGTATGAGCGCAATGACGATCATCCGCCTTTTGAGGCTGCAACGTATGACCAATTAATCAATAACTACGTTGTTGACGGTGTGAGTGCAGGCGAGTTCGTTATAGACGGAGATTATTATGGCAGCATATGCAATATTTTCAGCAGCCCGGTTCCTGACGGTATAAACCAAGGGGAGATGACCAAAAGGGTTGAAAACGAAATTTCAGAGGTCGTTGACAGTGTAAGCGCACTGTATGATATTACATACACGTTTATGGATGATTACAAGCGTCACCAGCTGACGAGCAACATAAATATGCTTACTAATATAACAACAAACGGCAATAACCCCGAAGATTTGTTCCGTGCAATAATTGTTGTTATAAGCATACTTACAGCATGTGTTGCGGCTGTCACATATGAAATCGTGATGCTGACAAAGAAAAATAAGAAGAAATCCGAAGCGGAGGAAGGGGAGTAATGTCCTGCCCATTTTGCGCAGACAGTCTATGAATATTTACTTAAACGGATACTTTGACAGGAATTTCGGTGATGATATGATGTTTCGGGTAATAGCGCATAGTATGCGGGAGCACGATTTTTACCTGAATGTGCCGAGAGAAGAATTGTTTATACCATTTGAAAACGAGCCGAACATACATCGTCTGAACCCGGATGACAATATCGACTTTGATTTTGGGCTTACTGTTACGGGCAGCGGATTTATTATAGTAAGCGGATTGATTTCCGTAATATATTTCATAAAAGAGGAGCTTGAGCGCCGCAGAATGCTGAAGGGCATAAAAACGGCTGCTGTAGGGTGCAACATAGGTCCATACGAAGGTATTTTAAGAAAAAAACTTATAACATGGAAGCTTCGGTCGTATGACTTTATTTCTGTAAGAGATATGCCGTCATATGAATTTGTTAAGAACAATGCTATGGGCGTACAGGGTTTTTATTGCCCGGATATTGTTTTTTCGATGCCTGACGAATGGATTCCGAATGTTGAATGTGAAGGACATCTTGGAATATCGGCGTATAAAAACATTTTATCATCCAATATGCATTATTACCGCACCATGGCCGAAACAGCGGATAAATTCATAGAAAAAACGGGTAAACGTGTGCTGCTCTTTGCATTTGATATGGAGCATGAAAATGATTTATGTGCCGCGCATACTATATTATCAATTATGAAGCATGCCGACAGTGCGGAGATTATCGCACATGCCGGCAACGGTGACAATATAGTTTATAATTTAAAGCGCTGTTCAGGCGTAATCGGCACGCGGTTCCATATGAGTATTATGGCGATAAGACTCGGAATACCGCTTGTTTCGATAGCATATTCCGAGAAAACCGTAAACGCGCTGAGGGGAATCGGTTTTACCGGCAAAATTTTCGGGATAGATGATATAGATTCGGAGCAATTACTGGAAGAGCTTGACGGCGCGGCGGCATTTGACGAAAGTTTTATTACGCGGATAAAAAATGAAGCTGGAGGGCATAGTGAATGTCTGAAAAAAATAATAAAATAAAAATTTCGGTCATAATACCTGTCTATAACAGTGAAAAGACTCTAAGACGATGTCTTGATTCCGTTCTTGCGCAGACGCTGGACGGAATTGAAATAATTGTGCTTGATGACGGGTCAGAGGATAATTCCTATAATATTATGACTGAATATGATGATAAATATGACAATGTGCGCATAGTCGGACTTAAGCATGTCGGGCAGGGCTTGGCCCGGAATATCGGACTGGACATGGCGCGCGGCGAATACATCGGATTTGTTGACAGCGATGATAAAATATCAAATGTGATGTATGAAACACTTTATAACAGAATAGGTGATGCGGATATATGTCAATGCAATTCATGGCTCATTCAGAGCCATGGCAGACATAAGGAGGAATTAAAACCGTATGATGGAACGGTAGTAGTAACTGACAGGCTGAAATATATGAATGATTTTTTCTTCACATACCTGCATAGTCACGGTTGCTGCAATAAGATGTTCCGAAAATCATTCCTCAGCAAAAACGGTATTTTGTTTGCTGATAATGAGCTTGTTTATTCAGAGGATATGTATTTTAATATTCTCACGGTAAAGTATCTTACCAAGATTGTATTTGTTAACGAGATGCTGTATTATTATTATCAGAATAAGGACAGCCATTCGCATGCATTTTCAATGGATAAAATGCGAAAGCTGTGCCGGTTATACGATATGACGGCGCAGGACGATTTTAAATACATTTTAGCGAGAATGGGCGTGCTGGATATATGTACACAGCTCACATCATTTGACAGCGATTATTCTGAAATCCTGTCGAGAAAGGATTTCAAGCATTTATTGCATCTCGCACTGAGAGCTCCGGAAGCAATGTATCAGAGATTGATAATACTCGGAATACTTCTTTTGGGAAATAAACAAGCGATGTGGATTATCAGACGTTATTATGGGCGGTTTCAAAGAGATACTGACAAATAGGGGGTAATAACATGGCGAAGTTTTTTAAATTTATAGGTACTGTTATATTATTTGCAGCCGTGTGTGCAGGCTGTATTGCCGGATACCTATATTATACCGACACATATGTAAAGACAACAAATTACACCATTGTATCAAAAAAACTGACATCCGCGGAGAACGGCGGAAAAATTGCTGTTATAGCGGATTACCACAATTCAGATAATTATCCTAAGATTTTAGACAAAATCAAAAAGGCGATGCCGGACGTCATTGTAATTGCCGGTGACTATATCAATATGAACGATACGGATTTTACAAATGCAAATGCTCTTATGAGCGGACTTGTGAAGCTTGCGCCGGTTTACTTTGTTTCAGGTAATCACGAACGATGGCTTGAATCGGGCGAAGATAAATTTTTAAAAAATATGGAATCACTCGGAGCAATCAATCTTAATATGAAGTCAGCTGAAGTGCCCATAAAGGACGGGAAAATAACTATCACCGGTTATCAGGATGTTGTGTATGCCGATGATGATATGAGAATAGAATATCTGAACGCACAGCTGGAAGGAATCTACTCGAAGCTGACGAAGGAACAGAAGTCGCTGTTTAACGTGCTTGTGTTTCACAGGGGCAATCTTCTGCATAACGCGGCGCGTCAGCCTTATGACTTAATACTGTCCGGGCATTTGCACGGCGGCCAGGTGAATATCCCTAAAATACGCGAAAGAATTCTTGAAGAGAAAACAGGAAGCTCTGAATTCAGACGCGGATATTATAACGTTGACGGAGTGAAAGCCGTTATAAGCGGCGGGCTTGAAAACAATAACAAGCCCAGGCGGATATTTAACATGCCGGAGGTTGTTGTGATAACGCTGAAAGCGTTGGAATACTGAATGAGAGGGGAACATAACTTTTGAATGTAAAGATTTATAAAAATGCATTGCTGGATTTCATTGTAGTGATGTTTGATATCTTCATGATGATATGCTCGGGCCTTGTCGGATTCAGGCTGATACATCTTATTGACTTGTCTTATTCTGTGGATTATGTGCAGATAGCTGTATATATATGTCTTACACTGTTCATCATGTGGGCATATGATTTGTATTCCTCAATTATTCGTGACAGGTACGAGCTGAAGTTGTCGGTGGCTCTTTCAAATATTGTAGCCATGTGCGGCTGCATTGTTATTACTGCTGTCAGAGATTTGATTATACTGCATCACATTCAATGGCTTTCATGCGCTAACGCTGTGTTCATGGCGGCTGTGCTGTCAGTATGCATTTATTTAGAAAAGAAACTTTATGTAAAGGTAATCAAGTCATTTGAGGGCAATGTTAAGCTGCTCGTGCTTGACGACAGCTCACGTGAAAATGCCTTTGCAAAGAAAATTAAATACTCTGCGCTGTCGGTATACGATGCATGGTACATAATGGTAAATGATGATAATCCCGAAGAGGTTGATCAAATTATCGAAACAATGTATCCGAAGTACAATAATATTTTCGTATCGCCGAGTATAGAGGAAAAAGCGCGCCGGAAATTCGTGTCGAGTGCGGTAACGATGGGTAAGGATTTATATCTGATGCCGGAACTGTATAACTCAGTTGTTATGAAATCAACACTGATGGAGTTTGACGATACTCCTGCACTGAAAATCAAAAAGTTCGGGCTTACCAATTTTGAACGATTCTGCAAACGCGCTGTGGATATAGCTTTTGCACTTGTCGGCTCAGTAGTCGCTGCACCGGTGATGCTTGTGTGTGCAATCGCGGTAAAGCTTGATTCGCCGGGACCTGTTTTTTACAAGCAAGAGCGTCTTACACTCAATAAGAAGCCATTTTATATTTATAAATTTCGCAGCATGATAAATGACGCAGAGAAGAATACGGGACCTGTGCTTGCCACTTATGGTGACCCGCGTATCACACGTGTCGGAAAAATTCTCCGTGCAACACGTCTTGATGAGCTGCCGCAGCTTTTGAATGTTCTTGAGGGCAGTATGTCGGTAGTCGGGCCGCGTCCCGAACGGCGGACCTTTATTGAGCAGTTTGAAAAGGAAATTCCGGATTACGACAAGCGTTTTTTCGTCAAGGCGGGTATAACAGGTATGTCGCATGTATATGCGCGGTATGACACAAGTGCGCAGGACAGAGCACTGTTTGATATGCTATATATCCGGGACTATTCGTTTATGCTTGACGTTAAGATTATGTTTTTGACGCTTAAGATAATGTTTATGAAAACTGCCGCCGAAGGTGTGCAGGATAATCAGTACCGCATATTGGACAGGAACATGGAAACACCTGAGGAACGCGGTTTGTTCGGCAAAAAAGAGGACGGCGCGGAGATGAACGATGGAAATGCCGAAAAACAAATGGAGATCGTATAATAATCATGAAACATGAAAGTACTTTAAAAAAATCCGCGCTTAATCTTACTTTTAATATTGCAAGCATGGCAGTTTCTATGGGGTTATCATTTTGGATAACCCCATATCTCACGAATTCAATCGGCTCGGAGGCTTATGGTCTTATACCTCTGACGCAGCAATTTATTAATTACCTTACGGTTATAACCGTATCCATAACCTCCATAAGCGGGAGGTTTTTCTCAATAGCCCGTCGGCGCGGAAGTCTGCAGGAATCGCAGGAATATTTCAGCTCCACGTTGTACGCGACTGCAATTGTATGTATATTGCTTTCGGTGCCGTTTATACTCTCGGTATTTGCTATTGATAAAATTATAAATATTCCTGACGGATTTTTGGAGGATGTGCAGAAAACTCAGGTTATATTTATCGCTGTGTTCCTGATAACGTTCATCACCTCCGCATTCAATGACGGTCCGTTTTCCGAAAACAAGCTGTTTTACACAAGCGGAATAAATATTATTAACATTTTGATTAAAACAGCTGTTACGGTATCACTTTGCTTATGCTTCCGTCCTAAAATCTGGTTTGTCAGCGCAGGTGTGCTTGTCGGTGCGGCTGTGGCGCTCATTCTATCGATACTCGCTTTCAAGCGTCTGATACCTGATGTGAAAATTTCGTTTAAGCCGCATAATCGTGTGCGTGAGATTTTATCCTCCGGCATATGGATTTCCATAAGTGAAATCGGAGTTATACTGTTTTTGCAGATAGATTTATTCGTGTCGAACCATTTTGTTCCGCTCAGGGAAGCGGGAGAATATGCCGTTGTATTGCAGCTGCCGACAATACTCCGCACCTTCAGCGGAAGTATTATCTCCATATTTGTGCCTGTGGTAGTCGCTCTGTTTGCACAGGGTAAGATGGACGAAATGAAGGCATATGTAAACAACGCCGTTAAATACACCGGCATTGTTTTGTCGCTGCCTATCGGCATATTATGCGGTTTGGGCGGCACGTTGTTGTCACTTTGGATTAATCCGGGCTTTGCTAAATATCAGCTTGTGCTGTCAATACTGACAATGCATTTGCCTATTAATCTTTCTGTGCAGGCAATTACCTCCATACAGACTGCTATGGCTAAGCTGAAGATACCGGCGTTTGTAACGCTTATTATGGGCTGTGTCAACTTTGGACTTGCATGTTTGCTTGCCGGTCCGCTTAAAATGGGGGTGCTCGGCATCGCAATTGCAGGCGGTATTGTGCTGACATGTAAAAACCTGCTGTTTACGCCGATTTATGCTGCGCATATTACCGGCAGCAAATGGTATACCTATTTTCTCGGTGTGGTTAAACCGTTTTTTACAACAATTATCGTATCGCTGTTTTGCTATATTATTCAGCAGACAGTACATATTCCTAACCTTCTTGCATTTATCGGAGTGTGCTGTGTTGTCGGTATGATATATCTTGTATTTGTATGGTTTGTTATGATTAATAAATCAGAGCGAACGCAGTTTATTGAATTTATTATGAAAAAAATGAAAAGAGCATAATAAGTTAAGTATTGTTTGTAGTTCATAGGCAGAAAGTTTGTAATTTATAGACTTTCTGCCTATGGACGGTCTGCGCTAAATACAACACCCTCGTGGTTTAATGTTCTTTGTCGACCTCTTGAATGGCGTGGGAATCCACGTATTGAATTTCAGTCCCACACCAATTGCAGAACCTACTATCATTAATCAATTGATTTCCGCATTTGCGGCAAAATCTGATTTTATCCGCTGTTTCTTTCACTGCCTGTCCTTTTAATGTATTTATCTTAAACACACTTATATATAAAAACAATCCGATTATAAATAAAAAATCAAATAAACCAAACCAATCAACCAAATCAGTTAAATCAATCGAACCATAAGAGTGATAAATGTTGATAATAAGTACTTTGTATAACACTTTGTTTGAAAATTCCATTGCAAATGCAATCCAGCCCATTACTCTGATAACTTTAACCGAAAAGTTTTCTTTGTATAATTTAATGGCAATGATAATATACAAGATGCCTGCAATCACGCTTGGGACTATGTTGAAAATTATCATTAAAGCGTCATTTTTCATATCCAGCAAAAATAAATTATTATAAATTTGTTCATGCAAGTATGTCAATCCAATAAAAATTAAAGTTGCGGAGAATAGACAACATGGCTTCTTGTATAAATATAAAAGCAAATATAAAGAAAAAGACAAGGTAGCAAAAATCATATAGATGATATAACCGGAAAACGAATGTACATAATAACACACATATATATAATACGCCAAAAGAAGTGTGCTTGTAGCAAATACAATCCATTTTACAATTGTATGAGGTTTTCCGGCTTTGGTGTGGAGAATAAGTCGTGAACGCAACCCTTTGTTATAGGCACGAATGCCAAATGCCATCAAAATAATACCTTCTGTTACTCCAATAATGAATCCTATATATGAAGAAGTGTAATATTCGTTATAATCTTGCAAATTGATTAAATAAAATTCCAATAAAATCATTATGATTCCGGCAATAATGCGAAAAATTCCTCTTTTCATATCTCTGCTCCTCGTTTATAACTAAAAGCAAGATGTCCCCCCGCCTCTATAGGCGGCGGGTTCCACTTACTTTTTGGGGGTGGGGGTACAATCCCCCACTGAAACGTTGAATGACGGGGCTTTGCCCCTTATTGAATTTCAATACAATACCCCATTCATGCCGGCTGTACATAGAAAATGCCCGTTACACACTTCCTTATGAGTATAACGGGCATATCTTTGTTTTTAATGAAATATTAAACTTAAAAATTATTCAACATAATCATCAAGGGCATTTCTTATACCGCGCAGCTCAAGGCTTACATAGTCGCCGTCAAATGCGCTTGTGCCGAGAAGCACGTCTTTGTAATACCATGCACTTTCATCAATATCAATAAAACCATAAGTTTCCGGTGTTACTTCCTCACCGTCAGCTGTTTTAAGAAGCTTGCCTGTACGGTTTACAAGCTTGTTATAAATCTTACATACCTGACATCTTTGAATTATTTCATCAAGCATCAGATTTCCGTTGTCATCACCCTGAATATAACCTGCGTCAACAAGTATTGCTGCATACTGTTCAGCGCTCAAGGTTGTATCCTTTGTGAAGCCAAGGGCAACTGCCATCATCTTGAAAGCCTCGCCGCGTGTGATATTCTGATCCGGACGGATAATTGTATCTTTTTCGTACAGACCAAGATATTCCATATATTCGAGTGCACTTCTGTCCCATCTTCCTTCAACGTCCTTGAACTTCGGAGCAGCATCAACATCATATGCAAAGCCGCCGAGCTTGTTATTTTGCTTCAGCAGTCTGTGCAGAACTGCCGCAACCTCTCCGCGGTGCATGCCGTCCTCAGCCTGCATTAATGTATCGGATCTGCCGAAGATGTATGCATAATTGTTTTCAAGCTCATCCGGAATGTTGTATTCGGGATTCTCCGGAACAACCGGCTTATCCGGGTCCTCGTCAGCCTCAGGCGGTATATCACTCGGGTCCTCCGGAACTACTATACCGATTTGTTCCTCGGTTCTTTTATCAACGATAACACCGTCTATATGCCAGCCGTCAACCTCATTCTTGAAAACATACCAGTACATTCTGTAGTTCTCACCATTAAGACTCTTCCAGGAAACAACATTACCGTCAAATGCTTTGATAAATGCCTTTCCGACAAAGTCATTCTTTACCTTATCAAAAACATCATCATCATTTGGTACAGCCTCTGCATATTGCAGCCATTCTTCTGATGTGGCATCTTTTTCGAAGGTAGTAGCTGTAGCACCCTCAACACGCGTTGTTTTAAAACCCGCATCGGTAAAGTACTTGGTCTCCTGTGACGAGATATGTCCATCCTTATCCATGTTTTTGCCTTCAATTTGTACAAAGAACTGCACCGGATCAGTCGTTGGTGCTGCACTGGCTACTGACGCAAATGCCGGTATGCTCATACAAATTGACAACAAAATTGTTGCAAATCGCTTCATTAAAAGTCCTCCTTATGTAAATATTCGGGGAAAAACTTTTTCCCATACATGCTATTATTATATCACAATTATATGCTTTGTCAAGATATTTTGTGATATTTTTCATTTTTTTTTCAAAATTTTTTCACAATTTATTCAGCATATATTTTAAAATTTCATGCCTGTTCCAAAATTTTCTTCAATAAGGGGCTTTGCCCCGTCATTCAACGTTTCAGTGGGAGATTGTAACTCCCACTGAAAAAGGTAAGTGGAACCCGCCGCCGAAGAAGCCGGGGGACATCTTACTTTTAGTTATAAAGGATTTTTGTACGCTGTTACATTTCTGTTTCTCTTAGCCTGTCAACTATGCTTTGAGTCTCAACCGATTTCAGCACAGGTATCGGAAGCAATATTCCGATTACAAGCAAAATCGGAATTGTTACCGTCAGCGGCAGCAATGTAAACCGGTATGTGAAGAACCACAGACTGTCAGCGATTGTGTTTGCCAACAATGTTGATACCCCAATGCCCAGCACAACAGACGCCGCTCCCGCGCTTGCAGTATAGATAAGTCCTTCTGTTATCAACATTCTTAAAAGCTGTTTTGATGTCATTCCGATTGATTGCAGCATTGCAAATTCACGCCTTCTTGTCAATATACTTGTAAGTATTGAATTGATGAAATTCAATACTCCTATAAATCCTATGATAAGGCTCAGCACTCCTCCGACTATAATTACGGTATTCCTGAGTCCCTCAAATTCTTTCGCCTTTGTCGCCTTTGACGAGTACGCCATAACAGGCTCTGTATTTTCGGTATAATTCTTTAAAAACGCGTCTGCCGATGCTTCCGCGCCGTCCTCAACATTATACACATAGCTCATAACGCCGGGATATGTGACCATTGTTTTATAAATATCGGCAGGCAGATAATAAGAATGACCGAAATATGAGCGGCAGGAATTTGTGTAAGTGTTTACCGCAACCTTTGCCATAACCTTATACCGGTATTCGGTATATTCATTGTCGCCCGCATTCTCACCGATGCCTTTGTAATTGCAAAGCGTTACTGTTTCCCCGATATCATAATGCGAGGTTTCCCAAACAGGATTGTGATTATCGTCTGTATAAACGCCCTCTAAAATATATTCGCCTGATTTCAGCTTTTCATAATCAATTTCACCCTCTAAGACCTGCAAATTATTTAACGGGAAATCGTCCAACCCGTAGACCGCGCATAAAAAGTTTCCGTCGTTGTCTTTACTCTCGGACAGCCATTGAGTTTCATTTCCTTTATCTTTTACTCTAAAGGCTTCCGCACCGCGAATATTTGCATAAAACCGTCCGCCTTCTTTAAAGCCGTTTTGAGCTTCAATCGCTGAAATTATGCTGTCAGTTACCGTATCGTCCTCACCGTTGTATGTGTAATTTATCAGGTTTGCATGCGAAACAAAATAATCTGTTTCAACAAAGGTTGATAAATATTTATCCATATCAAATCCAATGCTCAGCGTATAAATTGTGTTGAACAGGACAAGGGACAGAGCCATTGAAATTATAACAAGCGCGGTTCGTTTTTTATTACGCCCCAAGTTTGCCGCCGCCATACCGCCGATTTTCGCGCCGCCGCGCGATTTTCTGTTTTTCTTTTTAGTGCTTGTGTTATCTGTGTATCTTACCGCCTCGACAGGCGATACGCCCGCCGCAATGCGTCCCGGCTGTGCGGTGCTTACAGCAACGGTTATAAGTGCAAAAACCGTACTTCCGATAAATATAACCGGGTTCGCGCTTGTGGTAAAGTCCGCGCCTGCGTAGGTGCTGTTATTCATTATAAGCGGTACAATTGCCGTACCTATAAAATATCCGGCAATAAGTCCTATCGGAATACCGATACACGAAAGAACAAGCGCCTGACGGCGAATAAGCCTTTTAATCTGCCTGCACGTTGTTCCGATAGTTTTAAGCAGCCCGTAAAAACGAATATCCTTAATAACAGAAATCTGGAAAATATTATATATTATCAGATAACCTGTAAATATGATAAGCGCAATGGCCGCCAGCGCTCCCGCAGCAGTCGGCAAGTCAAGGTCAAAGTTGCTCGATATATACGACCAGTTTACATTTGAGGCAATGTAATTCGACGCGTTTTCGTCTGTTGAATAGCCGCTTTCCGTAATTATGCGCTTCAGTTTGTTTTCAAGCCCAAAGGAATTTTTGCACATAACATAACTGTTAATAACACCTGTCATTTCATAATTTTCATAATAGCTGTTATAAAGCTCGTCAATATGAGCGTCAATATATGCCCTTGAAACAACCATAATCGACGCCATATCAAAGGTTGGGTCAGCCTCCCACCAGCCTGACAGCACAAAATCGCGCTCGACAATTTCACCGTTATGGATTTTCAGCTTAAATGTAACAGGCGCGCCGACCTCTTCGGGAAGCCCCAGCATTTTCATCGCCCTTGTGTCCATTATTATTTCGTTTTCCTTTTCGGGCTTATGTCCGTGCGTGGGTACGCAAAAACCAAGCTCCATGCCGACGTCGTTCATATAATAAATTTCAGCGTGACGCTTCAGGAGCGCATCGCTCTCCACGCTGTCGCATATAATTCTGTTATAAGATATTTTATCAATCAGTTTATGGTCTTTTATGCTGTTGTATTCCTCATCGGTGATGTATTTAAAAAACAGCATGCCATCGCCGCCGGCCTGGCGCATTGTTTGCTTTTGAATATTCTCAACCATTCCGCTGCCGACCGTAAAAAGCGCGGTGAAAAGAATAGCCGTAAGTGCGATAGCTGCTGCGGCTATTATGTTTCTCGAAACATTTGCCTTAAAACTGCGGCGTGAAAGGCGGCGGATTGCTTTTTTACTGTTCACTTTAAGCATTGTTACCACCTACTATCTTTCCGTCCTCTATTCTGATGATGCGGTCTGCCATTTGTGCAATTTCTTCATTGTGAGTAATCATAACAATGGTCTGTGAAAATCTTTCGCTTGTTACCTTTAAAAGTCCCATGACGTCAAGGCTCGTTTTGCTGTCAAGGTTGCCTGTTGGCTCATCTGCAAGGATAATCGCAGGCTTTGACGCAAGAGCGCGGGCAATCGCAACCCGTTGCTGCTGTCCGCCGGAAAGCTGATTTGGCAGATTATTTACCTTTTCGGCAAGTCCAAGCGTTTTAACGATGCTGTCAATATGCTTTTTATCAATTTTATTTCCGTCAAGCTCAATCGGCAACACGATGTTTTCATATACATTAAGTACGGGAACAAGGTTATAACTCTGAAATATAAAGCCTATTTTACGCCGGCGGAAAATCGTCAGAGCATCGTCCTTTAATGAAAATATGCTTTTGCCCTCTACGGTAACACTGCCGCTTGTCGGTCTGTCAAGCCCGCCTAGCATGTGCAGAAGCGTTGATTTGCCGCTTCCCGATGTCCCGACAATTGCCGCAAACTCACCGTCCGACACGGATAAATCAACTCCGTCAAGGGCTTTGACGACAGTGTCGCCGCTGCCGTAATATTTTTTCAAATTCGTTGTTTTCAAAATTTCCATAATAATTCCTCCGTTTTACAACAATGTAGCTTTACATATACTATTGTAAAACATAAATCTTTCTCAAATCTTTCTGAAATCTTACAGTTTTGAAAGATTTAAAGCTTTTGGCAAAAATACTGAAAATAACGAGCCTTTTTCTTTCTCGGAGGATACCTTTATATATCCGCCCTCTTTGGTTAATATTTCCCTTGCAAGATACAAGCCGATACCAACGCCCCTTTCATTGCTTACTTCTTTTGAACGATAAAAGCGAGTAAATATTTTCGCGGTTTCTTCCTCCGAAATACCGATGCCTGTATCTGTTATATTTATGCACACAAACATTTCATATTCATTTGCGCTTAATGTAACCGCGCCTCCGGAGGGCGTATATTTTATCGCATTATCAACGATATTGGATATTGCTTCAAGGGTCCACTTAAAATCAAAAACAGCCGTAATATCAGATGTCAGTTCTATACTGTAGCTGACTCCTTTTGCTGATGCGGCATTTTCATAGTCAATACACTCAATCAGTTTTTTCACACTGTTTTCTTTCGGGACAACATTTATAATGCCGTTTTCCAAGCGGGAGGTCTTTATCAGTGACGAAATCAAAAAGCTTAGTTTCTCTGTCTGATTTTCTATCTGAGACACTATCTCTTTTTCATTGTCAGCCAAATCCGGTATTTCTTTAAGAAGCTGCGAATACAATAAAATATTTGATATGGGTGTTTTTGTTTGATGAGATATATCGGCAATTAAGGTTTTTATGCCGTCCTTTTCGGAATTTATTTGTTTTAAAGCAGTGCTTCCCGACATTAAATACCGATACATCTTTGACTCTAATTTAGATAGCCTTGTTTCTGTAAACCCGCTTTCGGAAAAAGTATTATTTATCGCGCTGTCAAGCATTTTATCAATATCCTTTAAGACTTTTGATGTTTTCAGATAGACTGCGCATGTTAACGCGATCAGAACAATTATGACTACTAACAAAAAAATTATCATTTTTCTTTCTCCCAGACATAGCCTATTCCGTAAACCGATTTTATAGGCACACCGGCTAATTTTTGACGAAGTCTTTTAACTGTTACGGACAACGCGTTTTCCTCAACAAATTCCGCGCCGTCTGACCAGACGCGGTCAATGAGCATTTCACGGGATAGGGTACGTCCCTGATTTTGGACAAAAATTTTTAAAAGACGCTGCTCTGTCTTGCTAAGCTCAACGGGTGTATTGCCGGCAAGAAATTTCATGTTATCGAAATCAAATTCATATTTACCCAAGCGAAAAACATTGCCGTCATTATGCCTGCGCCGTGAAACCGCGTTCACTCTTGCTCGCAAAACCGCAAGCGAAAAGGGCTTTGTTATATAATCGTCTGCGCCTGTTTCAAGACCTGTTACAATGTCTATTTCCATATCGTTTGCAGTCAGAAATATAATAGGTATCTTACTTGTTTCCCGTATTTTGCGGCAAAAATCAAGACCGCTTCCGTCGGGTAAATTTATGTCAAGAATGATTAAGTTTATGCTGCTGTCAAGCAGCTTTTCGGCTTCTTCTATACAAAATGCCTGCAAAATGTCATCGCTGTTTAGTGATAATGCAATTCCGTTATTCAGTGTTCTGTCATCTTCAACAATCAGTATTTTCATCTGCGTCCTCCTTTGCGTGATTAATCGTCATATAATTAAGTACCATTATATACTGCCTGACGAACAATGTCAAGCAGTCAGGATAATCTTGTTTTAAAGCTCCCGGGGCAATAATATCTCATGGGCTTAAAATTTCCGTACAGTTCAGAGTGGGGTTAAAGCTCTTTTCGGAAGCATCTTTATAATTTTTGATAAAAACATAATCGGAGGGCAGCTGTTTCGGGGTATAGCCCGTAAGCTCTTTGAAAATTCTGTTAAAGTTTCGTATAGTGCCGAATCCGCATGAAATTGATACTTCGGTTATACTCATTTTTCCTTCGGAAAGCTTTTCGACTGCGGCACCTACTCTTATGGTGTTGAGATAATGAGTGAAGGTCATGCCTGAAATCTGATGGAAATATTTCGAGAAATATCCTCGGCTCAGGTTCACGAATTTTGCAGCATCCTCAAAGGTCAGGTACATATAGTTTTTTGAAATCAAGTCCAGAAGCTCTTTGTATTTTGGATTTATTTTTAGTGTGTTTTCATGGATATGATATTTTTCGTTACGGAAAATATCAGCAGTAAGCCTTATCATAATGCTGTCGGCGATAATATTCGAGTATTCTCTTTTATCCTTAAGCTCGTTAAATATTTCGTCAAAAATTTTGTCAACATGATACTTTTTTTCAAGAACGGGACAGGTAAGACTTTTTTGACCTATTATGTTGTTTACATAATCCCGGTCCATTTTAATTATTTTTGTTATACTTTCGGCATCAGCTTTGATATAATGTGTTTCCTCGCTTTTTACAAAAGCACACATACCTTCCGTCATAATAAAGGAATTGTTGTTTACCGTCAGCTTAATTCTGCCGCTGTTAACATAAATAAGCTCATGCTCTATATGCCAATGCGGAAGGTTATGAAGGTTTTTGTATGTACAGGCATAAACATGGGCTGTGTCCCGGAGCTCTCTTGTTTCAAACATAGGTTTCATTTTCTCACCTCGTGATATATTAATAAAATTCTGCATTTTCATGTTTTTTAATATTATATCACATAGATTAATAAATGTCCATTTTTAATAAATAAAAATCTTGCATTCCGGAAAAATATTTTATAACATATGAATATATTATAAAAACGGGGAGATGTAATTTATGAACAAAATATATTTTTTTATAGGAAGTCAGGATTTATACGGAGATGAGACGCTGAAGCAGGCAGAAAAAAACGGAAGGGCTATAGCGGAATTCTTAAATGACAAGCTATGCGATAAGTGTGCGGTTGAGGCAATGCCTATTGTGAGAAACAGCAAGGAGGCGGAGGCTGTTTCCGTAAAAGCAGTTTCCGATCCGGCCTGCATAGGCGTTATAATGTGGATGCATACATTCTCACCCGCAAAAATGTGGATAAAGGCACTGCAGCTTTTAAATAAGCCGATGCTTCATTTACATACACAGTTCAATGAAAAACTTCCTTATGATGAAATTGATATGGATTTTATGAATCTCAATCAGTCTGCGCACGGAGACCGCGAGTTCGGTTTTATGTGCACACGGCTTGGAATTAAGCGTGAGGTCGTTGCAGGTTACTATAAAAATGATGATGTTGTAGCGCAAATAAGGAGATTTGCAGAGGTAGCAGGTGCAGTGGATTTCAGTAAAAGCTTAAAAGTTGCTATGTTTGGAAATAATATGCGGGATGTTTCCGTAACTGACGGTGACAGAGTAGAAAGCGAAATAAAATACGGATGGAATGTAAACTATTACGGTATCGGAGATTTGTATGAAATAATTTCTAAGGTCAGCGAGAATGAAATTGACAGAAAGATGTACGAATACACAAATAAATATGATATGGATACAGACAACATTGCTGCTGTCCGTGAGCAGGCAAAATACGAGGTGGCTTTTGAGAAGTTTATTTCGGAGAAGGATATATCAGCATTCACCGATACATTTGAGGATTTACACGGCTTAAACCAGCTTCCGGGTCTTGCAGTGCAGAACATGATGGCAAAGGGTGTAGGCTTTGGTCCTGAAGGCGATTACAAAACATCAGCCCTCAGCGCTGTACTTTTTGAAATGGCAAAGGGTCGCGGGGGTGCGACAGGCTTCACAGAGGACTATACATATGACCTTACACAAAATGAAGAATTGGAGCTTGCCGCTCATATGCTTGAGGTATCGCCTGTTTTCTCTTCAGGCAAGCCGAAAATTCAGGTGCATCCGTTAGGAATAGGCGGAAAGTCAGACCCTGCGAGATTAGTATTTGACGGAATTTCAGGTGAGGGTATTGCAGTGAGCATGGTAGATATGGGTAATCGCTTCCGCTTGATTTGCGCTGAAATTACGCTGGTTGAACAGCCCAAGGTTATGCCGAAGCTTCCTGTCGCACGATTAATGTGGAAGCTAAAGCCTGATTTTAAAACAGGAGCTGCGGCATGGATTTATGCAGGAGGAGCACACCATGCGGTTGTATCAACTGCATTGACAACGGAGGATATAAGACTTTTTGCAAAAATGACAAATACGGAGCTTGTGGTTATTGATGAAAAAACTGACCTGAATGCTCTTGAGCAGCAGCTTGAGTTACTTGATATTATTGCAGAAAAGAGGTAAAGCCATGATAAAAGAAAAAATTGAAGCAGGAAAAACATATTTAGGTATAGAGCTCGGTTCGACAAGAATAAAGGCTTGTCTCATTGACGATACATTCTCGCCTATAGCAAGCGGGAGCTTCGAATGGGAAAGCCATATCGAGGATGGATACTGGACATATTCGCTTGATGAAATTCATAACGGTGTAAGAGGCTGTTTTAAAAGCCTTTGCGATGACGTGATGAATAAATACCAAATTACACTCACAACTGTAGGTGCAATAGGTGTTTCAGCGATGATGCACGGTTATCTGGCTTTTGACGAAGAGGATAACTTACTTGTACCGTTCAGGACATGGAGAAATACGACTACCGGGACAGCAGCGGCAGAGCTTACACAGCTTTTTAAATTCAGTATCCCTCAGCGGTGGAGCATTGCGCACTTATATCAGGCAATATTAAACGGTGAAGAGCATGTAAAAAAAATAGCCCATATTACTACGCTTGCAGGCTATATTCACTATCTCCTGACAGGTAAACGCGAGGTGGGAATCGGAGAGGCTTCCGGAATGTTTCCGATAAGCGGCAGCGGTTATGATCGAAATATGCTCGAAAAGTTCAGTGATGCAGTTAAAGATAAGTATGAGTGGAATATTTGCGATATACTCCCGTGTGTTAAGCGGGCGGGGGAGAGAGGCGCATATCTTACGGAAGAGGGAGCGAGATTCCTTGATGCAGACAATAATTTGAAAGCGGGAATCCCGGTTTGTCCGCCTGAGGGCGATGCAGGAACAGGAATGGCTGCAACAAATGCAGTTTCTCCGAAAACGGGAAATGTGTCCGCAGGTACGTCAATTTTTGCAATGCTCGTACTTGAAAAGCAGTTAAGTAATATTTATCCTGAGATAGATATGGTAACTACACCTGACGGGTTCCCTGTTGCTATGGTGCATTGCAACAATTGCTGCTCCGAACTTGATGCATGGGTTAAAATATTCGGTGAATTTGCTTCTCTTGCAGGCATGTTAATTGATAAATCAAAGCTTTATGAAATGCTTTATAAGAATGCTCTTGGCGGTGATGAAGATTGCGGCGGCATAATTTCATATAACTATCTTTCAGGGGAGCATGTGACGGGAATAGAGCATGGACGTCCTATGTATTTCCGCACTCCGCAGAGTAAAATGAGCCTGGCAAACTTTATGAAGTCTCAGTTGTATTCTTCTATGGCATCCCTTAAAATAGGAATGGATATTTTATTCAAACAGGAAAATGTCAGTGCAGAGCAGTTTATGGCACACGGCGGACTTTTTAAAGTTCCCGGCGCGGCGCAGCAGATTCTTGCAAATGCTCTTGATACATCTATTGCCGTTATGGAGACTGCGGGAGAAGGCGGTGCATGGGGCATGGCACTGCTGGCAGCATATATGTTGGAGGGTTCGGAAAAAACACTTGGAGCATGGCTTGACGAAAATGTGTTTGCCGATATGGACAAACAGGTTAAAACCCCTGATAAAAACGGAGTTGCGGGCTTTTGTGAATACATAAACGTTTACAGAAAAGGACTGGAAGCCGAAAAGAAGCTGGAGGGGATTATGTGAAAAAAAAAGCGGTACAGCTTGCCTCGGAGTATTATCCATCAGAAAGGCAGCCTGCTTGCTTTTGTCACATTACGATTTGCGCCGCCGCTGGCGGGGAATGGAGAATAAAATGTTAGAACAATTAAAGAAAGAAGTATTTGAAGCTAATTTGTTGCTGCCTGAGCACGGTCTTGTGACCTTCACTTGGGGAAATGTCTCAGGTATTGACAGAAAAAAGAATTTAATGGTGATTAAACCTTCGGGACTTGAGTACGACTCAATGACTGCGGATGACATGGTAGTAGTTGATATTAATACGGGAGAGACTGTAGAGGGCAAATGGAAGCCCTCAAGCGATACACCGACTCATATTGAATTATACAGAGCATTCAGAGAGGTGGGCGGAATAGTTCATACACATAGCAGCTGGGCAACAGCTTTCGCACAGGCAGGAATAGGAATAATGCCTCTCGGAACAACCCATGCAGACTATTTCTACGGAGAAATTCCGTGCACGCGCCCCATGAGCCCTGATGAAATAGGCGGTGAATATGAAAAGGAGACAGGGACTGTTATTATAGAGACATTTAACGGAATTGACCCTATGACAATTCCCGCCGTTCTTGTAAGGAGTCATGGCCCTTTTGCATGGGGCGGCAATGCTAAAGAAGCAGTGCATAATGCGGTTGTGCTTGAAGAAGTGGCGTCAATGAACTATCATGCACAGCAGATTAATAAAGAAATAGGCTCGATGCAGCAGGAGCTTATGGATAAACACTACCTGAGAAAGCATGGAAAGAACGCTTATTACGGACAGGACAGAGGATAAGGCGGACGATGCGACAGACACAAGGATACGAACACAAGAGGACCGTCCCTTTGTGTTATTTGCAAGCGCTTCTTTTATAATTGGATATACCTCTATTCAATAGTGAAATACAGTTCGTACAGGTCTTTGTCATAATCTCCGGCAGCGCTGAAATCCATAATTTCCTTTTTCAGCTTATAAAATCCGGGAGGAAGCTCACCGTACAACCATTCCCAATCAACCTTTAATTCTGTTATGTCATTGCTTTTAATTCCGTATGCTACATCATTCCAAGCATAGTCAATAAGCGGATTTGTTTCAACAGGTTTCCATTCGTCGTCTTTGATAACCTCCAACGAAAACCATTCGCCGGTCCGGAGCTCTCCTGTGGGGGCTCCTCCGAACTGCTCACACAGGATTGTAAGACCTGTATTTGTAATGTCTTTTGATGATAACGTAACACCCCATTTGTCATAATCTCCGTATGGTCTGAAAGTAGTTGCGTACTTCTCACCGTCAGGATTGTATTGAGAGCTGAATAATCTTTCTGCGTGCTTAGAATAATCGTAATTTATATCTTCCGTCAGTGCAATGATTTCGCTTTCTTTTTCTGCATTAGGGGATTTGCCCATTAAGTAAAAGCAGTATTTGAAAATACTCATATCAAGTTCAGAATCGTCAAACAATTTGAAAATTACCCAATCGCCGTCAATAGGTATCTCTTTTGTTATACTCGTTGCATTTTGATAGCCGTCTGCACCCTCAAAATTACATTCGTTGTCATTTTGGGGTATCTCATATTCTTCTCCGACTTGTTTTAGTTCGCCGTCAAGAGTGCCACATCTGGCTGTCATATCGCTGACTTTGCCGCTGTCATAATACAGCTTTCCGTCAACCTTTATCATTCGTATAGGTTTTTTTACTGCTTCGCCGTTTTCGCTGCTTACATAAATATTTGTGGGACCGTCAGCACCGCCTATTACTCCGACGCTTGTACTGTCGGTACAAGCAGAGAGAAGCAGGCAGCTCATAATGAGTGATGTTATTATAATTCGTTTCATAGGTAATGCCTCCTATCTTTTTAGACGTGTAATCAAGGGAAAAGTTTCCTCTGCTAATAATACATTTATTAGGCCTTAAAAGTTGCATTATTATTGATTTTTGTATTGTTTTCTCAAATAAATGGTTGCAATTATGCAAAACCAGAGCCCGCATACAAAGTCAACGGCAATTCTTGCAATGTGGTTGTTAGTATAAATATGTATAATGCCTACCACAATCCATATTATTGCAGTAATATAGTTTAAGATAGCTTTTGTTTTCCAAGTCATAATTACACCTCCGGCAGATTATTTCATAAACCAAACTAAATTGTAAAATGGCCTGTTTCAACCTCGTCCTGATATTTTACTCCTTAACCGACTGTACAATCATCCATACATATTATATCATAGCAAGGCCTCTAAATCAATCGGCATACCAAACGAAATTGTATAGCTGTTTTGTTGCTATCTGAATAAGCGTTATCCGGGATTTCGTTCTCTTGTGTTCGAAAAGAGGGAATTAGAGGGATCTTTTTAGGTGTATTCAGCAATTTTTGTTGTCAATTTCGATAAGGGAAAAAAATTTTGACAAATCAAATTTTTTGTGATATTATATAAATTAGGAGGCGGTCTGAATGAAAAGTAAATTCAGAGAGTGTATATTGCTTTATAGGGAAAACCGATGAAGAAAAATCGCTTGTTTGCCTGACAGAAGATGTGCCGAATAATGTAACGGAATGTGATAATGGCTGGAAAGCTTTTCGCATTCAGGGGGTTTTGGATTTTTCACTCATCGGAATATTGTCCAAAATAGCAACTTTGTTGGCAGAAAACAATATTGGTATTTTTGCGGTTTCAACTTATAACACAGATTATATATTAACTAAACGAGAAAACTTTGAAAGAGCAATTAGTGTGCTGAAAAATGCGGGATACACAATAGAATGATATTTCCGACACAAGAGGACGAACACAAGAGAACCGTCCCCTTGTGTTGCAATTATTTATTTAACAGATATATAAAATAAGCCGCATAGCTTAACAGCATAATCATACCGCTTATTCGATTTAATTTTTTGAAGACAAGACAACAGATCAATAAAAGCAAAGCTGAACCGACGGCAATTATCGTATCTGCTCTGAAATCAACAACAAACGGAACTGTGTGAACGATAGAAGTTATTCCTAAAATAAACAGAATGTTAAAAATATTGCTTCCCACAATATTTCCGATTGCAATATCCGCATTCTTCTTACAAGCCGCAGTTACGGAGGTGAACAATTCAGGCAGAGAGGTTCCGAGGGCAACGACGGTCAGACCGATAAAACGCTCGCTTATTCCCATTTTTAAAGCTAAAAATGTTGCGCTGTCTATTGACACGTTGCTGCCAATGATAATTACAGCCAATCCGATAATTGCAAATACTACTGATTTTACCAATGACATTTCGCTTCCCGAGCATACGGAAGCGTCTGCTTTTTTTCTTGCGGCGAAAAATAAGTATGCCATATAAGAAATAAAAGCAGCCAAAAAGATAATTCCATCAAGCATACCGATTGAACCGTCTATACCGAGAAGAAGCAGTAAAATCGTAGCGCTTATCATTACGGGAATATCAATTATTTTTGTGCTTTGCGCAATAATCAGCGGTGTAATTACAGCAGATATGCCTAAAATGATTAAAATATTCAGAATATTACTTCCTACCACATTTCCGATTGCAATATCTGCATTTCCCTTTAATGCAGAGCTGATGCTGACAGCCGCTTCCGGAGCGCTTGTCCCCATAGCGACAATAGTAAGACCGATAATTATCTGCGGAATTTTCAGCTTTACCGCGATTCCGCATGAGCCTTCAACAAACCAGTCTGCACCCTTTGCGAGTATTGTAAAACCAAGCGCCAGCAGTAAAATATTTATGATTATTGCAGTTGGCTCTGACGTATTCTCTATTAATCCATAAAAATTATTCATGATACACCCCAATTTAAATTCTATTCATCATTATCGTATATTTCTTCAAATAAAACTCGTATTGTTTTTTAAAATACGGGCTTTCTTCTTTCATCCTTTGAAGCGACTTGTGTAAATTCATATTGTTTTCAGACGCATCTATAATACATACAGCAATATTTGAACAATGGTCTGCGGTCCGTTCGAGATTTGTAATCAAGTCAGCCCATACAAATCCCGCCTCTATAGAACACTCACCCTTTTTCAAACGGACAATATGAGCATTTCTAAGACTTGTTTTCAGTCCGTCTATGACCTGCTCAAGAGGCTCAACATTCCGTGCAGTATCTAAATCATTGTTTATAAATGCATTATAAGACAAGGTCAGTATTTCAGCTACCGCACTGCACAGTACATCCATTTCTTTTTTTGCGCCGGGACTTAATTGTATATTTTTGTTTTTCAGCTCCTCAGCAGATTTTAAAACGTGTACACCGTAGTCTGAAATTCTTTCAAAATCACTGATAACCTTTAGGATTTTTGAAACATTGCTGCTGTCGTTGTCACTTATTTGATGACTGCTCAATTTTACAAGATATGTACCTAAAATATCTTCATAATGGTCACATTTTCTCTCTGTACTTCTTATACTTTCCGCATAATGTTTATCATACGCCGTAAGCATATTCATACTGTTCTTAAAATCCGATACAGCAATTTCCGCCATTTCATTAACAAGTGAATTGCATCTGGCTAACGCAATATGAGGCGTTGTAAGCAGTCTTTCGTCAAGCTCTTCTATAACCTCCTTTGTTCCCGTATCAGGCACAAGCTTTACCGCAAGCTTTTCAAGCAAAGATGACATCGGAAGCAGCATCAATGTACATAAAACATTAAATGCGGAATGTGCCGCTGCTATGCCGAACAGAGACGCAGATTGATTAAGCATTGCAGGCTGTATCAAAACAGATACAACGCTGAAAACCGAAAGCAATATAATAGTTCCGATAATGTTAAATGACAAATGTACAATTGCTGTACGCTTTGCATTTTTATTGGTGCCGAACGACGAAAGAATAGCTGTTATACATGTTCCTATATTCTGTCCCATAATAATCGGAATTGCCGCACCATATGAAACTTGTCCGGTTACGGCGAGCGCCTGAAGAATACCTACCGATGCGGAGCTTGATTGAATGACTGCGGTAAGTATCGCTCCTACCATTACTCCCAATATAGGATTTTTAAACATGATAAACATATTTTGAAACTCAGGAACATCCGCAAGCCCTGAGACAGCTGACGACATTGTATCCATACCGAACATTAAGGTTGCGAAACCAAGAAGAATTGTACCGGTATCCTTCTTTTTGCTGTCTTTTCCCGACATAAGCATTACAGTACCGATTAATGCAAGAACGGGAGTAAATGCCGTCGGCTTCAGCAGCTGCAAAAATAAATTGTCGCTTGATATACCGCCGAGACTTAAAAGCCAAGCTGTAACGGTTGTACCTACGTTTGCGCCCATAATAACATTTATCGCCTGTCTCAGAGTCATTATTCCCGAATTGACAAAGCCTACAACCATTACGGTTGCTGCTGACGAGCTTTGTATAACAGCAGTCACTCCAAGACCTGTTAAGAATCCGGCCGCTTTATTCTGTGTCAGCCTTTCGAGAAGCTTTTTCAGGCTGCTTCCGGCGCGGCGTTCAAGCGAGTCACCCATAATGCTCATTCCGAAAAGAAATAAACATAATCCGCCTGTCAATGACAATACATCAAAAATATTCATATTAAATGAATCTCCTCCTTATAAGGTTGAGTGTAAGAGTATATATACACTCACTGAAAAAGATTATAGCATATTTTCGGTAAAGATGCAGTTAAGAAATTTATTAACTTCGTTCGCACATACGATAACCAACACCTAATTCATTGACTATATAGTTTTTCTTTCCGGGCTTTGCACCGAACTTTTTTCGGATATTTGCCATATTTACCTGAAGTTTTTTAATGCTCCCCAAATCATTGTATCCCCAAATTTCCTTAATGATGGCACTATATGTAAGGACCTTACCGGAATGTACTGATAAAAATGCTATTATGTTATATTCTGTTTGAGTAAGCTTGATTTCGGAATTATCAATAAATACGCGTCTTGCATCATAATCAATCATAAGCCCGTCTGCTTCAAATATTCCATTTGAAAAATTTCCGGAGCTGTGCCTCGATGTTCTGAGCGCCGAGCGGACTCTTGCCATCAGCTCAGCCGATCCGAAAGGCTTTGTTACATAGTCATTTGCACCGATGTCTAAAGCGGCTACCTTATCTGTTTCGTCTGTTCTTGCAGATAAAACTATAACAGGCGTCAGCGAGTCTTTCCTTACTTCCTTAAGCAATTCGGTTCCGTCTATATCAGGAAGTCCCAAGTCAAGTATAATCAAGTCCGGTCTATGGGAGAAGTACAGCATTTGTCCGCTTGAACAGTTTTTTGCGGAAATGACCTGATAACCACCCGCTTCAAGCAATGTACATACAAGATTGCTTATATTGTCCTCATCTTCAACTACAAGAATTTTATACTTATTGTTATTCATTTACCTGTTCCTCCATATCTAACGTAAAACGAAAAACAGCACCGCCGTCTTTTTGGTTTTCCGCTTTTATATCACCGCCATGTGCCTTTATTATGGCTGAGCAGACAGAAAGTCCGATTCCGGCATTGCTGCGCTTGCAATCGGATGACACATTATCCGAATTATAATATCCCTTAAATATATTTTTTAATCGCTCATTATCTATTCCGCAGCCGTTATCTTTTATTTCAAAGATGACTTTATTTGATAACGTAAATACATTTAAGCAAAGCCTTGTCATTCCCTCCGCATGACAGACAGCGTTCTCAAGCATATTTACAACAACCTGTTCAATCAGCATCGCGTCCATTGGTATTGTAATAAATTCGTCAGGCAAATCGACAATGACCTCCTGATTGGGATAACGCTTATTAAATTTTATAAGAACTGAGTCAATAAACTCGTCCAATACAGTTGATGCTTTCAGTATTTTTACATTATCTCCGTCAAGCTTTGTAATTGAAAGCAGATTTTCAACCATTCTTGTAAGCCAAGCCGCATCCTCCTTAATACTTTGCAGCATTTTTGTTTTTTGTTCCTCTGAAAAATCATCTTTATTTTCAAGTATGGCAGAGCTTGCACCGTAAATCGTTGTAAGAGGGGTACGCAAATCATGTGATATGGCACGAAGCAGATCAGCCCGCATTTTTTCTTTTTCACCTGCTGCTTTAAATGCCTCCTGTTTCTTTAATTTTGTTGTAAGAGTACAGGTAACAAATGCAATAATTATCATAATAATCGCAGAAACCAGATTTTCGGTTATTGTAAGATTCAGCTTGAAATATGGAAATTCAAAAGCAAAATCAACCGCTAATACGCTGACAACGGCTGATATAATTCCATAAATATATCCGGCAGTAATAAGCGATGTAAGAAATGCTCCCAAAACAAATATTGCGGGGATTAATGAGTATGTTCCGATTGTATTTTGAATGATAAGGCATATCACAAAACACGCAGTTAATATAAAAGCAGTAACGATAATATTGATTATAACATTTGAAATATTTTTCAACCAAAACACCTCCAATATAATTATATCATAAGTGCAAAGCCGTAGATAGGCTTTTCTTCCTTTATTGAATTTATGTTTAAATATGTCAAAATACTTTTATTTTCTGTATTGTTTTCTATATTCAACAGGCGATATTTGCATAATATCCTTAAATGCATTTGTAAATTTGCTTTGGCTTTTGTAACCAACCAAAGCAGCAATCCGGGCAATACTGTCAACGCTGCTGCGGAGCAACGCCGCTGCATATTTCATTCTGTATTCCTTCATATATGCCGCTATCGGAAGTCCGTAAACCGACTTGAAAATTGACTTTAATGAAGATGTGTTTATAAGGTACTGCTGTGCCAATTCCTCTATTGTAAATCGCTTATCCAAATTGTTTATAAGCTGCTTATGAATTTCCTTAATCAATTCCACTTGTTCCGAATGATATTTGTTTAATTCCTGTTCTTCTGAAAAATCCGATATACTCAGAAATAGTAATAGCTCCTGTACTTTCAGCTTAAAATAAGGTATGAGTAAATTTTGCGGTAAATCATACAAGACAGAAAATATATAATCAATTTTATCTTGCCTTGTTATAGCTATGTTCCTTCCGTTGCCGCAATATTTATATAAAATCTGTTCAATGTCAATTTTTGCTTCTTTCAAAATTGACGGGATATTTTCAGAAAACTTATCAATATCTATCGACACCGAAATGCCCTCGTAAAAACCAAGAGGCAAATTCATTTCTGACTCTGCACAGGCATCAAGTATATGCAGAGATAAATCCCCGCCTCCCATATAAATGCTTAACCCATTTCCCATTTTCCAACCGAGCCTTCCACTTCGGCAATGATTTATTTGTATAATATTTTTCATCGGATTATGAGAAAATGAAATTTTATCGGCAAGAAAAAAATTAACGTATATATCCACACCGGGATATACTGTATAAATACTTGTCATACCTTTTCCTTGTGAATTACTTATAAAATTCTTGTCCTCCAAAACCGATTTGTTCTGACTTATCTTTTGTATCAGAAAATGTCCGTTTTGAACATTTTTTAATTTATGTTCGATATTAAAATTATCTTTCATTTTTCTTTTATCCTTTTCTATTTATTGTGTGGGCAGGAAATTTCAACAAGGTTTTCAATCACTGAATGTAACAGATTAGCCTGTTTCGTATCTGCAACCTTGTAATATACTTCCTTTCCGTCTCTGCGGCTTACTATTAAATCACTTGCTCTAAGCTGCTTTAAGTGATGAGAAACAGCGGGACTGCTCATTTGGGTTATTGCAGAAATATTTATAACACATTCTTCACAGTGGCACAAGAGCCAGAAAATACGAAGCCGATTGCTGTCGCTCAACTGCTTAAATATATCGGATAAAATCTGAAAATTTTCAGTTTGTCCTGTGTATTCGTGTATAATATCAACATTTTCATTATGATTATGAGGTAACTCTATTTTAGGCATAATCAAAACCTCCTTCTTTTTAATTTATTCTAACATAAAATTGCCAAAAATAAAAGTGCTTATTTGTATTTTATAAAAATTTTTATTAATTTTAGCCCAAACGGAAATATATTTAGCCCAAACGGGAGAAGACATTTGTTTTCTGTTGACATTTTAAGTCAAAGTGAGTATAATAAAAATAACAATTAAACACATGTTTAATCGTTCAGGCATTATAAATCGGAAGGGGCTAAATAAAATGAAGAAAACCTATAAAATCGAAGTTGACTGTGCAAACTGTGCAAATCTTATGGAGGACGCTGCTCGCAAGACAGAGGGTGTTAAGGCTGCAACTGTAAACTTTATGACTCAGAAAATGATTGTTGAGTTTGATGAAGGCAAAGAACCTGCTGCGGTTATGCAGGACGTTTTGAAAGCGTGCAAAAAGGTTGAGCCGGATTGTGAAATATTTCTTTAATTCGCAGCTGCATTGGCAACGAAAAGGAACCCCTTAAAATTTGCTCCGGCAGTTTTAAGGGGTATTTTACAAAATAACTAAAAGCAAGATGTCCCCCCGCCTTTATAGGCGGCGGGTTCCACTTACTTTTTTCAGTGGGAGTACAATCTCCCACTGAAACGTTGAATGACGGGGCTTTGCCCCTTATTGAAAATGGTTGCAATACGGAAAGGAGATTTTTAAAATGCAGGAAATCGTAACAAGCGGACTACTCGCAGTTGTAATAATAATGGCAGTTGTGTTAATTCTTTTTGCCGGCAGGAAAAACAGCCAAGGAATGACTAAGAAACAGCGAACCATGTTAATTCGTATTCTTATTGCCGCTTCAATTATGTTTGTTTTACAATTCATATCGGCAGAAAACTTTGCAAAGCTTGACACATACTTATTTTCATCAGCCGGACGTTGGCTGCGCTTTGCTTTATATCTGACCGATTATTTAATTATTGGTTATGACATATTGAAAAAAGCATTCAAGGGAATTAAAAATAAACAAATTTTTGATGAAAACTTTTTAATGGCAGTTGCAACAATCGGCGCTATGGCATTGGCAATATCCGCAAACGGTGATTATGTGGAAGCAATAGCGGTTATGCTGTTCTATCAAATCGGCGAATGGTTTCAGAGTTACGCCGTGGGAAGAAGCCGCCGCAATATCAGCGATTTAATGGATATTCGCCCTGACTATGCGAATGTAGAGCGAAACGGTAAACTTGAACAGGTTGATCCGGACGAAGTTGGCATCGGAAGTGTTATTATTGTTCAGCCGGGCGAAAAAGTGCCTATTGACGGTATAATTGCAGAGGGTACTTCAAGCCTTAATACAAGCGCATTAACAGGTGAAAGTTTACCTCGTGAAACAAAAGTCGGAGATGAGATTATAAGCGGCTGTATTAATATGACAGGCGTATTAAAAATACAGACTACAAAAGAATTCGGAGAGTCTACGGTTTCCAAGATTTTGGATTTAGTGGAAAACGCAAGCTCAAGGAAATCAAAGTCAGAGGACTTTATATCAAAGTTTGCAAAAATTTATACTCCGGCTGTATGTTACAGCGCATTAGCTCTTGCCCTGCTCCCACCGTTAATTCGTATATTGTTTATGGGACTTTCGGCTGATTGGGGTGTATGGATTTATCGAGCGTTGACATTTTTAGTAATTAGCTGCCCTTGCGCATTGGTAATCAGTATTCCTTTGAGCTTCTTTGCGGGTATCGGCGGCGCAAGCAAGGAGGGTATTCTTGTAAAAGGCTCAAACTATTTGGAAATACTCTCTCAGACAAAATATGTCGTATTTGATAAAACAGGTACATTAACACAGGGGGTTTTTGAGGTATATGGTATTCATCATAATGAAATTGACAATCAAAAGCTTCTTGAATATGCTGCATTGGCAGAAAGTGCATCATCACATCCGATAAGCAAAAGTTTACAGAGAGCATATGGAAAAGAGCTTGACCGTAATCGTGTAAGCGATATTCAAGAAATCAGCGGTAACGGTGTTATAGCAACGGTAGATGGAATAAGTGTGGCAGCCGGAAATGACAAACTGATGAAATATCTTGAAATTGAGCATATAGATTGCCATCAGACAGGGACAATCATTCATATGGCAATAGACGGCAAGTATGCGGGTCATATTGTAATTTCTGATATTGTAAAACCTCATTCAAAAGATGCAATATCCGCCTTAAAGTCGGCAGGAGTAGAAAAAACTATAATGCTGACAGGCGACGCGAAAAAAGTAGCTAATCAAGTATCATCATCACTTGGTATTGATGAAGTTTACAGTGAGCTGCTTCCGGCAGATAAGGTATCTAAGGTCGAGGAATTATTGAATATGAAGCTCGGAAAAGCTAAACTTGCCTTTGTAGGCGATGGTATCAATGACGCTCCTGTTTTGTCGAGAGCGGACATTGGTATTGCCATGGGAGCTATGGGTTCAGACGCCGCTATTGAAGCTGCAGATTTGGTTTTAATGGACGATGATCCAATGAAGATTTCAAAGGCAATGAAAATATCAAGAAAGTGTCTGAGAATTGTTTATCAAAATATTGCGATGGCATTAGGTGTTAAATTTATTTGTTTGATACTTGGTGCGTTAGGTATTGCAAATATGTATCTTGCTATATTTGCAGATGTAGGTGTTATGATTATTGCAGTGCTTAATGCCATAAGAGCTTTATTTACAAAAAAACTTTGATGAAGTAAGGGGTGCAGATAACTGAAAAAACTTAATCTGAGCACTACATTATTTTTTATCCAAATCATTAAAAAGGAGCAATAACGCAATGTATGAACTGATTCAAATTGCCGAGAAAAATTATTATGTTGAAAGTCCTTCTAAAATAGGTATTGTTAAGTTAAACGAAAATGAAGTATGTCTTATTGACAGCGGCAATGATAAGGATGCCGGGAAAAAGGTAAGACATATATTAGATAAAAACCAATGGCGATTGAGCGCAATTTATAACACACATTCAAATGCAGACCATATAGGCGGAAATAAATATTTGCAGGCGCAGACAAATTGCAAAATTTATGCAAAGAATATTGAATGCGCTTTTACGAAGTATACTGTTTTAGGCCCGGCTTTTTTGTTCGGAGCATATCCGCCGAAAGATTTGAGGCATAAATTTTTATATGCCGGTGAAAGCAGTGCAGAACTATTGACGAGTGATGTATTACCCGATTGCTTGCAAATGATTGATCTGCCGGGGCATTTTTTTGATATGGTGGGGTTTCGTACAGATGATGATGTTGTTTATCTTGCCGACTGCCTTTCAAGTGTGGAAACACTTAATAAATATCAAATCAGCTTTGTATATGATGTCGGTGCATATATTCAAACTCTTGAAACGGTTAAAAATATGCAAGCCAAAATATTTGTTCCCGCGCACGCCGGTATAACGGATAACATTGCTCCCCTTGCTGATTTCAATATCAGAAAGGTTTACGAGATTGCAGAAAAAATCACTCAAATCTGTTCTGTGCCAACTTGTTTTGAACAAATTTTGCAGAAGCTGTTTAATGAGTATAATTTAAAAATGAATTTTGAGCAATATGTTCTTGTCGGAAGTACAGTGCGCTCCTATCTTGCGTGGTTAAAAGACAATAATCAATTAACGGTTGATTTTGATAATAATATTATGCTTTGGAAGTGTATCTAAAAAAACATTTTTTCATTATCTAAAAATGAAGATATTTTACAAGACTTTAATGGAATAAGGCTGTATAATAATCATCATAAGGAGGGCAAGAAGATGAAGAAAGAAATCAGAACTGTAGTCTATGATGATGAATTGCAGATCGAAGCCTATCGCTTTGAGGGAATTGTGCAGCCTTTTCCCAATCACTTTCATAAACATTATGTTATTGGCTTTGTCGAAAACGGGGAACGCTGTCTTTCTTGCAAAAACAAAGAATACATCATCGACAAGGGAAGCATTGTAATTTTCAATCCGGGAGATAATCATTCCTGCATACAAAATGACGGTGGTACATTAGATTATCGCGGACTTAATATAAACAAGGAGATTATGCTTGACTTGGCAGAAGAAGTAACAGGAAAGCGTGAGCTTCCCGGCTTTTCGCACAACGTAATTTTCGATGAAGAAATCACTTGCTATCTGCGTCCGCTGCACGAAATGATAATGAACGCAGCGAGAGATTTCGGAAAAGAAGAAAATTTATTATTTTTAATTTCGGCACTTATCCAAAACTACGGGCAGCCCTTTGAGGACTGTATACCGGAGTGCAGGGAGGAAATAGAAAAGGCTTGTGAGTTTATGGAAAAGAACTATATGGAGCATATCTGTTTAGAACAGCTTTGTAAATATGCAACGCTCAGCAAATCCACAATGCTTCGAGCCTTTACAAAATCAAAAGGTGTTACACCATATCTCTATTTAGAGAACATTCGTATTAACGAAGCAAAAAAATTATTGGGACAAGGCATTTCGCCGCTTGATGCAGCAATGCAAACAGGATTTTCAGACCAAAGCCATTTTACAAATTATTTCACAAGGTTTATAGGACTTGCTCCCGGCGTTTACCGAGACATTTTCAAAAGCAAGGACGGTGAGCAGTGTGGAGAATAAAACGTCAATCGGACATTTAACGGCTTTGCTCACAATAATAATATGGGGAACAACATTTATCTCCACAAAAATCCTATTAGTTGATTTTCAGCCGGTAGAAATTCTGCTTTTCCGTTTTATAATAGGTTTTCTTGCTTTGCTTATTATTGTGCCTAAGCGTTTAACGGGCGTAAGCCTGAAACAGGAAATAACTTTTATGTCAGCCGGACTTTGCGGAATTTGTTTATACTATTTATTGGAGAATATCGCGCTGACCTTTACAATGGCGTCAAACGTCGGAGTTATTATATCTGTTGCTCCGTTCTTTACCGCAATACTTACGCACTTATTTCTGAAATCAGATGAAAAACTAAGGGCAAATTTCTTTATCGGTTTTGCGGTCGCAATGGCAGGTGTCGTGTTAATCAGCTTTAACGGTCAAAGGTTAGAGTTAAATCCTTTGGGAGATATATTGGCTGCCCTTGCTGCTCTTGTGTGGGCGTGCTATTCCATATTAACAAAGAAAATAAGCAGCTTTGGATATTCGGTTATTCTGACAACACGCAGAACCTTCTTTTATGGTATTTTATTTATGATACCGGCAATCTTCCTTTTTGACTTTAAATTGGATTTTTCGAGATTTGCCAATATGACATATCTGTTAAATATAATATATCTGGGATTGGGTGCGTCTGCGCTATGTTTTGTAACGTGGAATTTTGCCGTAAAGATATTAGGTGCGGTAAAAACAAGTATTTATATTTACATAGTGCCTGTTGTAACAGTTATAACATCTGTGCTGGTCCTGCGGGAGTCGGTAACGTGGATTTCTGTAATCGGTACAATATTAGCAATTGCGGGACTGTTTATTTCGGGATATTCAAAAGGAGGACTTAAAAGTGGACCTGCAAAATGAAAAATGTGTTATGGTAATTGACGAGCATTTACCGTTAGGAATTATCGCAAATACCGCTGCTATTATTATGGTATGCTATAATTGATTTATAAATAATTTGGAGGATTTTACAATGACAAACAAGGACATTCTGAATATCGCAATGAAGCAGTCGGCAATAGATTTAAACTGCTCGGCAGAAGATTTTTTGTCTGTTGAAAATAAAATTGTACTTTCCATGCCAAACAAAAAAGCAAGGAAATATCTCACGCTTCCGTTTGACTGTAATATGGTTTCTTACGGGAATAACATTGTCGCTTCCGTGAGATCCGATATTGCGGATATTGCAGCTGATTATATAAAAAAATACCCTGTTGAGCATTGCTTTGAAACGCCAAATATGAATGTACTGAATGATAAATTGTCTGATTACGGTTTAAAAATCTGTTTTATGGCGGAATATTTTCTGCCGGATCTGACCAATTTAAAAAAGCTGCCGTGCTTATATGAAACGCGTTTATTAAAACAAGAAGATTTCTCAGAGCTATACATTCCCCAATGGAGCAACGCTTTATGTGAGAAACGCAAAGAGCTTGATGTTCTCGGAGTGGGAGCATATGATGGGGATAATTTAGTCGGTCTGGCAGGCTGCAGCGCTGATTGTGATGATATGCTGCAAATCGGGGTTGATGTACGGACGGAGTATCGTCGCCGTGGAATTGCGCAGGCAATTACATCGGAGCTTGCGCTGGAAATTATAAAGCGCGGCAAAGTACCGTTTTACTGCGCGGCTTGGTCTAATATAAAATCGGTTCGCAACGCCATAAAAAGCGGTTTTCGCCCGTCATGGATTGAAATGACTGTTAAAAGCAAGGATTTTGTTGACAAAATGAATGGTTTAAGCTGACTTAAATAAATAAGTATAAAACCTTAACAAGAATTTAAAACAGGATATATAGACAACGAAATAGGCAGGTGATAGAATGGAAAACTGGTTTACAGTTGAAAAAATTGATAATGATACTTTTGCAATCAGCGAATACGGACATTGGGAAGAAACGCATTGTTACCTATTGTGCGGAACGAAAACGGCAATTCTGATTGATACGGGATTAGGCATTGCTGACATAAAGCAAGTAGTTGACAGCTTAACGGAGCTTCCCGTTCTGGTAATAACAACCCATATTCATTGGGATCATATCGGTGGACATAAGTATTTTGACAATATTGCTGTTTATGAAACAGAAAGGGATTGGTTATCCAAGAAATTTCCAATACCTTTACAGGTTGTGAAAAACAACTTGATGTGTAAACCCTGTAATTTCCCCGAAAAATTCAATATAGGTGATTACAGTATTTTCCAAGGTGAACCGCAAAGGATTTTGCACGATAAGGATTGTTTGGATTTGGGAAACAGGCATTTGACGGTTGTGCATACACCGGGGCATTCTCCGGGACACTGTTGCTTTTATGAGCCTGAAAGAAAATATCTGTATTCGGGAGATTTAATATACAGCGGTTGTCTTGATGCCTTTTACCCTACCACAAACCCGTGTCAATTTTTACAGTCTGTCAGAATAATTAAGCAATTAGATATAATTAAGGTGCTGCCTTCGCACCATCAATTAAACATTCCTGTCAATATTATCGACAGAATTGAAAGTGCATTCAGTGAATTGGAACGCGGCGGACAGCTGAAGCAGGGAAACGGAATATACGATTTTGAGGGTTTTCAAATTCATATTTAGTCCTATACAATTTTTACAAAATACACTGGGTACATTTGCGCATTTTTACACTGTACACGGTACATCAAATATGATATAATATTGTTAATAATATTATAATAAGGGGGTTTTATTGTGGCGCTGTCAGAGGCACGGAAACGAGCCAATAAAAAATGGAATGACACAAATATGAAGGAACGATATGACGAAATTAAAATAAGAACGCCAAAAGGCAAAAAACAAATTATACAGGAACGCGCAAAAGAAGCGAAGGAAAGTCTTAATTCGTATATCAACAGGGCTATAGATGAGTTGATGAGCAAAAAGGGAGATGGTCATCGTATTTCCTCCGCGGAGAAATAACACAAGGGGACGGTTCTCTTGTGTTCAAAAAAAAGGAATTAGCGAAGGTTTTTTGTTGGTTTTAAGCAATCTTGTCGGTAATTTCAATAAGGGCTGAAACCCAGCGGGGCTAAAGCCTTGAGGCGCAAGTTGCAAGCGTTCGCAGCACTTGAAACTTGCAAGCAAATCAAGGTGTTGCTCCGCTTTAAATACAAAATGTGCACAAGAGAATAGTCCCTTCCTGTGTTCCACTTTTGTCAAAAACGTTGACATACATACTGTATGTATGTTAGAATATAGAATATGGAGGTGAATCTGCATGAAACATAAAGATTATTACAATGACCAATATATTCAGGTATTTTCTGAAAAACTTGCTTTTGTAATGCCTAACTTTAATTCGGAGCTGTTCGCTCAAAATCTAATTGGAAAATTAGATGATAAGGAGTTATTCGCACGTTTTGATAGTATAGTGGATGCTATGTTACAGAGTATGGGTGATGATTATTCAAAAAATGTTCAGGCATTCTTTCATTTGCTTGGTCCCGAATTGAAAGAAGCAAAAGGAATGTTTAATTTCGGATGGTGGTTGTGGCCTGTTAGCAGATATGTTGAGCGATATGGAAATGAAAATTGGGAGTTATCATTGTCTTTTTTAAAAGAATTGACAAAAAGATTTACAGGTGAATACGCTATTCGTCCTTTGTTAAAAGAACACGGTGCAGAGGTAATGGAAGAATTAATTATTTGGACAAAAGATAAAAATGTACATGTGAGAAGGCTTGCAAGTGAAGGAGTGAGAATACGTTTACCATGGTCGCAAAAACTATTTGTCGCATTGGATGAGTTTGACAAATATTCTACTATTCTCACCAATCTTAAAGATGATCCGGAAAAGTTTGTACAGAAAAGCGTTGGTAATAATTTGAATGACTTATACAAAGAAGCACCGGAGAAAGCTAAAATTATTATTGCACAATGGGAAAAAACAGGTCACTCAAAAGCGCAGGAATGGATTATAAAACATGGCATGAGAAACCAAGATTGAAATTAGTCATAAATTCGATGACTTTAGAAATGAAGAATCCGGTTATAAAACTACTAACACAAGAGAACCGTCCCCTTGTGTTATAGTAAATTCATTCACGGAAAGGACTGCAATTTTTTTTACATAGTCATAACACTACGATTGCTGCCGGTTTATCCTATTTCCAGTATCTCGTAATAATTTTTTTCGCCCTCGCACATTGCCGGTAATGTGTGATATTCTATCCCCGCAATCTCCATATCATGTCCCGGATGATAATGCCCCTGAATGACCTTTTTAACCTTATGTGATTTTTCTATAAGCTGTCTGAGTTCAGCGGCATTTCTTACGATGTGCTGCCATTGAACATCAGTTTCCAGATTTTGATGACAAAAAATATATACATTCTTTATTTCTTCATCACTCAAAATACTTTCTAAATCAGCTAACTGATTATGCGGTATATATGAAATTGACCAATCCACCTTTCCCGGCAAATAATTTAATTGATCATCTGTATAATTCGCATCAAGAAAAACCAGGGCGTTTTCCCCGACACACAACGAAAACGGAGGATAACTTCCATCTGTAAATTCATCAAATTCTTCCTTTGTAAAGTTTTGACAGTCATGATTACCCATTAAACAATAAAACGGCTTATTGTAAGAATGAATTAACCTTGAAATGCTTTTTATTGCTTGTATGTTATCTTCTTTTCCTCCGCAGTCATCCACTAAATCTCCCAGACATATAACTAAATCCGCGCCATCAAAAAATTCCATCGCTTCTTTTATTTTATCATAAGATAATAACGGTCTTCTTGTAGTGCATGTAACTTCTTTATTGCAATAATGCGCGTCTGTAAACAATCCTATTTTCATTGTATTTATCCCCTTATTACATGATTTTTTGTTTGCCCGGTAAAAAGACTGAGCGGTTTATGCCACTGTTTCAACAAATCGCGGCTATAACACAAGGGGACGGTTCTCTTGTGTTATAAAAGAGGGCGCAATCATCATTGGCTGCGCCTCATATTTTATTTGAGTATTTTTACTAATGTTTCCATCAGCATCTGAATATCAATCGGCTTTGATATAAATCCATTCATACCGGCTTCTAAGCATTTTTTGCGATCTTCTTCAAATGCATTCGCTGTCATAGCAATGACCGGTGTCTTTGCTTTCGCCTGATTCGGAAGCTGCCTGATTACTGTTGTTGCCTTAAGTCCATCCATGTTAGGCATCTGAACATCCATTAATATTAAATCATAATATCCGACATCATGCTTATTGAGCATATCCACACAGATGATTCCATCTTCTGCATGCTCGACTTTAAATCCTACTTCACCCAGAATTTCGATGGCAATTTCCGCATTCAATTCATTATCCTCTGCAAGAAGGATTCTTTTTCCTGAAATGGTCCTGGAATCAATAACAGCATTGGTATTATCTGTTTCAGTTGGAGCTTCCGCGATCCTATGCGGGATAGTGAACGAAACTGTTGTACCTTTACCAAGCTCACTTTCAATACTGATTGTGCCGTTCATTAACTCAACAAGACGCTTAACAATGCCCATTCCCAGACCCGTTCCGACAATTTTGCTGTCCGTAGCAGTTTTCTCCCTGGTAAATGAATCAAAAATATGCGGCAGAAATTCCTTTGAAATGCCGATACCCGTATCTTTTACAACAGATGTAAAATCTGACCAGCCTTCGCGTTCTGAAGGAGTTTCGCTGAAATAGATATCAATACTTCCTCCTTCAGGAGTATATTTAACAGCATTGCTCAAAACGTTAAATATTATCTGTGCCATCTTAGTTGCATCATGATAAACGTATCTGTGAACGGTTGAGTCATGAATAGTATACTTCAGATGTTTCCTTGCTATTTCACCGGCAAATGCTGTGTCTAAGTTCTTTCCAATCAGATGAATATCTCCCGGTTCCTCATCAAGTGTAGCTTTTCCGCTTTCAATACGAGCTGTATCCAGAACATTATTGATGAGATCCAATAAATACCCGTTTGAAGTTTGAATATTTTCTATGTATCGGTCACGTAATTCAGGATTATCCACACTTTTTTTCAGTAGATCCGTGTAGCCGATAATAGCGTTCATCGGAGTTCTGATATCATGCGACATATTAAAAAGGAAATTAGACTTTGCCCTGTTTGCCCTTTCTGCAGCATCAAGAGCTTCAGCAAGAGCTTTCTGCTTCTTTTGTTCCTCATGGACAAGCTCATCAACATTCTTTGTGCCGATAACAGCTATATTGGTACCATCTTTTCTTTCCACATAAGCAACCTGAACCTGCAGCCACGATATACCGGTGTCTTTTGCCATCCGATAGTTGAAAGAGAAGTCTTTTTCGCTTTTAAAGCTCAGATGTTCCAGAAAGTCAGCCCGATCCTCTTCCAAAACCAGTGAATCGGCGTATGCCTGAAGCAGCGTAGACCAGCTGCCGACTCTTCTGTTAAAGAAGTCAGAAATGACAGTGCCGTCTTTGCCTTCAGTTCGATACGGAATTACGGTATCATTTAAAATGTCTACAAGCAGAATAGAAAAATATACGGATCCCAGCCCTTCAATAACTTCCAGCTGCTCTTCCATTTGAGAATTTGCTTGCTCAAGGGCGCGCATTTGCTCATCTATTTTTGCCTGGGCAGCCTCTTCCTTTTCTTTTTCATCGCGGATTGTTCTGAATGCAATGAATATATGTTTCAGCTTTCCGTAATCATCACGATCCCCGGCGATAATATAGGCCTGACACCAATTAGTTGTCACACTCTTAAATTCGCAGGTAATTACCTGTTTTTCTTTTAAGCGTTCATCTACCGTGTCCAGATCTAAAAATTCACGCATTATGTCTGCATATTCAGGTTGGATCAGATGTTCATTAATATACTTAATACGATCACTTACATCACCGGCTGATCCTATTATTTCATGAAGTCTCTGTTTTCCCAAAAGCTCTGTAAATGAATTTCGTTCCAGATCAATATAATAGGAGGCGAAATAAATTTGTCCCATCGACTGAATAACATTCAGATGATTCTGCAAGGCATTCTTTTGTTTTGTTTCTTTTTCAATAAGGTTCCTGCGGTCTATAATATTCGTTATGATAATTGCAAGAATAACTGCGACAGAAACCAAAATCAGGATAAACTGAAGCCGGGCAGCTATATGGGTGGACACATTAACCAAATCGCTATGCGCCGCATCGGGAAATACTTCAACCAGATGCCATCCGCATCCAACGAGCTTTGTCGCGCAGCCGATGTTGTCCCCTTCTTTACCGTTTTCAAAAACATTTGCAGTTCCGTCTGACATGGCAGACTTAATCGACTCGATTGTTTCTGCATCGGTTAATACATCTGTAATGGAAATCTGTTTTCTTGTATCAAGCTCTTCCAAAGGAATACTGCTTGCAATAATATCGCCGTTCTCATCACACAAGTAAACCTCAGCCTGCTCATCATAATAGGAGACGTTGATTAACTCTGCGATTTTACCTGTAGCCTGAATCACACCAATCATTACACCGATAGGTTTCTCTTCAAAGATAACCGGCGTATAGAACATGAGCAAGGTTTCATGTGTTGCTCTCGATTCAAAAATAAGTTCTACTCCGGTATTACCTGCCATTCCGTCAAGATAATACTTTCTGTCGGTTGCATCAGATGTTCCTCCGGTAATGTTATGGTCCAGACCGTCAGCATCTGCAAACTCCATAAAATCGAAGTTGGAGTCTTCCGTCATTTTTCGCAGCAGCGCAACATCAACATCCGGACTTACCAGAGATTCGCTGTAAAACGCGCTGAGAATCTTAATATTTGCCAGACGATCTGAAATAAAATCATCAACTTCTTTTGAAAGTCTTACAGTATTATCCTTCACCTGACTTGCATTCAGATGTGATATTCTTTCACTATTGCTTGCACTGAACTGAATAATTGCGTATAAAATGACAATGATTGCAGCAATAAACACAACAATCCTGATTGCGGCAGTATTTATTTTATTATAAATTGGTGCGCTTGATGATTTCTCATTCTCAGCATCCATAGAAAAACCTCCGAGATATTTATTTTGTTCTTTATAAAAATACTTGCTTGCAAGGGCATTTTTACGCAGCCGTCAATATGCAATTATTAACCCATAAATCGCATTAAGCTTTCTTCAGCTTCTTCTATTGCCGGCAATTCATCTTCATATCCAAGTTTTATGCCTAATATGTCGCACAATTCCTCTAAAAGAGAACCGGTAATGCTGTTACAAATATTAATACGCTTTGGAAGACCATATCTGAAAAATGTACTGACAATTGTATTGGCAAAATTTCCGAAAATACCTGTTTCCGGAGTTGACATTGCCGCAGCCATAACCATTCCTGATTTTTTATCGACAATCATACTCATTGACGGATTTGCCGGTCTGTCATAGGACTTATCATTAATAGTTACAAACATAGGTAATATGTCAATTTCTAAAGTTCCTATAGTCTTTGGCAGCTTTTTCAGGTCATTTAATAAGTCAATATTATCAGCAATTTGTATACCATTAAAACCAAAGTCAAAAAAATCAGTTTTTTTACCGGTGATTTTTTTCTCTTTATCTGAGTAACAAAGCATATAATCCTGTTCGAAATCTATTTGTGGTCTTTCTTTAAAATATAACTCCAAAGCATTTTTAAGCCCTGACAAATACTTAGTCATTTTCCCGACTTCATCACTGTCAAAATTATACGGCATATAGTCTGTCTTGTGGGATATAAAATAAAGCCATTGATTTTTTCCGCGGTATTTATAGCCTAATTCTTTAATAATATCACGTTGCTTTTTTGACAGTTCTTCACGATCACCCCAATAACAAGTGAGGTTATCCTGCATATACATTGCCATATGCGGAGATATGTTTAATTCCTGCTGACATACCAACAATTTAAACTTGTCAAATCCCTTTTCGCCTTCATATACCGAAACACCATATGTTTCTCCACCTCGGCCGAGAACCGTTATATAAACATCTTCATCCGTAAGATTAATAATATCCATATCCCAAAAGTATTCCCACGGTTTCATTTCCTTGATTTCACTTGCAATTTCATATAACATTTTCCACTTTTCATTACTTGCTTCTTTTCTCATTGTAATCCTTCTCTTTTTAATTCTTATACGGTACTGTAAGGTATTCCGAATACTTTTTAAGCTTATCCTGTGCCGATAGGCAAAATGAAATTTTGCAAGCCGTAGAATACGGCTTAGAGCGAAGCTCCTATGGGAATATTATACTACAAGCTTCCAAAAAATCATATACTAAAAAGAATAAATTCTGCAATAAACTTAAATTTTGTGAATAATGCACTAAAAGATAAGTATTGTTTTGACTTCGAAAAATTATTACATAGCTCGACAAATATTTTTATAACTAAAAGCAAGATGTCCCCCGCCTCTATAGGCGGCGGGTTCCACTTACTTTTTTCAGTGGGGGTACAATCCCCCCACTGAAACGTTGAATGACGGGGCTTTGCCCCTTATTGAAAGTCTGTCAATAGACAACGAAATAAATATGTGCTATAATTAATTTA
>JAGBHE010000034.1 GCA_017935675.1 Clostridia bacterium | reverse complement strand
TTTGACCCGAGAAAGCTTCTTGCTGACGGCGTAGAAGCAATCAAGGCTTGCGTAAGAGAGAAGATCGAGCTCTTCGGTTCAGCAAACAAGGCATAAATTGATTTTTGTATAAATATAAAGAAGAAATCACTCACCCGAGTGTTTTCTTTTTTGTTTTAAATATACTGACCGCCACATTATATTATTAAACAGCCGTTGCATAACAGTGATTATTGTATTTTCGAAAAAATATGATATAATTATCTTCACAAGAAGAATTGAAAAAAGGATGACGACTATGTATAGAAAAAGTATCGCTGTGTTGCTTGTTTTAACGATGCTGGTCGGAGCACCGTCAGGCGCTTATGCTGCAATAACATCCGAAACTGCTTCCGTTACGGAAAATTATACTGATGCTGTTCCCGAAAAGGAAGGCTATGAACTTGATTTCAGTACCGAATTTAATGACGGAGAGTTAAATACAGAATACTGGTTGCCGCAGTATCTGCCTCACTGTACTACCAACACGGCAGGTTCATCTGCAAGGTATAAGGTTGAGAATGGTTACCTTAATCTTTACCTGACGAAAGACTCGCCCGATTATTTCGGCGGTCAGACCGGTTCGGTTGATCCTGATAACCTTTTATGGATAGCAAACGGTATTCAGACCTGGGAAAAGAATAATCTGCATCCCGGCGGCGCACAAAAGATGCAAGTACAGCCTTATGAGGGATATGCCACGCAGTACGGTTATTTTGAGATAAGGATGAAGATGCCTGACACCAAGGGCGGCGGATATGCTTCGTGGTGGCTTATAGGCACTCAGGATGATGCACAATCTGACGGAACGGGCTCTGAACAGAATGGCGAAATAGACGTTTTGGAGACATTCTTTGAAAATCCGGGTGTCTTCGAGCCGAAGGTACACTCCTGGGATGATCCTGAACTTGAAGAATGGGCAAGTAAGGTAGAGCTGGATGGCGTTGCGACAGATTATGTAAACGAATTCCATACCTATGCTATGGATTGGAGACCTGAAGGCATAACGTTTTATGTTGACGGAAAAGAAGTGGCAAAAACCATAGAGTCACCGCAATACAGAATGTGTATGATTTTGTCTATGTATATCAACTCTGATTTCAGCGGTTGGGATGAGCCGGATAATGAATATCCTATTGAGTGGTTAATTGATTACGTCCGTGTTTATAAGGACAAAAACGGTTATGACGAGAGTAACAGGCTTAATAAATTTGAGCGCTTTATAAAAGAGGTTGTTGACTCGTTCAAAACCTTCGGACAGCGCATTTTGACATTTTTCCAAAATTTTGGTACGCAGTGTCAACAGTTCTTTGAATGTGTATTCAGCCTTATACCTGCGTTGTTCAGAGGAATAAATCACGATTTGTTGAGTTAAAATTTACGGGATTTCGTTCCGACGGTAAAGATAGGATAAGTCTCAATCCCCGTATATTGCGATATTCTTTGCTGTCACAGCGCACATCCGTCACACTATCAGCAATGTGCAGTCAAAAAGCTTGCGGATATCAGTCAAGTTATGCAGAATGATTACGTTACCTCTTGACAAAGTATTAAATGC
>JAGBHE010000033.1 GCA_017935675.1 Clostridia bacterium | reverse complement strand
CTATGCATACAACCCGGCGTTCGATTGAACGTAACAAGCCAAAAAGTTCAATGAAGCGGTTCTCATAATGATGTTTCAGCGTACGATGGGAATTTGATATGTATCGAATAAATGATTAACGCCGACAGAACTGTCGGCGTTAATCATTTATTTGGTAAATTTGAATCCGGTGAATTTATATAAAACCGGATAAAAAACATTTATGTCCGTTATTCAAATCCAAACCAATCTATTGAAATTCCCTGTCCTTTTATAAGCAGCCACACAGACTTTATGCCATTAACTTTTTGAACAAGCTCTCCGGAAAATTCTTTGAATTCTTCTGTATTTATATCATGGGTTCCGACAATGCCGTAATCTTCTGCCATAACGGAAACTTTCCCTTTTCCCTTTGCTCGGAGCTTCCATAAATACGCTCCTGCGCAGAAATCAACATATTTATATTCTGCCCAATCTTCAATCCAGTTTCCACCGCCCGCATTTACAAGAACCTCATTTATTTCCGAATCATGAGCTTTACATTGGTTATCCGGAGAAATGTGAACATTACCCTTCATACGGCAAGCAACAGAAGCATCTATCTTTCCGAATGCACTGATAGCGTCAGATGCCCCATTAGAAGTCATTTCCGCCTTTTGAATTGTTCCGTTTTCATTAAAATATATACGCTCTGCGCATACTCGTCTGCTTGTTTTTGAGTTCTGCGACGAGCGATGATAAAATACAAACCACTGACCTTTGAAGCACTCAATAGAACCGTGATTATTCCACGACTGCGGATCGCAATAGATATTATCAATAACAGTCCCTATTTTTTTGTAAGGTCCCAAGGGCGAATCTGCTGTTGCATAAGAAAGTCTTGTTGCACGTCCGCCTGAAATATCGGTATATAATAAATAATATTTTTTGCCGTGTTTGCGAATTGATGCACCTTCATGAAAACCGTGCTCCATTTCGGTTAAAATACTGTCTTTTATGCTGTCGAAGTCCAATGTTGCCATATCATCCTTGAGTCGGGCACCCTTTAAACGAAACTGACCCCAGAAGTAATATGCCTGTCCGTCATCGTCCACAAAGACTGCAGGGTCAATACTGTCGCCGTTTGCACCGATTATCGGTCTTGCGTTGGTAAAAGGTCCTTCGGGTTTATCGGATTCCAGAACTGCTTCAAATCTGTTCGCACCGCACACATAAAGATAATACTTTCCTTTACAATAAACACAGTCAGGTGCATATAAGTTCACGTCGGGACTAAATGGAATGTCAGAATTGTCCTTTGTGTTTCTGACGGAAACACCGTGATGTGTCCAAGTCTCCATTTTGGGGTCATCCGTTGAAAAAACGCGATATTCTTTGGAACAATAATCTTTTTCACCGGAAATATCCTGGGAGCCGTACAAATACAGACGTCCGTCAGGCATAACGCGTGCTTCTGCATCAGGCATAAAAAAACATCTTGGTAATAACGGGTTCATAGCCTTTCCTTTCTGCAATTTATATATTATTTTTTGTCATAAACAAATTACTTATCAGACCGATAAATTCTAATTTATCGGTCCGTTTTATCGCCGGTTTCGCCTTTATATTACAAAGGCATCGGGCAAATCCCATACCCCTAAGGTTGCACGTATCCAAAGGCTCCCTCCGGAAGGGAGCCTTCTCGTCAGCCCCATTATAACACAAATCAACAGAGAAAACAACCCTCTGCCGAAATTTGTAAACATCCTTATG
>JAGBHE010000032.1 GCA_017935675.1 Clostridia bacterium | reverse complement strand
TTATCAACACCAAGAACTGAATACTCTTCACCGTCTATAAATGAAGCAAGTGAAGCAGCTTTGATGTCTGATGCTGTGTATGTAGGTTGATTATAGATATCTGTCAAATCAACAACTTGTGTTGACTCTGCCATTCTGATAAAACCAACCTTTGTTGAATTCTCGGTGTATTCGGAATTATGATCTGAAACCGGCTCGATGAAATCTATTGTATGAATTTCAGAACTTGTGTTAAGCTTATAAGTGATAATACGCTTTTCAAGAGCTTCAAGTGTATCACCATCAATTGTATCATCAGTATAAACTGTTTCTGCAAGTCCTGTGGCTGCATTTGTATCCTTAAGTGCATAAGAAACTCTTGTTCCGTCAGCCTTAATTACTCTTACCTTATAATCACCTGAGTTGTTATCTATATACACTCTGTCGATTACGCCATAATTCCTTGATCTTACAGACTCGCCATACTTAACGATTCTGCCTGTTGAATCTAAGTACAGAACATACTCATTACCGATTTCAAAAATCGGGTATGCGTTGTCAATATATGAGTATTCTGCACCGTTAACCGTGTAAATCCATCTGCCGCCGTCTTCCGCAGCCGCTGTAACCTTGCCCTCAACAACAGTATCGCATACATCTATATCCGCAAACCACGAATCTCTGAGTCTGCCTGTTACATCATACTCAATCAAAAGAATATCTCCCGGCTTGATTTCGCTGAAGTCAAGTCCGTTTCCGCCGCGATTGAAATTATATATATAATCGGGATCATCACCGTCTATTGTGACCGAAGCGTCAAGCCCCATTTCAAAATTATCAAATACGATTCGTTTCAAGCTGCCTGAAACCGCAATCGAATCAACAACCGCCCATTTCCTGACAGATATCATAATACAATCATATATCCCGTCTGATGCGGCAGCACCGGGCTGCGGAGTATCAACAAGTGTCACCTCTCCGATATCATTATTACGGATATACTCTTCAGCGTCCGGCAAGCCCCATGTCTTAATGCCGTTTACATATACTTTTACTTCATTGCTGAGCATATACCTTACACCCTGATCCGAGGCAAAGGTAATATAGCTGTTATTGATATTTATTTCTTCACAATCAGATGCCTTTCTTGTTACGGAATTTGTTCCCACCGGTTCAAATGATACTATTGTGTAATCAGTATCCACCCCGATTGCTTCGGGCAATAGCATGAATCTGCCGTAAACAAAAATATCATCATGCATATCGTTAAGACATTTAACATAAAGCGGATAAGGATTTTCTTCGGAAATCTGCTCACCCTCAAAGCTTTCGGCACGCTCTACATTCAGGCTGACATATCCTGCATCGCAAACGCCCTGCCTGTCTGTTGCCGTAATTCTTCCGTAAACCTCAATCAGCTTATCCTCCGGGATTTCAATTTCCGGCTCCGGCACATACGGCGTAACGGCAGGCGTCTCCCAAATGACTTCATTACTGATAACAAGTATATCTGTTATTTCGCCGTCACGAACCTTAAAATAGGAATAAACCGTATTGTTCTCATACCTGCTGTCCCACAAAATGCCGTTTACGTACTCATAGCCATAGTTCGGAATAACCATTTCCGAAAGCTTTTGCCGCGTTGTTTTTACAAGCTTTCCGGGCTTTGCATGGCTGTACATGTAAACACAAGCATCCTCCGCTACTTCAAGCTCTGCTATTTCATCGGCGGCGGAATAATATGATCCGTCTGAATCCTTATCAATTTTAGCCACGGTAATCGAATAATCGGTATTATCCACAATTGCACCAAAGCCCGTCCTGACCCAGCTTCTTGTCGCCGTAGTCGAGTGATCCCAGGTGTCAATACCGGACCTCACATAAAATCGGTTAAGTCTCCCTCTCGGATCTTCGGCATATCCGGCTTTTTCTCCGAATGCATAAGCATCGTTAAAGGCTGTGAAACGGGATCCGCCATTCAAACCGTCATATAATACACTTATATCGGTAATAACACCGTCATTATCCTTACCATACGCAATAACCGTGCCAAATGCTATATCCGGCAAAAACAGGTCTTCATCAACGAAAAGCCTTTCGGTTCCCTCTCCGCTGCCCCGACTGTAAACCTCCAGCACCGTTCTGACGCTTCCGTCCTTTTCATAAACAGCCTCGCTCACCGAATTAACAATCGATAATCCGGTAGAAACCATTATCGGTGCAGGCTTCTCAATTATAATAACAAATCTGTAATAACCGTCAGTGCTCTTATCAGCACCGAGAACCGAATACTCTTCACCGTCTGTAAATGAAGCAAGTGAAGCGGGCTTAATGTCTGATGCTGCGTATGAAGGTTGATTATAAATATCTGTCAAATCAACAACTCGTGTTGACTCTGCCATTCTGACAGAACCAACCTTTGCAGAATTTGCACTGTATGCGGAATTAAAATCTGAAACCGGATTAATGAACTCTATTGAATGAATTTCAGATCTTGTGTTAAGCTTATATGTAATAATACGCCTTTCAAGGGCTTCAATGTTGCCATCCATTTGACCATCAGCATAAACCCTTCTTGCAATATAATCGGCTTCATATGTATCCTTAAGAACATAAGAATTTCTTGTGCCGTCAGCCTGAATTACTCTTACCTTACTATCCCCTGAGTTGTTATCAAAATATACTCTGTCGATTACGCCGTAATTCCTTGATCTTACAGACTCGCCATACTTAACGATTCTGCCCGTTGAATCTAAGTACAAAACATATTCATTACCGAGCTCAAGAACCTTGCTTGAGCTGTCAACATATGAATATTCCGTACCGTTAACCGTATAAATCCATCTGCCGCTGTCTTCCACAGCCGCTGTAACCCTGCCTTCAACAACAGTATCGCAAACATCAATTCTCACAAAACCGCAGTTTTTAATTCCACAAGTCACATCATATGTAAGCAGAAGAACATCATTTTTCTTAATTGCGAAAAAGTCGATATTTTCTCCGTTCTTTGTTATTGAATAATCAAGCTGTTCGTCCGCCGAATCGAGGGAAACAGAAGAGTCAAGACCCATTTCGAAATCATCAAAAAATATTTTGCTGACTGTTCCCAAAACAGCTGTGCTGTCAACAACGGCCCACTTCTGCATGGTAACCATGATGTAATCATAATATCCATCCTTGCTTGATGAACCCAGCTGCGGAGTATCGATAAGCGTTACACTGCCGGTATCATTACCGTCAATATAGTTATATACAGCAAATTCAAAGGATTGGGTCACTTCAACACCGTTCACATAAACTACAACATTGTTGTCAAGCTTATATGTCTTTGAAGACGTTGTGCTGATTGTAAAGTCAATTGTCTTACCATTACTACCATTAACAAAAGAATTATAATCCTCTGCAGCATATTTTACAATCGAATTGCCAACAGGTTCAAAGCTTTCAATCGTGTAAACTCTTGCAGGATAAACCCCCTCTGCCGAAAGCATAAACCTTCCGTAAACAAATAAGTTATCAAGCATTGACTGAGATGTCTTGACATTTATATCCAAATGATCACTGTAACCCCATTTTACACAATCATATGGTTTGCCCTCAAAATCCTCTGCATATTCAATGCTAAGATCCGCATACCCCTTTTGTACAGCTCCCTGCTCCGGCGTTGCCGTAATTCTTCCGTATACCTCAATCAATTCCTTGTCCGGCTTCGGAATGTCGGGTGTGCTTCCGAAATCATTGTAGATCCATGAATATTCTTCTTTTCCGCCGCGGACAAAGCCTATTGCGGTATACATAAACTCAGTGGGCGCAAAATCAAGCTCCTGCTTCATGGCTATCATATTCATTCTCGAATCCGCGGTTATTGTATCCTCATAAACAATATCATTTTCACCGACCATGACACGAACCACTATGTCATACATATCATAGCCGCTTATATCCGCGTTTACACTGCCGCTCAGATAGTATTTCCCGTCAGCTTCAACCATATTAATGTCCGACCCGGCACTGTTAATTCTGAAAAATGTTTCCGTAATATCAACCGCAAACAGCTCAGCCCCCCCGCCGGAAAGTCCGGCAGCCGATCTGTCCTGCATTGCTACAGCGGTACAAAGCGGAACACACCCCTCAGCACTGCTCCACAAAAAAGCCTTTGCGCAAACGCTAACCGGCGCATATGCCAATCTTACAGTCTGCTCTGCAAAGGAGAACGCGGTTATATCCTTATCAAGCTCTGTCATATAAGTATGTATCATCCTTGTCCCGTCATAGAAGCCGAGAACAAGAGAATAATTTTTCTCTGAAAGCTGCTTGGAAAAGGTAAGACCTCCGCCCCAGCAAATTTTATTTCCGCTTAAGGAAATATAAAGGCTCTCATCGCTGATAGCCACTCTGAATGCTGTTCCTCCACCTCCGCCGCTGCCCGAATTGAAAGCTTGTTCCTCCAAAGCTGCACCGAAAGCCGCCGTATAGGTACAGCATACAGCCATGCACATTGCAAGCAGCATACAAATAATTTTTTTCATTACATTTCCTCCCTTTTTTAAAGAAAAGCGCTTGTTTGTTCATCTTAAGCATATTATACATCATTTTTCATTATTTGTCAATAAATTTCCTTTTTTTATTTTCAATATATAACCTACGCGCAGATGTCCCCCGCCTATAAAGGCGGGGGACATCTCAGAATTTCAGTGGGAGTTATAATCTCCCACTGACGCTTCGGAGCTGACGCTTCCTGCGCTTGCTTGCAATCTGTCGCAAGCTCTGCTCCTTGCAGAGCTTAGCAAAGCATTGCTCCGATTTAAAAAACACAAGTGGACGGTTCTCTTGTGTTACGGCTACACATAAAATTCTTCTAAATCATCTAACCTGATGCAACCCAATCTGCCGCCGAAGCAGACTCCGCAGTCTATTGCGATATGGTTATTGGCTTTATATATCTTTCCTTTGTAATTTTCATCTATATTCGCCGTTGGAGTATGACCTGTCACAAGATATTTGTCCGGGAAATACTCTCGCGCATAGTCGCACCTACCCCATATCAATTCATGAATATCATAATCATATAAGTCCCTGTCCGGGCTGAAATTTTCAAGACCGCCGTGTACGAGAATAAACTCCCGGCCGTTCACTTCAAGCTCCTCGAAGAGTTCAAATTCACTTAAGTATTCCATAATACTGTCTTTCTGCTCTTTTGAAAGCTTTGTGAACTGCTGTGAGGTTGTTATTCCGCCGTTAAACATCCAACTCTCATACATCTCTATTGCGTCTTCGTCAAGATGAGTGTTGTAGTTATTGGCTGTTATCTCAACATTAAACTTTTTTAAGACGCTGTATGCCATATATTCATGATTGCCGAGTAAAGGCACGACATTACTTCTATGCATCATATCAAGAAGTATCTTTATGCCGTCATCGCCGCGATCTACAACATCGCCAAGTATGTACAGCAAGTCATCGTTATTCAGTTTTATCTTTTCTAACATCTGCCTGTACTTATTGTAACATCCGTGCAGGTCGCTCATAACATAAATCATTAATTTACCCTACGCAACAATGCTGCTTATCCTTTCATAAACATCTTCCCAAAAGAAAACTCTTCATCCTACTGTAACTATAATATCATACTTTCCTTCAATTTACAATAGATGATGTATAAAGAATTGCGGATTTTTAAAAAAATATCATCTGTAAAATGCCCTTAAAGACCGTTAAAATAATAAAAGTTAATAAAATGCCATGCCGATTTAAGAGATTGTCTGTATACACGAGCAAAGGAAAAATGGTACAATAAACACAAGGAGTGTGAGAGAACCATGAAAAAACGAGGTATTAAATTATCGGCTATGCTGATGAGCATATCAATATTGTGTTCATGCTTGGGCACACAGGTCTTGGCGGCGGATACGGCATTGCCTTCTGCGGAGGAGTCGGGAGAGCCTTCGGGATTTCAAACAAAGGATTTGCTGAACGAGGACTTTCAGGGTTACACGGCAGGGGCTAATACGGCTGTTCCGGTTACCGGTGCAAATCCTGCATCGCCGTTTGTAAGCCAAAGCAAATCTTATGTTTGGGCGGATAATTATCTTAATCTGAAAACAAGAGTCCGCGCACTATTTGACGAGGCGGTTTCGGAGGGAAAACTGCATGTTGAGTTTGAAGCGCTTACAAATTCGGGTTGCCTCGGCGTTGCTTTGATGAATAAAAAGGAAACAAATACCGGCGTATGGGCTTTTGGTATGCAAAACAGCGGCGGTACTCCGGAGCTGAGGTATTTTAACAGCGGCGGATATCCTCCCGAAGCCGGTACTTTTCAGACATATAAAGACAGTAACGGTAATCCCATTACCGTGACGGCAAGCGCCAATAATGTATGGCACAAGTATAAAATGACCGTTGACCTTGACGCTGATACTGTTCAGCTTGATGTTGAGCAGTCGGACGGTACAAAAAAAAGCTCAGTGACAAGCGCTTTGTATGAAAATCTGAGGGATAATGCTCAGACTGTACACGGACTTGTGTTCAGAAATCAAATGGGCAAAACAATAGGTGTTGACAAAATCAAGGTATATAAGGAAGATGGCACGATAATTTATGCCGCTGATTTTGACGAGGCGTACTCAGGTGCTTCGGCAGTTCCCACCACCGTATGGGGAAATGCTTCAACATTGAATACTGCTGTTACAAAGAATGATGCAAACCTTGCGGTAAAAAAAGACCTTACAGGTACTCCGTACAGACTTGCAATGATTCAAGGAAGACTTATCGGCAAGTTCAGCGAGGCAGTGACGCAAGACACCTTTTGCGTTGAATTTGATGCAATGTCGGAACACGGAGCCTTGGCTTTAAGTCTCATATACGAAAATTCTACAGATATGAAAAAATGGATATTCGGGCAAGGGCACACAGGCGGAAGATACGGCAGGCTGAAGACTTGGCTGCAAGAGGGCATAGCGCCTCCGAATGCCACAGGCGGGCTTGTGGATTTAGTCACGGACAGCGGCGAAAATGCAAACTTCACGGCAGGAGTATGGGAGCATTATAAGATCACCGTGGACATCAATAACCGGTCGGTAAAGATAGAGCAAACGGACTCCTTCGGGCAAACAACAGCAACCGAGACAGTTTATGATTATCCGTATTTCGGAGGTACCAATAAGGCAATCGGCGGAATAGGCTTCCGCACAGAATACAGCAGTGTAAAGGCGTATGTAGATAATATCAGAGTATACACGGCTGAATCGGGGACAAAACCTGATGTAAAAAAACTGATTTTGGGAAAATATGATGGATTTGCAGATACCGATGCCGCAAGAGGGACCTTGGAGGATGTAACATATAACGGTGAAAAATGCACAAGGATTTCCGGCAATGCTGCGGAGGAGGATTCGGACTTATTCCTTAACTTCAGCGCGGCACCGACAGCGGGTACATTTACGGAGACAATATCGTTTATTGCAACGGATACGGCGGATTCAATATATTTTGCAACAGGCAGCCACACGCCGCTGACGGAAAAGATTCCGATGTCAGAGTTTGATACAGGCAC
>JAGBHE010000005.1 GCA_017935675.1 Clostridia bacterium | reverse complement strand
TATAGCCGTATTTTTATAAAAAGACATAGCAAATCAGACCAATGTTAATTTAAGGAAAACAACATTGGTCTAAAATGCGTGTCTGTTTTGTTACATAATGACGAAATTTTGCAAAAATGCGGTAAATCCTTGACAAACGCCACTTTCAGTGCTATAATATCAGTGTATATATTATATGTACTTGAAACTTTTTCACCACATAATTTCGATTATGTTGCAGGCAAATTTTTTTGCTATAAATTAAACCGTGCGTTTTTGCAAGCAAAGGAGATGATGAAATATGAAAGCTGCGACATATCAGATTGACGAAGAAGGGATTTTAGACAGTACATTCAATTACCTTGTAAAGCATGGACTTGAAAATATTACAATAAGGGAGCTTTGCAAAGGTACGGGAATTGCACAGGGCAGTATTTATTACTGGTTTAGCGGTAAGCAGGATTTAATTTGCGAAGCTTCCGAATACGGGCTAAGAAAGGTCGTTGATAAAATATTTTCTTATGTATTTTCAAATATGAAGAATTTGCGTAAGTTTTTTGATGAATGCCTTTCGGAAATAAACAAGTACAAAAACGAGCTGCGGTTTATTTATCAAATGGCGGCAAGCCCTGTTTACGGCGGAAAGATACGAGGAAAAGGGCGAGACTTAAATCTCATTTACGACAAATATGTTGAGATGCTTGCTTTGCGGTTGCAATGCAGCACACAGGAATTAAAGCCGCTTGTGTATCTTTTTATATCGGCAGTTCTTGACTATGTCGTATGGGAGGATACAAAAAACACGCAGATGCAGCTTGAATTTATTTATTCCGTTCTTACGACAAATATAAATGTGTCGGAAATTTATTAAGGTAAAAATATATTACATATATTTTTCAAGAAACAAACAGGAGGTACATAAGTTATGAAATTCAAACCTATGCAGAAGGCGGGAGCGTTAGCGGTTGCTGTATGTCTTGCACTTTCTGCAATGCCTGTCTTTGCGGCAGACGCAGACAAAATTGAGGTGATACTTACCGATGTCACCGAAACTGATTTGACAACGCTTTCCGGTGAAGCAAAAATCAAAGTGAGTGTAAAAGGAGCTGCGGGAGATATATCGGAGGCAAATGCAGCGTTTACATTCAGCGGTGACTTGAATTATAAATCCGTTGACTTTTTAAAAGGCTCGGACGATTACAGTGCAGGAGATTTCCGGGTAGCTACCGACCGTGCGGAAGCTAATGCCAAAAACGGCTTTTCAGCGGGATTTATCAGCAGTACACCGATAAAGGCTGATGATGAAACAGAACTGTTTATCATTACATTTAACGGTGAAGCCGGCAAAAGCGTTACGGTTACGCTTGACAAGGAGCATACATTCCTTACCGTTGAAGGCAAAAAAACAGCGGCTTTAGATAACACGGCTTTATCGGTAACGGCTATTGAAAGCACAAACGAAAGCACAAACGCTTCGGTCAAGCTGACTATGGATAAGGTTCCGAATTTTAACGCAGGAAATGCAGACGGAGTTGTTACTCTTTCCATAACCAATGAAAGAACAAAAAGTGTCATTAAAACCAAACTGTCCGATGAATACCGGGGCAGCGGAACGACTGCGTCCTTTACAGTCGAAAATGCCGTTTTAAAAAATGACACATATACCGTCGAAATATCCGGCAGCGGTTATATCCCCTATAAGAAAACGGGGGTAACCTTTGATAAGCCGCTGGAACTTACGAATGCGGATTTTATTCCGGGTGATGTCAATAATGACGGGAAAATAGATGAAGCCGATAAAACAAAAATTGACGAGATTATTTCTGCAAAAGATTACAGTATAGCGGCTGATTTCAATCGTGACGGATATGTAAACGAAGATGATGCGGCTATTCTCGGTACAGGCGAAATATCGTCAAAGCCTGCGAAAATGTCAAAACCGACCGTAACGGGAGGAAATAAAAAAATAACCGTTAAATGGAATAAAGCCGGTGACGCAGATGTAACAGGCTATACAATTAAATATGGAACAAGCAGCACAAATCTTTCAAACACAAAGGATATAGATAAGGCTGACACAACAAGCACTGATATCACAGGTCTTTTGGCAAATACCACCTACTATGTACAGATTGCCGCCAAAAATTCCAATGGCACAGGTGATTTTTCCGATACCGCAAACGCTAAAACCGACGCTGATACCACAACCGGTGGCGGTGGCGGCGGCGGTGGCGGAGCCGGTGGAGGCGGCGGTTCATCCTCCGGTGGTTCGACCGGAGGAAGCACAGGCGGCGGAGCGATTTATCCGACCACTCCGACAACCCCCGAAAAGACCGAAACCTTTACCGACCTTGAAAATCACGCATGGGCAAAGGATTCAATCTATGCCTTAAAAGCCAAAGGAATCATCAGCGGCGTAAGCGAAACGGAATTTGCCCCTGCAAATAACATTAAACGCGGTGATTTCATTCTTATACTTACAAGAATGTTGTCGGTAGACAATGAGTTTACAGAAAACTTTGCTGATGTGCCTGAGAGTGCATACTATTATAATGCTGTCGGAAGTGCAAAGGCAGCCGGTATTGCAAGCGGTGACGGTGCAAACTTTATGCCGGAGGACAGCATTACAAGACAGGATTTAATAACACTTGCATATCGTGCCTTCCTTGCAAAAGGATATATCGAAGAAACAGAAGATTACACTGTGCTTGACGCATTTGCAGATAAAGACAGCATTTCGGATTATGCAGCGGCTCCGATGGCGTCTATGGTAAAGGCAGGAATTATACAAGGTTCGGAAGGCAATGTAAATCCGAAAGGAAACGCAACAAGAGCAGAGGTTGCCGTTATGTGTGCAAGACTTTGTGAGATGATGAAATAATGGAACTTGGTGATACAGATATATTTTTATGCTGCATAATCGGCTTCCCGATATTGATTCTCTGCATATTGGGACTTTATCTGAATGTAATCCAGCCATTTGTGGAAACAAGAGAATATATTAAGAGAGAAATCAATCGTTCCGATGGCAGAGAATACTATTATTGGAAGCGTGAATTAAGAAATCTGTATATTGAGCATATTCCGATATTGGGATGGTTCATCAGAAGATTTAAACGATAATTAACCGGCATTGCCGGATAATTATAAATAAAACGGGGTGTTAATTCCCTAAACAAAATCAGTGCAAAGTAAGCCAAATTGCTAAAAAAGGGGGATTAATTTTTAAGATACGGCTAAAACGCACAAAAAATTTTAGAAAGAAGGATAAATTTATGAAAGGTAGAAAACTTTTGTCTGCGGTTATCGCAGGCGCAATGGTACTCGGTACTATGAGTTTCCCGGTGTTTGCCGCAAGTGACACATATACGGTAGATGCAACGCATACTTTGGAAAGCGTTATAAGTGAAATTAACACATCTGCAAGCGGCGATGTTGTTATTAATCTTGACACTGATGCTAACTTCTCCTTTGGTGCAAGAACACAGATAGGAAATGAAAATACAACCTCTATCACAATTGATGGCGGAAATAATGTATTGGATCTTCTTGGAACAGACACTGACTGGAGCAGTCTTGGCAATGCCGGCGGAAAGCTTGTTTTCAAAAATGTAACAATAAACAAGACTGAGGGCGGAAATGGTGCTTGGAACAATCACGCATTTAATATCACATCTTATGTTGAATTTGATAATGTAACAGTTAATAATGCAGTTACAATACATGACGGTGGAAAGTTTACCAACACTAACTTCTATGAAGCAGGCGAATATTACACATTGTATATTCCCGCAGTTGATCAAGATGTTGTTATTGAAAACTGTAAATTTGAAGCAACAAATGCCGGACGCGGAATTAAAGTTATTGAACAGTATGTAAGTAAAGATGAAAAAAAACCTGTCGATATTACAGTTACCGGCTCAACATTTAAAACAGCTAAAAAGGCTGCAATTTTGGTTACATCAACAGAGGGTGCAAATATTGTTGCAAGCAACAATAACATAGAAAATGTTAATGCTGATACTGAAAATCTTGTATGGGTTGATTCAGATCTTCCGGCATCATACCCGAAAGTTAAGGTAACTATTGGCGGAGAGGCTGTTGCTCCTTATCTTGAAGAAAAAGGAATAGGTGTGGCATGTATCGGTAACAGCTATTATATGACTCTTACAAATGCATTGGATGCAGCGCAGAACGGCGACACAATTGATTTGCTTGATAACACAATCGAATTAGACGGACAGACAAAAATTGATAAAGACATTACAATCACAAACGGTACTTTTGATATTACAGATGCTTTTTGTACAACAGAGGGAATTATATACATATATAATTCATCCGTTAAATTCAGTAATGTTGATCTCAAAGGTTCAAATTTCACATCTGCATTTGGAGTAATTTATGCCAATAATAATGCAGAAGTTACGCTTGACAGTTGCGACTTCAACCTTAAAAATGACATGAGTGCATTAGGTGGTACTCTGAAAGGTAATAACAATGCTTCATTTACAGTTAAAAACTGTAAATTTGACCTTGAAAACCCGTCAAGAGTTTTAACAAATATAAAACTTGACATGAGTGATACTATAATTAAGGCCTATGTAACAGATCCAACACGTGTAGCAGGTGATTTGAACAACCACGCATTCAGAAATGTGTACGGCGAAATCAAAAATTCTACAATTAATGTAACAGGAACTGAAACCGGTATAAAGAATACAGCAGGCGGAGAACTAAAGGTTAGCGGCAACAGTGCTGTAACATTCAGCAGTACAGTGAATGCAAATATATATTTGAGTGATGAAAACGAAATACTTACGGTTGAGCCTCCTGCTAATGTAATCGGTGATATTGTATATGGAACTGTATCCGAAAGCGTTTTAACCGATAAAATCACGGTTAACTTTGTTCCGACAGCTGATGAAAACGTATATGACATCGTTCTTGACGGTAACTACAAGGAAATTTACGAATTTGTCGGTGCAGAGTTTACATTTGAAAATACAAGTGAAACGGTCGGCGGATCTTATATGGCTTATGAAGTATCGGGCATATCAGGTCAGACAGAGGTTACAAAAGACTTAACAATTCAGGATAAGTATGCGATAAGCCTTGCGGCAGGTGCAAACCGTATATCGGGAGCTGAAATTACAATCGGTCAGGTTAAATTTATCGGTCAGGGAACAATAAACTTTTCTGTAATTGATGGCACCGTTATAACAACGAAATATAACACGAATCTTGAAAGGTATTATTCGGTTGCTGATAATAATCTTGAATACGGTACAGGCATTACAGACGGAAGTGTTGAGGCTGATGTCAGAAATGTAGTTGTCAATGTTGCCTACGCACATGAACTTGACGGTACATATTGGAGAGATAATCAGATGACAGTTACATTAAAGAACGCTTTTGGTGACATTGTCGGCGAAACTGCACATCCGCTTACAATCGAGAACAATGCAGGAACATATACTTTTGCAGACGTTCCTGTAGGGCGTATCACTGTAACTCTTAAAGCACCGGGATTTAGAACATTCACATATACAACAACAGTTGAAGAAGGTGTTAATGAAGATGACGCACTTGTACTCAGCTTCTGGAATGATACAAAGAGAGATACTGCTCAGTCGCCCTTAAAAGCAATTGAAGCGGGCAAGGCTCCGATTGCAAACAACTTTGTTGTAGGCGATATTGCTATGGACTACATTGTAGACAAATATGACCTTGCGGCAGTAACATCATACTATGGCACCTATGGTTTGACAGATACAAACAAAATCAAGTATGACTTAAACCGTGACGGAGATATCGACATTACAGATGTTGCATATGTACTCCATAACTTCGGTTTCTAAAAACAAGAATTAATGCGGACGGCATACGCCTTCGCAATCCCCCTTTTATCGAGGCGGAAAGCTTATGCTTTCCCCTCTTTCAAATGGCATAAGATAATAAACTTGTGCCATTTGAAAGAGGTTTTATCTTCTAAATTATTATTGCAAAGGAGTATTCTATATATGAAAAAAAGAAAAATTCTGTCATTTTTACTAAGTATAAGTATGCTTATTTCTCTTTGTCCGCAGCTTTCGTTTGCGGCAAGCGGCAATACAGATGGCAAAGGAGAAAGACAGGTATATCTTCACGCTTTTAAAAACACGCCGAATGTAACGGAAAGTGTAAATCGCACCACAGTATATATGGGTGATACGGCGAATATATATTTTGCTGTTGATAAGCCGAACAAAGGCGATACTCTTTCAAAGGACAGCCCTATCGTGCAGGAGGCTGCCGAAAGAGAACGCATTGCCGCAGATCAGCGAGCGGATAATCTCGGTCTTTCGGGTGACGAAAAACAGGAATATATCGAATACGAGGTCGCAAAAGCGGTTAAGCTTGCACGGCACTGCGAGCCTCAGTATGACCTGCAGGGATATACCGTTAAAATATATTTTGATACAAAATATTTTAAGCCGGCAAGTCTTGACACAAAGGACGCCATAGATTACAAAATTCCCAATGAGGACAAGGATTTCGGTATCATCGATGAAGGACAGGCAGAAAACGAAGAAGTTTCCGTTCTTCCCGGATATATGACATATAAACCGGAGGTACACTATCAAGAGCCTGTTCAAGGCGATGATGAAAGCCGTGTCGGCTGGGTAAGCACGACGGTATTTTTGATGAGCAACGGTTTTTTCCCGAATAAAAGCGAAAGCCTGTGGTATAACCTTTGTAAATTAGCACTTATTCCGAAGCAGACGGGACATACAAGCGTTCGGCTTGATTATGACACAAGCGACGATGATACTTTAGAGCTTTTTGCAAAGAATGTAGATGATGAAAAACTGAATTTTAACGCCGATGTCAAAAACGACGGTATATTTTATATCAATATAGATGACAAAAACAAGCCGTCGCCGCCCCGACCGGACAACGACCATCCTGCCGGGACATACAACGAAGAAATAAACATAGGACTTGTTCACGATAACAGCGAGCCGTGTCAAATATTCTATACCACCGACGGTGTTACCGACCCACGCATTGAGGGAAATGCAAATGTAAAGGAATTTGTGAACGGTGACGAAATACATCTCATTGGCAGCACGGTTATAAAAACAGCAGCAAAAAGAGTGTCGGACGGTAAATGGAGTGATGTTAAAAGCTATACATTTAATTTCCGTCCCAAAGCACCGTATTTGTTTAACAGCTCCGGTAAGATGATACCGAATATATATAACGAGGTTTGGTCTGAGGACGGCTATTCGGTTATTGCGTTTGATACTTCCGACTATTCTGCCGGAATGACTGCCGGAACAAAGGTTTACTATACATTTAATTCCGAAATTTCACCGGATTACATTTCTGATAATCCGAACGGAACGGATGCGGAAAACGGCTGGGTTGGAACAGGAACAGGTCTTATAGCCGATAAAATTAACCGTTCGCGCGTTATGCGTCTTGTTACTGTAAATAAATGGGGCGCAAGTGATGTTTCGGTATATTATCTCGGTGTCAAGCCGGATAAGGTCACGGCTTCTCCCGGCTCCGGTCTTGACCGTGAGCAGCCGATTACACTTTCCTGTGAAACGCCCGGCTCCGAAATATACTATACACTAAACGGCGGCGATCCGAGAAGCGGCGGTGAGCTTTACACACAGCCGATAACATTAAGCACTGATACGGTTATCAAAGCTGCGGCACTTTATAACGGAAAGTGGAGCGATGTTACCTCCTTTTGGTATTTGTTTACAAGCACAAGCGGTGTGACGGCATTTTATCCGTCAGGTACATACACAGGCAGCGTTGATGTTGTTCTCTACCCCAATGAGCCGGGAAAAACTATTAAAATATCATATAATGACGGTATTAATTGGACAGATTATAACGGCGAAACAATGCACATTGAATGTTATACAAAATTCCGTGCAAAGACAGCCGACGATGTCGGCATGGGTGATGAATTTGTCTATATCGTAAAGCCGTACGCACCGGTGTTTTCTCCTGAAAGCGCGCAGTTTACAAGCTCCGATACGGTAACGGTATTTAATCCGCCCGAAAACGGTGACGGCTGTGAGCTTTGGTACACTACCGACGGCAGCGAACCGACCGAAAATGACAAAGCCAACGGTGATTTTGTAAAGATTGATATTACAAAATATACTACCGTAAAAGCCGTTATTGTAAAGGACGGAAAATATAAGTCCGAGGTGGTAACAAACACATACGGTGTAGTCTACGGCAAGCCGGCAAAGCCGCTTACAACACTTCTGCCCGGTTTTTATACAAGAGAAAACGGAAGCGGCGAAATTACAACAAAATTTAAGCAAGCCGGAGAAAATATTGATATTTACTACACCATAGGCATAGGTGACGATCCCGGAATGACGCCGGATATACACAATGTCGGAAACGGTACATATAAGTACAGCGGTGAAGATATTGAGGTTATTGACAGTATGACGATAAACGCCGTTGCCGTAAAGAATATTAACGGCGAGCTTGTACAAAGCGATTTGGCAACTTTCTACTATCTGATAACCCCCGAAGCGCCTAAAGCTGCGCCTTCAGCTAATGTTGAAAAACTTCCTGTTGTTCCTGTTGAAGCTTTAACTGTGCAATCGTCAGGCAGCGGGCGGTGTGTTATAAAATATACTGTCGGCAATGAAAACGACGGATATTTCAGCGGTGAATTTGAGAACAGCTATACAGATGGGGAAAATCCGCAGGATTACACACGGTTTTATATTGATACAAAGACGGGAAACGCGTACAGAAATCCGGATTTAAGCGGTGAACCGCTTTGTAGGCTTGATAAGAGTTTTAACGACACGGCTATACTTGTTCTCTCGTGTGAACTGGACGGAGTTTTAAGCGAAGAAAACGCCTATATTTACTTGGTTGACACCGAAAACCGACCGTTAATTCCTCCTTATGCGGATAAAAACAGCGGAACCTATACAGAGAGCAAGGATAACTTTGTAGTAAAATTATATTCCGTATACAGCGAAAGCGACAATATAAAAATACAGTGGAAGTATGAAGATGATGCTGAGTGGACAGATTATTCCGACACCTCGAAGCCGGAATTTAAGACGGAGGACAAAATACTCTATATCCGCACTGCCGATAAAGCAAATTCGGACAAGGTCAGTGAAAGCGTGGGATATGTATATTACTTTGTACCTCCCGCACCTGTCATAACGCCTGTTTCCGGTGTGTATAAAAAATCGGACAATACGGAAATTTTAATTAAACAACCTGATAATAAGCCTGAAAACGGTAATTACAGACTCTATTATTCACAGAGTACGGACGGACAATGGGGAAATACCAACGGCGACTTCCCTTATTACAAAATAGACGCTTCCAAAACAGTAAAGGCATATATCAAAAATATGATAACAGGCAGAATGAGCGAAACGACATATGCGGTATATATTGCTGAAGATGATAATGTTTTGGGCGGAGCTGTAAGCATTAAATCACCCTTTGACAAAAAGCGTATTAGTGCGCATCTGCTCGGCAAGGGTGATTACGCAAGCGGTATTCTGTTTAATCCGACAGAAAACGTTATTTATCGCTACAGATATACCTTTACTCCCGAAGCAGGCGGTGGCTTCTATCAGTCGGACAACATTCGGTTTGAACCGAAAAATGCCCTTGTTCCGACCGAGAAAATGGATACTGTAACAGTTAATGCTTGGATCGACGGCGAAAAGCAGACTACTGAAATCAATCATACAATAGATATTGTACACCTTGATATACCGAAAGTAAGTGTTTCGGGCACTCCGGACAGCAGCGGAAGCTATAGCAAGGGAACAAAATATTATGTTGAAAACATATATCCAACAGATAATAATATTATTGTGTATTACACCGCCGACGGCAGCGATCCGACAAAGAGCACAGCAAGAAAGAAATTTACGCTTACCGCAAAGAGCACAGAGGAAACTCTTTCTGCAACAACGACCATAAAAACCGTTTATTACAGTGCCTGCGGTGATATTGACTGCGAAGCTTGCCAAAGTGGTAATTATGAAAACTGTCCGAACAGCGTTTACGGTGAGATTGGAACATATACATATACCGTACCGGAAATCAAATATTCCGGCGGAGGCGGCGGAGGTGGCGGCGGACGTACAATCGACAAGACAAGAAAATATACAAAGGATATTTTTGGGAATGAGCATCCAACACATATTGGCTATATAAATGGCTACCCCGATGGCAGTGTTAAGCCGAACGGAAAGATTACCCGTGAGGAAATAACCGCTATTTTGTATCGAATTACAAACCACGACTATGAAAAGCCGTTTGTCGCAACAGGTGAAATGTTCCCCGATGTGAATACCGGTCGCTGGTCAGCGCACGATATTGAGTATATGTCGGACAAAGGCATTATCAATGGTTATCCCGACGGTGAATTTAAGCCGGAAAAGAATCTTACAAGAGCAGAATTTGCAGCATTGATACGCCGATTTACCGGAATTAAGCAATCCGACGCACAAAACATATTCCCTGATTTGACAGATAATCATTGGGCATATGATGATATTATGGCACTGTACGGTGCGGGAATGCTTTCGGGATACGAGGATGGTACAATTCGTCCCGAAAATGAAATAAGTCGTGCAGAGGTTATGAAAATAGTGAATTTGCTACTCGGAAGAAACCCGTCAGAGCCATATGTAAAATCGCTTGACTTCAACCCGTTTAGCGACCTTAAAAAAGATAAGTGGTACTACACAACAGTTCTTGAAGCAACGGTAACGCATAACTATTATCTTGACGATAAGAACGTTGAAATCAAGTGGGAGGACTGCAAATAAAAACATATGTATATGCAGGGAGATGCACTGCTCCCTGCATATACCGATAATACGGAGAAAATTATGAAAGAATTATTGATATTTTTAGGCGGTGCCATGTGCGGAAGCTTCGTTTCAATTTTGCTTTTTTGTGCGATAACTGTAGGCAAATCAAAAGATAGCGAGTATAGAAACGGAGATTAGTATTTATGTTCAAAAGAAAATTATGCCCGAAATGTAAAACGGGTAAATATACATACGAGCTTGACAGACGTTCCCCGGTGTGTCCTTATATCGGCTGCTACAGCGGAAAGAAATGCCCTATGTATGTCAAGTTGGAGAAGCCGCAAAAAGGCGGTACTTTAAGATGGTTTACAAGAAAGTCTGTGTCTTGTTACCCCCCCCGAAAATAGGTCTTGTGCGGTGATTTAGAGCCTCCTGTGGTATGTTTATGCGCAATTTCAAAAAACAAGCAAGAAACTTGTTTATATCGCTGAAATACCTGTTTCCATCTTGAATAGAGAGTTAAACTATGGTAAAATATATATAGATTTTAAGAGAATGGAGTTCATTATGGAATAACAATGACAATAAAATACGGAGGACAATGATATGATAGAACCTGTTTATTTGCGGCAAAGGAATATGTAATGTGATTATACACATCATATTTCTTTGCCTTTTTTATTATTGCTTAAT
>JAGBHE010000031.1 GCA_017935675.1 Clostridia bacterium | reverse complement strand
GTGGCAGAATCACTTGTTTTGCCGTCAGCGTCCTTAAACTGAAGCTGAAGCCATCTGTTTGCATTAACATTGTCTAATGCCATTTCGTATGATATCTTTATATAATTGCCTGCTATTTCCTGATTGGTTGTATATCTTGTCTGATACCACTGTGCCGGGCTGCTCGGATTTGTATTATAATACGGGTTTATTTCATATGCGTTATCGTTGCTGTCCTTGCCGTAAATACCCTTTTTGCCGTACACATCGACCTTTTCTACATTTATTTGTGACCAGCCGTCCGGCAATGTGTTTTTTTCTCCGGCATAATCCTCAAATGTACATACCTTTTCTGCATTCGGTGTCTCCTTTGGCTTCCAGCTACTCATATCAGTATACATCATTCCCGACACGGATTCATCATATGCGTACAGCTTTACCTCAATGTTTATGCTGCCCGATCCCGTCAGCTTGATTGCAACCTTGCTGATACCTGTATTATCACTCTGATTTTCAGGATTCGGCGAGGTTGGAAGCGGCTCCGCCGCCATTTTTGAAATCTCGGCGGCACAATTTGATTTAAACTCAAGCTTAAGTTTTTTATCGTTCAGCGTAAGAACAGCACCGTTTTCTGCAATATCAATATCAGCCCTTGTATGCATAAACCAATATACCGTTGATGATGATTTTAAATCAAGCTCATCTCTTATCGTAAGACTTCGCCTGTTATCTCCAGCGTAAAATCCGCGTTGATATGAGTTTACATTATCCGCATAAACAGGCGTCATATCATATACGGCATATGCGTCCTTCTCCGTAAAACAGTAATCCGATACGGTTGAGGCAGCATCCGAAATCTGACCTCCGCCGGCAGAAGGGTTTATTACTAAAGTATTATGTCCCTCGGCGCGTTTTCTGTAAAAATCATGCACACCGGAAGCATATGCCTTATTGTAATCCTCAGGCATTATATCCATAGCCCAGCGCTCACCGTTTAAATCAAATACAAATGCTCCCGCGTCCAAATGTGAATGATAGGCATTATTCATTCCGCCGTGAGTTGAAAAATACATACCGTCTTTATTAACCGTACCGTCCGAATTAAAATAGCTTTCTCTTATTGAAACGCTCTCTATTTTCTTCGTATAATTCTCATTTTCAACCGAAACGCTGCTCGTCTTGGGACTATTCCATAAAACGTCATACACCGTCGGCATATAATCCATCTGATTTACCGTGAGCTTTCTGAAGTTGAGAACATTATCATCATTATATATCATTCCCAATCCGGAAAGTGAAAATGTATCAAGGTGCATTCCGTCCCATGTGTCATGGAAGGAGTTTACACCGCGGTATGAATCAAGGGAAATTGCCCACTTCGCCGTTTTTTTAAGACCTTTATATTCAGATACTCCAAAGGAATCGCCGAACGTATTATTTAATGCCGCAATTGCCCTTGCCAGATATTCCGTTGCATATATCCAATAATTTATTCCCTCTGCCCATGAGCCGTCAGGCGCAAATTCCGGAAGAGAGTATGCAAGCGAACGCACTGATTTTTCAATAATATCTGAGCACAGCTCCTCATCGGCTTCAAAAACCGCGGACGCCGCAATTATTGCACTGCAGTTATCCACAATATTCATATTACTTCCTTCCATGACAAAGTTCATGGAAGGTCCTGCAACACCTCCCGTTTCAAGTCTGCCGTAGTATGCCTTCTGAAACGGATAAAGCCCCTTGCTCAATATGCTTGATTCTAAAAGCTTCCTTTCATCAGCCGTCATTCTGTCATAAAACCAATCATAAGCTATAGCCGCTGCGGTCATCATTTCAGCCGTATCGAGCATATGCTCCGGATGCCAGTCTGCAAAGCCGCATATTGCTTCAATTTCCTGCATGGCTCTGGTGTAATACTTATCATTTTTTGTAATCCGGTACATAAAACCCCATGCCTGCATTCTTTTCAGTACCTCTCTCGATACCTCCAGAAGCCGGTATGAATCCGCAAGCTTATACTCAACCACCGGGCTTGAAAGCATAGAATCAGCCATTCTGCTTATTTTCTTATACCACACTGCCTTATCCGACGAGAGCTTGACAGCGTCAAAATCCGCAGTTTTGGCAAACAGTCTCGGATACTCCGTATTCTGTGTTCTGAATGCCTCCTTTACCTCCGATGCGGTTACTCTCTTTATACCATCGTCCGGGAAGACTGATTCCCATGTGTCGGGTACAGACGCCTGCGGGACAGCACTTTCATATATATGATAATTATCCATTCTGAACGAAGAGCTGCCGTAATCGTTTTTTATCCAGTTTCTTACGATTTTAACACGCTGAAAATTTTTGTCTGTGATAGCTTTTTCCCCAAGCTTTGTACCGTTTACATATACCTCCGCCATCATGCTGTCAATATTTACGGCAACAGCTATCTTATATTTTGTCCCATATGCCAGGGTACAGAGCTTTTTACTCGGTGAAGCAGTCATATACAGCCCCATGTCAGAGGTTACCGACAAAATCTGAAGATCAGATCTTTCAGAGCCTTCCAATGTATACCCTATAAAATAGAACGGATCTATTGTCGAACTCACATTGTCAAATATAAATTCAGCCTCTGCAACAAGGGTTGTTACATTTATGCCGATTGTATAATCCATATGGCAGTCACTTGGGCCTGTTTTGTTTACCAAAACATAATGGTTGTCACCGGTACCTGCCAAGGATATGGAATTATCCTTGGCATACGGTACCATTCCTCCCATGGGAGAACTGCTGTTCTCAAAATCGAGATTGCAAAATACAATATTCCGTGCAGACACATTTAAAGCTGTAAACAGACTGCAAATCAATGAAATTGATGTAAAAACTGCAATAAATCTTTTATTTATTAACATCATAGCCCTTTATCTGATTACAATCGGCTCTGCAACGGGACGCATAGTTTGTATTCCATCCCACTGCATAAGCTTAACAATGTCGTCAGCCGCTGTATCAACCGTTATTGTTCCTTTTTCACAGCCTATTGCGACTTTTTTCATTTCATTTGTATTTTTATCATAAACGGCAAGTATAATCGCACCTGAATTGTGGCTGTATAAATCCACCTGAACGGAGGTGCCGTAATCAATATAATCATACTGGCT
>JAGBHE010000030.1 GCA_017935675.1 Clostridia bacterium | reverse complement strand
TCAACGTCCATTCCGGACGGATTAATAGTTGTTCCGACTTCATAAATAGTCGTTCCCTTAAATGTCGGCAGCTTAGGAAGCGATATAGCTTCCTCAGTTGGTTCATCCAAAGCCGCAAAATAATGCACATCATTTTCATCAACCCATGCATTAAACTCATCAATGGTCATATTAAGACCTGTAGCACCCGATAAAGCAACATATTTTCCAAGCTGATTTTTATTGTTCATTCCCAAAACCGTACTTGAGCTGCTGCTAATAAAGTGTGTACATAATTCTTTTTTTGTCATATAAAGATTAATACCTGTAGAACATTGCCATACATTATCATTGTATACAGTAAAATTTCCTGAAAGCTTTATATCAACCGCATTTCTAACAACCTTACCGCCCTCAAAATCAATATAATCCGCATAATCCCCGATTTTTCTGAGTGGCTCATCAAGATAGATGTTTGTTGTCACCGGCGCATAATACGGCTCGTATTCCGTTACCTCACCCTGCTCAACCATAATGTATTTCAGCGCGTCCTCATATGTAAATCCGCTTTCACACTTGTTTCCGTTATAAAATTCCACAAGCATGTATTCAGCAGCAGGCGGTGCTGTTACGGTTATCGATGTAAATGCCGCGTCAGTTGCATATCCAAAAGCATCCCTGCTCACAAGAGGGAAATACGTGCAAAACGATACCGTAAGCCTTCCACCCTTCGGCGAACAAGTAATGCTATACTGCTTTCCTGCTTCACAGGTCAGATAAAACGTTTTTATCGCTACTCCCGATGCGTATTTGCCGCCGTTGTAATACAGAGGCGTAATGTTTGCATTATCCTTATCCAGCAAATTCCTGCCTCGTGCAGTAACAGTAATTTTGTACTTCCCATAAGGCTCATAAGGCGTTGCTGTTGTGCCCTCCTGTACCTGCGGATATATGGTTGTTTTCGGGATGGTAACGCCGTCATTTGAACGTTTAATACCCACACGGACAGCAGATGTTTCTGCTGTTGTTGTAATGGTGTGCGCTTTAAATCCTCCGCTGCTTTTTACAATCGTGCCGTCTTCTCCATATTCGGTAACATCACAGGCGAGACCGTATATATTATTACAGTCAGAAAAGCAATATGTTGTATTGGGCTTTGCTGTAAAAGTACGCGTTATAGCTGTATATCCCGTTGGCGTTCCCTCAACCGTAAGGCTTCCATCCTCATTACCAATCCATGTCACTCCGTTTTCGGTTTTTGAGCCTGTGTAAGGCGACAATAAATTAACCGTCCTGTCTCCCACACACTGCACCTCTGCCGGATTATCCGGGCTCGGTACGCCGTCCTGTACACTCTGCCCGTACACCCTGTAATTAATAAGGCTGTCCCCATCTGAGCAGTCTGTAAGCACTAAAGGCGGCACACCGGAAACCGCCCTGATAAATCCCTTAACCCTGTTTGCAATGCTCATAAATGCAAGCTTTTTACGCTGTAAATAGTTCATGCCGACACCCCGTTCCCGGCTGCAGGCTTAAATCCGTTGACCAGCCCGACAAACTGTGCCCCGTTGTAATAAAATACAATGTCATACCGCATGCTTGCTTTCGGCGCAAAAACAGATAACCCGTCCGACACAGAACAATCCGTCCCGACCCAGTTTAATATACCTGAGCCTGAATAGGATATCTCTGGAGCGGTGTCACCGACCGAAAACGATAACCCCGATATGTAATCATTTGGATATACGCCATCCGGAAATACTAAACTGAGAGACGTTATATTATCAATGCGCGCCTCGCCGTTACAAAATTCACCAAAACTATACTCTAACGCGCCTGCAGCATAATCGTCAACAATTTTTACCCTGTCAACCTTGCCCGGCATACGGTCATTCGGTATGTTACCGTCAGCATCCATAAGCTGATAATCGTATATCTGTAATGTTTTTTCATTTTGGTTAATGCCTGTTCCAAGCTGTATGGCATCAATATCTTCTATAGTGATGTCTTCGCTGCCGTCCGGAGTGACCCCAATATTTAATTTTACAGTCTTAGCTCCTTCACCGCCTGCAAAGCCGTTTGACGCATATGCACCATTTCCAATTGCACCGCCATTAAACGCGTATGCGTGTTTTCCGATTGCTCCGCCATCATTCGCACGTGCCAAATTCCCGACTGTACCGCCGTCATTCGTTTCTGCACCATTTCCGACTGCACCGCCGCCGGCTGCGTCTGTATTATTTCCAATTGCTCCGCCATTAAACGCGTATGCATTATTTCCGATTGCCCCGCCAGTTTCCACGCGTGCAATATTTCCGCCTGCAAATCCACCATTTAAAGTCACTTCTATCATGTCCATCTTCCGCTTATCTGTGTTGGTGTAATCATTGCTTGATAGACCCATGCCATCAACCTTATCAACCTTGCCGTCAAGCCCCATTTCAACTCCAATGCTGTCAGCCTTAACCGAGAGCTGATTGTCAACATACGTTTTATCAGCCTTACCGCTTATATCCTCATCCAATTTAGATACAGCAGTTGACATTTCAGACATTTCGTTGTTAAGCACTTTTAAATTTTCAGGTATCACTGCTGTAAGCGATTGTTTATCCTCATCAGTATAATCATTGCTTGATAGCCCCATACCCTCAACCTTATCAACCTTGCCCGGCATACACAAATTCGGTATATGCCCGTCCGCATCCAAAAGCTCATAATCATAAACCCGTAATGTTTTCGGATTTGGATTATTACCTGTTCCAAGCTGTATGGCGTCAATCAGCATTCCGGATTCATCCTGTGTTCTTGCACCGGCACCTCCTGCAAAACCGCTGCCCGCACGTGCATTCTTTCCAACTGCGCCGCCACTTTCCGCACGCGCACAATTTCCGATTGCGCCACCATTAATCGCATATGCAACATTCCCAACTGCGCCGCCGCTTTGCGTGTATGCACCATTTCCGACAGCACCACCATTAAGCGCCTGTGCTTTTTCCCCGACTGCACCACCGGTAGTCGCACTCGCGCCCGTTCCTCCGACAAATCCACCATTTGAATTTGATTTATCAGCTTTTTTATCAATCTGCACTTGCAGCTCATCATCCCTCGCGCTTCTCGCTTCCGCCTCCGCGTTCAAGCCTTCAACGCCAGCCTTTCCCGACAGAATATCCGCTGCACTTTGTTTAATTATATCAGCCGTCATTTCATTTACATTATTGCTCTTTTGTTTTGATATATTCCCTGCCATAATACCACCACCTAATACAAAATAGCTCTTATATACACTCTTGCGCTTCTTGTTCCGGAATTGATAATCTTAATGGCATAAACAGTTTTGTTTACGTCATCATTACTCCTTATTTCATCCCAGATTGTATCGCTTGAATCTACATAGCATGAAAGCGTTCCATACAATGTAACATTATCGCTGTCAGTCTGCCACCCTATGTCGTTAACACCTCTTTTGTTCGGTGACGGCGACGGCATTTTGACGTACACCTCATCACCCGGAGCAAGTTTCTTTGAAAAGTGATAGTCAAAGCCTTCACCTATTTTCTGAAAATGTTCAAGCAACATATGTATCAACTCCCGTTCTGATTATTTTTAAAACTTGTTATGGTTTTGTAAATTCCTTCAATCCCGTGCCGCTATACTTTCTTCTTAAGCCACAGTATGTCAGCATCAATGCTTTCAAATTTTTCATTCGCGCTTTCTATAAAACTGTCAATGATACCGAATTTAGATTTCAAATCTTCCTCTTGAATATCTGAAAAATCTTCATTATCCTGAAATCTCAGTTCAAAATCCTTTTTGATTTTCAAAACAGCATCATTCAGCCTTTCAACCTCTTTTTCTAAATCTGAATAAAGATCATTTTTTTCAATCATCTGAACAATTCACCCCCACCTGTAATTTTCATTTCAAGCTCATAAATTCTTACAAACCCATATCCTTCAACATGTAGCTTGAAGCCGTATCCTGCGGTCATTCTCGGCTTGACACGAACAGGAAACTTGCCCGTTCTTCCTTTTGAAGAAAAAACGTGATGTGATGTGTTTTTATCAAATATTTCATCATCATATAGAATATAAGCATCAAATTCAGAGCCTTCAGATGCATAGACCAACATCTGAAGCTTGCTTATATGCTTTATATCAGCTGTTTTTGCTGTTATAATATCGGTTTCAAAATGCCAATCAATATCATAGTTGTCCGATAAAACGTATACCTCACCCGCTTCTGTGAGCATATACATGTATTCTTCAGAGGATGTAAACATTTTCGGTACAAATTCCTTCGGCTTTCCGCTTTCACTTTCATTTTCACCGAATATAAGGCTTCTTTCGGACCATACACCTATACTTGTATCGTAAGTGTAAAAATGTTTTTCACTGTTTGTTTGCTCACAATACGCAAATAATGTGCCTTCAAAGCTTCCAAGCACAGCATTTTTAATATTTTCCGCGCATATTTCATAGCTGATAAGTTTTATGCTTGCCCCATTATACGAATAGATACCGTTTCTCGAAGCAAAATACAATATTCCGTTTATTTCGCATAAGCTTTTTTGTCCAAGACATCCGTATTCACCTATGTCAATAATTCTGAACGGATTTTTCGTGCCGTAAATTTCCTGCATATAATTTTCATGAAAGCACACCGCTTTGCCGTTATATGACGTTACCGCAGTAAATTTACCCATAACTGAAGGATTACCGGTAGTTGTGCTGACCCATGCATTGCTTGCATTTGTAGTGTCAACATCAAGAACCCAATCGCCGGGGCTGTTGTAATTACCGACATATACAAATTCATCTGTCACTGCGATAATCCTTGTTAAATGTTCGGTGCAGCTTTTTATTCCCACCGGTATCTGTTTTAGTGGTACCGGGCTGATACTGACGCCGTCCTGAGCGTATATATGGCTTGAGAAAGCTAATTTGTCCACATTTATTGATAAAGCATCAATGCTCGATTTTTCGTGCCCGTCAAACAGCCAGAAGCCTTTGTATGGTCTGATTTCCGAAATCGTACTTCCCGTTTGATACATAGAATATACAATCGGATACTTAATACACGTCGTACATTCGCCGGGCGGAGTATTTTCATTTGTAAACTCGCCGAAAATCATGCAGTCAGTCACAGAATTGGCTTTATCCCCTTGATATATACGGGTTATACATACTCCCCTGCCGCTCGGATGTCCTTCTAAAACGTAAAAAAGAAAAATATAATCTCCGAGGCATATAATGCTTTCAAGCTCTTTGAAGGAAATATCCATCTTTTCAAAAAGATTTTTATCGCTGTTTGTAAGAAGCTGAAAACTGTAGTTAATGTTTCTGATTTTTTCTTTGATAAGATTTTCGCGAACAATTACCATTCTGGACCGGTTTACGAAAAATTCAGTCGCGATACTGCTCACTCCTGTGTTGCTTTTTAAGTAAATAAGCTCACTTTCATTGTTTACATTTTTGCTGTAAAAATATTTCCATGACCTTGCAGGTGTAAGCTGCGGAGCTTCTGAGGTACAAATATTCGATTCTGCCGTAAGTGCTCCTGTATCATGTGTTTGCCGCTTGTTAAGTGATGACCAGTTAATCTTTACATATACGGAGCTTTTTGAAGCAGCAGGAAGCGGCATCTGAAGATATTGCAATTCATTTTTATTTTTCTTTGCCATTTCCGCCACCTCAGCACCCAAAAGATGCATGCCTTTCCGAAACCCACAACTTAAAAGTCTCTACCAAAGCGTTGTAATCGTTAATCCATTTTGCCGAAAGAACGTCTTCGTTTGCAATCTTATACATTTCCCCGCGCAGCTTAGCAGCCGCAATTTCGACGAATTCATACGGAAGCATGATATTTCCGCTTTGTATAACATCATTATCATTTGTCTTTTTAAGCGCCGGCTTTACATAGTATACAATTGTTATTATATCGGGTTCAAAATCGGTACCCATAGCAAGGTCAATACCTTTCCTGTACCATATATTCGGAAACACGTCTGCACTTGCGGCATTTGTCTTTATAAGCTGGTTATCATCTGCATATACCGTGCATATATCCTCAAATCTTATGGCACTTTCATCTTCCGGAATATCAACAAGTGAAAGCCTTATAATACCGTTATCGGGGCATGGCATACTTATAGTGCCCTGCTCTTTGATAATCCCGGTATAAAGCAACTGCTCAAGGGAATTTAAAATAATGAGGCAGTCAGCATTGCTTATCTCATACGCTATATCCGCCTCTTTCTTAACGCGTTCCACAAGTTCCTTTACGGAAACCCCGCTGTCATACATGCTACCACCTCATTTTCTTTATAATTCTTGTTTTTTTATCATCTCTTGCATATTTATCGTAAACTGATCTTGTTTTCCTGATAAATTCCGACTTATACGCGTCTCCCACGCCTGCAAGAAACAGTATATTGTCAACAATTGCAAATGCAAACAGGTCTTTCACATTTATATCATCGTCCAAACTATCAACAACACTTTTCTCTCCGGGATTGACGAAAATATATTTATCATCCCTGCACAGTACATTCATTTCATCTATCGTATCGTTAAGCCAGTTAAAAAACCGTCTTTGTTCAATCCCCGGAACAGCTAAGTTTATTTTCTCATAAATTAATCTTGCGGTCATAATACCACCGTCCTTATTAAGTATCAGCAAGCGCCGCGGGGAGCTTTTAAACTCCCCGAGCGTAAACTGTGATATCAGGCCACATTTGTAATCTTTATGCAGCTTCCGGGGTTCTTGCATATAAGCTCTGCGTAGTTATAAAGCAGCGCTCTGTATACGCTTTGGTTCTCCATGAGGTTGAATATTCCGGCGTCTCTGAGGTTAGAGAATTTCCAGCCGGTCTGGTGAAGTTCAAAAGCCGAAGTATCTACGCCCCACATTTCGCTGTCGGGAATAAAGCTCTCGTTCACAATGTCGACAAGCCTGTTTCCGAACATAAACTGAATTGATTTGAAACCGCCTTCAACTGTGCCCGTTCTGTCCTCAATTCTTATGTTTGATTCGCGAAGATATGTAGTATATGCATCATATGCCTTGTCGCCGCACAAAATCATGTCAACATTACCGTTCTTATCTCTTGAAGAACGTCTGAGCGCCTTTGTAATAACGCCGTCGCGTATGTCATTGTTGGCAGTTTCAACAATAGGCTTAAGGAACAGGTTGTCAGCCTTATTGACACCGTAAAGCTCTGTAATGCTGTCGTCAAATATAGAGCCGACACCGGTGATTTCCTTACCGTACGACTTCTGAATAGTGATAAATCCAGCCGAAACAGTTGTCTTTGCTCCGTCAATTACAATCTTATTATTCTCTCTGTCAATGGCAATGATGCGTCTTGTGAGAGCCGGAGTAGAACCGACCAAAGCTCCTGTTTCGTAGAAGTCAACAGTAATGCCTTCTTTGAGGTTCTTTACATCGCTTACAGTAACGATATTTCCGGGGGTAGAAAGAGCTGTAACGTTTGTGAGTATTCCTTTTCCGTTTCCAAAAGCGGAACGCCCTACATTCCAGTTTGCAGCATCATATGCCGACTCAACCTCCTGCGCAAGCTGGTCTTTCATTGCGCCTTTTGTTGTTCCGAGCTCTACCGCCTTTTGAGATATGCACAAATTTACGTACATATCCTTTGTGTGAGCGGTAAATCTCTTGTTGAGCGCATGACCGGCAGCAGGTGTTCCAAGACCTTCCGAGGAATACCCGAATCCGCCCGAAATTCCGATCGGCGCGCCCGCAACAATGTTGTCACTTGCAACGGTTACTTTCTTTATCTTTGCAATAAATGGTGAAGGCTTAATGCCTATCTGATTGTTCCAGTACGGAAGGTATACATCCTTCAATACTTCCTCCGCTGTGAGTAGATTTTTAACTGAATCCATTTTGAATCATCCTTTCTCGTTTATCTGAAATATTTTGAGGCAATCCTATTAACATCGTCCCAAGATTTAGGCTTGTCCTCTATATAAGGTGCTGCGTTTGCCACTCCGCTCGAAGATGGCATTGCCGGCACTTGCTGATTTTGTTTAAGCTTTTCAACCTTGCGCATTTCAAGAGCATTCCTGAAATCCTCGTTTGAATCGTACATTGAGAGTAATTCCTCTGTTGTCGGTTCTGTTTTAGGGTGCTGAATGTTTCCTATTCCCTGCAATATGGCATACGCTGTTATGTACTTCTCGTCCATAGGCATTTCCTGCTTGAACAGTGGATTATTTCTTATGATGTTTTCAATCTCCGGGATATGCTCATCAATGCCCTTCAGTTCGTCAACATCTTTCATTTGGTTGATTATACTGAGCTTTTCCTTTTCCTCGATCCCTTTCTTAGCCTCGCTCAGTACAGGTTCAAGCTCACGCATAATATCGTTTCTTGTATAATCCCTCATCTGATTGGCGTATTCCGCAAGCTTTTGGTTTGCGGTTTCCTCGTCATCAAACGCAAGCTCGTTAAAATTCAGAACGGGCGGCTCCATTACAGCCTCTACGGTTTCTTCTTTTTGCTGCTCTGACATTTGGTTCATAGCATTTTGCAAATATTGGTTCTGCTGCTGCATAGACTGTAACTGCGCCTGCAATTGCGACATCTGACTTCTCAGCTGTTCATTTTCAGCGGCGTTTTCACCTGCGATCTGCGCCTCCCGGTCTATAACCTGTTCTGCTGCGGCTTGTTGTGGACCTTGTGCCGGGTCCTGTACAGGTGGTTCCTGTGCATCAAACATTGCCGCGGCTTCGCTGTTAACATCCTCGAATGTCTTATTATCTTCATTCATTATCATTTCCTCCTTGCATCATCATTGCTTTTTGTGCTTTTTCTGTCTCAACAGCTTGCTCATGCTGTTTGATATGGTCTGCCATTATCTGAGCAAACTCCGGCTTTTTGCTTTTAAGTATCTGATATTTCATCTGCAAAACATATCTCATATGCTCATCGATATGTGTCTGATGGTCATCAATATCTGAAATTTCCGGAATAATTCCTTTCTCGAAGAACATGTTTTCGCGCTGTGCCGCCTGGGCATGCAAGTCGTTTATCGACATTATGTCCGAAAACTGACCTATCTTCATGTTTTTAAGAGCCATATGCTTGAATTTCTCAGGTATAACGCCGTCAGAATTCGTAAACAGTCCCATTTGATACGCCTGCATAAACCTCTGCTCCTGAATTTCTTCGGAGTAAATAAGCTCATTTTCAGTTGTAAACTCAACATCATAGCTGTTTATATCCTCAGAAGACCACGTTATCGCCATATGGAGATTGTTTGTGCCGACATATTGCATTGCACGGCTGACAGTCGCATAACGTTTATATATTTCGAGAGACAGTATTGCAAGCTTTTTAACGCTGTTTCTGATATTGTCGCCGGTAAGAGACATCCTTGTATCATCAATATCTCTTAAATTCTGTATCGCAACCCCCGAATTAATACCTTTCGGAGTGTTCCCCGTCACCATCATTTGTGATACGCCTGCAACATATTCCATATCATTGGCAAGATTGTACTGCTCCTGCATCACATCATTCGGCAGAATCCCGTTCTGCATTGGTGTAGGAGGCCCCATTCCGGGGTCATATTCGAGGATGTGCCCCGGTGCAAGTCCTGTTTCTTCAAATAAATCAACATCCACACTGCCCTCAGGCGCATAAAATGACTGGATAGCTATTCTTTTTATGTATTCATGAATACGGTTTTTACATCCATTGTAAGCCTTTTGCAGAGGTATAAGCTCCTCTATTACGGATTTACCGAAGAATTGCCCTGCTACCTCTTTGCATACCACCTGAACGATTGGTATTCTGCCATACGGAAGCTCGCCGTAGAATATAATCTTATCGTCACCGGTCATAATAATCATTCTTCCGTGCGGTCTGCGCCTTGATGGCTTTTCAAGATATGTTATAACCTTGACAGCGTTGTCAATTGTGTGCTTTCCCATGCCGATTATTGTTGTTTCCTCGCCGTATCCGCTTGGCACCGGTGCAGGCGTAAGCTGAAATGTCTCGGCCGAAGTGCCTTCAACCTCAATCCCATATAAATCATATACATCATCAACGGTTTTGACCTGCTCTATGATTATTGACCGCTGATTTTCTATGCCCTGCTTAAATATGCTTTCCGGGTATATCTCATACGGGGTAATCAGACCATACTCAATATCACCCTCTTTGTAGGCTTTGGTATCATTCATCCGGACACCTTCGCCATCAGTAACTAATACCTGCTCATAAGCCACTTCCTCACCCTTATCGGGGTTCCATCCGGCTATCCAAAAACAACTTCCACACAGCTCATTCCACGCAATCATGGTGTTTTTTAGCGTGTGGAAATCGGTTATTTCCTGCGCGTGCTGTAATATTGCAGTTGATACCTCTGCCTTCTGGTAGTCGTCAAGCTCGTCCGTAGCAGGTTTTACAGTCATGGCATAATTGATACGCTTAAGATTGGCTATTCTCGTTTCAATCAACGGTGCTATACGATTATATGCTTTGCGCTCCATCCAATCATATGCCGCTGGGATCTGTTCGACGCTGTTAGTGTGCGTGTTTATGTCGCAGAATTGATTCCCCATCAAAAAATTAGCATTTAATGTCCATTGTAGCTCTAAAACAGATTTTTCCGATTTCCTCTTTGTCAATTCATCGTTAAGAAAATCGACTATATCTGATCGAAACAACGGTTTTCCATTGTCGTTGTCAATAATTCCGCCATCCCCCGAAGGCTCACCGGTGCCGAATACAGAACCGAGCTTAGCTGTCACCGCTCTGACCTTTGGTGTTAATCTGAATTGCTTCAATCACCGTCACCCCCATCTATATGCCTCCATTTCATAATGGCTTTTTCATGCGCTGTCGGAGCGCTTTCCGGGCTTTTTCTGTACTCTTTGAGACTGTTTGACATTATTCTGTCGTATAGGTCCTTTCGCTCCTTGCGCTGAAATACAAGGATAAATACTATTATGGCAGTCATCAGAACTATGACAACGAGCAACGAAATCACTAATATAAGCTCATTCATTGCTTATCACCCCTTGCATGTCCTCTTGTGTATTTCAAGCCCCCGCTCGGTTGTAAATTCACGGCCACACGCATCACATGCATATTTCACCCCGGGCGTTTCTTGCTTAACTTCGGTCTCTGACGTTTCTTCCGTTTCGTGCTCGGGTACTGTATTTTCCTGCGTTCCTTTTTCAAGCTTTTTTATCTCTGCAAGCGCGTCTTCTAAACAGTCCCTGCACACGATAATACTGTTTCCGCTTTCGACGGACCTTGAAACCAAATAGGCCTCTCTGCTATTACACCGCCTCACATCGCAGCGGCGTTTGACCTTTTTAACCCTTATTTTCCTTCCCTCGCTCAATATAATCCTCTCCTTCTCTTGTTGTTATTGTTGAATGCCTGCCGTTTACACTGCTCTGCAATGCTCTCTTTTTTCTTCTCCGGCTTTGACGGCCGAACATACTGGAGCACGAAATACCTTAACGCATCGGGCAAATGCGTTATTTCGTGCGGCTCCGTCATGCAATCAGTCGGTCGCCTGCTGTCTACCTGCAATGCCGGCAGACATTCAATCAGGTTTGTACATGTATCAAATATCTTTAACCGGCTCTCACCGTTTGATACCTTAAGCAATTCCTTGACGGCAAGCCACCCGGCTTCTCTGTTTCTGTTAGCCTTTACAAGTGGTAGACCGCTCTCTCGAAATATATCCGCTTTGCTTTTTGCTGTCTCTTGGGACCTCGCCCAAATATCGTCCGGGGCTGTGGTATATAACACATCTTCGCCGCCTGTAAGCTCAACAATATCCTTTGCTCCGTCTGAAATGACTTTGTCTGATTCCGCATATTCGCGGTACACATAGTAATTTCCCGACTCGTCTATGGCTATCCACAAACACGCGAGGCAGTCAAGACCGTAGTCGATTGTCCTGTACTGTTTCCAGTGCTGTGGTATAGTGAATGGTTTTATAACATGGACAGCCCTGTCAAATTCGTTGAAATACTGCCCGGCAAGCATGTCCCAGTTTCCGTCCCGCCATGCTTCGCGCAGGCCGTCAGACAGATTGTTTAGCATATCAACATACCCCGGGTCTTTTTCCATCAGAATTTTGTTGTCAAAAACAGTAGCTGCTATAAATGTATAATCATCAGGCCTCTCGGGCTGTTTGTAGCGTTTTGAAATAAACAGCCGTTTAACCCATTCGTGCCCTACTCCTCCCGGATTGCAGGTTAGATACATACGTTTCGGGAAATCGTTCGCACCTCTCAGACACGCCGTCAGGGTCTGATATTGGTATTCTGTAAACTGCGTAGCCTCGTCCAGGCAAATGATGTCATACTCATTGCCCTGATACTGTAAAACATCCTTTTCAGACGCACAATATCCCAGTTTAATCGTGCTCCCATTGAGAAATGTAAATACCTTTTCACTTTCTTTGTATTTTGCGATATCTTTTAAATCAACAAGCAATGTGTTGATGTGGTTTTCGCGCAGCTCCGGATAAGTCCGCCGGAGCAGCAATATTTTTATCCCGGCATATAACAGGGACAGCAGCGTTATCTTTTTTCTTAGTGCCCATGATTTCCCGCCGCCTCGCGCGCCGCCGTATCCTACATATCTGGTGCGGGCCTTGAAAAAAGCCTCTTGCTTTGGGTTGGTCGTGGAAAGGTCTATATTAACCTGCATAGTCCTTCACGCCCTCCGGTAAATCAAAAGTAATTTTAGTGTTCTCTGTCGGCTTTCCGTCAGCCAAAGCCTTTTTATCGTATAAAGTACCTATTGCAGTAGTAATCGCCCTAATGTCCTGCAGCTGCAAAGCTCTGATTTTATTAACAAGCCTGTTTTTCTCGTCCTGTGTTAATTCTTCCTTGTCTGTTGCAAAGATTTCATCAATCAAAAGGTCTAAATCTTCCTCGGATGCAATTGCTCTGTCAAATCTTTTATTTAGCAACGTCAAGCCTTTTTGGATAATTTCAGACGCCCGAACCGAAAATTCGTCCATCTTTTCATTGCGAAGTTTTACAAATTCAGGCTTGTCTTTGTTGCTGTCAACAATGCTTTTCACCGTTGTAACAGGGAGCTCAAGTTCTCTCGCTGTTTCTTTGAAATTGTTTGTAACCGCCCAAGAGGTCATAATTTGATATATCACTTCGGGCGGTGTCTTTTTACCTCTCGGCATTAGTTCTCACCTCGGTTTAATTCCAAATTGTAAATATAAATATTCCGTCCTACGTATCATTATAAAACAGTTTATCGTTCAGTTATCGGACAATTAAAAAAATTTTTTTAAAAAAGGTATTGACAATATACATCTGTAGGTGTATAATAACATCAGAAACTACATCTACAGATGTATAAAACAGGAGGAATTTTATATGACATTGTACGATTACCTGCACAACACAAAGGATTGGGAAACCACAGTATGGGATAAGGACTACGATATGGAAACCTATTTCTACAAGGCCGACAACGAAAACAAAATGGATGACTGGGAAAAAGCAAACTACGAATTTGCAAAGCTTCTCACAATTACAGAATTCAGTTCGGACGGATTAACAGTCAATATGGCTGAGGTAATTGAAAACAAAATCACTGAATTAAAAAAGGCTGACCTTTTTATAATTTGTGAGATTGACCCCATAATGGCTGACATCAACAACATACTCGCAGGCTGCGTAAGTGAAGAATGGTTCACAGAATTCGTAAATGTTCTGAAAGGAAAAGAGGTGAAATGAAAATGTTGTTATTTTGTACCGAAAAAGATTTTGAAGATGCATTAAAAACAGTCAGTACCACAGAGAAAGCAAAGGAAATTTTTGTTTCGGTGGAAACAAGGTTCTGCCCGTCGCATTGGATAACGAAAGCCCGAAACAAGTATTTGGAACTCTGCGAAAAAGAATATGCAAGTTATCAGTAAATAAGATGCCGAGCCGGAGCGGTTATTCTCCGGCAGAAAGGAATAATACAATGGCTCAGAAAGATAGAACAAAATGCACTATAGAAAGATTTGGCATAGCAAAAAACATTGAAAAGTTCACACGTGAATTACAGCAAGTAAGATACGTCGGCAATATAGAATACGACCTCGACAGTCTGATAGACAACATCCCTTACATCATACTCATAGTAGAGTACAATATTCCGATATCAATGGATAACTATTACAAAACTAAAACCAATTTTGTGAATGACATATTAAAAGTCGCTCAGAACAACGGTCTGAAAAAGACTGAAGACAGCATCGAAGATTACGGGCAGCATTATTATTTTGTATTCAGGCATAACAACGATTGGGTGCATACATCTTGACTTTTTACATCTAAGGGTGTATAATAGTCTAAACAGGGGGTGTTATTTTGAATAATCTCAAACGGTTACGCACTGAAGCTGGTATGAGTCAATCAGAGCTTGCCAAAAAAGCTGAAGTAAATGCACGTCTGATTCAGCATTACGAACAAGGCTTCAGGGACATCAATAAAACCCAGGCACTCACGCTCTATAAATTAGCTCTGGCGCTCGATACTCAAATGGAAAAGCTCTTACAGCTTTAATGCTAAGGCACACTATAACGGTGTGCCTTTTGCTTTACCATTTTTCATAAAATTCTTTTCGCAGTCGATATAATTTTTTCTCGTTCAAATAGTGTTCGAGCGAAATGCTAAGAATAGATTTTCTGTCATTGGTCATAACCTCATACAAAGCTTTGTAATCTTCCTTGCCGACCTCAACGCAGAGATTTAATATCTTCTGCTGAACCTCTTGTGGCATATCTTTTACATTCACACAAATAAAATATATAAGTCCCTGCCTGTTGTATGGAATATGTATCCCTCTGCGTTTTTTAAACATGATGTTACCCCTTATAAATCGTCCTGACCGTCCCGGTATGCCTGTGTATCAGCCGTATGTACTCCGCCGTATCGCGTTCGCATAGCCAATTTTCAACATTTAACCGCCTGCCGCTAAGATATATCTTCTGTTCCCGTGTCAGCCTCTTCCCATGCTTCATCGCTCCGCCGCCTTTCATTTTTTGTGCCTGTACCACGCATAAATCAACACCGCCGCCGTAAATATCAAAATCGCCACCGCGACTAAGTCCCCGCCCGGCACAACCCGGATTGTTATTTCTTGCATTGTATTCACCTATCCTTTCAAAATGTATGCGCGCTTCATCTAAAAATTCATCCATATTTTTTCCATTCTATGCAAACCCATTTGAACCGTTGTCTGTTTTGTATCGGTACGCCAATCTGAAAGAGCTTCATTATAAAGGTCATTATCATAACCGCTTATGATTACCATTGATTTACTCAGTTTTAATGTATCAAGTAGCTCAATGTGTTGTGCTTCGGTCAGATCATTGGCATACATATTCCTTTTCCGAAGCTTCTGCAGGTATGGTGGGTCACAGTAAATAAGTGTATTTTCGTTATCGTATCTCTGAATCAATTTCAGAGCATCTATGTTTTCAATCTGTGCATTTTTAAGTCTTTCACAACATTCCGTTATGACATCAGGAAGATAATTCCACATTGTTGCGCATCTCGGACCGCTGTGTGTCTGAACATTGCGCCAAGACCTTTTTGAACTGTTTGATGTGCCGAAAGATTGATGGTACCGCACTAACGTCCGTCTTGCTCTTTCAACTGCATCACCAACCGTCATATCGTAGCAGTCAACAAATTCTTCCCTTGAAAAAGGTGTAAGGTTCATTGCGCGGGCAAGTTCTTCAGGTTGTTCTCTGCAGACCCTAAACAGATTCACGATGTTTCCGTCAACATCATTTATCGTTTCTATGTAGGACGGCTTTTTTTTGAAGAAAACCGCACCGCTACCGAAAAACGGTTCTACATAAACCTTATGTTCCGGGAAATGTTCTATTATCCAATCTCCAATTTTCCACTTTGCGCCGGGATATTTTAATATAGCCTTCATTGTTTTGCACCGCCTTTGTTATATAATTCATTTATAATGCTTAATTCAAACTCCGGGATTCTCCCATGATGCAAGATTGTAATTGCCGTAAATAATTCAGCATTCACTATGTAATCCTTTTTGCTAAAATTTATATGTTCCCTTGCCTGACAAAGCAAATTTGTAATAGACCTCAATTCAGCGTCTCGCATCGTAATAGTTATGTAGCCTGTTTTTCCATTCGTTTTCTCAATATTCATTCCGCCACCTCCAACAGTTCCGGATTATCGTGTATATTGCCGATAATTTCAACTTTTTCGCAAATATCGCACAAGGGCATTCCTGCCGTTTCGCTATATCTTGCATAAAATAAACCTTGTTCAAATACAATCGAAAAAAATATTTTTTTGCCTGAATAATTGCTAAACTTGCTGCAAATATCACCCTCAAAAATCTTCTTGCCGTTCTTATCTTGTTCGCCCGTGTATTCGCCGACTGTTTCGGGGATAACCTCTACCTGTATCTCGCCAATAGGCTTATCTTTTGGTATTTCTGCGTCTATCGGAATTATAAAATGATGTATATGTGTGCGTCCGTCGTTATGGTGCATACAGAAATAATATCCTATAACCCACTCGCCGTTATCTTTCCGCTTACCGCGGTATAAGTGTTCTCTATCCATTCCAGCCCTCCTGTTCCGCACTTAGCAGCCTCTTTTTCATGGCTGCTTCTGCCTTTCGCCCAAGCTTATCTTCGATAACACTTCCGATGTAAGCCTCACAATTTCCACAATAAGCTCTCGCCCCGGAACGGTGCATCAATCCGTCATACATCTGAGAATTGTCGTAGGCTTGTTCTCCGTCAAATC
>JAGBHE010000029.1 GCA_017935675.1 Clostridia bacterium | reverse complement strand
GTGCCTGTATCAAACTCTGACATCGGAATCTTTTCCGTCAGCGGCGTGTGGCTGCCTGTTGCAAAATATATTGAATCCGCCGTATCCGTTGCAATAAACGATATTGTCTCCGTAAATGTACCCGCTGTCGGTGCCGCGCTGGAGTTGAGGTATAAGTCCGAATCCTCCTCCACAGCACTGCCTGAAATTCGTGTGCATTTTTCACCGTTATATGTTACGTCCTCCAAGATTCCTCTTACGGCGCCGGTATCTGCAAATCCATCATACCTTCCCAAAATAAGTTTTCTCGGACTTTCCTCCGGAGCAGCATCGCTCGGGAACGCACCGTAATGCCTTATTGATATGTCATCAATATATGTGTCGGCCTCAGGATAGGCAGCTTCTCTGTCGCTCCAAAGATGATTTACACCTATTAACAGCTGAGTTATTTTACTCAGGCTGTACCAGCTTTTATTATCCGGCGGCATACTCAACACGACAGAGCTGCTTGTCAGCTTCTGCCTGTTTAAATACACATCATAGGCGGCTGTACCCAAGGTTGCCGCGCTGACAATAATATCAAACTTCATCCATTTATTTTCGCTAAGCTCCGACGCACTGACATTGACCGACTGACCGCCTATCTTCAAGGTTACTCCGCTGTCGCCGCCGTTAAGCGCTATAACATTTACCGTCTCCGCTTCTCCGCTCTGGGTGCTGCCGTTACCCATTTTATATCTCAAACCAATCCAGCGGTTCATTCCCGCACCGGTATATGCAAGACTGAAAGAAATCCGCCAAAACGTTGACTTATTGTCCATATATTCGGGCGCCGGATTGTTATATCTTATCTGCTGCCATCGAGCCGGGCTGTCGGTACCTGCTTTATAAAAACGGCTTGTTTTTATATCCATGGACGTATCATTTTTATCTTTGCCGAACACACTCTTTACAGCATTCATTGTTGTACAATCATCGTTTTCGGCAGTGCGGATAAACAAATCGGATAAACCTCCCGTATACGCGCTGAAATTCACTTCATCATACGGTACAAATTCCGTTATTTCGGGATATGTGTTCCCGCAATTGCAGATTAAATTATCTATATATGTATTATTATTTAAATAGCTGCCGTTTGACGCCAGTTGATTAATCCCGAACTCTGCTTGATAAACTCCCGTTATATTCCGAATATTATCCGATTGAGTCATCTGTGAGCCTTGGTAGGTAGCCTGGTGATCCGACACCGTCTTGGTGCCGTTATAATAAATATCACTCATTCCCGTAGCGGTATTCATAACCAGATCAATCCTTATCCAGCTGCGCTCCGGCACAACTATTGTCTCATCTGTTCCGGGAAACGATATGATTACCGATCTGTCATCGCCGCCGTTTGCATCCAGGTTCGCAAACCTGAATTCGGGATATGATGTCTTTGCATTCGCCATCGTCAGTCCTACCGACAGCCATCTGTCGGCAGTCCCGTATTCCAATGCCATCTCTGTTGAAAGGTGAATATATTCAGAGCCTGTCACGTCCTTGTTAACATTGTACCTTGCCTGATACCATCTGAATCTTCCGTTGTTATTCCAATACTGTCCTATACGCAGGGCCTTGTCATCCTTGCTTTTACCGAATTTTTCACCCTCCGCATAATAAATCGGGTCACTGTCCGCGCCGATACGGACAAATCCCGCCGGCAGCGCTTCGAGTGTTCCGTCTGTAATATCATTAAAGTCAACCGACGTCCCATCTGCCGATACGCAGACAAGGTTCGCACTTCCCAAAAGCATTGCTGCCATTAATATACTGCAAATAATTTTTCTCACATCAACACCCCGTTTCACTATTATTACGTTGTTAATTAATCAGCGTTTCCTTAAGTATATCACGAGGTATCTGTATTGTAAACTGACAGTTTTTCATAGGCTGACATATTTTCTGCAAGACAAAAACCGCCATTTTATCAGTTCACACTCTTAACCCATCTCATGTCTTAACTTTTCCAGCTTTCCGTACCACCCGCGGTATTTTTCCAAATCAAATGCCGGACTGCCGTACAAATAATGATTAAAATATTTTTTCCCTCCGATTTTCCATTCAATGAGAAGCATTCCCTTTTCGGAATACATAACCGGAAGCCTGATGATTTCCGTATTCACATTTTCATCCGCGTCAAACCTGCCCTCGGCAAGTATCTCTCCCGTATCTATATTACTTACCCTATATTCCCCGGCAAACCTTTTCAGGGTGTCATTCGAGGCAACAAGCGTAATATGCCAATCCTCAATTTCTCCGAACATAAGCGCAAAGGGCTGCTGCGAACGCTTGATATAATCATACGCTATCTTTTTTCTGTAGCAGTAATCAACAACCGCGTCCGAAAACTGAGGCCAGCCGTCAATCACATTCCACCACAAAATTCCGCCCTTGATATCCTTGTGAACCCTCATATTTTCTATCAGGAACTTATCCGCCTCCGCCTGTGAAACCTGAGACGCAAAAATAAACTCATCCAAATCCTCCGGCACATCGCCGAAAAGCTGTTTAATCTGTTTGGGCAGCAAATTTATCCTCTCGTCCCTGCCGCGTTGGTCGCTGGAATGGAGTATCCACTGTTTGTTATTTTCCATCGGCCATAGAAATTCCTCATCTATAAAGCTCTCAATTGACGCCCTCTCGGGGCAGCCGTGATATCCCGTTTCGCTTACAAAATGTGCTTTTGATTCCGCATAAAACGGACTTTTGAAGTAATCTCTCGGTCCCCACAGGTGATCCTCAGGCATTGCCCTGTAATCCCCGGAGGCAGCCACAACCGGCGAAACATACGGTGAGCTTGCAAGATAAGGCCTAGTGCAGTCGTGCTCATTTACAATTTGCGGAATTATCTCTCGGCTTATAATATTATTGTTCGGATCTCCGCCAGCCCAACAAATAAACTGATCAACTTCATTATCACCGCACCACAGCACAACAGACGCGTGATTGCGGAGCCTTTTAACAACCGCCTCAGCCTCAGCGCTTATCTTTTCGATAAATTCTCCGCTTTGGGCGTACGGATGACACGCCATTGCGAAGTCCTGCCACACCATAATGCCGTTCCTGTCACAGTAATCGAAAAATTCGTGGTCTTCATAGACATTTCCGCCCCAGCACCTTATCATATTGCACCCGATATCCTTAAACAGCTCAAGGGCACTGCCGAGCCGTTCTCGGTCTCTGCTGTGGAACGCGTCCATCGGCACCCAGCTTGAGCCCTTGCACATAACCCGTACATCGTTTATATAAAAATCAAAGCTGCCGTCTCTTCCGTCTGTTATCTCGCTTCTTTCGAGGCGAACCGTACGAATGCCCACATTAAGGCCGTATTCCGCAATAGTTCTGCCGTCTCTTATAAACAAAATCTCCGTTTCATACAAATTCGGCTTCCCATAGCCATACGGCCACCAAAGCTTCGGATTGTTAATGCTCACCTCAACAAATCCAGCTTTAAAGCGCGCCGCCTGCCGCGCCGAAAATTCCGAATCGCCGCAAACGCCCCTTACCTCGACATCTATGTCTCTTGCATTCTCTGTTTCAAGGTCAAAGCAAAACCTGAGCAGCGCCTCACGCTTATTTGCGTGCCTGCAAAAACAGAACAGCTGCCTGACCTCGCATTCCTCTTTAATGCACAAACTCACACTGCGCCAAATGCCGCTTGTCACAGCTCGAGGCATTATGTCCCATCCGAAGCAATGCGCCGCCTTCCTTATGCATACCGAATCAAAGTTCATATCCCCGCCGTTCATAAGCGAATACATCGGCGTTTCCTTGGAATACGCCTCTCTCATAACAGACAGTATATGCACCGAAAGGACGTTTTTTTCGCCGCGTTTTACAAGCCTTGTAATATCCAACTCAACGGGAACAAACATATTATCCGATTTTCCCGCAAAAGCCCCGTTTACATAATATTCCGCAATTGTATCAACGGCTCCGAACTCTACGGTAATTTTTTTGCCGTCCGCATAAGCCGGAATATCAAATTCTTTTTCGTACCACCACTCATAATTTTCATACTTCTCAACCTGCAGAATGTTTTCGCCTTTATATATGTCATTCGGCAGCAGCCCCGCCTCAATCAAGTCAAGCTCAACATTTCCGGGGACATCCGCGTCTATCATCTGCATGTTTCTGTACTCGCCGATGCCTGTCCCCCTGCTGTCCTCCGCGCTCTGTACACCAAAATACAATTTCCATTTCCCATCCAGAGAATATCTCATTCCAATCCTCCTTTTACCGCTTATTCGGCTCAGGAAACCGCTGATTAATCAGCGGTTCCTTAAAATATCTTAAAAACACTCAATAATCTCCATATCTCCGCATACACGCACTTGTCCCATAAGCGATGCCGGCATAAAAAAGTAATCACCCTTTTTTACATCTCTCTCATAATCCGCACCTGTCAGCCGTCCGCTGCCCTCCGTAACTATGTATATGCCAAAGCTGTCCTTAACAAACAACACATATTCACTGTTTTCCAGGGTAATCCTGTTTATGCAAAAGCAGTCGGTGTTTTCCATGTCAATCAGTTTTTCCACCCGGACGCCGTCTTTATCGATTATAGTCCTCGGCTGAATTTTTGCCTCCTGCGCAGTGCCGAATTCAAAACATTCAAGCGCCTGCTCAAGGTTAAGTCCCATACACATCTCATCATTGTTTAATTCATAATCACCGCATTTATGCTCAGGCTGAATTGTAAAGTCCGTCGGCTCCTGAATTTCCAGAATAAGACATCCTGCTCCTATTGCATGCACGGTTTTTGCGGGAACCAGAAAGACATCGCCCTTTTTCGGCTTTATGCGGCACATAAGCTTCTCCATAGCGTCAGGGCTGTATCTGCTGCCCTCTATTGCCTTTGAAAATTGTTCCTTGTCCACTCCGTCCTTAAATCCGAAATACAGCAGCGCGTCCTCTCTTGTATCCAGTATTACCCAGCATTCTGTTTTTCCGTACTCCGAATTGAAATACTTTCTTGAGTATGCCTTATCGGGATGCGCCTGTGCGGGCAGCCTGACAGCACTGTCAAGAGCTTTTACAAGAATACGCATTTTTTTGCCTTTTCCCAGCATTTCCTGCGGATTTTTCTCAAGCACCTCATCAAACCATCTGCCGCTCTCCGTTCTCGATACTCCATCACGTTCCGACTCAATTTCCTTGTTAAGAGCACGCACGTTTGACGCTATCCACTCTTCGGGATAAAACCCGTCCTCCGGCTTATCACCAAAGAATTTCCCGAACAGCTTTCCTCCGGTATAAACTCTTCTTACCCTGTTTCTCTCAAAAAATATCGGTTCCTTTATCACATATACCACTCCTTAAGCTTTAAATTTTTTTAAATCATCAGTATCTTTCGCGCACCGGCTGCCGCAAGCGCAAATACAGCCGCTCCCGCAGCTGCCTCTTCTTCAAATTTGGGAATTTGAAGTCTCATACCGAACTGCTTCTCCACAATCCTTTGCAGCACCGGGTTTCGGCGAATTCCGTTGCCCGTCCCAACCATGCGCGTGCATTTTCTGCCCGCGCTTTCATACATCCCGAACAGCTCGTCTGAAATTCCCGCAAGACACGCAAATATCATATCCGCAGGAGTAAAATTATCAGCTGAAAGCTGTGTGATTTTTGCCCTGCTTTTCGGATTTTCCCTCGTTCCGCAAAACAGCGTTTCAAACTTTAAATCCGTATCTTTCATATCGGCAATCTCCCTTGCCATTTCGCTGTATAATTCATCCTTTTTAACTCCTGCCATTCTTGCCGTCTGAGCAAAAAAACGCTCGAGAAGCGCATATGCCCTGCCGCCGCAGAGCGAGCTTCCCACCGCGATGCATTTGCCGTTCGTAAGGGGTCTTATTTCAAGGGCCCCGCACTCGTCCTCCGCATCGCTTATAAGAGAAATCTGGCTGCCCGTGCCAACATTTATAAGAACTGTGTTTTCATCACAACCGCCGCCGAAAAAGCTCGCCTGATTATCTCCTATTGCAGCCGATACGGGTATGCCTTGCCATCTGCCTGCAATTTCGGCATCGGGCGTTACCTGCGGCTGCATATCGTCAGTACGTGTAAACCTGTTTGCTTTTATGTCAAAGCAGCCGAAGCTCGCCGCGTCAGACGCGTGGACAAGAGGCGTATTTCTGCCGGTAAGCCGCATTACCGCATAATCGTGAATTGTGCAAAACCCAACCGCATCCCTCGGAATCAGGTTATTTTTTTTATTGTAAAAGTGGGTTACGTTTCCGTACCCCGTGTGCGAACCCAGCTTTTCCGCATATGTCTCTCCGTCCAAGGAGAGATTGCCTCTGCCGTCCTGCCATGTATAAAGCGGACTTACCGACCTGCCGCATCTGTCAAAATACAAAATTCCGTGCATCTGACCTGTAACGCCTATTGCCTCCGTATCGCCGCCCCGCAGCTCATCCAAAATCCCGGAAGCAGTTTCAAAAACAGCCTCCGGATCCTGCAGCCGCTCCCACGGCTCACCGGCAATCCAAAAGTCGTTTTTCCGGCTTACAACCTTTTCAATCGCGCCGGTACCGCTGTTCATCACAATGCCGCAGATACCGGTTGTGCCTATATCCAATCCAATTGCTGACACACCTATCCCTCCATTTCAGCAGATTTTGGGTCAAGCCTCCTGATTATATCCTGCTGTATCGCAGGCGACAAATCAAGAAAGTTCACAAATGTTCCATGTATCCTCATAATGTATACACCGCTCGGCGCATATTTTTTCGGGTTTGCAAGCACCTTTCTGAGCGTTTCGGGCGTTGTCACATTGACATACAGATAAAACGGAGATATTCCCTTTTGAGCACGGTTAAAAAACAGGGGATTTATCACTTTATTTCTGAATTCAATGCCCTTTTCCTCATATGTTTTTCCCTTAAAGTATTTTGGGTCTACCCCAAGATGCGATGCATACCCGCCGTTCATTCTTATATACGGCAGCTTCATGGCGGAAAGCACTCTGAACCCAAGCCCGTTTGACGCATCGCCGAATAACGGGTCCGTGCCGTAGCTTAGCATCTCGCGGCTGTGCCGGCCGTCAGGCGTTGCCCCCACCCAATATCCATATAACAGATGCGTGGACGGACTGCTGAAGTCCGGTCTGAAGCTGTTCCCCAAATAGTTCTTTTGTCCCTCAACAATATCCGAGATTCGGCTGACCATCTCCGCAGCAGCGTCGTCCGCCTCATCAATATTATTGCCAAACTTCGGACATGAACACAGAAATTCTCTGAGCTCCTCATATCCCTCAAAATCTGCCTTCAGCGCGTCAACTAATTTTTCAGCATCCTGCAGGCGCTCCTCTAAAAGTCTGCTGACAGCAACCAAGCTGTCCGCTGCCACGCTGACGCCGTGAATTAAACAGCCGCTTCCGTTATACTTTGTACCCTGTCTTTTTACATCCCTCACATCAATTCCGTTTTCCAATCCGCCCATAAAACAGGAAAGGAACGGAACTCTGAGATCAGAAAGTGCCTTTGATGCGCCGTTCGCCGCATCAGCCATACGCTTGGCAAACTCCCCGGCATTTTTATAAAATTCATCTTTTAAGCTTCCAAGCTCCGCTTTCTCTGTATTTGTAAGCTTCTCGCCTGTAATTGTTGAATATCCGCCCGTCAAAGTCAATTCCAGAATCTTCGGAAGGTTCAGCCAGCTGTTTGTTGTATTTCCGTTGTCCTTCCCCATAATAAGCGGCTCCTGACAGCCCGCAATGGCTATATCCGGCAAATCCTCCTTATCCACGCCGTGCTTTCCGAGTACCGCAAACAGGGAATCGTCATTAAAGAAGGACGGCGTCAGAACTCCGGGTGTAAACAGAAATCTACCCATTTCCTCATAGAACTTTTCGGGAGTATTTTTGTGCAGCTTAACCGATAAAATCGGCTGCGGCAAATTCATATCATAATATGCGTCCATCAAAGCATACGATGCGGCATTTGTCAAATCATTGCCGTCAAGGTCACGCCCGCCGATAATTATATTCTGTGAAATCGCCCAGCTCCTATCCGCAACATTAAAGAACACCAAAAAATGCTTAAACAGCTCTGCAGCGGTTTCACGGTCCAGACCATTCATATACGGTTCAAAAATCCTATCCGCATTTCCCACCGAAAACGCAAACGGATTGGGCGCTTGCTCCAGGCACATAACCTGCCAAAGCAATATAAACATTTGAATCGCCTCAAACAAATCTCTTGCACCGTATCTCGGAACATGCTCAAGCGTCTTGATCATTTTTTCAAGCTGCTTTGCTCTGTGAGGGTTCGCCGTCTCAAGCTTTGATTTTAAAACCTCCCTGTATCTGTCCGCCAAAATAATCACGCTGTCAAGTGCACCGCTCATCGCGATATATCCGTCTTCTGTTTTGCCGTCAATAACCTTTTTCAATTCCAGGACGCCGTACTTAAGCGCCCTTCGAAAATCAGGAATAAGATGACCCGTGACCTGCTCAACAAAAAATGCAGCCTCCTTTGTGTCATCCGAAATATCATCATATACTGCCGAAAGCCCGCGGACATAATCTGTCTTTTGCATCTCTTCACGGACCTTATTTATTCTGTCCGGCGTAAACACGCTGTTTGGCTCTATATCGTCAAATACGGCAGTCGGGTCACAATAGCCGTTAAATTCCTCCACCTTAAACGACGGATTGATAAGGGCATAGCTCCTCGCAAAGCTGTCTCTCTGCGTACCGGCAAACACCGCATTATCACTGACGCTTATAGGCAGAATCCTTGCTGTCTCCTTCAGTACCTCCGCCTTTTCTATCTCCTTGCTTCCGCAGACACCCACCATACGAAGCTGTATCTCCAGAACCAAAAACCAACCGTCAAGACGGTCAATGGCGCGCTCCTCACGAAACAGCGCCTTAGCCATCCTTGTAAGCTCGCCTTTTTTAAACTCCTTCATAATACGCACCCTTTCATAGCTATGTTTTGATAATCCTTAACCCGTTTTCACGGAATAGCTTTTCAAAATTCTTAATATCACGGCTTTCGACAAAACCATTTTCTATCTCATACGGTACCGTCCACTTATCTCGTCCGAACTCGTGATAAGGCAAAATTTCAAAATACACACCGCTGCAATTAAAGCTGTTAAAAAGCCGTACAAATCCTTCCGCATCATTGTTTACACCATTAATGAGCGGAATGCGGATAAGTGCCTGTCTCCCCGTTTCACATATTATTTTTAAATTTTCCACAGTATTTTTATTGGAAACTCCTGTCCAAAACCTATGCTGCTCTTCATCAAAGTGTTTTACGTCCATAATCAAAAAATCAATAACGTCAAAAAGCTCACGAAGCCGTGGGTGTGAGCCGTTATTTTCAATAGCAGTATGTATGCCGCTTTTCCTGAGAAAAGATAAAAATTCCTTTATCTCATCAAACTGCATCGTCGGTTCCCCGCCCGTAAGCGTTACTCCGCCGCCGTCAAAAAACATCGGCACACAGCTTTGAGCCTCCTTCAAAAGCTCCTCCACGCTGTACTCACGGCACTCCCCCGAAGCCTCCATACTTTCCGGATTGGAGCACCACCTGCATCTGAAATTACATCCCTGCAAATGGTACACAAGGCGGTTTCCGGGTCCGTCCTGCGAATAATTAAATCCCTTATTATATATTTTCAATGTTACACGCCCCACTTTGTTAAATCTTTTAACTAAATACTTAAATAAATATTTCCCTGCATTCAGAAGAAAAATTCACTCAGTGCAATTGACGCTGCGGCAAGGGCTCTCTCATGTCCTGCCTCCGACATAACAACTCTTACGGCATGGCGGCTGATTGCGCGCCCATTTACCGTTTTGGCAATAATTTCGGCAATCTTGCCGCCGCCCTCGCTTATACTTCCGCCCAAAACTATTGTACCTAAATCAAAAAGATTTAAAAGGCTGACAATCCCGCAGCTGAGATATTCCGCTTCCTTTCGGATAATACTCTCATTATTATCATCAAGAACCGCCTTCCAGCTTTCATATCCCGTTCCTTTTAAAATCTCGGGAATAGCCGCATAGCGTTCAAGACAGCCATGGTTTCCGCAGCTGCATTCTTTCCCGTTAATATCAATGGATATATGTCCGAGCTCATTTCCGTACCCCCGCTGACTGCGATAAATTCGCCCGTTCGTAACAATTCCGGAGCCTATGCCCTCATCCACAGCTACATAGGCAAAATCCTTCTCTCTCCTGCAGCAGCCGAAATACTGTTCAGCCACAGCCATAGCATTTGCTATATTTTCAAGCCTTACAGGAAGTCCGCAAAGTGCGGAAAGCTTCTTGCTCAATTCACAGTTATGCCACACCTCAAAATTCGGGGGATTGAGTATTGTACCCGTCTTATAATCAAGGGGTCCCGGAACCGCAACCCCAATGCCCGGCAATGCCTCAAGCGGCACGATCTTCTTGTAACGCTCCACTATTTCCGCCATGGCCTTAATGTTATCGTCAGCATTGTCCGAGCAATACTTATGCCTTTCAATCCTGACCGCGTTTCCGCCTAAATCAAAGAGACCCGTATGATATCCCGAACGCGTAAGACCGATTCCGATTACATATCTTGCCTTTTCACGAAGCCTTATGTATATGGGCCGCCTTCCCACTCCGCTGTAATCTTCTCCCGCAGCCTCCTCAAAAATCAAACCCTCCCGAAGCATTTCTTCCGTCAGTATGGACAATGTGGCTTTTGTAAGCTTCATTTCCCTCGCCAAATCAACACGGGAATAATTATCCTGTCGAATAAGGTTTAAAATAAGCTTTTTATTATTTGTCTTCATCATTTCGGCATTAGTTCCGTGCGCCACAGCAATATCCTCCCGCAAAATATTAGTTAAATGATTTAACTAATAAGATTATATCACCTATTTAATTATATGTCAATATTTTTTTCAAAAATTTTTTGATTTCTTTTTAAAAACTAAGAGCCTATCCGTAATTAAAATAGTGCATATTGCGAAGTCGGATTTTTCGTCAGATTGTTCAAAAAATCCGACGCATACCGGCGTATGCTGAGGACTTTTTTGGCGATATGACGGAAAATCAGCAAGCAAGATGTGCTTAATTTAATTTACGGATAGGCTCTAAATTCGTCCATACATATTGCCGCCGCTCCTACCATCGGTGACTTTTCGGAAAAAACGGTTGGTTTTATTTCAACCCTTCTCTGCTCCGACGCAAGATATCTGCCGTTTATTTCTTTTTGCAAAAGCTCCGCGGCAAGCTCACCGTCTACAGCAAGCTTGTGACCTATAAAAACTGCGGACGGATCAAATAAATTAATAAGCGTTATAAGCCCTGCCGCCAGATACTTGCATGACTTATCAAGCAATAGAGCTCTTTCCTTATACTCCAGAGATACATAATCAGCAGGTAAAGCTGCGTAAAGCTCCAAACAGCCTGTGTTTCCGCAGCTGCACCTTCTGCCGTTTATGTCTATACAGGTATGACCTATTTCTCCGCTGAATCCCTTGTTTCCCTTGTACAGCAAGCCGTTTGAAATAACGCCTGCACCGATACCGTCGGATATTCCGAGGTATATAAAATTATTCAGCGTTCTTCCTGCGCCGTAATATTTTTCGGCAAGTGCCGAAGCATCCATATCGTTACGCAGCACCACGGGATAGGCATACCTTTTCTGTATCTCTTTAACCAGCGGCAGGTCGTGTACATCATAAAAATCAGGCGGCGAAAGAATTATTCCTTTTTCGCTGTCCAAAGGTCCGATACAGGTCACTCCTATGCCCATTATCTTTTGCACATCAACCCGCTTTTCGACATTTTCGACTGCGTCAAGAACCTTGCGGGTAAGACTGTCGTTGGTTTCGTTACACAAGGATATGTGTTTTTCACAAAAAATATTTCCGCACAAATCCGCAGCAAACGAGAAAAGCTGCTTTCTGGCAATATACAAGCCAATAAAAAACCTGCTGTTTTGCTTTATTTTAAGATATATTTTTTTTCGTCCTACGCCGCTGCCTGTACTGCCTGTTTCTTCGACAATTTCATTTTTTATCAATTCCGATACGATATTGGTAATCGTCATTTTACTGAGCCCGGTAAGTCCGGCAAGCTCCATACGCGAAATCGGAGAGTGCATAAGTATAAGCTTAACGACAAGCCTTCTGTTGTTTTCCTTTGCGATTGGCTGATTCTGAGCCTTCATATCAACAAGCCTCCTTCAGGCCTTAGCAGAGCTGCCGAACAGTCTTATTTTATTCTTTACAACCTCTTTTACCGCATCCTTGGCAGCAACGACATTTGCTTCAAAGCTCCTGCCGCTTTGAAAGCCCTCGCCGTAGACGCGGTTCTCCGCCAGACACATCTCGGTGCAGATATTTACCTTGCGTATTCCGCCCTTAACGGTATTGATAAAATCATCATCACTTAGCCCGCTTCCGCCATGAAGAACCAACGGTCTTTTGCTGATTTTGTAGATATTCGCAAGGCGGTTTAAATCCAAATGCGGAGTCTTTCTGTACTGCCCATGTACCGTTCCGATTGCAACCGCAAGCGCATCAACGCCTGTCGCGTCAATAAACTTATTAACCTGCTCCGCCTCGGTATACATCGACTCATAATCGCCGCTGTCGTCAACGCCGGCCGTGCCGACGTGACCAAGCTCCGCTTCCACATCCACGCCCTTTGCGTGCGCAGCTTCACACACACGCCTGGTATTCCGAACATTTTCTTCATACGGCAGTGCGCTTCCGTCATACATAACAGAAGAAAAGCCCGCGTCTGCAGCCGCCATAATTTTATCAAAATCTGTGCCATGGTCAAAGTGCAGGCAAACAGGAACACTTGCGTTCCTTGCTATATGAGTCATAATAATACTTGCATATTCAAACGGAATAATCGGAAGATGCACCTCCGCAACACCCAATATAACCGGGGAGGCTTCCTCCTCCGCCGCCTCGATAATTCCGCGCGCCATTTCAAGATTAAGCATATTAAACAGCCCGACTGCATATTTCCCCTCATTCGCCTTTTTCAAAATATCCTTTAAACTCACTAACATTATCTCACAATCCTTTCATCTGTAAAAATATCTGTTTCATCACTTGAATGTGTGCTGAATTCACTTATAACAGCACCGTCCTTTCCCGCTTGGAACCAATGCAGGGTATTCGGATAAATGGTGTGCTGCTGTCCCGGCATCAGCTTAATCTCGTGAAACACCGTGTATTTGCCCTCAGGCGGAGCTGCGCTTTTGTTTTCCGTTTCATCTCCCTGAACATAGAGATACACCTCTCCCCAACGGCAGCGAAAGGTTTCCTCTTTCCCGTTTTCGCCGGGATGTTTGTGTTCGGGACAAGTCTGATACGGGAACAATACCATTTCCTTTGCGCATACCCTGTCGGTATTGATATATGTAATCAGCTCCAATCCCGTCTTTTCAATATCGTTAAGCCCAAAATCCGCTATCTCTATTTTTTCCTTCTCCTCATCGGTAATAACAATATTTGCTTTTGCAAAATATTCCGCGGCTCGTTTCTGAAAATTATTCATTCTAATCTCCTCCTATAGTTTTCTTGTATCAAATTTATTCATTATATTTTTTAAGTCATTAAAGCTTCCCGCTCCGCTCACCGAGTCTTTAACAACCAGATTAAGCGCAGCTGAGGCGCTTCCCAGCTTTAAAATTTCTTCCGGACTGAAATCATTATATAAACCGTACAGCGCCGCCGCGCAAAACGCGTCTCCCGCACCTGTCGCCCCTGCTATATAACCCTCGGGTAAAATCAGAGAGCCCGATTTAACGGTCCTTTCATTGCAATCCATATAAAACCCGCCCTCGGGACAGTGAACGATAACACATTCCTTAACTCCGCATGAGATAAAATGCCTCATTGCTTTGAGAATGTTGCCGGCGTCCAATTCCCCGTTATCCTTCCTTGCCTTCAAGCCCGTAGCGGCGCAGACCTCCGTCTCGTTCATTATTACATAATTGCAAAATTTAAGCGTAGGTATGACAACCCTTTTTAAGCCCTCCGCATTGCTGCTGACAGTATCTACAGATACCTTAATTCCGTTTTCCTGCGCAAGGCAGGCGGCCCTTGCAGCCCTGCAGCCATATTCATCATCAGGGCTGTCCATAACAGGTAAAAGCATCAGATAACCCAAATGCAGCATACGCGCCTTCATATTTTCAAAATCCAAATCTGCTTCGCAAAAACCCGCACTTGCGCCCGGGTACGAAAAAAATGTGCGGCAGCCGGTTTGTTTTTCATTAAATACATCTGTAAAGCTCGTCAGTGCATATTCATTTTTGATTATTCCATCGGTATTAATATTACTTTGCTTCAAACGCTCAATTATAAAATCCGCCGCTTCGTCATTTCCGACTCGTCCGTATGCCGATACCGCAATTTCACTGTCTATGGAAGCAAGGTCTATTGATGTGTTCGGTACGCAGCCGCCTACGGCTCTTTCTATCTCCAGAATATCGGTAAGCATATTTTTTTCGGGATATTCACTTATTGTTTTTATTGTATCAACCAAAATCGACCCGGCAATTGCAATACCGTCTCTGCTCATTTCATTTCCTCCCTGCTTTAATGTCGTATTTTCTAATTAGTAAATTCATTTTACTAATATTATAGCAGACTTATTCGACGTTGTCAATAGAAAACCAAAAAAAATTTCCGGAGTCGTACACCGGAAAAATCTTATTGAAATATTTTTACAATCGTTTGTATATTTGACCTCGATTATCAATATTTTTAATATTTATTAATCGAATACCATTATCAATTGTGTATATTATGCGACAATCACCAACACGCAAACGATATAAATTATGCCCTTTTAGCTTTTTAATATCTTGACTGTCCGGCAATTTATATATAGCTTTATACAATCTTAATCGTTGCGCTTTATCTTGCCTATCAAGGAATTTTTGTGCCGCCTTTTCAAACCTAATCTTGTAAGTCTGCATAACTTAATCCGTCCTTTTCAAGCAGTTTTTCAAATGATATTGTGGTACCGTCATTAAGTTTTTTTGCTTCGGCAATCATAGACAAATCTAAATCATCAGGATCAATTTCTTCAACATTATCAATAAGTAATCCCTTTATACCATTTAGCATATCAATTACATATGTCAGTTTACATTCCGGAATTTGATTGATTATATCAATTGCAAGTTCTTTATTTGACATTTTTCATCACCTCATATTAATGATTCTTGATATTTATTTACATATTAATTATATCATGTACAGCGAAAAATATCAATAGTATTTTGATACAAATTCTATTTATTTTTCCAAATAGACAAACTCCAACCCCGAATCCCCGCAAACTGTTTTATACTTTTTATATCCCACACTTTCATAAAGCGCAATATTACATAAGCTTCTTGTGCAAGTGTATAATTCGAGTCTCCTTCCCGGATAATGCTTTTCTATTTCCTTCAGCATCAAAGTCGCAAGTCCTTTTCTCCTGTAGGCGGGATGAACCATCAGCCTTGCTATTTCCACATAATCTCCCATATCAAAGGCTCTGACAGAACCTATTACAGCATCCTTCTCATTCAGCATTTTCAAAATCACACCATTATGAAAATCTTCAGCAATTCCCTCATACGTCTGCTTCAGCGCCGGAATTTCACAGCTTCCGATCATCTCCGCTTCGCTTTTGAATGACAAATACTGCAGCTCCAATATTTCACTCAAATCTTTTTCTTCTGCATTTATAATTCTGTACATGCTTCTCACCTTTAACCATCCCTTTATTCTGCTTTTTTAATAATGTACCTCATAATATAACCTACGCGCAGATGTCCCCCGCCTCTTAGGCGGCGGGTCCCATCTCAGAATTTCAGTGGGAGTTATAATCTCCCACTGAAAAAAGTAAGTGAAACCCGCCGCCGGAGAAGACGGGGGACATCTTGCTTTTAGCTATATTTCGGAGATATGTATCATATCAGTTTCCTTTCCTGTATTCGACTGATTATACTATAGCAGATTTTTGATATTCTGTCAAGAGGGCGAACACAAGGGGAACCCGCCGCCAGAGAAGACGGGGGGACATCTGCGCGTAGGTTCAATAAGGGGCAAAGCCCCGTCATTCAACGTTTCAGTGGGGGATTGTACCCCCACTGAAAAAAGTAAGTGGAACCCACCGCCTATAGAGGCGGGGGACATCTTGCTTTTAGTTATAATTTTAGAAAGTATGTCAATAGACAACAGAGCATATATGTGATATAATATTATTAATTACCCGCCTGCGGAGATATAATTGTAAATATTCAATAATTGCAAGAGGAAGTGTAAGCATGAAAAATTACATTAAAGGAATACTCACGGGAATATTAATCGGTGCTGTTGTTACGTCTGTACCTGCTGTTGCGGAAAATATTGATGCATTGCTCAATACAGTCCGCATTAACATCAACGGCATTGACCGAATACACTGGGACGAGGACATGGAACTTGAAGGCGGCGGAACCGCACCGTCAAGCATACTCTGCAACAGCACAACATACCTGCCTATACGCAAGATAAGCGAGCTTACGGGCAACAAGGTCTACTGGAACGGCGACAGCAAAACCGTGTCGGTGACAGGAATGCAAAAAAACGTAACAACTGTTGCTGAAAAAGCAGACAAAAACGGAAACGTGTGGAGATATTACACATTCAAGGATGAAAACGAAAAAAATTTCCTCGGCATTACAGACGAGGCGCGGGGATATGAGCGCGTATATCTTTTGGCAAGCAATTCAGTCCGCGTGACAGATGACGAAATTTATTTTGTAAGGCTTGACACGTACAACACAAATCTATACGCTAACCAAGGAAAGCTCATGAAGATTGTTTTTGAAAATGATAAAGACACACAAGACGGCGAGAGCGTGGGAAGCTTAACGCTGAGAAGCAATAATGACCTTGTAATCGGTGTTTCGTTTGAAACCAACGGTGTTGTTTTTGATGGCGATTGGGTGTATTATGCAGGTTATATTCAGAGCAATGCGTCACCGCACGGACAATTAAGCGCATACAATTATATAACCGGCGAACAGGGAAATTTTGTAAGTATGAATATACGGCAAAGCTTGTACAATCTTAAACTTGTCAGCAGTGATGAGGACAAGGCGGTTATAAGCTACACTCCAAGCGGTGATGGTGTTTACAACGCGGAGGAAACAAGCATTACATTTAACAAAACGACAGCCATGTTTAAATGACAATCATTCGTAACACAATGGGACGAACACAAGGGGACGGTTCTCTTGTGTTATGGGTTTTGACTAATTACATTTTTTTTGCATATAATATTAATATAAACAAAATCTTTTTAATTGCCGGTAAAATTTTTAAAAGCTATTGACAAATAAGAGGTTTTCGTTTATAATATATGTAGAGATAGCAGCGAAGACTGTTTATCGTAGCATTGAAGCAGATGATGGGGTTAGTTTCCGTACATCTGTGGAGCTTTGGATAAGGGTTTGAGACAGATTCCACAGACTAACTTAGGCTTATGCCGAACGAAAATGTCTCAGAAGGAGACTCTGCCGAAATTGCGGAGTCTCTTCTTTTGTAATAAAGGATTGTTGACATGGGTTTGTTTTTAGACGCAGCTAAAGCGTGGAGCGATTTACATAACATTAGTTACATATTGGATATGGCACGGAGCGGCAAGTTGACTCGAATTGACTTGTCTTTTCTTGATGACGACTTCCCTCATCTTGCCGGAATGCAATATGCACGAGATGTAGATTTCGGTATTAGAAAAGCTGAGTACTATGGTGACCGGTTGATTCCTGCGTTATTGGACAAGCGTCTTGATGATAGCAAAATTGAAAAAAGCAGAAATTGGGATAAAATTTCCGGTCGGCTAACGGCTATAGTTAATTTACAAAATACACTTGACAATGAATTTTCTATAGTCTCATTTAATAAATCCAAAGTCAGAGCGTTTAGCCAAATAGAAGCTAAATTTGCAATCAAAAGTATAATTTCTGAAAATATATATTTTGTATTTTTAGACGAAAGGTCTGGTCGCTATTATTGTAAATCTGCTTTTCGCAAAGAATTTACAGATTATATGGAAAATCAATCGCCGATGAGTTTGTTACAAAAAATCAAAATCTTAAATAACATTCCACAAACATTGTTTATTAAACCGGGGTATGTCCCTGAAGAAATATAACACAAGGGGGACGGTTCTCTTGTGTTATAGAACCGCCCCTTGTGTTACGTATTTGTCTCTTTACCGTCTGATCAAGCCCTGCCTTCAAACAGACATTGAACAGGCTCCTATATACTTTCCTTTAAAATTTCCACAACTTCATCATGGGTCAGAACCTTATATCCGCCGTCCATAATAAATGTTCCGTCTGCAATGCCCTCTATCATATCATCGGTTACACCGAGGTCGGATATGTTCATCACAAGACCGATTTCCTTCATCCATTTTTCCATTGCCGAAAGCCCTTCTGCTGCGGTTTCTTCATCATTCTTGCCTTCGGGATTGACATTCCACACATTAATTGCAAAACGCTTGAACTTCGGCAAACCGTAAGGCATTATATGTCTGTAATACGGGAGCGAAACAGCCGCAAGCGTCATACCGTGGGTAGCGTCCGTATAAGCACCTACCGACTGACCGAGCATATGAACCATCCAATCGGTGCTTTTGCCCTTTGCGACAAATGTATTGAGCGCCCAAGCAGCTGTCCACATAATATTGCTGCGCGCTTCGTAATTCTGCGGATTTTCTACGGCAATACGCGAACTGTGAATAAGCGATTTCATAAGCCCTTCCATTATATAGTCGGAGGTGTTATCGTCCGTTCCTGAAAAATATTGCTCACAGATATGATTGAAAATATCATAAAACCCGGCAACCATTTGATATTCCAGCAGCGTAAAGGTATATACGGGGTTTAGTATTGAAAATTTCGGAAATACGTTCTCACCGAAAACATGACCGATTTTCAGCTTTGTGTCGTGGTTTGTAATAACCGCGCCGCCGTTCATTTCCGAGCCTGTTCCTACCATTGTTAAAATGCAGCCTACGGGAATAATTTTATTGTCTGCCTCCTCCATACGAAGATAATATTTCTCCCACGGGTCCTCCTTACAGTATGCCGATACCGACACTGCCTTTGAATAATCGCATACCGACCCGCCGCCCACAGCAAGAATTAAATCAATATTATTCTCCTTGGCAATCCTGCAGCCCTCATACAGCTTTTCGACTGTCGGATTCGGCATAACACCGCCGTCCTCAAAAACATTTTTTCCGCACTCGTTAAGGATGGCGATAACATTATCATAAATACCGTTTTTCTTGATTGAGCCGCCGCCGTAAACAAGCATTATATTCTTGCCGTAATTTGCAAGCTCCGTCTTTAAATTATCGATCGCGTCCTCGCCGAAATATAATTTTGTCGGATTTGAATAAGTAAAATTCCCAAGCATTTTTTATTCCTCCTCATAAATTGCTTTTGCCATTTTAAATGCCGCCCACGCTTTAGGCCAGCCTGCATAAAACGCCGCATGGGTTAAAATTTCCGCCATTTCTGTGGACGTTACGCCATGATTTTTTGCGTTTTGAATATGATACCCAAGTGAGCTGTCAAGTACGCCGCTTGCCATCACCGCCGTAACAGTGACAATACTTCTGTCGCGTGCCGACAGCTTATCCGTGCGCTCCCAGACTTCGCCGAAAAGCACATCATCATTCAACTGCGCGAACTTCGGAGCAAATTCTCCGAGTGTGTCACGTCCTGCTGTTTGCTTTGCCATTTTTATATTCCGAACTCCTTTCACCAATGCCGTTTGGAGAAAGAGAAGCAAGCAGATTACCGCCGGAAGCGACGACGACGTATGTTTATACTTCAAGTCGCTGATGGCGGTGAGATGCGCCGCTTATCTTTTTCCAAACTTACTCCTCCTATTTCAATTTTCCGTAATCCTCATCGCTCACCGGCTCCAGCCACTCGTTTGACGCGCCCTCTGCAGGTACCTCTACCGCCAAATGCTGAAACCACTCATCAGGCGCTGCGCCGTGCCAATGCTTTACCTCCGGCGGAATATTTACCACATCACCGGGCTTTAGCTCCCGCGCTTCCTTACCCCATTCCTGATAATAGCCGCGTCCTGCTGTTACAAGCAAAATCTGACCACCCTTATGATGAATGTGCCAGTTGTTGCGGCAGCCCGGCTCAAAAGTGACGTTGCCAATCGGCACGCGCTCGGTTGTAAGCATATTAAGATAGCTCTGACCGATAAAATATTTTGCGAACGCTTCATTTTTTTCGCCTGTTTTAAATATGCTTAATTCCTGCATTTCTTTTTCCTCCTTGACTTTTTATTGGATTAGTATTATAATATTTTAAAAACACAAGTAAATTATACAACTTAAAGTGAACTTTAAGTCAAGGCTTTTTTGAAAATTTTTAAGGAGAATATAAAAATGATTTATACAGTAGGTGAAGCGGCAAAGGTATTAGACGTTGCGCCGTCAACAATACGGTACTACGATAAGGAAGGACTTCTTCCGTTTGTTGAGCGTTCAGGCGGCGGAATACGGGTTTTCAAGGAAAAGGATTTTGATTGGCTGCTTATCATAGAATGCCTGAAAAAATCGGGACTGCAAATTAAAGATATTAAGAGATTTATAGATATGGCGCTTAAGGGCGATGAAACGATTGACGAGCGATTGGAATTATTTCAAAACCAACGAAAAAAAGTTATTAAGCAAATGGAAGAACTGCAGCAAACACTCGACACCCTTGATTACAAGTGCTGGTATTACGAAACCGCGAAACAAGCGGGAACAACTGCGGTACACGATCATTTGAGCGTTGAGGACATTCCCGAACATTTGCGGTCAGCAAAAGAAAATCTTGACAGATTGCACCGTAGGGGATAAATCACCATATATAAGTTTTAGGAAGAGGCTGTTGCGTTAAGATAGCTCCGTAACAAAAACGAAATGAAAGCTGTGCCGGCTGTCCATACAGAGAAAAGTGCCATAAATCAAAAAATGATTATCTCACAATAAAAACGTCCCAAAGATTTGCAGAAAAGAAAGAGCTGAGCAAATGAGCATTTTTAAAGTGCTCATTTGCAACAGCCCCTGGTACAATAAAAGTGTAAGTAAATTAACTATGTTTTTAGTTGATTGCTTGCACTTATTTTTATATAATAAGAGATGAAATGGACTGACGTACAGCCCCTTGGATTTCGCATCTGCAAGAAAGACTGTCAGCCATTCTCTTATTATGTAAATTCGATTAAGCAGGTTGGGACAAATATGCTCCCGTGTAACTAACCAGGATGAATTGTAATAAGTGCGAATGGAATCCATTTTAAAATTTTTTGGAGGTGTATTTATGTATGCTGTCGGTATTGATGTAGCAAAAGCAAAAAGCATGGTTTCAATTTTATCTGATGATGGGGAAATCATCAAAGAACCCTTTGAAATTCTAAATACAGAATCAGGTCTGTCTGAACTGTGTGAGATAATTAAGATGCTTGATGACAAAGCTTATTGCGTTGTAGAAGCTACAAGTATATATCATTTTCCCGTTGTTTCGTTTTTACAAGAAAACAGTATTTTTGTAAGCGTGGTTAATCCTTTGGTGATTAAGAAATACGCATCAATGGATATTCGTAAAGTTAAAACAGATAAGGCAGATTCTTTAAAATTGGCTTCATATGTTTTAGATAACCATAGACATCTTGTTAATTATTCTGCTGACGAGCAAATATATGCAGAACTTCGTGTTTTAAGTCGTCAATATCTTCATTATGTAAAAGTTTTGGCTAATGAAAAGGTTAATTTGACTGATTTATTAGACAGAACACTTCCGGGAATAAAGCCATTGCTTAAAAGCACCATAAGAACAACCGGTAAAAACAAATTATGTGATTTTGTCAGTAAATTCTGGCACTGCGATGTTATTACAAATATGAGTGAAAACAAATTTGTTTCAGAATACATAAAATGGGCAAAGAAAAAGGGATATCACCCCAACGAAACAAAAGCTAAAAGCTTATACGCGAATGCATTGGAATGTATCCCCACGCTGTCATCTAATTCCCCATCAACCAAAATGTTAGTCTTAGAAGCAGCTAAGGCTGTAAGCAATGTTGAAACAACCCTTGCTACTATTTTAGCACAAATGTCTGCGCTTGCCAAGTCCTTACCTGAATTTTCTGTTGTTAGGTCGATGCCGGGTGTTGGAGATGTGCTGGCACCAAGGATTATTGCTGAAATCGGAGATGTAAGAAAATTTCACAGTGCATCTGCATTAATTGCATATGCAGGGATTGATACACCGCCGTATGAATCAGGCTCATATAGCAGCAGTAATCGAAAAATCACAAAGCGAGGTTCGGCATCGCTACGAAAAACAGGTTATGAAATCATGCAAGCATTGAAGATAGTACAACCTCAAACTGACAACGCTGTTTATCAATATTTAATTAAAAAAGAGAATGAAGGGAAACCATTAAAAGTAGCAAAAATCGCAGCTTTAAACAAATTTTTAAGAATTTATTATGCACGAGTAAAAGAACAATATTCAAGTACATAAGTATACCAAATTACAAAAAATCAGACCGACACTTTTAATGCCGGTCTAATTGGTGTGCATTTTCTTGTCATAAAAAATTTTTAAAATTTCTCTTGACTTTCTTTAGCAGGTCTTATTTTTCAAATAAATCACTATGTGTGCCGGTTCTGGAGAGAGTAAGAAACAATTTATTATTTTCAATTGCATAAATCAAAAGCTCATGATTTTAGCTCCTTTAATGCGTCTTCAACATCAAAGGCTTTAACATTCGGTTCAGACATAAGCTGACGCGATTCAAGCAAAGCTGCAACCGTTTCTGCATTAGGTGTGTTAATAGTAATGTCAAAAGGAATACGTCCTTCTCTTACTGACTGACGCAGAAAAATATTAAAAGCAGTTGTCATGTTCATTCCAAGCTGTGAAAATAAGCTGTCAGCCTGCGCTTTTAAATTGCTGTCAATACGAAAACTTACATTTGATATGTTTGATGATGGCATAGTAATCACTCCTTCCAATTAATTTGATTATAACATATTAAAACGCATTTGTCAATACACTGCAACGCAAAATGCGTTATTTTATTATATGCAGGAAGGAAAGTTTTTATGATGTACAAACCAAAACAGCAGTATTTTTATCTCCATTGACCGATATTTTCTATTGACATAAAAGGCTTTTAGGAGTATAATGGATATATGCTAAAAAAATGGAGAGTATTTTATTGATGTTGATATTTCAGAGAGGATATGAGTGTGAGGACAAGCTCAGGCTGTTTTACGGGCTGTTTTTTTCAGAGGAGGAGAATATTACAGTCAGCAGCGGTTTTTCCTTTGACGGGAAAACCGTAAATGTCTATACCGTAATAGAGTACGGCGGCGAAATCTATGATGAGGATTATTATTGTGAGGTTAAAGCTGAGGAAACCGCAAAAATGCGAAAAAAGATTTTTGATGCGGCGGTAACCAAAAGCTTTTGCCATGCCGCGTCAAAAATAAGGAAAATAAATCTTCCGTGGGGTGTTATGAGCGGCATACGTCCGGCGAAAAACGTAAGAGAGCTTCTTGAAAGCGGTGTGACTGAAAAGGATATGCCCCGTGTGCTTTCAGAGCTTTATGAGGTTGCCGGGGACAAGGCGGCGCTTGCCATGACCGTTGCGGCAAATGAAAGAGAAATTCTAAAAAAATCAAAGAACGGTTCCGTCAGCGTTTATATCGGGATTCCGTTTTGTCCGACAAGGTGTCTTTACTGCTCCTTTGTTTCAACAGATGTAAGGGTAAGCGGAAAGTACATGGATGAGTATGTTCGTCTTCTGCTTCGCGAGATAGAAAAAACCGCAGAAATTATTGATAGGCTCGGTGCTGAGGTGCAGAACATATATATCGGCGGCGGAACGCCCACAACTCTTTCTGCAAAGCAGCTTACTGATATATTCGGAAGAATCAGACTTCTTTTTCCAAAAGGCGGTCCGGAGGAATTTACCCTTGAGGCAGGAAGACCGGATACGATAACCCCGGAAAAGCTTGAAGCTGCGGCGCGGGCAGGTGTTTCAAGAATAAGCGTGAATCCGCAGAGCATGAACAAAAAGACTCTTGAACGCGTGGGGCGTGCCCATACACCGGAAATGACAGCGGATTGTGTGCGCATGGCAAGAGAAGCGGGATTTAAAAATATCAATATGGATTTGATTGCAGGGCTTCCGGGCGAAGGATTAGAGGATTTTAAGCGCAGTCTTGACCTTGTATGCGAGCTTGACCCTGAAAATATAACCGTACATTCCATGTGTGTTAAACGCTCGGCGCGTTTTAGGTTTTCGGGTGAAGAGCTTGCCGCGGCAGAGCTGATGAATGACATGCTGTCTTATACACAGCGTAAAATGAATGAGACAGGCAGAATTCCGTATTATATGTACAGGCAGAAAAATATTTCCGGAAACCTTGAAAATGTGGGGTATTCAAAGCCCGGCTTTATGAGCTTTTACAATATTAATATAATGGAGGAAATCCAGACGATAATCGCTGCAGGCTGCGGCGGCAGTACAAAGCTTGTTATGGGTGACAGAATCGAGAGAATTTTTAATTTCAAGGACCCGAAAACGTACATTGATAGATTTGATGAAATACTGAAAAAAAAGGACGAAATACTTACATGGAAGGGAAGTGACGGATTTGGCTCAGAGTATAGCAGATAAAATTTTTGCAGAATATGATCAGCTTCGTTCAAAAGAGGCATTGCTTAAAAATAAGCGTGTAAATGAAATACATGAACGCTTTCCGGAGCTTGAGGAAATAAGAAGGGAAATAGCAAGCGCCGGCATTGAACATGCCGTTAAAATGTCAAAAAATCCCGAGGACGAGGCTGTGATAAGGGAAGCGCTCAGCGACAGACTGAAGGAGCTGGAGACACGGAAAAGAATAATTCTTGAGGAAAATAATATTCCGGAGGACTATGACAGGATAAGGTATCACTGTGAGCTGTGCCGGGATACCGGCTTTGTTGATAATGAAAAATGCCGCTGCTACAAGGCACGGCTTATGAAATATTCATATGAGCGTTCAAACCTGTCTGTGTACATGAAAAATGCGACTTTTGACAGCTTTGATTTCAAATATTTTTCCGACACTCCCGAAAAGGACGGCATTTCTTCATTAACGAGGATTAAAAAGGCGTATAATGAGGCACGAAATATGTGCGAAAGCTTTGAGTCATATGAAAAAAGCCTTCTGTTTTTCGGCGGCGCAGGACTTGGAAAAACATACTTGTCAGGCTGTATTGCCAACTCTCTTATTGAAAAGGGATATTCCGTGCTTTACATGACAAGCGGCAGGCTTTTTGAGCTGCTTGAAAACAAGAAATTCAATAAGCTTCAGAATGAAAATGATGAAGAAAACATTGCGGCGGCATATGACAGCGATTTGCTTATTATAGATGACCTTGGAACGGAAATCCCGTCACGGCTTACCGCTTCATTTCTTTACGATATAGTAAATGAGAGGATTATGGCGGGGAAAAAGATGATAATAAGCACAAATCTCAGCATGGATGAGCTTTCGAGAGATTACACTCCGAGGTTTGTATCAAGGCTGTTTGAAAACTTTTACGCTGTTAAGTTTGTGGGAAAGGATATAAGAAAGCAGAAAATGTATGAGTGATCAAAGGGAAAAAACAGTATGCTTTACGGGGCACAGGCGGATACTTCACAAGGATGTTGAGAAAAGGCTTGAGGAAATAGTTTCGGTGCTGGCAGAGGATGGCTTTGTCAATTTTATTGCCGGCGGTGCTTTGGGTTTTGACACTCTTGCTGAGAAATGTATACTGCGCCTTAAGGAAAAATATCCGTTTATCAGGCTTATGGTTGCCCTTCCGTACAGAGCCCACGGCACAAACTGGGACGGAAGGCGCTTTTGTGAATATAAAAGTCTTGTTTCGCAGGCAGATGCGGTAGTGGTTCTAAGCGAGACATATCACAGAGGCTGCATGCATGCGAGAAACAGATATATAGTTGATTGCAGTTCCGTTTGTGTAAGCTATCGCTATAAAGATACGGGTGGTACGGCGTACACGGAGGATTATGCGCTTAAAAAGGGACTGACTGTTATCAGTGTTGTTTAAAAGCTGCGGGAGGTAGACATATGTTTTCAAGGCTCTTGTCTTTTTTTGACAGAAACGAATATGCCGATTGTCTTGCCTGCGGTGAGACGTATAAAAAGGACAGGTTTGCTGTTCTTGGCGGAGCAAAGGGAATTTGCAGTGAATGTCAGCTGAGGCTTCCGTTTGTCCCTGTGGGACAGGCGTTTCCCGAAAGAAATAACAGCTTGTATTCGTTGTCTGTTTTTTACTATGTCCCACCTGTCCGCGAGCTGATAATTGACTATAAATTTAACGGCTGCCGTGCTTACGGCGGCATTTTTGCAAAATATATGACAGACATAGCAAGACTTCTTTTTTACGAGGATTACGGCTTCAATATGCTTGCTCCGGTGCCTCTTTCCGAAGAACGGCTCATGGAGCGCGGCTATAACCAGGCTGAGATATTGTCATCATTTATGGCGGAGGAGCTTGGCATTGCTCACAGCACAAGGCTTATAAGAAAGGTTAAAAACACAAAACGCCAGAGCGAGCTTACTACGCTGGAGCGGTCTGAAAACCTCCGCGGTGCATTCAGCGCAGATGCGGGGCTTGCGAAGGGACGCAGCATTATTCTTGTCGATGATGTTTATACCACCGGAAATACCCTCCGCGAATGCGCATCGGTACTGCTTGAAGCGGGAGCGGAAAAGGTTGCCGCCGTAACGCTTGCCAGAAAGGGAAAAAGCGCAAAAAGCCGTGAGTATTATGAGCTTTTTGGAATGTAATCCCGGGATTATACCGGTTAAATTTTTTGATTTAAAACCGCATTTTCCGCTGATAATTACAAAATAGATCGAACGCAAGTGGACTTTTTAAGCGGTCTTGAACGGTTCTCTTGTGTTCGTTTTGTATTATAAAAATATAACCAAACAAAGATATTCCACGCATTTAAAAGCAATGGTTTCCACTTGACTTTTTCAGTAAAAATACAATCCACCATTAAAACATTAAATAACTTTTTTTCAATTTTTATTGAAGTTAATAACAGAAATTTCTTAAAACATCCCAAAACCCTTCTGTAT
>JAGBHE010000004.1 GCA_017935675.1 Clostridia bacterium | reverse complement strand
TTATTTTCAGATATGATATAATAAATGCAATGTAAAATTCATTTTATTAAAAATTATTTTCAAAGGGAGTGTTACAATGCTTGATTATAAGCTTAAAATAGGACTTGTTCCTATACGCCGGGATCTTGCCGACGCAAAAACAAGAAAGGGTATTTTTGAGCCTGCAAAAGCAGAGGAAAACAAAAATCAGGTTCTTAAGTTCGTTAAGGAAAACTGCGCAGATGAACTGACATCCTTTGCCGATATCGAATGGCTGAACGAGGAAGGACTTTTATACAGCCCGTCCGACTGCGAACGTGTAAAGGAGTACTTTTTAAAGGAAAAGGTTGATGCGATATTTCTTATAAACTGTAATTTCGGAAGCGAAGAGGCGGCCGGCACGATTGCCAAGCTCATGGGTCTTCCCGTTCTGCTGTGGGGGCCTCAGGATTTGCGCTTTGACCCGGACGGCTTGCGCTACACCGACAGCCAGTGCGGTCTTTTTGCAATAAGCAAGCAGCTGCAAAGATATAAAATACCATTCTCCTACATAGAAAACTGTCCCGTTGAAAGCGAAACCTTTATCAATGGATTTAAAAGCTTTTTATCAGTTGCAACAATGGTGAAGAATTTTAAAAAGCTGAAAATAACCCAGGTCGGAACAAGGCTTAATCCATTCAAGAGTGTTATGTCAAACGAGCTTGAGCTCACGGAGAAATTCGGATTCAATATGCAAAATGTCAACATGGCACAGGCAACAGCAGCTCTTGAGGATATATATGCAAACAGACGCGACAAGCTGTGTGCTTATGCGGAGGATGTAAAGAAAAAATATGACGTTAAGGGCATTGATGACGAGCTTCTCATAAAAATGATGGCCTTCGTTGAATACTACATTGATGTATTCAAGGAAACAGACGCTGATGTTCTGTCAACGGAATGCTGGACGTCTATGCCTCTTGCCTTCGGTGCAAACCCTTGTCTTGCCATGAGTATTCTTTATGATATGGGATATATTGTAACATGTGAATCAGATATTCACGGTGCGGTTACAAACGCAATTCTTATGTGCGCTTCACGCGGCAAGCGTCCTCCCCTTTTCGGCGAGTTTACATGCCGCAACCCGAAAAATGACAATTCAGAGCTGCTTTGGCACTGCGGACCATTCCCTTACTCAATGAAAAGCGAGGACTCTGAAGCATATCTGTACAACACCAAGCCAAGCTTCCGCGCAAAAGACGGCGGATATACAATTGCAAGATTCCAAGGTTCAAGGTCCGGGTATACGCTTCTCGGCGGAGAGTTCAAAACAACCGACGGTCCTTTAACCTTCGGTACATATATGTGGGCGGAGTTTGAATGCTGGAGCAAAATAGAGAAAAAAATTATAAACGGTCCGTACATTCACCATATGAGTGAGCTGTACGGCAGCTATAAAGCCGAGCTTGAGGAATTCTGCAAGTACATTCCGGAGCTTGAATTTGACGATATTAATCTTTAAATTAATAACAAGACCTCTGAAAAACACAAAATTCAGAGGTCTTTTATTATTTATATAAAAAATTTCCAAAACCCCTTGAATT
>JAGBHE010000028.1 GCA_017935675.1 Clostridia bacterium | reverse complement strand
CAACAAAAACCCAGAAACCATGCGGTTTCTGGGTTTTTGCCTTATTGGTGCCTTTAGGCGTGGAAATAAACCCCCAGTTCTACTGGGGGAAGAGAAAAAGCTTTAGCATGAGAAAAACCTCTATGATATAATAGTAAATGGTTTGGCGACCGGATTACTAAAAAATATCATGGAGGTTTTTAACAATGTTAAAGAAAACAAATAATGAAATTAAACACACAGCACATTCAAGTTACAGATGTCAATATCATATAGTATTTGCACCCAAATATCGAAGAAAAGAAATATATGGTCAGTTGAAAAAAGACATAGGAGAAATATTGCGTAAGTTCTGCGAACAAAAAGGAGTAGAGATAATAGAAGCAGAAGCCTGTAAAGACCATATACATATGCTTGTGAGTATTCCACCGCATATAAGTATAGCACAATTTATGGGATTTCTCAAGGGAAAAAGTTCACTAATGATATTTGACAGACATGCAAATTTAAAATATAAGTATGGGAGTAGAAATTTCTGGTGTAGAGGGTACTATGTTGATACGGTTGGAAGAAACAAAAAGGTTATAGAAAGCTATATAAGGAATCAATTAGAAGAAGATTATGCATCAGACCAAATCGCTTAAAAGAATATTAGACCCGTTTACGGGTAGCAAGAATAAGTAGGCAAAAAAGACAGCCGCACGTGAGCGGCTGCCTGTAATTGTAATGCGGTGTCAAACTTTCAGTGCCTCTTACAGAGGCTAAGCCTGTAATAGCCCCTTCTAGGGGCAGTGCAAGACACCAGTTTACTGGTGGTTTTGACTTTTTTAAGTCTAATTTTTAATGTGTGATTTTATTATCTGCTCAAACTTTTCTATGAGTGAGGGAATAAACTCACTGTTTTTAGGATATTCCGAAAAGGTTAAATTCATTCCTGCTGCACTGTCAATCATGTTAATAACTTCATCGCGTCCGATATACCCCTCCAGCATACGGCAGACTTCAATATCGTTTAATGCCTCTTTAAAAACGACGGCACGCAGAGAGGGAACAACACCGTTTGTTATCGGATATACCGAGAATGGGTCGCCTGACGGAAAGGCTTTGTCGCTTGAAGAAGTGATATACGGATTTATTCTTTTGCGTGAAAGCTGGTTATTGTAGAAATTATAACCCCAGTGAAGAAAGCCGTTTATGTTATATTTATACATTTGTAAGCCAAGTATTCTGTTTCGGTATGACGGCATAGCTAAAAATCTGTTTCCTACCTTTTTGCACTGACCGCAGCAGTAATATGCCCATTGGTTTTTTACATTGTTTTCAATAAAAACATCTATATGGTCAGTCGCTGTAACGGGATTGGGTATAAGACCTTTTTCATAGAAATCATAATTTGATATTGCGTCAAGAGTAGGGCAGCCGTCTATCAAAGGTTTTATAATGTCGCAGGCATATTTGTATGCCGGAAGATGCTCTGCTGAAGGCTCATCTGATACATGAAACCAACATCTTTCCTTTATACCTTCCGCCTTACAAAATTCAATGAGTGCAGGTAAAAACTGATTCAGAAAATTCCTGTATTCATCGGACTGTGCGTCTACATGCCAGCCAAACATATAACTTTCTTCGCCGTTTTCTGTTATCTTTATATTTGGTGCGTACTTAAGTCCCCACTGTGAAAACAGGTGCGACATCTCAAAATATTTGATGTTATTTTTGTCAGCAAGCGTAGTCCAGCGTTTTAAAAGCGAGAAATCAAAGCTGTAGCTTTCGTCTTTCTTTTCTATTTTTACAAGCTGTGTGCAGGGACGGGTAAGCCCGATACCTGTATCAAGCGGCGGTGTAATAATCGGAGTAAGAATCATATTAATTCCAAGCTCGGAGGCAAGGGACATATATTTATCTATTAAACTCCAATGCTCCTCGCTGTATATGGGAACGTTATGAACATTAGCAATGCAGTCAACGTGAAACCACTGCGTAAATATTGTATGTTGCTTTGGAACAGTTGCGGCAATAACATCAAGGATCATTGTCTGTTTTATTTCTGCTGCCTCACACTCGCCGGACGAAGAAATTGAAACAGTTATCGGATATTCACCTGATGTGGTGTTTTCGGGGACAGATACGCTAACCCAAATTGCTTCCGACTCGTTTACAAGTCGCAGCGAATCGCTCTCAAGCTCAAGCGGCATAAGTATATCCGGCATAAGCCCCGGCTCTTTTGTAATATAATCATCATCTGCGTCCTCATATACCGCAAAATCCATTACTGTATTTTTTACTGTGTAAAGCTTTATATAGTCTTTGAGCGGCGAAATAACCTGCATATGCAGTTCTGTATTATCCGATGATTGAATTGCGAGCTGGTAAGAAAAGCTTTCTCCGCCCATTATTGTTCGTCGGCAGACAGTTTTAACTTTGCCAATTCCATATGCTCGGATTTTTTCGAGGCTCGACACTTGTTTTACCGTTAAATTCATAAAATAAGTCCTCCTTTTAGTGAAAAGTATTGATTTTCTATTATCTTTATTTTATAATAAATATAATACCGTTTCAATGAACAAAACAATTTAGAAAATGTACTATTCGATGATTTGGAGGTCGTGCGATGAAAACGCAGACGTATTATAATGTGCCGTATGAGAGAATGGCGAATGTGTGTGACATGACGAAGAAGCTGTGCATAAACTGTGTCGGAGCAGTAGATGACAGTGTAGGCTTTACTACACGTTCTGTGCGGAAGGATTTTTATTTGATGTATATCTTAAAAGGAAGTATGAATATTGAATTTGACAGTACTAAAAGCACTATATCGGCGGGAAACTTCCTTATTATGAAACCGGGAACAAAGTACGTGTATTATGCCGAAAAGGGCGACGGAATTAATTATTTATGGATGCACTTTACAGGAAAAGATGCAGAAAATTTATTGCAGAGCTTTTCTATACCTACAAATTGCATATGCAGCTGCGGACAAATCGCAAGCCTGGTGGAATACTGGAATAGAATGTATCGCGAATTTGTTATAAATGATGAGCATTTTCTGAAGATGACAGAGACGGTGCTTACTGAAATATTAATTACTTTTTCACGACATATCAGTGGCTTGGGTGAAAAAAAACGTCTGCTGAAATCAATCCTGTATATACATGAAAACTATCATAAAAAAATAAACATTGCATATCTTGCAGCAATGGAAAATTTGAGTGAATCGCATTATAGAGCAGTTTTTGCACAGATGTTCGATGAATCTCCCATTGAATATATAACCTCAAGACGAATAGAAGTGGCTATACATATGCTGGAAAATACCGATAAAAAACTGTCTGAAATATCTGCACTTGTCGGGTATAACGATGTATATTATTTTGGCAGGAGATTTAAAAGAAAAACCGGAATGTCTCCGGGCGTCTACCGAAGAAACAGAAAAAGCAGCTAATATCATCAGCAAGAAAAAATGATAGAGCCGAAATTTCGATTCTATCATTTTTTTGCTTTAATAATGCAGTAATTTTATATTCTGTAAATGTCCTTTGCTTCTGCGGTGCTTATTCCGGCATCTGCGAGAGCCTTTGCAGCTGCCTCCGGCTCGGACACTTTAACAACCATTAATGCTTTATTGTTAACAGAGCCTACAAAGGCATACATATAATCAACGTTTATGTTTTTATGAACAAAGATTTCCAATATTTTTGAAAGACCGCCGGGAGTATCGTCCATCGCAACAGCAAGAACATCAGTGACCTTTACGACAACGCCGATTTCCTTAAGAACGGTTACGGCAAGCTCCGAATTGTTAACTATGAGACGCAGTATTCCGTATTCGGAGGTGTCTGCGAGAGAAAGGGCACTTATGTCGATATTGCTTTTTCCGAGAGTCTCAATTATTGGTGCTAAGCCTCCGGGCTTATTTTCGGTAAAAACTGAAAGCTGTTTAATTAGCATAAAATCACTCCTTTTTATAATTTTCTGTTATCAATAACTCGTTTAGCTTTGCCTTCGCTGCGTTGTATGGATTTCGGGTTAACGAGGTGAACGTTAGCACCTATGCCGAGAACATCACGCAGCTTTTGTGTAATTGATTTTTCAAGTTTTTCGATTGATTTAACGTCATCTGCGAATAAGCTTTCGCTCATTTCAACATTTACATCAAAGGTATCGGTGTTGTTTACTCTGTCCACAACAATCTGATAGTTAGGCGTAATATCGCCGCCGATGCTCATTAACACCTCTTCAATTTGTGATGGGAATACGTTAACACCGCGGATAATCAGCATATCGTCACTTCGACCGCAAGGCTTTTTCATACGGATATGAGTTCTGCCGCACTTGCATGGTTCAGCGATAAGCTGACAGATATCACGTGTTCTGTAGCGGATAAGAGGGAAGCCTTCCTTTGTGATTGTTGTAAAAACAAGCTCACCCTGCTCTCCGTAAGGGAGAACCTCTCCGGTGTCAGGGTCGATGATTTCGGGAATGAACATATCCTCCCAAACGTGCATACCTGCCTGATATTCACATTCGCAGGCAACGCCCGGTCCCATAATTTCGGACAGACCGTAAATGTCATATGCCTTAAGACCGAGCTTATCCTCAATCGCATGACGCATATCCTCAGTCCAAGGCTCGGCACCAAAGATACCTGCTTTCAGTTGCAGCTTGTCTGTAACGCCAAGCTCCTCGGCGGATTCTCCGAGATAGAGTGCATAGGAGGGAGTACAGCAGAGAGCTGTTGAACCGAAATCAACCATAGTTTGAATCTGGTTATGGGTATTTCCTGATGACATCGGAATAACAGTTGCACCGATGGCAGTCGCACCGCCGTGAGCACCCAAGCCGCCGGTGAAGAGTCCATAGCCGTAGGAAACCTGAACGAAATCGTCCTTTCCAAGTCCAAGTGCGGTCATCATTCTTGCTACGCAGTCATCCCAGTCCTTAATGTCCTTTTCAGTATAGCCTACAACTATTTTTTTGCCGGTTGTACCGCTGGACGCATGCACGCGTACAATATCATGTGTGGGTACGGCAAACAAGCCGTAGGGATACCAGTCTCTAAGGTCCTGCTTGTATGAGAACGGAAGCTTAGGCAAATCGTCAACCGAGGTAATGTCGGAGGGCTTTAAGCCTTTTTCATCCATACGCCGACGGAAAAGCTCAACGTTTTCATACATTCTTTTTACCTGCCACACGAGTCTTTCGCTTTGGAGCTTTTTAATCTCCTCACGCGGCATTGTTTCAATTTCTTTTTGCCACATAGCCATATTTTTAAACCTCCTTAAAGCTTATAGCCTAAATCAAACGCTTTTAAGTTCACGTCAAGGAATTTTGGCGGAACGGTATTTTTGATTGTTTCAACCCATTTTTCATAAGGAATATCGGTGCTTTTTGCCATAACGCCTATAAGAACTACGTTAACAGCTTTAAAATTTCCTGCCTCCTCGGCAAGGGAGAGTGCATCAACCAACGTAACGTCCAGCTTATCCTGCAGCTTTTTATCGATATTTTCAGGATATTTCATTGCACCGGTGATAACAGGCATAGGGTCGATTTCCTGAGTGTTAACAATGATTTTTCCGCCTTTTTTGAGGTATGGCATTGCACGATACGCCTCAAGCATTTCAAATGCAAGTATAATATCCGCTTCTCCGCGGTCGATAATAGGGGAGTATACAGCGTCGCCGTACTTTACATATGTAACAACGCTTCCGCCACGCTGGCTCATTCCATGAACCTCGGAAACCTTAACGTCATAGCCCTCATTAATAACTGTGTTGCCCAAAATTCGGCTGGCAAGCAGCGTTCCCTGACCGCCTACGCCGACTATCATAATTTTCTTGGTCATCGCTTAGCCCTCCTTTACTATTGCATCAAACGGACATACATTAATACATAAGCCGCAGCCGTTGCATTGTGTCAAATCAATCTTTACTCCGCCGGCTCCGTCCTCGGAAATTGCAGGACAACCAAGCTTCATGCACATTTTACATTTTTTGCAGTTTTCGGTAATTTTGCAGTGACTTGTGTAGCTTACCGATTTAAGCAGTGCACACGGACGCTGTGCAATGATAACCGAAGGCTCTTCACGCTGCGTTTCTTCCTTAACGACCTTTTCAAAGTTCTTAATATCAAACGGGTCGGCAACGCATACATGCTCTATTCCTATTGCCTTGCAAAGAGTAAGGAGATTAACCTGTTTAGTTTCCTCGCCGCGGATTGTGTAGCCGGTTGTAGGATTATCCTGATGACCTGTCATTCCTGTTATGGAGTTGTCAAGAATAATAACGGTGTTATTTCCTTTATTGTAAACAATATCAATAAGACCTGTTATGCCTGAGTGCATAAAGGTGGAATCACCGATAACCGAAACCAGCTTTTTGTTAAATTCCGAACCTCTTGCTTTTGCCATACCGAGTGCTGCTGAAACTGATGCACCCATACAGATTGTTGTGTCAACGCTGGCAAGAGGAGGAATTGCACCGAGGGTGTAGCAGCCGATATCGCCCGAAACAACAAGTCCCAGCTTTTTCAGAACGTAGAATACGCCTCTGTGCGGACAGCCCGGGCAGAGAACGGGAGGACGTGCAGGAATTGCTTCTTCGATTTCAGCCTGCTCTGCCGGAGCTGTTCCCAAAACTGCACTCTTTATCATGGTAGGAGTGTATTCTCCCAAAAGTGTGAAGACGTCCTTGCCCGAAACCTCAAGACCGAGTGATTTGCAATGATCTTCAATTATTGGATCAAGCTCCTCAATGACATAAAGCTTATCAACCTTTGACGCAAAATCAAGGATAAGCTTTTCCGGCATAGGGTAAACCATGCCGAGCTTAAGATAGCTTGCATTATCGCCGAGAGCCTCTTTTGCGTACATATATGCAATACCCGATGCAATAACACCGATTTTGGTGTCATTCATTTCAACGGTGTTAAAGCTGCAGTCTTCAGCAAAATCCTTGAGCTTTGCAATCCTTTCCTCAACAACAACGTGACGCTTTACGGCGTTTGCGGGCATCATAACATACTTGCCGACATTTTTTTCGTATGGTTTAAGCTCAATATCCTTACGCTCGCCAATCTCTACAAGGCTTTGTGAGTGTGAAACACGCGTAGATAAGCGAATGAATACAGGAGTGTCAAATTCCTCCGAAAGCTCAAACGCAAGACGTGTAAATTCCTTACATTCCTGAGAGTCTGAAGGCTCAAGCATTGTGATTTTTGAAGCCTTTGCGTAGTGACGTGAGTCCTGCTCGTTCTGAGAAGAATGCATGCCCGGGTCGTCCGCTACGCAGAATACTAAGCCGCCGTTTACGCCGGTGTAGCTTACAGTAAATACAGGGTCAGCCATTACATTAAGTCCTACGTGCTTCATGCAGGACATACTGCGTGCACCGCCTATTGATGCACCGATTGCGACCTCTGCCGCAACCTTTTCGTTAGGTGACCATTCTGCATATATTTCATCGTATTTTACGATGTTTTCTGTGATTTCTGTGCTTGGTGTGCCTGGATAGGACGCAACTACTCTTACGCCTGCCTCATAGGCACCCTGTGCAACTGCTGCGTTGCCTAATAATAACTTTTTCATAGTGTGTTCCTTTCTGTGTTTTTAGTGGGCTCTGCCCATACCCGCAAGCTTTTTGAAAAAGCCTGACCCAAAACTTTTGGGCAAAAGCATTGCTTTTGCAGTAAGATATATCGGGTTTGCTGCACTCTTGCATCTGCAATGCCGTTGCAGTAAAGTTTTCGCAGAAGCCTTTTTCAAAAGGCTTGTAAGGGGTTAAAGGGGCTTAGCCCCTTTTGTTGACTATTGATTTATTTCATTTTCGTGAGCGACAACGGATTTTGCGCCGTAAATTTCACGAAGCTTCGGTTTTTCGATTTTGCCGGTAGGATTTCTCGGCACGTCTGCGAAAATAATCTTTCTCGGACGCTTATATCTTGGCAGGTCGAAACAGAAGTCTTCAAGCTCTTCCTCAGTAAGCTGCATATCGGGCTTAACCTCGATAACGGCAGCTGCAATTTCTCCGAGTCTTGCGTCGGGGATGCCGATAACCGCAACGTCCTTGATTTTGTCATTTTTACGCAGAAAATCCTCAATCTGAACAGGGTAGAGGTTTTCGCCGCCGGAGATAATAACGTCCTTTTTGCGGTCAACAAGGAAAATAAATCCGTCCTCGTCCTCCTGTGCCATATCGCCTGTAAAGAGCCAGCCGTCCGCTAAAACCTCAGCAGTTGCTTTTTCGTCCTTATAGTAGCAGTTCATAACGCCGGGACCCTTTACCGCAAGCTCACCGACCTCGCCTTGTTTTACTTCGTTTTTATGCTCGTCAACGATTTTAACCTTCCAGCCGTAGCCTGCCTTTCCGATAGCACCTACCTTGTGGATATTTTCAACTCCCAAATGTACGCAGCCGGGTCCGATTGATTCGGAAAGTCCGTAGTTGGTATCATACTGATGATTAGGGAATACATTTTTCCAACGATTGATAAGGCTCGGCGGAACAGGCTGTGCACCTATGTGCATCAGACGCCACTGTGACAGATTGTAGTCGTCTAAATTGATTTTACCGCTGTCGATAGCATCCAGAATATCCTGTGCCCATGGAACGAGCAGCCAAACGATGGTGCAATGCTCATCCGAAACAGCTTTTAAAATCCATTCCGGCTCAATTCCTTTTAAAAGAACTGCTCTGCCGCCGACTAAGAAGCTGCCAAACCAGTGCATTTTTGCACCTGTATGATAAAGCGGCGGAATACAAAGGAAAACGTCCTCCTTTGTTTGACCGTGATGATTTTGCTCGGTCATTGCGGCGTGCATAAGACTTTCATGATTATGTATAATAGCTTTCGGGAAGCCGGTTGTGCCTGATGAGAAATAAATTGCAGCCTCGTCCGAATCGCAAAGCTTTATGTCGGGTGCTTTTGAAGAACAGTAGGTAACAAGCCTGTCATAGCTTTCTGCAAAGGTGGGGCAGTCCTCGCCTGCATAAAACCACATTTTTACACGTGGTATGCGATGGTATATTTCTTCAATACGACCGGTAAATTCAGGTCCGAATATAATCACATCGGAATCGGAAAGATTCAGGCAGTATTTAATTTCTTCTGCGGTGTAGCGATAGTTAAGAGGTACGGCAAGTGCACCTGTTTTGAGGATACCGAAATAAATCGGCAGCCATTCAAGACAGTTCATTAAAAGGATTGCAACCTTGTCGCCTTTTTTTATGCCGCGTGATAAAAGCAGGTTGGCAAAGCGATTTGCTTTTTTGTTAAACTCGCTCCAGGTAATCTCCTTTCTGTAATCCGCATTGGGCTTTGCCTCAATCAAAGAGTATTCACGCCATGTGGTGCGGATTTGGTTTTCCAGCTTTGGATTGATTTCTACCAGGGCAATGTCGTTTGGGTAAAAATCTGAATTTTTTTTGAGGATTTCAGTAATAGGCATTTTTTATTCTCCTTTGTAAATTTTAGTTATCTGAAAATTAAGAGGTGGTCATAAATTAAAAAATTCCTCTGTAACAAAATACAGAGGACAAAAATTTAGCGATACCGCCACAGTTTATCTTTGCTTTGCGGCAGACAGACCTCATCGGGAATATGTAACTGACGAATTTCCGATTATCGTATTTTTTATTACCTAATTATATTAATATATTTAAGTATAACATAAAACAAATAAAAGTCAACACCTTTTTGCATAGACTGACAAGCAAAAAATAATTTTTACATTATCATTGCAAATTTTGGTTAAATGTGCTACAATGTAGCGGGACAGAGTTTGATAAAAAATTCTGTTGCTGTATAATTAATTATAGGGGGAGGTGACGAATATGAATAAGGCAATTAATATGTTTGTTCTTTCAAATGATAGTATGCAGACAATTTCAGCGAAGCTGGAATCTTTTGATAAGAAAGGTGTGAAGGCATCTTCTGAGCATTCAGGTGAAATGAATTTTAATGGATGTGCAAAAGGTTATTGTCAGGCTTGGGACTAATTTATTATTAATTTTGTCCTGATGAAAACACATGATAGTCGGATGAAGGATATTATTAACAAATATCTGACTATCATGTGTGAATTTTATGTAAGGAGAAAAAATATGAGAAAAAATTTAGATAAATTTATGAATAAACCGGATACTAAAATAGTGAACTTGACTTTAACCAACAAGTGCAATTTGTCATGCACGTATTGCTATGAGCATAACAAGGAAGCTCAATCAATGACATTTGAAACAGCAAAGAAGATTATAGATAGAGAAATGAGTGCAAATGACGGTTCAAATTTTATGTGCTTGTATTATTTCGGAGGAGAGCCATATCTGGAATTTGAATTGATTAAAAAAATACATGCATATATGCAGAGCAGACAGTGGGAAAAAGGTTGGTTTGGATTTTCTACAACCAACGGAACCTTGGTGCATGGTGAGATACAGGAATGGCTTAAGGAAAACTCTTCAAGCATGGAAGTATATCTGAGTCTGGACGGTGACAGAGAAATGCAAAATATCAATCGCTCCAACTCGTATGATATGATTGATTTGGAATTTTTCAAAAAAGAATTTCCGTTTGCAAAGATGACTGTATCAAAAGAAACCTTACCCAAATTAGCTAAAGGTGCAATAGAGCTTCATGAAAAAGGTTTTCAGGTTTCGGCAAATTTGGGCTATGGTGTAAAATGGTCCGATGAATCTCTGGAGGTGTTAGCACAGCAGCTTAAAATTCTTATGGATTATTATTTAGCTCATCCTGAAATCAAGGTTGCAAATATACTTGATTTAGCTATTATGGATATGCAACCCGGGGCGGCAGTTCCGAAAAGATTTTGTGGTGTCGGACCTATGATGAAATCATATGACATAGACGGAGAGGTTTACCCGTGTCACGCATTTGCTCCGCTTTGTATCGGAAAGGAATTGGCGGAAAAAGCAAAAAAAATTGATTTTTCATGCCCTGTTGATCCGCGTAATTTAGATGAAAAATGCAGAAACTGTCCTGTTGTCGGAGTTTGCCCGACTTGTTACGGAATTAATATGGGAATGTCAGGGAATATTTATCATATTTGTGATGATCACTGCAAAATGATGAAAATACAATTCCTTGCAAATGCTATGTTTAAGTACAGACAGTATGAAATGGGCTTGCTGGAGTTGAACGAGCAGGAGGAATGCAGGCTGCTGCAAAATATCAAGGCTGTTCAGAACTTGGCTCTTTGACGGAGAATATAAAATGAGCTTTAATATTAATGATAAAGAGCCTTTGTGGGGGAAGTGGCGGATAGGAAAAGAGCTTGGCGAGGGTGCATTTGGTAAAGTATGGGAGGTGTATTCCGACCATGCTATAGCTGCGGTTAAGCAGATAGATATTTTATATTCTCAAATTGATGAAAAAAAGGCGTATATTGAAGGTGTTACACAAGAAGGTATTGAACACTATTATCGTTCTCTTTTAGAGAGTTCGTTAGCTGAAATAAAGATAATGAAATGCTTACGGGAATGTGAAAATATAGTCGCTTTTCATGAGCATGAGATTGTTGAGGACAGTAATGGCTGGCATATATTAATACTGATGGAATTACTTAATCCATTCTGTAAGTATCAGTATGAAAATGAGGTAGATATAAAAACAGTTTTAAATTTGGGAATACATATTTGCAATGCATTGGATATGTGTCGAAAGCATCACATACTTCATCGTGATATAAAACCGGACAATATATTTTACAGTAATAAAGATTGTTTATTTAAGCTTGGCGATTTTGGAATTGCAGTTGATTTGAATACTCCTACGGCGATTAACGGACGTCCGGGAACATTAACTCATATGTCACCCGAAGTATATTGCGGTAAGGATTATACATATGAAGACGATGTTTACGCATTGGGAGTTATTATTTACAGGCTGTTAAATTTCAACCGATTGCCTTTGATGCCCGATTATCCCGAGCTTATTACACCGAGGCAGAGAAATGAAGCAATATATAATCGCCTTAAAGGAGCGAAAATACCGTTGCCTGCATTATGCAACGTTAAAAATAAAGATGTAATGCAAGTAAATAGCTACGGAGTTGATATTGCTTATAAATTATGTAATACTGCACGCAAAGCTATTTCGGAAAATAAGCTTGAAAGATATAAAACTGCCGAAGAATTAAGAAACGAGCTTGAAGCAATATCGGCATTGATTTAAATTGCCGTAAAAAGTATATACAAATTAATTTACGTGCTTATACTTAATCTTATTATCAAACTAAAGAGTATGAATGGAGATATATAATATGAAAACAGAAAAATTTCAATTATGGGAAAATACACCCGGAATGTGTGAGGAAATACCGATGCTCACAGCGTACATACCTGATAATAAAACGTCAGCTGCGGCGGTTGTGATATTTCCGGGCGGCGGCTACGCCGGCAGAGCAGAACATGAAGGAAGCGGCTATGCCGAATTTTTGGCGGAAAACGGAATTACAGCATTTGTGGTTGATTACCGCGTATTTCCACATAGATTTCCGCTGCCGCTTTCGGATGCAAGACGTGCTGTAAGAACTGTTCGTTTTAATGCAGAAAATTACGGAATTGACAAGAATAAAATTGCGGTTATGGGCTCATCTGCGGGCGGACATCTTGCCGCAATGGTTTCTACGTACTATGAGCCGATTGAGTTTGAGAACACAGACGAAATTGATAAAGAGGATTTTATTCCGAATGCACAGATTTTATGCTATCCTGTAATAGAGCTTTTGGGAAAGGGCATAGGACACATAGGCTCGGGAAAAAATCTTTTGGGTGACATGCTTGCGGAAATGGGCGAGGAGCTTTCTCCTAATCTCATCGTATCGGAAAAAACACCTCCTGCATTTATCTGGCATACATTTGATGATAATGTGGTAAATGTTATCAATTCGCTTGATTATGCCAAGGCACTCAAAGAAAAGGGAATTTTGTCAGAATGCCATATTTTCCCGAACGGACCGCATGGATTGGGACTTTGCAAAAACGACGATGAGGTTTCAAAGCACGTCCGCGGGTGGACTGAAAGCCTTATTAAATGGTTTAAATATATAAAATTCTAAAAAAGTATTGACAAGTGAAAAATATTGTGTTAGAATTGATAGCGGTTGAAAAGACAAGACATGTTAGGAGAAAATAAAATGTTAAAGATAAAGTTTTTCAGCTTAACAAGCCTCCTAAACGCTATTCTACTACTATCTGTGGTTTTTTAGAATAGTGCTATTTGTCGTGTTTGAGTGAAAGTAATACTTATAATATGTATATTTTTCAGGAATTTGCGGCCATAGCGGTTTGTAAATTCCTGTTTTTTTATAAAACTTTAAAAGGAGATATAATATGCAAAAAGTAATGATTTCAGATGTGACGCTGAGAGAAAGCGAAAAGACTATCAGTCTTAGTTTCAAGGAGAAAATCGACATTGCAAAAAAGCTTGACAGATTGAATGTTGACGTAATTGAAACCCCGGTAATTAAGAATACCAAGACGGATATTCTGTTTCTGCATACTATTTCGCCGCTTATCAAGAACAGTATAATTTCCTGTCCGGTTGATTATTCTGTGGAAGCGATTGAAAAAACCGCAGACGCATTTTCTGCAGCAGAGAAGAAGCGTCTTCACCTTATGGTCCCGACATCAACGGTTCAGATGGAATATGTATGCAAGAAAAAGCCTGAGGCTGTTTTGGAGATGATTGAGACACTTATAAAAAAGTGTGTTTCGCTTTGTGAGGATGTGGAATTTTCAGCACTTGATGCCTCCCGCAGTGAAAAGGAATTTTTGTATGAAGCAATCCGCAGAGCAATCGCGGGCGGTGCAAAAACCATAACTGTCTGTGACAGTGCCGGAGAAATGCTCCCTGATGAATACAGTTCATTTATAAGGGAGTTATATGAAAATGTTCCTGAGCTTTCCGGGGTTACACTTTCGGCAGAATGCAGCGATGAAATGGATATGGCAACTGCATGTATGATTTCATCAATGAATGCCGGAGTAAGGCAGATAAAGGCATCGGTTTCGGGAGGAAATTATCCGTCACTTACCTCTGCCGCAAGAATCATGCAGGTAAGAGGCGACTCTATCGGAGTTACTTCATCAATTAATTATACCGCTCTTGAGCATACCGTAGACAGAATGAGCTTTATGCGTTCCGCAAATGCTCCGGTAGGTGCTGCAGGCTCAGACGATGAAAAAATAGTGCTTAGCGATAAGGACGATATCAAAACAGTGTCCGCTGTAATCGTAAAAATGGGCTATGATTTATCCGAAGAGGATATTGCAAACGTATATGAAGAATTTATCAAGGTTGCAAAGAAAAAGCAGGTAGGCACAAAAGAGCTTGACGCAATTATTGCAAGCAGTGCACTGCAGGTTAAGCCTACATATAAGCTGAAAAGCTACGTTATAAACAGCGGAAATATTATAACCGCATCTGCCGTTATGGTGCTTGAAAAGGACGGCGAGGAACTTCAGGGAATGACTGTGGGAGATGGTCCTATTGACGCAGCCTTCCAGTGTATCGAGCAAATTGCCGGCAGACATTTTGAGCTTGATGATTTTCAGATTCAGTCGGTAACAGAGGGCCGTGAGGCTGTGGGAGCGGCGGTTGTAAAGCTTCGCTCTGACGGAAGGCTCTATTCCGGCAAGGGTATTTCAACCGATATAGTTGAATCGAGTATAAACGCATATATAAACGCACTTAATAAGATTTGCTTCGAGGAGGTGTAAGAGATGAATTTATCTTTTTCAACAAACCGATGGAGCGGCGTGGAGCTGAACGGATTCATCGAAATTGCAAAAGAATATAAGTTTCGCGGAATTGAAATCCACAATGTGAATGAAATCAAGGATAATCCGAGAGACATTTATCATAAGCTGCTGGAAAACGGTATCAAGATTTCATGTATCGACATGACCTGCGATATTTCGGAGGAAAACAGTGATACTGCAATGGCAGAGCTTAAGGAGTGCATAGATGTCTGCAAGGCACTGCACACCGGATATATCAGAATAAAGGCTTCGGATAATGAAGAGAATGCAGTTTCGTTTATTGAAAAAGCACTTAAAGAAGCGGAGAAAAACGGAATAATTCTCTTGGTGGAAACAGTAGGAATTTATGCCGACACGGCACGTCTTGCAGAGCTTTTAAACAGCTTTGCGTCAGACAACCTGGCGGCACTTTGGGATTTGCACTATCCGTACCGCGAGCATGGCGAAGCACCTGAGGTTACGGTTAAAAATTTAGGTGCGTATATCCGTCATATTCACATGAAGGATTCGGACGGCGAAAATTCATACAGCCTTGTTGGAGAAGGCTCGCTGCCGATTGCCGATATTATAAACGCTTTAAGGTCGGTAAACTACAGTGAATTTATTTCAATTGAGTGGGACCCTGACTGGGACAGCGATATTTCGGACATGGATATCATTTTCCCGCATTTTGTAAGCTATATGTCACGCTTTGAGAATTTGTCAAGAGCGAAGCATACGCTGTATGAAAACAACAGGGGAACAGGTAAGATGGTCTGGAAAAAGGACGCACTTATCGAAAAGACCTTTTCGCAGGTTTTGGACGCAATGGTTGAGGAATTTCCTGACCAGCTGGCGTTTAAATACACAACTCTTAACTACACCAGAACATATTCGCAGTTCCGTGATGATGTCGATAACTTCTGCCGTGCTTTGATTTCGCTCGGCGTAAAGGCGGGCAGCCATGTTGCCGTTTGGGCAACAAATGTGCCGGAATGGTACATAGCATTTTGGGCATCAGTAAAAATCGGAGCGGTTTTGGTAACGGTTAATACTGCATACAAGATTCACGAGGCGGAATATCTGCTAAAGCAGTCAGATACTCATACCCTGATTTTGGTTGACGGATATCGTGACTCAAATTATAAGGAAATAATTGCGGAGTTGTGTCCCGAGCTTGAAAATACAAAAAAGGGTGAGCAGCTTCATTCAAAAAGATTACCATTCTTGCGTAATGTCATTACTGTCGGTTACGAGCAGAAGGGCTGCATGACGTGGGAGGACGCTGTGGCAAGAGCATCGCGTGTGCCAATTGAGGAGGTACATCGCATGGCTGCTGCGGTAAATGTGCATGATGTCTGCAATATGCAGTATACATCGGGTACAACAGGCTTTCCTAAGGGTGTTATGCTTACTCACTATAATGTAGTAAATAACGGTAAGTGTATCGGTGACCGCATGGACTTGTCAACTGCCGACCGTATGATGATACAGGTACCGATGTTCCATTGTTTCGGAATGGTACTGGCTATGACGGCTACAATGACACATGGCGGAACACTTCTGCCGCTGCCGTATTTTACACCAAAGCCTGCACTTGCGTGTATCAACCAGGAGCGTATCACAGCGTTCCATGGCGTACCTACGATGTTTATTGCGATGCTGTCACATCCTGATTTTGAAAAAACCGACTTCTCGTATATGCGTACGGGAATTATGGCAGGCTCACCTTGCCCGATTTCAGCGATGAACGACGTTGTAAACAAAATGAATATGAAGGAAATCACTATTGTTTACGGTCAGACAGAGGCTTCTCCCGGCTGTACGATGAGCAGCACCGACGACCCGATTGACGTTCGTGTGGCAACCGTCGGCAGAGCGTTGCCTGAAATTGAATGTAAAATTGTTGACCCCGAAACAGGCGAGGAGTTACCTGACAATGTAACCGGTGAGTTTGTTGCCAGAGGCTATAACATAATGAAGGGTTACTACAAAATGCCTGTTGAAACAGCGAATACCATTGATGCGGACGGCTGGCTGCATACAGGAGACCTGGCACTCAGAACGCCTGAGGGTAACTACTGCATTACAGGAAGACTTAAAGACATGATTATCCGCGGCGGTGAAAATATTTATCCTAAGGAAATTGAGGAATTTATTTATACTCACGAAAAGGTGCAGGACGTACAGGTTATCGGCGTTCCCGATGAGCAGTACGGCGAGGAAATCATGGCATGCATCATCTTAAAGGAAGGTGAAAGCATGACCGTTGAGGAAATGAAGCAGTATATCCGCGACCATATGGCAAAGCATAAGGTGCCAAGATACATTGACTTTGTTGACAGCTTCCCGATGAATGCAGCCGGAAAGATACTGAAGTTCAAGATGCGTGAGGACGCTGTTAAGAAACTCGGTATCAAGAAGATTGACGGTATCGTGACAAAAGACTGATTATATATAACTTCAAAAACGCCATATATTGTAAGGGTATGGCGTTTACGGCGTGTTTGTATATTTTCATTGTAACATAATTAAGTTAATAAATAATTTGCATATATAAAGGAGAGATTAAAATGGAAATCAAAATTACAAGAACTGAAACACCAAAGGCAAAGCCGCAGGGCAAGCTCGGCTTCGGAAAGGTTTTCACCGACCACATGTTCATAATGAACTACGAAGAGGGCAAAGGCTGGCATGACGCAAGAATTGTACCATACCAGAGCATAACACTTGACCCGTCCGCAATGGTTTTCCATTATGGTCAGGAGATGTTCGAGGGTCTTAAGGCGTATAAGGGTGCAGACGGCAAGGTAAGGCTTTTCCGTCCGGATATGAACGCAAAGAGAACCAATGCAACAAATCAGAGACTGTGTATCCCGCAGCTTCCCGAGGAGGACTTTGTTGAGGCGGTTAAAGCAGTTGTAGAGGTTGATCAGGACTGGATTCCTACAGAAGATGGAACTTCACTTTATATCAGACCGTTCATTATTGCAACAGATGAATTTTTGGGTGTTGCACCGAGTAAAACCTATCTTTTCATAATTATTCTTTCGCCAAGCGGTGCTTACTATGAAAGCGGTCTTGCACCTGTGGGCATCTGGATTGAGGACGACTATGTAAGAGCGGTACGCGGCGGTATGGGCTTTGCAAAAACCGGCGGTAACTATGCAGCGAGCTTGGCTGCTCAGGTAAAGGCACACGATGACGGATATTCGCAGGTGCTTTGGCTTGACGGCGTTGAAAGAAAGTATATTGAAGAAGTTGGTGCAATGAATATTTTCTTTAAAATTGACGGAAAAATCGTTACACCTATGCTCAACGGCAGTATTCTCCCGGGTATCACAAGAAACTCTGTAATAGAGGTTTGCAAATCATGGGGATATGAGGTTGAGGAAAGAAGAATAAGCGTTGACGAGCTGATTTCTGCACAAAAAGAGGGAAGACTTGAGGAATGCTTCGGTACAGGAACTGCTGCTGTTATTTCACCTGTCGGCAAGCTCAGATACAAGGACGACGTTATGCTTATCAATAATAACGAAATCGGAGAAGTAAGCCAGAAGCTTTATGATACAATTACAGGAATCCAGTGGGGTAAAATCGAGGACAAGTTCGGCTGGACTGTAAATGTCGGAAAGTAAAGGACTTGATTGAATGTATAAAATATTAGATGCACATTGTCATATTTATCCCGACAAAATTGCACAAAAAGCGTCTGATGCAACGGGAAAGTTTTACGATATGGTGCCGCTCATGGACGGCACCGTATCAACCCTGATTTCCGAGGGAGAAAAGGCGGGATTTTCACATTTTGTGGTGCAGTCGGTCGCAACAACTCCGCATCAGGTTTCAAGCATCAATCGTTTTGTTTCGGAAATAGTGAAAAACAGCGGCGGAAAAATGACCGGCCTTGGTACAGTGCATCCTGACAGTGAAAATCAGGAGGCAGATATTTTAGAGCTTATTTCTCTTGGTTTGAAGGGCGTTAAGCTGCACCCCGATATTCAGAATTTTAAGATGGACGACTATCGTATGCTTAAAATTTATGAGCTTTGCGAAAAACATAAGCTTCCTGTTTTGATGCACTGCGGCGATTCGCGGTTTGACCGCTCAAATCCAAACAGACTTGTTCCTATTTTGGATATCTATACCGATTTAATAGTCATCGGGGCACATTTCGGAGGCTATTCGGTGTGGGAGGACGCTATCCAAAAGCTTTCTGAATATAAAAATTTTTATGTAGATACATCGTCCTCGCTTTTTGCGGTAAGCAGAGATGATGCAAAACGCTTTATCAATGCATATGGAGTTGATAAGGTTATGTTCGGTACCGATTATCCGTTGTGGAGCCCAAAAGAGGAGATAGAACGTTTCATGCGTCTTGACCTTTCTGAGGAGGAGCGAAGGAAGATACTTTTTGACAATGCAGCAAGGCTTTTGGGTATTGAATAAGATTATGATAAAACGGCTGCCTTTGCAGTCGTTTTGCCGCTTTTCAGTTATAAGAAAAAATATATTAAAATGTCAGAAAAAAGCAGAAAATATATTGACAATTGAGAATTGTTGTGATATAATTTACCAGTTGAGTGTGTGCAAAAAAGCAGCCATGCTCGGCTTGACATTAAGCATACATGCGGTAATACTCATGTTTGTTAAGTTTTTATGAGTTTTAAGCCGTGTGTAGAAGTATCAAAAAACAAGGAGGATTTTAAAATGTCAAATGTAATTGCTATGAAGCAGCTTTTGGAAGCAGGTGTTCACTTCGGACACCAGACAAGAAGATGGAACCCTAAAATGGCTGAATACATCTTCACAGAGAGAAACGGTATCTATATCATCGATCTTCAGAAGACTGTAAAGAAGATTGAGGAAGCTTACTACTTCATCAGAGATATCGCTGCAAGCGGAGAGGACATCCTTTTCGTTGGTACAAAGAAGCAGGCTCAGGACTCTATCAAGGAAGAGGCTGAAAGAGTTGGTATGTACTACGTTAACGCAAGATGGCTCGGCGGAATGATGACAAACTTCAAGACAATCCAGAAGAGAATTGACCGTCTTGCTCAGATTAACAAGATGGAAGAAGAAGGCACATTTGACCTTCTGCCGAAAAAGGAAGTTATCAAGCTGAAGGCTCAGAGAGATAAGCTTGAAAAATACCTCGGCGGTATCAAGGAAATGAAGAAGCTCCCCGGAGCACTTTTCGTTGTTGACCCAAGAAAGGAACACATCGCTATAACTGAGGCTAAAAAGCTCGGTATTCCGGTTGTTGCTATCGTTGATACAAACTGTGACCCTGATGATGTAGATTATGTAATTCCGGGTAATGATGATGCAATCCGTGCAGTTAAGCTTATAGCTTCAACAATAACAAACGCTATTATCGAGGGCAGACAGGGTGAAGACGCTGCCGTTGTTACAGAACCGGCAGAAGAAGCAGAAGAAACTGCTGAAGTAGAAGAATAATCACTTTTG
>JAGBHE010000027.1 GCA_017935675.1 Clostridia bacterium | reverse complement strand
TAACGTGAAAAATAAGCGGCGCATCTTACCTCCTTTCGGGACTTGGAGTATACACATACGCCGTCGTCCCTCAAGAAGGCAATCTGCTTGCTTCTTTTCCACGTTATGGATTTGAGCCGCCTAAAGGCGGCATGGAGGATACTATGAAAGGTTATTTTGAAATTATTGATGTTTATGCAAGGGAAGTACTCGACTCAAGAGGTAATCCCACAGTTGAGGCGGTTGTTTTTACGGACAATACGCATGAGAGCGCTATTGTGCCCTCAGGTGCTTCAACAGGAGTATTTGAGGCGGTTGAGCTTCGTGACGGTGACAACAGCCGATTTTTCGGGAAGGGAGTAAAAAAAGCGGTTGAGAATGTAAACACGATTATTGCCGATGCTCTTATCGGAATGAATGTTCTTGACCAGAAGGAGATAGACAAAAAGCTCATGGAGCTTGACGGAACAAAGAATAAATCTGTGCTCGGAGCAAATGCAACACTCGGCGTTTCACTTGCGGCGGCAAGGACGGCGGCCTCCTGTCTTTCAATTCCGCTGTACAGGTATCTTGGCGGAGTAAACGCCCATGTGTTGCCTGTTCCTATGATGAATATTTTAAACGGCGGAGTTCACGCGGGAAACAACATAGATATTCAGGAATTTATGATAATGCCCCTCGGAGCAAAAAGCTTCAGATGTGCCCTTCGTATGTGCTGTGAGGTGTACCATACACTTAAGGGGATAATAAAGGCTGCCGGCTTGTCGACGGCGGTAGGGGATGAGGGCGGCTTTGCGCCTGATCTTCCGACTGATGAAAAAGCCCTTGAGCTTATAGTGCAGGCTATTGAAAAAGCAGGGTATAACACAAAATCAGACTTTAAAATCGCTCTTGACGCTGCGTCATCGGAATGGATAACAAATGACGGAAGCTACAAAATGCCGAAATCCGGTATAACGCGGACTAAAGAGGAAATGGTTGATTATTTTGAAGGTCTTTGTGAAAAATATCCTATCGTTTCCATTGAGGACGGTGTGGCAGAGGACGACTGGGAAGCGTGGAAGCTTCTTACTGACAGACTGGGCGGTAAAATTCAGCTTGTCGGAGACGATTTATTCGTTACAAATACCGACAGACTTAAAACGGGTATAAAAAAAGGCGTTGCCAATTCGATTCTTGTTAAGGTAAATCAGATAGGAACGCTTACAGAGGCGATGAATGCTATTGAGCTTGCAAATAAAAACGGATACAGTGCCATTTTGTCGCACAGAAGCGGTGAGACTGAGGACACGACAATTGCAGATCTTGCCGTTGCGGTAAACTGCGGTCAGATAAAGGCCGGAGCGCCGTGCCGTTCTGAGAGGGTGAGCAAGTACAACAGACTCCTCAGGATTGAAGAGGATTTGTGCTTTTACTCAAAATATCCGAACTCACTGAAGTCCGATTAAATAATACCATGCCGCGCCGTGATTTACAGAATATCCGGCGCGGCAGCTTTTTCCGGCATTACTTTCCTGAAGACTGATGGAGTGGTGCCGGTAATTTTTTTGAAAACCCTTGTAAAATAAGCCTGTGATGAAAATCCGAGACAATCGCATATATCGCTTATTTCCGAACCGGAGGACAGCATTTCTTTTGCCTTATCCGTTTTCATGTTTATGAAATATTCATTTACACCCATGCCCGTATAAACGGAAAATATTTTTTTCAGCGTGGTTGCTCCGACATTGCAGTGCTTTGATATCTCGGCTATTGTTATAAATCTGTGGAGGTTTTCTCTCATATATATGACAGCGTTTTTGTAAATTCCCGAGTGTGCGCTTTCACTTGGGCGGTTACTCTCGTCATAGCAGCAGGTGAGGAGAAGCAGCGCTTCAAGCAGCCCCCGCCCTGCGGCAGAACAAAGGGCGGGATTCGGAGCATGGGACTTGAGTTGTCCGCAGCCGCTCTGTTCAATCACGGAAATAAGAATATCGAACAAGGCAGTTTCTCTTTCTTTCATATGAAAATACAGAGGTGACGTACCGCCTTTTGAAAGCTCACCGTAAAAATGAATCACTATCATTTCCGTTATTTCGGGAGATAAAACCCTGTTTCTGTGAAAAAAATCCGGCGGAAGCAGGATAATATCTCCTGCGTCTGCGCGGATTATTTTGTTTTCACAGGTAATTTCCATGCTGCCTGACAAAATCGAATTAAGCTCCCAAGCCGCGTGCTTATGTCCTCTGAATACATAATCGGAGCTGTGAAGATAATGATAATACTGATCAATGCGTGTAATCTGAACTTCCATGGGAAAGCTTCTCCTTTTTTTATCAGTGCGCCTTATCGGCAGAGCCTGAATACAGGCAGCTCGTCTACGGCGGCATTAACGGTAATTGTTTTTCCGCCGGTAATTTCTTCTTCGCCGCGGAATATCCGGCATCCTGACGGCAGCTTCACCGTGCGCTGCGTACAGCCCCGGCTTATGACGGGGGCAACAAGAAGGTCATCGCCCAGCATAAACTGGTCTGTAACTTTTTCAAAGCCCTGACCCGGGAATTCGTATTCCATATATCTCATAATCGGCTCTCCGCATACGGCAGCGTTTTTTGCAAGCTTTATTATAGTATCCGCAAGCTCAGTATGCTTTTTTGAAATTCTCAGGACTGCGTCAAAGGATTCAGGAGATAATATCCGCTTCGGAGATATTGAAAACTGCATCATGGGACATAGTACGCTTGCTTCAAGCCAGCGCAGATAAAGCTCCTCGTCTGTCCGGTAGCCTTCACTCAGAAATCTGCTGTATTCACCGCCGCCTATCATGTCGGGACAGCCGAAATAGTATCCGAGAAGACCCTGAGCAAGCATATTTGGAATAAGGGCGCGTATGCCGTTTTCATCCCAGGTGGGCGTTTTGTCCTGAAGCCTGCATACAATCGGGAGTCCCCCGCAGTTCCATACGGAGCGAAGCTCATTGAATTTAAAGCTCTGACCGAAGCTGTCAAAGGCTTTTGTATGCTCGCATGACTCCTGAACAATATAGGTTTGATCATCAGCGCTGTAAAGATATGAGCCGCCGGCGTCAAATTTAAAGCCATCGATACCGTACTTTTCCATGAGACCTTCAAGCTGCGTCCGAAACCACTGTGCCGCATCGGGATTTGACAGGTCAAGAATACAGCTGAAGCCGTCCCACCATTTACGGACTGCAAATTCTCCGTTTTTATCCTTTATAAGATAGTCCGTGTTTCTCAGAGCGCGGAAGCAGTCGCTGTCCGGAGAAATGTGAGGCGTCATCCAGAGCATTACCTTAAAGCCGAGAGAGTGGAGCTCGTCCGTCATGGCTTTGGGATCGCTGAATTTCCGCGGACAGAAGTCAAAAACTCCGTAATCCGGAGCCCAGCCTTCGTCAATCATCAGTATGCCGCCGGGCATTCCGCTGCTTTTGAGAGAGTGGGCATATTCAAGTATCTGCTTTTGATTCTGATTGTACATCAGCTCAATCCAGGTGTTATACTGAGGCTTTGTGAAAAAGCTTTCATCCGGGATTTCTCCGTTCAGCTGAAAGTGTTTTTTTGCCGCCGCCAGCTGCGCGCCCTTTAAGGAGCCGTGACCCTCGGAAAGCTCCGCGTCTCCTGTTATATGTATTGTACCCTTGCAAAATTCAATAACAAACGGTTTTTCGCTGTGAATGTATCTGCCCTTGCTTGAAATGTAAAGCGGTGAGTACTGATCGTAAATATCCTCACCTGTTACAAGATCGATTTTTGCCAGGCTGTTTTCGTCATACGGCATTGCTTTTCCGAAATGTGCAGCGCCTCCGTACCAGTATTCGTTTTCTAAAAATTTAATTTCCATAGATATCCCTCCTGACTTTAATTATATTCCTTCTTCCGGGAAAAGTCCATAGATTATCAGCCGTGATTTTTATACTATCGGACGCGTTTCGTCAAAAATATTTTATCACTCTTATTTGCAGATGTCAATATCCGTACTTGTTTTTTACACGTAAATCTAATTTTGTAATAACCTAAGCGCAGATGTCCCCCGCCGTCTTAGAGGCGCTGCGCTTAGGTTATATCAGCTTTCTAAGCAATGCATATATGGCGCGCGCCATATACAAAAATCCGAGATCGGTCGGATGAACGTTGTCAACTGTACAGTCATCGCTGTCTTCTCCTGTAAAAAATCCGTTTCCGTCAATAAAGTACAGATTTTTATCTCCGGCATCAATGCCCTTGAGGTATGATTTCATGATGATTGCTCGCGAAAGCTCAATACTCCTGCCAACCTCAAATTTCGCATCTGAAACAACATGTGGATGAGGTGCGCTTATCATTATGATAGGAAGGCAGGAGTTTTTTTCTCGCACTGTCCTATAAAAACTATGATGAGTTGTCTCAAGCTCCTCTAAAGTGAGTGCGTTGTAGTCATAATCCAGAACAAATGCGCTCATATCCAGTGACGCAATATACTCTGCCATGGTTTGTTCTCCCCTGGCAGAGCCGGAAAAACCTAAATTAATATGGTCACAATCCAAAAGTCTTGAAAGTCTTGCGCTGTAGCAATTACCCGGGCGAGAGGCACAGCCCCCCTGTGTTATGGACGAACCATAGTAAACCACGGGCTTTTCAGTACGGTAAGGCGCGGGCGCTTTCAACTCCGCACCTTTTTTCAAGCCAATCAGCACATCGCTTACGGAAGAATAAAGCGGCAGATTGACAGTTATTTCTCTCAGCTGTTCGTTTTCGAAGCTGAGCTTGCCTCTATATTCCCTTGTTTTATCAACGTCATTTTCAGGAATGACGGAACCAACGTAAATGCTGCCGGTTCTGTTTTCTGCCGGCGCGGCGTACACATCGGCTCCGGCAGTGCCCGCAATGGTCATGTGCCGGAAAATGAAAGTTTGAGACAACCGCACGACTACCTCTACATACGGCGAATTCGTGACGAACCTGATTCTGCCGCCCGCCGAGTTGTACATTAATTGCTTAACCCCTTCGTTGAGTGCGGGGTTTGTCAAAAATTTTTCCGGCAAGCGCATATATTTTTTGGTTTTTTGTGGTTCATACAATCCGTGCACCATAAACGGCGCATTAAGGCAGTCGTAATATACAGAGTCCTTTTCGCTCAGTTGAACGTCAGCAAAATTTTTATCAATTTCTTCTATTTTTTTTGACATGGCAGCAATCTTCTCCATTCTATTTTTCACTTTGCGTTTCTTTCTCTTTCACAAGGAAAGCAGTACATCATTCCGGAATGCCCAATCCCCGCAAATCCGCAATGGCATTATTTTCTTCCGCTTCGTACAGTTTCCATATCACACGCAGACTTTGAATTGACGAGCGCGCATCAGTAAGCGGTTTTTTGTGATTTATGATACATTCAAGGAAATGCCTTGTTTCGTATTGCGTTTGCTTGGTGCTGTCTTCAAAGCTCCAAACAATTTCCTTGACCTCGCCGGCATCCGGTCCTTTATCGTCACGAAAAATCAATTTGCTTTTTGTATGGCTGTACTCAAAGAAACCCTTATCCGTATGTATCTGAAAATCATAATCGTGAACAGAACCTCTTGCGCCCCATGTGCCGAAGTGATATGCCATTGCGCCATTTTCAAAGGTTAAAATCACATTCGAGCTACCCTCTTTTTCCATCCATGGCGTACCCTTATTGGTGCCGAAATGGACTCCTGAAACAGGGTTACCTAAAAACCACAAGAGCAGATCAATATAATGGCAGCCGTGGCTGAACAGCTGACCGCCGCCTAATTTTTTCGCGTCACCCATCCAATCCCCCCGGGATGTATCCGTATATTGCTCCGTCCAAATTGACATTTGAAATATTTCGCCGTATTTACCGCTGTCAAGCAGTTCCTTGAGTTTTCGGACTCCCGCCCAATAACGAACCGGGTAAGCGCACATCAATACCAGATTTCTTTTTTCAGCTTCTTCAGATAATGCAACACATTCTTCCTCGGTATTGCATAATGGTTTTTCCATTAGGACATGTTTGTTTTCACCCAGAAAAAACATTCCGCATTCAAAATGAAGCTGATGGGGCAATACGATCAAAACCGCATCTACATAGTTTGACATTTCTTTATAATCTGTGGTGAAAAATTCCGCTCCCAAGGCATTTGCTGCAGCCTCCGCACGCTCTTTAACAATATCGCAGGTTGCCGTAACCTTGCAAATGTCCTCTAAGTGCAGAAACCCATCTGTATGCGCTCCCTGCATTACACCGCAGCCGATAATCCCCAGTCTGATTTTTTCCATATTACTATTCTCCTCCCATAGTTAATTTGTTTCTTGACAAATGATATAGCATCATGTTATAATTATATAAAGTCTATGGCTTTAAATCTATACATAGAAAGACAAATTTTATGCACTATTTGGAGGTATGAGCTTATGACGGAGCTGCATCAGACAAATTTTGACAAAGTATTTGACGTCGCATGTATTATCACAATTTTTTGTAAAGAGCTTTCGACATCAAGACGCAATTATGAAGAGATATATGATTTCTGGGAGATGGTTTATATGGAGGAAGGTGCGGCTGTTGTCAGAATAGGTGATACTACGCATTATATTCAGGCAGGCCAGTTGCTTTTTTACCCTCCCGGTATATCGCATCAAATCGTGGATAATTTGAATCAAACATGTAAAATCGGCCTAATTTCATTTCGCTGCAGCTCAGAAGCAATGTCTTCTTTTAAAAATAAAAGCTTTGTTTTAAAGGCCAGCGAAAAAAATATGCTGATCAGGCTGTTGCATAATGGTACAGCTATCTTTAAATGGTTTGAATCGGATTGTGTGCAAAAGGGAATGTACGCTGCAAATGACACGACACCGGCGCAGCTGTTTAAATTAAAGCTTAATTTTGAGATGTTCCTGACCTGCATTTATACCGATTATCAGGCTGCCGTAAGTATTTCAGATTTTGAAACAGCCCGAAAAAGACATCAGAATAAGGAAACCTTCAATATTGTAAAAACATATTTGATGCAGAACATCGACAGATGTCTGACTGTGGAAGAAATTTCAAAGGGATGCTTGATTGGCGTTTCTACTTTGAAACGAATTTTAAGAGAGGAACTTGGCTGTGGCGTGATTGATTATTTTAACGATTTAAAAATTGAGAAAGCTGCGGAATTGATTCGGAGCAGCTCTATGAATGTTTCACAAATTGCTGAGAAGCTTGGCTTTTCGTCCCAATCCTATTTTTCAAGATTGTTTAAGAAAAAGCTTGAGGTTTCGCCGCTGGAATACAGCAAATCATTAGATTGACGTGTTGTTTTTTATCGGCTTGATTAGCTTACCTTATTACGAAGGATTGTTTATTGTGCTGAAATTTCCCGGGGTGTGTTGACATAAACATAACAGTTTGCTATAATTAATTTGTTAAATAATTTAAAGGTAAGTAAAGGTATGAAACCTGAAATTTTTTGTTTGATTAATGATTTTCCCTTGGAGGACGGTATTTTCCGATATATGCTGTCGTTTGCGGAGCCGGAAAAGCGGGAGCGTATTTTAAGGCAAAGGATAAAGCTGAATGCCGACAGCATGCTGCTTGGTGATATGCTTGCAAAATTTGCGGTGAAAAAGGTTTTTTCGGTGCCGGTTTGCAGGCAGAAAACGACACTTGGAAAATACGGTAAGCCTTATCTTGCGGCTTACCCCGATATCCATTTCAGCATAAGCCATTCGGACAGTCTTGTTATATGCGCCGTGTGCGATACTCCTGTCGGAGCGGATGTGCAAAAAGTGTGTGAATATAAGCCGGCTCTTGCGGAGCATGTCTGCTCTGGCAGTGAGCTTTGCGAAATTTCCGGAAGCGTCGATAAAGCAGATACCTTTTGCAGACTGTGGGCTGCAAAGGAGGCATTTGTTAAAATGAAGGGCGTTGGAATAGGATGTGATTTAAAAAAAATAAACCCAAAGCCGGATATCAGCCTTTGTATTGAAAATTACCGGATTTGCGTATGCTATGAAAAGGGATAGAATTTTTTATTAAATTTTTCCTTAACCTCTTGATTTTATTTGCGTAAAATGATATACTGTCAATGTATTATTTTTTTTGGGTGATTGAATGGATTATTTTGTTAAGCCTGCGCGGAAAAAGCATAAACGGACGGCAGTTATGCTTAAAATCATAGCTTTTTTGCTTGTGTGTATTTTTGCTGTTTGTGTTTACGGATTGTTTTTTTACAATAATGCTTATGAAGACTCAAGGGAGCTTGTAAGGGAAAATACAGAGCTTAAAATCAGACAGAGAGAGCTTGAACGTGAAAATGAAGAGCTGCGTATGAAAAACGGAGAGCTTGAAGCTGAGGCAGCAGATGCCGAAGCGAGAGCTGATGCCGGAGAGGATGAACCTCCCGAAGCTCAGCCGGAGAATTAAAAAAGGAGAACGATAAATATGTTTATAGGTGTAAAAAGCAATGCCGTAAGATTTAACGGCAGATGGAAGATTGATGAGAATTGTGCGGTAACGACAGCGCCGGGCTCAAGCTTTGAGCTTGCCTTCGGCGGCAGGATGGCAGTTATGCATTTTGATATGGAAACAAACAGACACCCTTACGGGCATCTTTGGGTAAGCGTTGACGGAGGCGCGGATATTGAAGTGCCGATGGAGCGTTATCTCAGAATTAAAGCCGCAGACAGCGGAAATCATGTAGCTCGCATTATCTATAAAAGCTCGGTTGAAATACATCACCGGTGGTATCAGCCTCTTGAAGGCAAGGTGTCCTTTAAGGGCTTTGACGCGGACAGTGAGGGAACGCTGCCGGAGGATAACAGAAAAACAATTGAATTTATAGGCGACTCCATTACGGAGGGTGTTTTGATTGATGCGTTTTATAATCCTGAGAGCTTTGAACAGTGGAACAGACCGTGGCAGGACGATTCGACGGCAACATACGCATACCTCACCGCTGAAAAGCTTGGATTAAGACCGATTATCATGGGTTACGGAGCAGTGGGGATAACAAAATCAGGCTGCGGCTCTGTGCCGAAAGCAGAGGAGGCATATCCATATTATTTTGACGGAGCGCCGATGGAAAGCGCAAACGCGGATTACATAGTGATAAATCACGGAGCGAACGACAGCCGTGCAGATGCCCTGCAGTATACAGAGGGATATAAAAGTCTTCTCAAGCTTGTAAGAAGCAGAAACGAAAAGTCGAAGATTATTGTTCTGTCCGCATTCTGCGGTGTTCATGCAAAGGAGCTTGCAGCCGCAGTTGCCGATTATAACAGAGAAAATACAGATAACGTTTACTTTATTGACTCAACGGGCTGGGTGCCTGCGCAGCCGCTTCATCCGCTGCGTGACGGACACATGATTATATCGGAAAAGCTGACGCAGATTTTAAAGGATATCTGTGTCTGATTCACCGTCAGGTTCATATGGGAGCTTCAGCAGAATGTGAAGAATTTTTTTATAGACGCCCTCAGGGTCGGATTTGAAGTTCTTGGCAATCTTCTGAGCTTCCTCACGGTTCCCGGCATAAAAATTCACTTCAAGCAGAGGAAGGTCGTCATCATCGTATATTCCGAGCTTTGCACTGTATTCATCGCTCCGTATATTATTGATTTCGGCTTTTATTTTTTGCTGTGCTTCATCTTCCTTAAAATAAGGCTTTATGTATTTTTTTATAGGCCCCTTTATATAGACGGGAATAGAGCCTTCAAAATATTGATTTGCTTCTTTTCCGGCGTCAAGGATATAAAACACGTCACATTTACTGTTGTCGAAGGTCTTGCCGATATGACCGATTTCCACAAGGTGATGGAGGGCTATCTGAAATTCTGCGTAGTTCACATTGCAGTTGTCAAAGATAAGATTAATAAGGTCGTCATATCTTACGGGTCTGTCAGCATTGGAGAGAGTAAAAAGTATTATAAACTGAATTAAGGCATTGTCATCAATTTCCCTTTTGTACAGCACGAAAATCACCTCTGTATTTTTTTGAAGCGCTTTCTTTAAAAGACGCTTTAATATAATTTTATCATAAGAGCTTGCAAAAATCAATATATTTTTAATAAAAAGTATAAATCGGCAGCTTTGCCGAAAAACAGAAGGGTTGCAGAAATAAAATGAAAAAAACGTATGAAGAAGAGGTTTTGCGCCTTAAAGCCATGGAGGAAAACGAAAGAAGGCTGCGCGCGGAGGGTTATATGCTTATTGCCGGAGTTGACGAGGCGGGGAGAGGTCCGCTTGCGGGACCTGTTTATGCCGCCGCGGTTATTCTTCCGGAGGGCTGTATTATTGAAGGGCTTAACGATTCAAAAAAGCTTTCCGAAAAAAAGAGAGAACAGCTTTATGATATTATTTGTGAAAAAGCTGTCGGGTACAGCATACGCAGCGTTGATGAAAAAATAATTGACGAGATAAATATATTAAATGCCACCTTCCTTGCCATGAATACCGCAGTTCGCGAGCTTGTGCCGGAGCCGGAGTTTGTTCTTGTGGACGGGAACAGAATAAATAATATGATATATCCGTGCGAAACGATTGTCGGGGGAGACTCCAAAAGCATTAATATTGCGGCGGCGTCGGTGCTTGCAAAGGTGTCGAGGGATAGGTACGTAAAGGCAATATCCGAAAAATATCCTCAGTATAATTTTGCAAAGCATAAGGGCTACGGAACAAAGGAGCATGTTGAGGCAATCAGAAAGTACGGACCCTGTGAAATTCACAGAAAAACCTTTCTTAAGAAAATTACCGGCGGGGTGATATAGAGTGGACGCACATCAGATAGGAGAGCTTGGCGAGGAGGCGGCATGCGAATACCTGAAATCGAAGGGATATTTTATTCTGCAAAGAAATTTCAGATGTAAAACAGGTGAAATAGATATAATAGCCGTCATAGACGGCTGTACCGTTTTTGCAGAGGTCAAGACGCGAAAGAACGACTGCTTCGGCGCTGCTGCGGAATTTGTGGATTACAGAAAACAGGCGAAGATAAAAAGAGCGGCAATGTACTTTCTGAAAAATCAGGATGAGGATATGCGCTTTGATGTTATAGAGGTGTATCACAGCCGGGGACAGGTAACGCAGATTAATCATATTACAGATGCCTTTTAGGAGTTGATGCCGGTGATTTTCGGAGATACGCATTGTGATGTTATCGGTTGTATTGCCGATAAAAATGAAGGATTATATAAAAACTCATGCAGATTTTCGCTTGAGCTCCTGGAAAAATACGATGGGTTTATTCAGTTCTTTGCGTGTTTTATTTCACCGAGGTTTTACGGCGCACCGAAAAAGCGTTTTTACGGCCTTGCGGAGAAATACTTTTCCGAGCTTGATAAAAACCGCGGCAGAATATGGCACTGTACATGCTTGGAGGAAGCGCACCGGGCCCTTGCAAAGGGCGGATGTGCGGCTTTTCTTACAGCCGAAAGCGGTGAGTGGATAGAAAGTGCCGAGGATTTGGAGTATGCGTATTCTCTCGGCGTGAGGGTAATAGGGCTTACATGGGACGGAGATAACCGTCTTGCCTCCGGTTCTGCATCGCCCGGAAGCGGCGGCTTGACCGGGTTCGGCAGAGAAATGGTCAGAAAAATGAACACGCTGGGAATACATATTGACGTATCTCACTTAAACGACCGTTCTTTTTACGACGTATGCAGTCTTGCGGAAAGACCGCTTTTTGCAACTCATTCAAATTCAAGGGCGGTATGCCCTTCCGTGAGAAATCTGACAGATGAACAATTCAGGCTTATAGCGGAGAGCGGAGGCTTTGTCGGTATAAATATGTATAATCCGTTTTTGAAGCAGGAGGGAAGAGTGGGCATTGAAGATGTTATCCGCCATATTGAGCATTTTCTGAACCTCGGCGGTGAGAACTGCATCGGCTTTGGTGCAGATTTTGATGGCATGGAGGATATGCCTGACGGAATAGAAAATGCGGGAGATATGTGCAAAATAAGAGAAGAAATGTTAAAAAATGAATATAATAAACGAATTGTTGATAAAATTGCACATAAAAATCTGGAAAGGGCTATAAAATTTTTTTGAAATAATAAAAAAAACATCTTGCAATTTTTTCTTTTTTGTAGTATTATATATAGGTGATTACCTTTTATGTAATATCAGCTTTTAAGCCAAATACGAACAAAATTGCTGATAAATGCATATTTTATGAAATGAAAGTTTTTTCGGAAATCTTTTATTTTTGAGGTAATATTTCAGGAAGGAATGAATTAACGATGATTTCAAGAAAAGCAATGTCTATATCTCCGTCTCCAACCCTTGCAATTGATACAAGGTTCAAGGAAATGAAGGCAAACGGCGTTGATGTTGTGGGCTTTGGAGCAGGGGAGCCGGATTTTAATACTCCGGAGCATATCTGTGCTGCGGCTGTGAAGGCAATAAGTGACGGGAAAACAAGATACACTCCTGCAGCCGGTACCGTTGAGCTGAGAAAAGCTGTATGTGAAAAGCTTAAAAGGGAAAACGGACTCGATTATGAACCGTCTGAAATTGTTGTATCAAACGGTGCAAAGCACAGTCTTGTAAATGCGTTTATGGTAATCTGCAATCCCGGTGATGAGGTGATTATTCCGGCGCCCTATTGGGTCAGCTATCCTGAGATGGTGAAGCTTGCCGACGGTGTTCCCGTTTCGCTTCCCACAAAGGAGGAAAACCATTTTAAAGCAACGGCGGCTGAATACGAGGCTGCAATAACTGAAAAAACCCGTGCGATTATTCTTAACAGTCCTTCAAATCCTACCGGTATGGTTTATACCGAGGAGGAGCTTCGCGCTATCGCCGATGTGGCGGTGCGTCACAATATTTATGTTGTATCGGACGAGATATATGAGCATCTTATATATGAGGGAAAGCACACAAGCATTGCTTCCCTGAATGAAAAAATAAAGGATTTGACAATAATAGTGAACGGTGTGTCAAAGACATACGCAATGACGGGATGGAGAATCGGATACACAGCGTCAAACAAGGCAGTTGCCAAGTCGATGTCAAGCATTCAGTCTCATGCAACCTCAAATCCGAATTCAATAGCTCAGGAAGCAGCTCTTGCAGCTTTGAACGGAGGACTTGAATGTGTTGAGGCTATGAAATGCGAATTCATAAAGCGCCGTGATTATATGGTTGAAAGAATAAATAAAATTGACGGCGTTTCATGTCTTTGCCCGCACGGTGCATTTTACATTATGATGAATATTTCCGGGCTTATCGGAAAAACCCTGTACGGAAAGCCCATAAACTCAGCTGATGATTTTGCCGATGTTTTCCTTGACAAGGCAAAGGTTGCCGTTGTTCCCGGAACCGGTTTTGAAGCTCCCGAATATGTGCGGTGGAGCTATGCCACAAGCATGGAAAACTGCCGTGAAGGGCTTGACAGGCTTGAGAAGTTTATAGCCGGTGAGTATTAATCAGTGATTCCTTAAGAAATTAATACGGTAAGGAAATTTTTCCTGCCGTATTTTTTTGGAAAAAAATTCATTAATAAATACATATGTTTTGTTAATTTTTTGCCAAGTTGATATTGGTTCTTGACAAATCGGGTAAAAAAATAGTATAATAGAGGGGTGTGGAATTAAGGAACCACTGATTAATCAAGTTTTTCTTTTAAAAGTTTGGGGTGAGGTGTATAATGCAAAAGCTTTATATGGGAATAGATGTAGGCTCGACTACAGTTAAGGCGGTAGTGCGCAATGCTGAGGGCGAAATCCTTTTTTCGCAGTACAAACGCCATTTTTCGGATATACTTGCAACAGTCAGAGAGCTTTTTGAGGAAACGCGGGGAGTTATAGGAGATAATCCGGTTTCTGCGGCAATAACAGGATCGGGGGGGCTCCTTATCTCGGAAATTTTAGGAATAGGCTTTGTGCAGGAGGTTATTGCCACAAAGACTGCGGTTTCAAGGCTGTACCCGGAGGCGGATGTGGTAATTGAGCTCGGCGGTGAGGACGCTAAGATACTTTATTTGTCAAACGGCCTTGAGCAGAGAATGAATGGTACATGTGCCGGCGGTACAGGCTCATTTATAGATCAGATGGCTATTCTCCTTAAAACGGATGCAAAGGGGCTTGATTCTCTGGCAGAAAAACATAAGGTTATATACCCGATTGCGGCAAGATGCGGTGTTTTTGCAAAATCGGACATTCAGCCGCTGCTCAATGAGGGTGCTACAAAAGAAGATATAGCCGCCTCGGTGCTTCAGGCTGTCGTAACCCAGACCATAAGCGGACTTGCCCAGGGGAGACCGATAAGGGGAAATATTCTGTTTCTCGGCGGACCTCTTCATTATCTTCCGCAGCTTCGTATACGCTTTGAAGAGACGCTGAAGGAAAAGGCAAAAAGCTTTTCCGCGCCGGAAAACGGTCAGCTTTTTGTTGCCCTCGGAGCCTCTTATATGACAGATAAAAAGGAATATACGATTGAGGAAATTCTAAGCAGGCTTTCAGAAAACAAAAAAGCAAAGCATCAGATTACAAGAATGGAGCCTCTTTTTTCGGATGATGAAGAATATGAAAGCTTTAAAAAGCGTCACGCAGGACATTCTGCTGAGCGGTTTGATATAAAAGAGGCCGAAGGTGAGTTGTTTTTAGGGCTTGATATAGGTTCAACAACGCTGAAGGCGGTGCTGTGCGATAAGGACGGCAGGATTTGCTACAGCCATTATGCGAAAAATGACGGAAGTCCGCTTATGCTTGCAATAGACATTCTTAAATCTATATATTCACAGCTTCCGGAGAAGGCGTTTATCGCAAATGCTGCTGCAACAGGCTATGGTGAACAGCTTTGCAAGGCGGCGTTTTCCGTGCCGGAGGGCGAAATTGAAACCATAGCCCATTACAGGGCGGCTTCGTTTTTCGTACCGGACGTTGATTTCATAATTGATATCGGCGGTCAGGATATGAAATGCATGAAGCTGAAAAACGGAGTTATTGAAAGCATAATGCTGAACGAGGCATGCTCCTCGGGGTGCGGTTCGTTTATTCATACCTTTGCCGAATCTCTCGGACTTACGGCTCCGGAATTTGCAAAGGCTGCTCTTTCTGCAAAAAATCCCGTTGACCTCGGAACAAGATGTACGGTGTTCATGAACTCACGCGTCAAGCAGGCGCAGAAGGAGGGAGCGCAGGTAGGAGATATAAGCGCCGGCCTGTCATATTCTGTTGTGAGGAATGCTCTTTATAAGGTAATAAAGCTGAGAGATACCTCTCTTCTCGGCAGGAATATTGTGGTTCAAGGCGGAACATTTTATAACGATGCGGTTTTAAGGTGCTTTGAGCTTGTTTCGGGGCGTCAGGTAATCAGACCTGATATTGCCGGAATAATGGGTGCGTTCGGCGCTGCGCTCATTGCGAGGGACAGATACTCCGGAAAGCCCTGTGGAATAATCAGCGCTGAGGAGCTTGAACATTTTTCCTTTGACAACAAGCTTACAAGATGCTCCGGCTGTCAGAATAAATGCAGGCTCACCATTACGAGGTTTGATGACGGAAGAAGGTTTGTTTCGGGAAACAGGTGCGAAAAGGGTGCCGGAATTGCTGAGACTGCCGAAAAGCTTCCGAACATGTATGAATATAAATATAAAAGGCTTTTCGATTACACACCCCTTTCTCCGGATAAAGCAGCGCGGGGTGTTATAGGTATACCGAGAGTTCTTAACATGTATGAAAATTATCCGCTGTGGTTTACATTCCTGACGCGGCTTGGATTTTCGGTGCAGCTTTCTGCGAGAAGCTCTCATGCCATATATGAAAAGGGAATAGAATCAATACCGAGTGAAAGCGCATGTTATCCGGCAAAGCTTGCTCACGGTCATATTATGGATCTTATTGAAAAGGAAATAATGACGATTTTTTACCCTTGTGTGTCATATGAAATAAAGGAATATGAAAAGGCGGGCAATCATTTTAACTGTCCTATGGTCATCTCATATCCGCAGGTTATTTAAAATAATGTTGATGAGGTGAGGCGGCAGGGAATGAAATTCCTTTTCCCGTTTGTAAATCTTAACGACAGAAAATCCTTTGAGGCGCAGATGTACAAAACCTTCGGTGAATTCGGAGTAACAAAGCGCGAGATTTCCGAGGCCGCCGAAGCCGGCTTTGACGAGCTTGAAAGGTTCAAGAGTGATATAAGGCATAAAACCGAAGATGTTCTTGAAATGCTTGAAAAGGAAAACCGGCATGGGATAGTGCTTGCGGGCAGACCTTACCATATAGATCCGGAAATAAATCACGGAATACCGGAAATAATAATTTCTCAGGGATTTGCCGTGCTGTGTGAGGACGGTATTGCGCAGCTTGGATCCTTGAAGCGTGATATACGCGTTGTTGACCAGTGGGCGTATCATACGCGTCTTTATGAGGCGGCGGCATATGTTACAAAAAACAGCAGGCTTGACCTTATTCAGCTTAATTCCTTCGGGTGCGGTCTTGACGCTGTAACAACAGATCAGGTGCTTGAAATTCTGGAGGCGAAGCAGAAGATTTATACAACTCTTAAAATCGATGAGATTTCAAATCTCGGAACGGCAAAAATAAGGGTTCGTTCCCTTAAGGCTGCCATCGATGAAAGGGATAAGGCAGTTATAGACCATTCCTCGGACGAAGACTATACGCTTAAAAGAGTGATGTTCACTAAGGAGAATAAAAAAAATCATACGGTAATATTTCCGCAGATGAGTCCTTTTCATTTCAGCCTGTTTGAAGCGGCTTTGAAGAAAGAGGGCTATAATGCCATGCTGCTTGAAAACGTTGAACCGTCAGATGTTGAAATGGGTCTTAAATGTGTGAATAATGATGCCTGCTATCCTTCAATCCTTGTTACGGGTCAGCTCATAAATGCTCTTGAACAGAAAAAGTGCGACCCGGATAATTGCTCTGTTATGATAACACAGACCGGAGGTGGCTGCCGTGCGACAAACTATATTGCGTTTATAAGAAAAGCCCTTAAGGAAATGGGCTATGAAAATGTTCCGGTAATTTCACTTAATTTGTCGGGACTTGAGGGTAATCCGGGATTTTCAATTACTCCGGGGCTTGTTCATAATCTTGTCAGAGCTGCTGTGCTTGGAGATATTCTTGTTTCCCTGACTCTTGCTACAAGACCTTATGAGGTAAACCGCGGAGAGACGGACAGAACCCTTGAACGCTGTGAGAAAAAGCTTTACAGCTATATTCTGAATGGAAATCGTTTTCGGGTAAAGAATATGGCAAGGGAGTTAGTCGGCGAGTTTGAAAAAATTGAGATAAGAAATATAAATAAGCCGAAGGTCGGGCTTGTGGGCGAAATTCTTGTAAAATTTCATCCGGGAGCGAACAATGACTGTATACGGGTAATCGAAGAAGAGGGCGGCGAGGCTGTAATGCCGGGACTGCTGGATTTTATGCTGTATTGCTTGTTCAATACAAAGTTCAGACGAGACAATCTCGGACTTGAGCCGAGAGTGGCAGCAATGTCCGGATTTGCAATATCACTGCTTGAGAGGTATCGTGACCATGCCTGCTCCGTGCTTAAGGAAAGCCCGCGGTACGCCCATGTATGCCCCGGTCATATTGAGGATATTGCTGAGGGCGCAAAGAATATTCTGGAGCTCGGACACTGCTCCGGAGAAGGCTGGTTCCTTACCGGAGAAATGATTGAGCTTATTGAAAGCGGAACAAAAAATATAATATGTGTTCAGCCCTTTGCATGTCTTCCGAACCATGTTACGGGCAAGGGTATGATAAAAGCAATAAGAAAGAAATTTCCGCAGGCGAATATTGTTGCGGTTGACTACGACCCGGGAGCAAGTGAGGTCAATCAGCTTAACCGCATAAAGCTGATGATGGCAACCGCTTTTGATAATTTAGCGCCGAAGCCCGGAAAAGCGGCTGAGAAAGAAAAGGAAGCTGTAAAGGAGCATTAATTTTATGGGAAACAATAAGTGGCTTGACTGGGCAATTGAGCTTCAGGCTCTTGCTCAGAGCGGACTGTTTTACTCAAAGGACAGGTTTGATATTGAGCGCTTTGAGAGAATAAGAGAAATTTCCGCCGAAATGATGAGCACAAAAACAGGTCTTGATATGGAGACTGTCAGAAATTTGTTCTGCGCCGAAAGCGGCTATCAGACTCCTAAGCTTGATTCAAGAGCCGCGGTTTTTCGTGACGGTAAAATTCTTCTTGTCCGTGAAAATGACGGCAGATGGTCTTTACCGGGAGGCTGGGTTGATGTAAATCTGTCCGTCGGAGAAAATGCAGTAAAGGAAGCAAAGGAGGAGGCGGGAGTTGATGTTACCGCCGATTCCATAATCGCTGTGCAGGACAGAAAAAAGCATAACACACCGGTTTATGCGGTAAATATCTGCAAGGTGTTTGTACTCTGCACGTATCTCGGCGGAGAATTTTGTGAAAATTCGGAAACAACGGCAAGCGGCTATTTTTCCTTGGATGAGCTTCCGGAGCTTTCTGAGGAAAAAAACACGGCGGAACAGATTGCAATGTGCTTTGAAGCCTTTAAAAATCCTGACCGTAAAACCGTATTTGATTGATAGGTGCTGTGCTTTATTAATAATTTGAAATTCGCTGTGAAAAAAATAGCTGAAAAAATGCGAAATTTTTCAAATAAGGTCTTGACAAAACAGGTGTTGATGGTGTATAATATATATTGTTGTATGTATTACATTCCATTTTGTCCGTTTTATATTCGACTTGTCGGAGGGAGGGATACACAGTGTCTGAAGTTAGAGTTAAAGATAATGAATCATTGGATAGCGCACTTCGCAGATTTAAGCGTCAGTGTGCAAAGTCAGGCGTTATGTCAGAAATAAGAAAGCGCGAACATTATGAGAAGCCAAGCGTAAAGCGCAAAAAGAAATCTGAAGCAGCAAGAAAAAGAAAGTTTAAGTAGGTGATATTTTAATGTCGCTAAAGGAAACTCTTGCTTCCGATCTTAAGGAAGCAATGAAGAATAAAGATGTTGTCAGAAAAAATGTTGTACAGCTTATCCGATCAGGTGTGCTGCAGGTTGAGAAGGATAAAAAGATCACTCTTGATGACGAAGGCGTTCTTGATGTTATAGCAAAACAGCTAAAGCAAAGACGCGATTCTTTGCCGGATTATGAAAAAAGCGGCAGAGAAGATTTGATCGCCGAATTAAAAACGGAAATGGACATTTTAATGGGATATCTGCCCGAACAGCTGACCCGTGAGGAACTTGAAGCTATTGTAAAAGCAGCAGTTGCCGAAACGGGTGCATCATCACTTAAGGATATGGGTAGAATCATGGCCTGTGTTATGCCTCAGACGAAAGGAAGAGCAGACGGTAAGGTTATTAATGAAATCGCGAGAGCTTTGCTTTCTGATTAACTGCAATGCATTCACCGATGCATCGGTCAGACCGGTGCATCGTAAATACGCTGGTGTAGCTCAGTTGGCAGAGCGACTGATTCGTAATCAGTAGGTCCGGGGTTCGACCCCCCGCATTAGCTCCATAAAAAGCCGCTTAAACATAGTTTTTAAGCGGCTTTTTTGTTCGGTAATAAATCACTCCATAAATGGACGAACACAAGGGGACGGTTCTCTTGTGTTCTTTTTTACAGAAACGGTGCAAATTATACCATTGTACAAAAAAACATTGAAACGTACAAAATTCCATGGACAAAAAGCGGTATCAGTGAGATAATTAATATAACAAATTAAAACGGAACGGAAAATGTTTTAATCGGGCAAACGCATTATCCGAACCCGAAATAAATATTCAGGAGGTAGTTTAAAATGAAAAAAATAGCAAATCGTGTTATCGCACTTTTTGCCGCTGTAACTATGCTTGGCTCGCTTGCGTGTTTTAGTGCAGGTGCTGAGGAGTCTGCAGAGCAGTATCATGATAATGTTACTATTAACGGAATTGATATGTTTGAAAAGGCCGGCTATTTCGGTGAAAATGACTACAGCGCCACGGTTGCTGCGTATTGGGATTCGACGGCAAGAAAGAATGACGGTACGACGACAACCATCCCCTACGGCGGAATTGGCGAAAAATATAACGATCCGTCACTTTCAAAGAAATTTAACGGTTCAAGTATAACGTTCCATATTGTAAACAAAGAACGGGATTTCACAAGTGGTGACTATACTAAAGTTTTAAAAACAAATCAAATAAGACTGATTTCGACTAAGGCGCATGATTTAAGCGATATAAAGAACAACGGATATATCAGATTTTGGATGTATGTGGATACCCTTGGAAGTGAAGCTGCTGAGGCATCGGCAGAACATAATTTTAAACTTTCAACAAATGGAAGCGGCACCGGAACAGTGAATTTCAGTGCCCGTTCGGAGGAGCTTAATACATGGGCTAAAAAAGAGATTAAGTTAAGCGAACTTTTGGGAACAAATAACGGAAATAATTTTTTATGGTTTAATGCAGTGCCTGACAAAAACCTTACCGAGGATTATAAAATTTCTTTCCAAAATATAGGATTCTATTATCCGGAGGTTCTTAAGGAAACAGATCATCATGAGCTTAAATATACAATCTTCGGAAACAAAAGGATAAAAGGTAATTGGTTTAGCCAGTCTTATGATTGGGGAAATGGCATAACAATCGACGGTGTTAAATATGACGATTGCCTTGATTCTGACCGTACGGTTGTTGGCGGAAAAAGCCTTCGATTTATATATCCCGGAAAAAATACCGACGTAGCTTTCGGCAATTTATATTGGGGTGGAAAGCTTATGCAGAAGGATTGGAGGACAGATGACAAGCCTGTAAACAATGTTCAGGATATCAGCGGTTATAATGATCCGTATTTACAATTTTTGATATATACCGATCTGCAGGATTTATCACAGCTTCCCAAAATCTGGATTGGCAGTGACTCGAACGCTATTGGCGTCACTGAAGACAATTATAGCAGTTACAGAGAATCATACCAATGGCTTACAACAGGATTTGGAACAAATATTGTTCCGGGTAAATGGTGTAATGTAAAAATCAGACTTTCGGATTTGTATTCTCAAAACGAAAATTTTGATAAAAGAGCTTTGATGTATATCAGATTTTATGCTCCGGGAACAATTAATGAAACCTACAACATTTATATTCAGAATATGTGTCTTTATGATGCTCAGGCTGTTGAGATTGACACTTTAGAGCAAAGAAACAACAAGGTTGCTCTTTCATGGACAGCTTCAAATGCTGACGCGGCTGCATCATATAAGGTGTATGAAAATGATACAGTATATGAAACAACACAGACAAACATGCTCATTGATGTTCAGAATTACGATACTGTAAATAATTACAGAGTAGAAGTGCTTGATGCTGAAGGTAAAATTATAAGTGAAAGCGAAACAAAAACCTTGGCGATATACAAGATCGGCTTGAAAGCAGAAAGTGAAAATGTTATTTACGGTTCGGACGGAGAGCTGAAAAATGTGAGCAATCTGTTTTATACAGGCAAGTGGTCGGATCCGGGCAAGAATTTTACAGACACTGTTACAGCAGTCGGCGGAAAAAGCTGGTCATTTAAGAATTGCGAGACTTACACGGTTGACGGCGTTGAAGAAATAACAAAAACTGTTCAGATTGAGTTTACGAACGTACCGAGAACTGTCAATGAAGATATGTACCTGGAATTTTTGATTTATCCTGATACGGATAAGCTTGAAAGCACACATATCGGAGTGTGGTCTACGGGAGCAAGTGCTCACCAGTGGCCTGCGATTAAAGCCGGCCGGTGGAATCTTGTCAGAGTAAAGCTGAGCGATATGGGGTGTAAGGGAACGCTGGACGCTAAAGCTTTGAAACTGGAAATGCCGCTTCCTGATGATAAATCGCAATATGATGTATATATCCAAAATCTTCGTTATGTAAGCGATGATAAAAACATGCTTGTTTTAAAAGACGGAAATGAAATTACAAGCGCAAACGGCGGAGAGGTAATTGACATTACTGCAAATGCACCGGGAGCGACGCTTATCGTTGCCGAATACAAGGCAGGTACTTTGAAATCGGTGAAAATTTGTGACGGACTCAGCACAAGCTATACAATAGGCACGGATTGCGACAGTGTTAAGACTTTTGCATGGAATCATAGTCTGCTTCAGCCTATTGTCGGCGCTAAAACAATCGGTGTTACACAGACGGTTGCTGCTGAATGATATTTTTTACTAAGCAAGACAGCTGCTTCGGCAGCGTCTTGTTTTTGGTAAAGGGTAAAAAGAGAGAGAACAATGAAAAAAACTTATACAAGAATGTATTGTTCATATACATCTATTGTGCTTTTGTTTTGTCTGATATTGCAATTGCTGCCGGTTGTTGTGACAGCCGGAGCGGAGGGCTATGAAGCAATTTCAATAAATGAGCGATATACCGATTATGCGAAGGTTGTGGATGAGTATGGTAAATTTACGGAAAATTCCAACGGTCATTCAATGAAAAAAGGTTACGGTCATACTTATGATAAAACAGTATCGGAAACAGGCAGTCAGAAATGGTCTGTATATTCGAAGGAGACAAAAGGAGAGGACGGATATACACAATATATAAATTATTCCACACCAGCGGTCAATCTGAATAAGAAAATTGATGATATTTATTTCGGCTTTTCGGTTTATGCCGACACCGCTGTGTCGGCTGATTTGCCGAATGTTGTGTTTGGCAGGTTGGATGGCGGCTGGAAATGGTCTGATGCTTACTGTCTGTCGGGAAATATAAAAATGAATGAGTGGAACGATATAAGAATTAAGGTATCGGACATGGCAGGTGATCTTGACATTTCTGCAGTTACGCAAATAAGATTTAAGTTTACCGGAGCTGTGAGCCGGGATTACAATCTTTATATCAAGAATCTCGGTTTCTTCACTCTTAATATCGGTGAGAAGGAAATTTATGACGACAACTCAACCTTTAACGTTATCTGGGAAAAAAGCCCAAGGGTAACAATCGGTGACGGAATGTACAGAGTAATCAGGCCTTCTATTTTCGGAGCTGAAAGCTCAGAGCCGTATCTTTTTTATACCGGTGACATGGAAAACGGCAGCTATGTTGTATACAAGACAAAAGGCATTATAACAGATTTTCAGATAGACACTTTCACTACACATGAAAGAGCAGACCGAAACTCTATGCATGAAATTTATATGTCGGAGGACGGTAAAAATTATGTTAAGCTGGAAGAAAGTACAGATTACTTGAGCGAAATAAAACGAGTCGAAAACAATCAGTGTTCGTGGTTTACATACTACACAATGAAACGGCTTACGATGAAACGCGACACTAATCCGTATAAATACCGATGGCTAAAAGTTGTTTTCCCTGATGTGAACTCGAAAGCAAGATATGCTTCGATGCTCGGCGATGTACACATATGGGCAATCAATACTGATTCACCGACGGCAATCATATCAGATGCCGATGATAAAGCAGCGGATAACACCTTAACCGTAAGCTTTTCAAAACGGATGGACGGGGAGACGATTAATGCCGGAAATTTTGAAATAGAAAATTACAGCGTTGTATCTGCGGCGTATTCGGATGAGAATAAATACGCAACGCTTGTTTTAGATAAAAATTTGTCAGAAAACACTGATTATACTTTGAATATAAGCGAAAATGTAAAATCGATTATGGGCGAGCCGGTATCTGTACGGCAAATTCCTTTTGAAACAAAGAGCAATTATCGGGTTTTATCCGATGAAAACTCGGATATCAATATTCTTGCCGGCAGTTCGCAAAACATTTCGGTGAGCGGGATGTTTGGAGCGGGTAGTTCCGAGCCGCACGTTTACAGAACGAACGGCAAGGGCTTCGGAAATTATATAACTTACAAGGTTGATGGAATTATAACAGGATTTAAAATAAAAACATATTCAAGCTCCGACAGAATCGATAAGGTAAATTATCCGCTTTCGTATGACTACACGATTTATTTGTCAGGCGACGGAATGAATTTTGACAAGCTCACCTCCGGAAAGGAATATGAGGTTAATGATGGTACAAGGGTTGAAAATAATCAGTGTGGGTGGTTTAATTATTACATAGCAAAAAATTATGTATCTCGTACAGGTGAAATCCCGTCAAAATACAAATATATAAAAATACAGTTTCCGGATACGGATGTTGATTATTCCGCACAGATAGGCGACAGTGAGATTTACTATACCGACAAGCCTTGTGCATCATTTGACGGATTTGTCGGAGACAACTCGATACAGATTGCCTTCGGAAACGAGATGGATGCTCTGACGATTAAGGCTGAAAATTTTGAACCGTCGGTGGGGCTGAATATTACAGACGTAACTCTTTCAGATGATAAAAAAACAGCTGTGATTACATTTGATAAATCGGTTGTTGACAGTGATGTATACTATATTAATATAAGTAAGAATGTGATATCCGAATCGGGCGAACGCTTGCTTAAAGAAACCCGAAAAATAAATTTCAGAGCAGAATCGGCAGTTGCGGGCGTGGAGAAAAACGCGTGGAGCAATGCACGCTTTGGCGGCGGCGGTATGATAACAGGTATCGTGTGTCACCCGTCAGAAAATGATTTGATGTACGTCAGAACAGATGTTGGCGGCGCATACCGCTTTGACGGGGAACTCGGCGAATGGATTCCGCTAAACGACGCACTGACGGAAAAAGAAAAAAATCTTATGGGTATTGCCGGCATTGCGATAGACCCGCAAAATCCCGATGTGGTTTATGCCGCGGCAGGAACCTATTGGTATATGCAGGGCTATGGTTCGGACGTTCTTAAGTCAACCGACAGAGGTAAAACGTGGGAAAAAACAGGGCTTAACGCTGTGTTTGAAGCAAACAACGGTGAGGGCAGGCGCTGGGGTGAATGTATTGCGGTTGATCCGAATAACAGCAGCGTTATCTACTGCGGAACGAGATATAATGGGCTTGCGGCAAGTAATGACGGTGCAGAAAGCTGGTATTATATTTCCGATGTCAAAAGCGGAATAACTTCTCCTAATCAAAATTCCTTTCAGGGCACAAGAGTGGTAACCTTTGATAAGGAAAGCGGGCTTGCAGACGGCAGAACAAAAGTTGTTTATGCTGCTTCTGACGGAGTGGGTGTTTACAAAACCGCAGACGGCGGACGTTCATGGAGCCTTATCGAAGGCAGCCCCGAAAGCGTTCTCCGCATGGATTGTATCGGCGGAAAGCTTTACATGGCGTCAAAAACAGGTGTATTTGAATATGACGGAACCGGTATTTCAGATATTACGCCTGAAAAGCTAAAAGGCAGAAAAGCCGAAACGGTTTGCACAGCTTACACCTCAGACGGAAAGCCTGTCGTTATAGTTACAGGCGAGGGTGATTATCCCGAGTTTCATATTTACCGCAGGATTGGAGACGGCAACTGGGAGCTTTGTTCGAGTGAAATAAATTCAGGCAACATTATCCCGAACGAAATGACATGGGATAAGATTGGCATAAACTTCTGCGCAACGGCAATAGACCCGTTCCCCGATAAAGAGGGCGAGATTCTGATGTGGGGTCTTGACGGCAGAGGTATGTGGAAATCGACAGATATGCTTTCAGATGACATAAAATACAGCTTTGACGTAAAGGGTATTGAGGAAACGTGTATAAATAACATTGTATCGGTTCCGGGCGATGCTCCGTATGTTGCAATTATGGACTACACCGGCTGGAAAATGAGCAATCCGTACAACTATGACAATTATCATTTCTATGCAATACCCAGCGTGCTTACCGACCATGTAAACGGCGAATATTTAGGTCAGCTGACAGGCTTTGACTTTTGTGAGGAGAATCCCAAATTTATTGCGATGTCTGCTGATTACGTAACCTACGGATTGATAGGTGTTTCGGAAGACAGCGGCGAAAACTGGATAAATAACGGATTCCCGACAACAGAGGGTGCGGGTATGGGCGATGTTGCTGTATCGTCACAAGTCAAGGACGGAAAATATCCTGTTCTTGTGGCATGTGCAAGAAGAAATGAAAAGGTCAGAGACGTCTATGCTCTTTGGTCGGACGACTGGGGAAGAACATGGCACAGATGCGAGGGACTTCCGGCTAATTTATATGACGCGAGTCAGTACGATCAGGAAAGAAATGTTATTGAACCCGACAGAGTAAAGGGAAATGTGTTTTATGCGATTGATAAGGTCAACGGCGATATTTATATCAGCGAGGACTGGGGTGTAAGCTTTGAAAAATCAAAAGCAAATGTAAAAGGCGCTGACAGCGGCAATTACTGCTCTATTATCACAAATCCCAAAAAGGCAGGCGAGGCTTATATTGTCGTGAATAACTCTTTGTTTAAATCGACGGACGGCTGCAGAACCGTAACAAAGCTTACAGAATTCGATAATGTAACCGATATTTCCTACGGGAAGGAAAAAGACGGAAACTCATACTTGTCACTTTATGTGTTCGGCGACATAAATGGAGAGCGGGGACTGTACCGCAGCGATGACAATGGCGCTGCATGGTTTAAGTTAAACGATGAACGATACGGACTTTCAAATGCCAATCATATTGAAGCTGACAGAGATGTATACGGCAGAGTGTATGTCGGAACAGGCGGCAGAGGAGTTCTTATATGCGGCAAGTTGAATTTTGAGTATAGTATAACTTCAGGCGGGAAAGTGCTTGACAGTATTCCCGAGGGCGACTTTTCGATAGAGCTTTCTGTTGAAAAGGGAATTAACGCTGCACCGGCTCTTGCCGCTGCTCTTTACAAGGATGACAGACTCGTAAGTGTTTGTTTGTCAGAAGAAAAAAGTATCCTGAACGGCGAAAAATTCAAGGTAGATGTATCCTCCGAGGCTGCATTTGATACGGTCAGGCTCTTTTTGTGGAACTTTGAGGACATCACGCCCGTTATAGATTATGCAGAGTTCAGGAATAAGAATATGGTACTTTCAAAAAATTAAATTGAAGGAAAGGTGGGATTGGGAATGAAAAAAAGAATATGCTCAAGGCTTGTTGCGGGAGCATTAATTTGCAGTGTTTTCGGAACGGCGTCTGTAAACGCCAATACAATTGATATGCAATTCAGCAAGGTTGATTCAGATGGGGTTTTAAACGTCGGGGGAAGAGTCGAACTTAAAGAAAATAACATTCCGATTAATCTTATCATTAAGGAAAAAGAGTCGGGAAATATACTGGCAATCAAACAGACGTTGACTGATGAGGAGGGTAAATATGCGTTTAAAGTAGATCTTGAAACCGTTATAACAAACGGCGGAGACTTTGCTTATACAACGATAGGTCAGGTGGAAAATGAGGAAAGCGGCGAATTTTTGTATTATACAAAAAACGAGCTTGACGGGGTGGCAAAGCAAATTGAAGTAATTAAAGCAAAGGTAACCTCGGAGGAAACAACATACGATGCGGCACTTTCTGAGATTGCTGAAGTTTTGAAGGATAATAAGAAGCTTCTTTCCTTCTCAAAGGCTGAAATGGGCGATTTTATTGAGATGAATTCTGCAAGAGCCGGTAAAATGATTTATGATGAAACAATCACAAGTGAAAACTTAATCAAATACTTAACCGAAGCAGAGCTTATTTTCAATATTGAAAAGTCATCCACGGCAGATGAGGTAAAGGAGCTTATGGCTCAGCCTGAGCTCAGACTCAGCAGCGTTTCCGAATATGCGGATCAGACCGACATCGAAAAGACGCAGCTGAATGCAAGACTTGCAGGCTCCCGAAGGACTTATGAGAGGTTCACCGATTTTTATGCAGATGTTCGTGAAAATATAATAATTGTCGGGCTTTACAACAACCGTGGAACAACGGCAATTTCAAACATTCTTGAAAAATATAATAATTTGTTTAACCTTGATACATACAACAAGGCGTCAAACGATAAGTCGGCTGTGCTTAAGAAAATCGACAAAGCAATCGAAGCAGATCAGATAAATACATTTGAGGATATTCAAGGGATTTTAGACGTTTATATAGCTAAAAATCAAAAAGGAGGCTCCGGCGGCGGTTCGGGAGGCGGAGGCGGCTCTGCGCCTATGGTGCCGAGCGGAAGCAAAACTGATTATAAGCCCGCAGACGTGGTTGAAACCGAAGAAACCGAATATTCCGACCTTGAAAGCTTCGAATGGGCAAAGGAACACATTAATAAGCTTTCCGGGCTTGGCATTGTTTCGGGATATGATGACGGTTCTTATCGCCCGCAAAACGAAGTTACAAGAGCGGAGCTTTCTAAAATAATATATCTTTCACTTGGTTTGAGCAAGGTGGGCAGAAGCATGAAATTTGACGATGTAAGGAGCGACGCATGGTATGCTGATTATGTAAATGCTCTTAACTCGGCGGGAATTATAAACGGAACCGACGAGAAAACCTTTAATCCCGAGGGGAAGGTTACAAGACAGGATTTATGTACAATTCTTTTCAGAGCTTTGCGTTATAAGGGATTCATGACAAAGGATTCAGAGTACAAGAACAGCTTTTCGGATAATGATGAGATAAAAGAATATGCTCTTGATGCGGTAAACAGACTCAGTGAAGCGAAAATTATAAGCGGATTCGAAGACGGAAGCTTTAAGCCTTTAAAATCCTGCACAAGAGCCGAAACTGCCAAGCTTATAAGCATGGTTTATGATTATATGAATTAACAGTGAGTATTTTAAGAGGAAAATTGGAATTATAAGCTGCGTAACAATAGCAAATTCATATCATATTACAATAAGAGGAGAATGAAATGAAAAAGGTAATTTATGTATTTTTATGTGTTGCTGTGCTCAGTAATATGCTGTGTGTAAATGCTTTGGCGGAGAATACGGCTGTTGATGACAAAGCATATAGCGAAGCAGCTGAACTGTTGTCGGCAATCAATGTTTTGCCTGAAGGCACAGACTGTAATGAAGGATCCTTCATTACAAGAGGCGAATTTGCCGATATGATTTTGAAATTTACAGGCATAAATACATCGGAAATCACAGATTCTGAAATAGTAGACGGAAAATATGTAGGCTATGCGGACAGAAAGCCCGAGGAGGACAGCTGGATATGGATTGATGAGTCGCAGCCGTCTCAGTCATCGCAAGGCTTTACTCCATATTACGACGTTTCAACCGAGCATAAATATTGGGACAGCATTAACACGGCTTCACAGCTCGGACTGATGAGCGGCGATACGGACAGACGTTTCAGACCGGACGAGAGAATAACATCAAATGAAGTTATAAAGGTTCTTGTAACAGTCGTCGGAGCAGGTGAACTTGCGAACGGAAATTATCCGTCCGGATATTTTAACCAGGCTGCAGCCCTTGGAATAATCGATTCGCTTAAGACAAAAGATTTTTCGGGTTTCATAACTTACAGAGACTTGGCAGTTATGCTTTTTAATACACTTGAGTCGGATGTTTATGAGTATGAATGGGAAATGGGCAACAGAATTCTTAAGCGTTCGGACAGGTCTTACATGGAAAGTGTTCTTGACCTTTACAGAGAACAGGGAGTTGTAACAAACAATCGCTTTACAGGTACTGATGGAAAGGGTACAGAGCTTGAGGGCAGAATTAAGGTAAACGGAATTTATTTTGATGCACCCGGTCTTTCAGCAGACGATTACCTCGGCTATGACGCAACTATATATTATTACAGCGATGATTTTGACTACGATGTTGTATGTATCCGCAAGACAGACAAAAACAAGGAGCTTTTAATTGACAGTGAGGATATCGAGGGATATACAAAGCCGAACCTTCATTATTACAGCGGAACAAGAAGTAAAAGCGTGTATGTCGGAGCTGACACCACAATTGTTTACAACGGCAAGCTTCTTGATGACTATAAGGAAAGCGACCTTACTCCGGAAAACGGAAGCATAAGACTTGTTGACAACAACAGTGACGGCAGATATGAATATGCTTTTATTGACAGCGTTAAAACAATTGTCGTAAGCGGAACGGACGTAACAAATGAAATCATTTATAACAAGCTTAAAAAAGGTGATTCAATTAAGCTTGACGGAATGGATTATATTATAACCGGCAGTGACGATACGGAAACAAGTCTTGAAGGCATTGTCGAAAATGAAGTTCTTGATGTTCGCCAAAGCATTAATAAAAACGGTACAGGATTTGTTCAGATAGATGTTAGCGGCTCATCCGTTAAGGGTAGGGTTACAAGTATTTCACTGACCACCGGCGAAATATCAATTAACGGCACGGCTTATGATATCTCAGTTTATGCAGAGCTTGACGATATAAAATCGGGTGATGAGGGGGTATTCTACCTCGATACTGATAATAAAGTTGTTTACTCCAGATTATCCGTTGGTCTCGCTTACGCATATCTTGTAAATCTTTTAGAGGATGCGGATAACTCCTGCTATTTTGCAAAGCTTTATACAATGGGTGATGATGTTGAAAGATATGAGTTTGCCGACAGAATTAAAATTGACGGCGTTTCAATGAAAAAAGAGAATGCTTATAAAAGGCTTAAAGAATCAGCAGAGGAAAAGTACAAAAGCGGCGTTGTAAAATATGAACTGAGCGAAGAAGGTAAACTTGCAAATCTTATGTTTCCTGACAATAACGGCGATTTGTTTGTAACCTTTGCTGAAAATGATTCAAATCAGGAAATACAGTACAGAGATATAAACAAGTCTTACAATTTACCGCATAAATCTCTTTGCTATCGTGATTCGGACACGGTTTATATAAATGCTCCGCTTACAGACGCAACGGATGAGAGCGCATATTTCAGAATTAGCTATTCGGGTGACGATTATCTCAAATTCAGCAAGATTTATGCAGATAAAAAGGACAGTAAAATTGCAAGAATTATTGTGTGGAACAGAGATGTCAGTAACACTAAAACCGTATCAGATAACGAGATATGCTATATGCTTAAGTCAAAGACACGTATGGTTGACAAAAATGATGAAATCATAACAGTATTGACAGGCGTAAGCAGTGCCGGGACTGTGAATTTTGAAGTTGATGAATCTGAAATTGTTCAAAAGCTTGAAGAGCTTTCAACCGGAGACTTGTTCAGAGTAACAAAAAATGTTGTAACAGGCAGAGTTCAAGCGTACGAAAAGGTGTTTGATGCAGACGACAGATACTTTGTAACAAAGCAGAATCCGACTCTTTCTGCACCGGATCAATTCGTTAACAGTCAATATCATGTTCTTCATGGTATGGTTTATCAGAAAACGGATAACAACGTTTATCTTGATGTTGCGCCATACATATACACAACAGACAGTGAGGGCAACACTACAGTAGGCGCTGCCGATACAGCAGATCTTTATCCATATAAGGCTCAGGACTTTACAACAGTTGTATTTGATACAAGCCGCAAAGCCGAAAAGGTATACGTCGGCAGCCACATGACGGATATTCTTGCTTCAGAGGTGGTCGGCGAAAGCGATGCTTCAGAAGTGGTTGTAAACTCATGGTGGGGAAGCCCGAGAACAATATTCGTATACAAATAAGAAAATAAAAATTCAGGAGGAAAAGAAAAATGATTAAATTGAAAAAACTTTTATCACTTGGTATTGCAGCTGCAATGCTGCTTGGCGCAGCAGCCTGCACAGGCGGGAAGGAAAACAAGGTGTCTGACGGTGATGATGAGTCGCAGCCTTATGAAATAGTATGGCTTTTCCCTGTAGCTCCGCCAAACGACCTTGATGCTGTTTGTGAAAAGGCAAACGAGTATTTGAAGGATAAGATTAACGTAACACTTAAGCTTACTCCCCTTGACTGGGGCGCTTACGGAACAAAGAAAAACAACGCGTTAAACGGCGGTGAAAAAATGGATCTCCTTTGGCTGGCAGGCGGGGATTATACATACGCTGCAATGCAGCAGTCGATTATAGATATAGATGAGCTTATGGATAAATATGCACCGAAAACAAAGGAGATGCTTGGCGAAGACTTTATCAACGGTGCAAGAGTAGACGGCAAGCTTTACGGCGTTCAGGCGAACAAGGATAAGGCTGCAAACTATATGATAGTTTACAGAAAGGATATCGCTGAAAAATATAATCTTGATATGTCCGGGGTAAAAACAATCGAGGACTTGTATCCTGTATTTGATACACTTCTTGAAAAAGAGCCGAATATGGTCCCGATGGCAATTTCAGGCGGAAAAACAGTGTATGACGCAAACTTTTGTTTAAACGGATATGATTCGTTGTGCGGAAACAAATATGTATGTGTTATGACGGGTGAAAACGATGACGTATCAAAAGTTGTTTGCCCGTACGAAACAGAGCTTTTCAAAAAGTCATGCGAACAGGCGCGCGAAATGTATCAAAGAGGCTACTTCTTCAAGGACTGCGCGGTTCTTGACAATTCTGCCGAGCTTATAAAGAGCGGTAAAGCATTTTGCTATTGGGAGCAGGATCAGCCGAGCAAGCTTTCTGAAATTAATAACAGCAGTGATTATGAGTGGGATAAGGTTCAAATGACAGACGCGTCTATGAGTACACTTGATTGTGTTGGTTCGGTTACGACCATTCCTTATACTTGTGAAAATCCTGTACGTGTTATGAAATTTATTGAGCTTTTTAATACTGACCCGTATCTGAACAATCTTATAAACTTCGGTATTGAGGATGTTCACTTCAACAAGGTTTCGGATAATACTATTAAATTAACCGAGAAGGGTAAAAAGGATTACGACCTTCAGGGTACAATGTGGGAGCGTGGCAACACATTTATAAACTATACTATAGAAGGCGACGACCCCAACAAAGCAGAAAATCTTGAGGCGTTTAACGAATCTGCAAAACCTTCGCCGGTACTTGGTTTTGTACTTGACACAGAAGAGTATTCAATTGAAGCGACGGCATGCTCAAATGTAGTTTCGGAATATCTGAGAACGCTTACCTATGGTGCGGGCGACCCTGAAGAGCTTTTGCCGAAGTTTATTTCGAAGCTTAAGAGTGCAAAGATAGACACAATCGTAGAAATCAGCCAAAGACAGTACGATGAGTGGAGAGAGGGAAATAACGGTAATGAGTAAAATCAGACGTTTTACAGATTTTCTTTTAAACGACGGAGCGATGTTTTTAATGGTAATGCCCGGAGCAATACTTGTATTACTCTTTAATTATTTCCCGATAGGCGGAATTGTGCTTGCATTTAAAAACTACGCTCCCGTTAAGGGAGTTTGGGGCAGCGATTGGGTAGGACTTAAAAATTTTAAAGCTTTTTTCTCCACACCCGACGCATGGTTAATCACAAGAAATACAATAATGTACAGCGTTTATTTTATAGTGGTCGGTACGATTTTGGCAGTTGCGCTTGCGCTTTTGCTGAATGAGCTTAAAAAAGGGTTTGTAAGCAAGGTTTATCAGACAATAGGGCTGCTTCCGCATTTCCTTTCGTATGTGATAATTGCATATCTTGTGTATGCCTTTCTCGGGGGTGAATATGGAATAATGAACAGAACGGTGCTTCCGCTTTTTGGTATTGAGCCTATAAGTTGGTATTCGGAGGCGAAATACTGGCCGTTTATACTTACCTTTGTTGCAAATTGGAAAGAGGTTGGCTTTTCAAGTGTTATTTACCTTGCCGCCATAGCCGGTATCAATATCGAGTATTATGAAGCTGCAAGAGTTGACGGAGCTTCAAGATGGCAGCAGATGAAATATGTCACACTTCCGTGCCTCAGATCAATTATAACTATTAAGCTTATTATGTCTGTCGGAGGAATACTTGGTTCTGACCTTGGACTTTTCTATAACGTCCCTATGAATTCAGGCCCGCTTTTTCCTACAACAAACGTGCTCAGCACCTATATGTTCAGGGGTATGTCCAAGGTTGGCTTTACAACGGCTGCCGGTGTTTACTGCTCTGTAGTCGGCTTTATTCTTACAATACTGGCAAATGCCGTTGTAAGAAAAATAGATTATGACAGTGCGCTATTTTAACGGAATGAGAGAGAATCACGATGACAATTAATAAAAATACAAAAATAAGACGTGCATCCGAGCTTGAGATTTCAAGACTTGAGACAATAATTCTGCATATATTCTTCATTTTATTTTCAATATCTATGCTCTATCCTGTATTTCTTGCGGTCGGAATTTCGTTTTCTGACCAAAACTCAATCATAGAGCACGGTTATAGGATAATACCGGTTAAATGGTCACTTGAGGGATACAAGCTTGCTTTTAAGTCGGGAGAAATATTGAATGCCTATAAGATTACAATTTTGTCTACCGTAATCGGTACTGTTTTGTCAGTGCTTATTCAAATGCTTTATGCATATCCGCTTTCGCGAAAGAGCTTTAAGGGCAGAAAATTCTTTACATTTTACGCTTATTTTGTTTCGCTTTTCAGCGGAGGAATGGTGCCCTGGTACATAGTTTGCACAAAGCTGCTTCATTTGGGCAACTCTTTTTGGGCACTCGTTCTCCCGAGTATTTTCGGATTTTTCAATGTTGTAATACTAAGAACGTTCATCAAATCAAATGTGCCTGACGAAATGATTGAAGCGGCACGAATTGACGGCTGCAGTGAAATGGGTATTTTCTGGAAAATGGTTATGCCTCTTTCAAAAGCCGGCATGGCAACAATCGGATTGTTCGCAATGCTTAATTATTGGAATAATTACTACCTGCCTATGATGCTCATTCACGACAAGAGCCTCTTCAATCTGCAATATTATTTACAGATTATATTTCTTAACATAGAAGAACTTGCAAAATACGGAAATGCAGATGCAGCAGATATACCGAGAGAAGTTACGCGCTTTGCAATGTGTGTTATTACAATGGGACCTATTATTCTTGTTTATCCATTCTTCCAGAAGTACTTTGTTAAGGGTATGGTTGTCGGATCGGTTAAGGGGTAAGATATGAAATTGTGTAGTTTAATGAGTTTTGCACTTACAATGTAAATTTGAAATATGAAAGGAGAATGTAAATGATAAAGGCATTGAAAAGGATGCTTACGGCTGTCATGACGCTTTCATTTGTTTCATTGGGATTTGTGCTTCCGGCAGGTGCGGACAACGGCACTCTTGAAAGCTTCGGCAATGAAGTTACTTTTTCATCGCAAAAAGAACAATTGATTGCCGAAGACAGCGTTATAATGAGAGTTGACAATAGAGATTATATTGTTTCAAATCATAGAAAACCACTTTCTGAGGGGTTTGAAAAGCTAAGACCGTATATTAAAAACGATGTGGTTTTAATCCCGGTCCAGTCTCTTCTTGAAGGCTATGGCTCAGACTTTGAGAAAGGGGAGGACTATATTACTTTTAAATCAGCCGATGGCAAAGAATACACTGCTAAAAACGGGGAAAAGCTTCTTGAAGATTCAAAAACAGAATGTGAGCTGTTTTCAAACAGAATTTTTGCAGACGCCGATGATTTGGCGAAGCTGCTTAATAAGAGAATATATAATGACAATGACTTAATAGTATTCTCGGAAAGCGAAAAGAATATAGACTCCGTTTCGGCAGGCAAAATAAAAGATGCTCTTGCATGGGAATGGTCACAGATGTTTATGGGCAGTGAGGGATTTTGCTGTGCAATAATAGAAAACCCGAAAAAGCCGGTGGAGAGATATGTCAGAACCGATACCGGCGGTTGTTATCGTTGGATTCCCGAAGCCCATCGCTGGCTGCAACTGCTTACTGATATTCCGGCGAAATACAATTACGTTTCAGTTTACGGCTTAGCGGTTGACCCGAATAATGACGGCGTTTTGTATGCGGCATGCGGTGCGTATACATATTCGTCTTATCATTGCGTCTTAAAGTCAACCGACTACGGCAGAACATGGACGGAAACAAGTCTCAGCAAGGTTTTTCTCGGAAACTCCTCAGGGTCAAGATATCAGGGTGAGTGCATTATGGTTGATCCCAACAACTCAAACCGTATCCTTTGCGGAACGCCGCAGGACGGACTTTGGATGAGTGACGACGCCGGCGAGACATGGTATTTGAACGATACAATTCCGAACGTATGTGCAAATAACAGCTATGGCGGACCGCATACCATTATTTATGACTATGATTCGCCCGTTGTGAACGGAAATACATCTGTAGTATATGTCAGCAACTATTCGGACGCTCTTTACAAGAGCACGGACGGCGGAGATACTTTCAAGAAAATTGAGGGTTCACCCGAGGTTATAAATCGTGCAAAGGTTATTGACAGTAAGGTTTATGCTGCTGCAAGTGACATGAAAGTTGACGGCTGGATGAGCGGTCTGTATATATATGACGGCACAAACTGGGAGGACATAACCCCACCTTTCGGAAACACGGAAAGAGATATCGGCGCATTTATGGTTGACAGAAACAATAAGAATTTCATAATTGCGTCGGGGCGTCCGTATACTTCTAATCAAAAAACCGTTTACCGTTCATGGGACGGCGGTAAAACATGGGAGTATTTTTCAAGCGCCGGCGGCGTCGGTGCCTGCGATTTCTATCAGGACGCCGAACATCCGGAAACAGTTTGGTTCCCGCACGGACGAGGTGTTTATCTGTTCAAGGATGTTTATGCTGATAAGGTTGAAGTTGACTATGGTGACTGGGGAATAGAAATGCTTGTAACCGATAAGATTTTATCTCTGCCCGCAAAGGACGCTCCGAAAATACTCCTCGCCTGCTGGGACAGAGGTTATGAGTATTCCGACAGAACAGACACCAGAGCAAAAGGTCAGGCGGATATCGGACTTAAACGTCATTACGGAAATTTTAATGATTTGGATTACTGTGAAAGCGATCCGAATATTGCCTTTGGAGTAACACGCGAATCCATGTATGAATCTGTTGTCATGCTGACCGATTATGGCAGAACTATTGTTCCGATTACAAGCTGGGACAACGAGTATATGCCTCATCAGGTTGCAGTCGGGGCTGTAAAGCAGGAAAACGGATGGCCGATTGTTATGATTGAGGCATACAAGCGCGATAAATCAGAGGCGTTTATTTTCCGCAGCAGGGACGGCGGCAAAACATGGGAAAAACTTGATAACAACGGTGTAACGGCAACGCTTATGACGGTCGATCCGTCTGTAAAAGCTCTGATTGCCGACAGAGTAAATCCTAATGTTTTCTATTGGTGCTCAAACGGGATTTACAATAGCGGTGATGGTTTTTATACAACAAAGGACGGCGGAGATACATGGAAAAAGGTTTCAAATCCAAATATTACACAATTTCATGCTTTCTACAAAAGCGTGCCGAACAGAGAGGGCATGGTTTGGCTCAGGGCTGATGGCGGACTATATGTTTCAACAGCATACGGTTCTTCTTTCACGAGGATGGAAAATGTTGATTATGCAGCTCTTTTCGGATTCGGAAAGGGAAAGGACGGCTCGGATATGCCGGCAGCTTATATGTACGGCAGAATAAAGGGAGATACAGAAGAAAGCATGTATATCTCCGATGACCTTGGTGCAACATGGAAGAAAATCGGTTATGGTTTTATTCAGTTTGCCGGAAATGAGGATTTGACGGGCGATGGGAACTTATATGGCAGATGTTATATTACAACGTCGGGTTGCGGTGTTTACTACGGTCAGGCAATTGATGTTGACGACCATGGCCCGCTCATTGAAATGGAAAATGAATCTACAAGCGATACTTACGGCTTTAATTATGCCGTAGATGATCCGGAGGTTGTTTTAAAGGGCAGTGTTGACGAGCAGTCTGAGGTCAGAATAAACAACGAACCTGTCAGCATTACAACAGACGGAAGGTTTGAAAAGGCTGTAACGCTTTCCGAGGGTGAAAATACGTTCAGAGTGGAAGCTGTTGATGTGCATGGTAACAAGGCAGAACCGGTATATATAAAACTAAGATATATTCCTGAGTTCTTTGCTATAGAATACGAAACCGAAAAAGAAATACTTACAAGTGTAGATACTGTAACAATCAGCGGCTCAACTTCATCACCGGCTGAGGTTCACGTCGGCGACTGCGTTGTTAATACAGACGAGGAAAACAAATTCTCTGCCAATATCAGGGTGACGAGCGAGAGAAGCGAGATAAAAGCATATGCGATTGCGGAAAACGGTTCAAAATCGCAGGAGGAAACCTTTGTTATTGAATATGACTTTGTTCGACCTGCTGTCGAAATATTAAGCATTCCCGAAAACAGTGATACTCGTTTTTGCATTATCAAGGGCAAAGTAAGCGAAAATGCAAGAGTCAGAGTAAACGACAAGGATGTTGTTGTAAAGGATGACCGTACATTTAACGCTTTTTGCTCCCTTGAAAACGGCAGAAATTCTATCAAGGTTCAGGCCAAGGATACAGCGGGAAATGTCGGGAAACCGGCGTATTATAACATTAGCTGTAATGCGGTTGCGGTTGATACTTCAAAATTTGATGCAGCATATAAGACAGATGTTGTATTTGACGGTGATGTGGATGAGTGGTCGCTTGACCACCGTACGGAGAAGCTGTCATTTGGTTCACCGAACAATATTTGTGATTTTAATGTTGCTTGGGACGACACTTATCTGTACGTTGCGGCAAATGTCATAGATGATGTTATTTACACATCAAATCAGACCTCACACGAAAATGACTGTATTGAAATTTACTACGACGGACAAAATGATAAAGCAACAAAATATGACGCAAACGATAAACAGCTTATCTTTGTTGCCGGAACAAGTGGAGAAAATCACATAAGCAAGCTTACTGAGGACGGTTATACGCTTGAGGTTCGTATTCCGTTTGCCGATATGAAGGCAATTCCAAAAAACAACACACTTATCGGTTTTGATATTGACATAGTAGATAACGATGATACAAAATCCGATCATGCAAGAGATGGTGCTATTGTCTATAACGGAACGAGCGATGACTGGAGTAATACATCGGCATTTGCAACAATCAAGCTTGTGGGTAAGGAGAATTGATTATGAAAGGGTTTAAAAAAATAATATCATTGGCGGTTGGCTCAGCATTACTGCTGAGCTGCCTGCCGGTAATATCTCATGCGGATGGGTCATTGGACGTGTCGGCGGTTTCTGATGTCGGCACTGCTGCACTTACGTGGAATGATGTGGGTGCTGCAAAATATGTCATAGAGCGCGGCGGTGAAACTATCGGCGAGGTTGATGGCGATATCTTTACATTTACCGATTTTGCACCGGATGGTGACTCTGTTGCGGATTACACTGTCAATGCACTCGACAGTGAGGGCAACATAACGGAGTCGGATAAAACGCAGGTTTTTGTACAGGATGCAAATACTGTTGCAGGCCAAATGATTTTTGACTGCGGCTCGGGAAGTTATATTAAGTATGAGGGCGGCAGCCCCGTTCACTACGACTACGACGGTGCAGTCGCCGCACGTGATGGTGACTGGAAAGGGATGAACGAGGGAGATATAGCCTTAAAGCCCGGAAAGAGCATTAAGCTCAGTTACCTTGAAAAAACAAATTATATCGATTTTGATTTTGGAGGTAATGTGCTTGATATATCCGATATAAAGGATAACGGATTTTTTGGATTTCTTGTTTATACAGATGCAGAAAACACCGAAGATTTACCTTATGTTGCATTCTGCAGTCCCGGTTGGAAGTGGACAAACGCTGTGGATTTAAAGAATAAAGTGATTCCCGGTAAATGGACCTTTATCAAAATAAATATTTCCGATGTTATGAATTCACAGCTTGATTTGACAAAAATAAATCATATACGTTTTACTGCAAACGGTTCTTCGGCAAACCATGACATTTATATTCAGGGGCTTGGCTTTTACAAATCAGCTGCCGTTATGCTCAATTCCGTAACAGAGGATAAGGGAAAGGTTACGCTCAGCTGGCACTGCGACAATTCGGCTGCATCATACTACAAGGTGTACTGTAACGGCGATGAAATTGCCGAGACGTCGGATACGTCTTATGAGTATAGCATAAAAGATGACAAGATTTTCTATACATACTATGTTGAAGCGTGTACCGATGACGGAAAAACTTTAAGCAGAACAAGCGAAAAACAGATTGTAGCATATAACGCTGATTTTTATGAATATTTTATGGCTTATAAAGATGACACCCTCCTGAATGGTTTTGGCTGCGGTGATAATCCGAACTGGACAGATCCGGAATATGATTCGAATGTTAAGGCTTTCGGTAAAAAGAGCTTGAAGCTCAAAATCTATGACGGCGTTACAACAGAGAACAAAAAGAAAACCGATAATATCTTTATGCCGATTGAAAAGTTACAGGATTTTTCCGAATTGGCGGACACCGGGTATCTTCAGCTTTTAATATACGCAGACGCAGAATCAGCAGCTGATTTGCCGTCAGTTGCATTCGGCTCTAAGGGTTACAAGTGGAGTAATCTTTCAAGCCTGCAAAATATTGAGCTGAACAAATGGAATTTTGTTAAAATTAAAATTTCAGATATGATTTCAGAAAACACGACAATTGATATGTCACAAATTTCTGAGATAAGATTTTTTATGCCGAGTACAATTTCAAAGGAATATCACATATATATTCAAAACCTTGGTTTTTATAACAAAATATTGCCGCCGACAGCAACAGTTACAGCCTGCGGAATTGACAACAGAGGAAATTCTTATGCTGATGTTATGTTCAGCAGGTCAATGAAAGAGGAATCGCTTGCAAACGGATTCGGTGTTGACGGTATGAATATTGTAAGCACTGAATATTCAGCTGATACCCGCACTGCAAGACTTATCTTTGACAAGCAGCTTGAGTTCCCGAAAGAGTATGCAATAACTGCTGCAGACAGCGTTGTGTGTACCTATGACAGGCAGCTTGAAAATAAGGAAATTAAGTTTAAAACAGGAAATGTACAAAACAGTATTTATATAAATTCCTGTAAAGTTGATAAGTCGGCAGCCGCAAGCGGAACGCTTAAGACAACGGCGGATATAACAGGAATTTACTGCGCAAACGCCGACGAGATGGATATTGCAATGTATACGGTGGTTTATGACGGAGATAAGCTCGTTGCGATTTCAAGCGTTGATATTGACAATTTTACACTTAAGGAAAACAAGTCGGACCTTGCGGATATTATTAATTTTACAGCTCCCGAAAATGCGGCTGATGTTAAAGCAGAGGTGTTCTTTGTAGACAGAACCGATTTCGGCAGACCGCTTTGCGCGAAGCTTGAGTTTTAAAAAAATCAAAAAATATATTGTAATAGAAATGAAGAGGAAGATTCAAATGAGAAATAAGGTATATGGTTTTATCAAAGACGGTGAGGAGTGTTATAAGGAAAGAGCTGACAGGGATATTGAGATTAACCGTAAGGGAAACTTTGAAATAATAGCCGTTGATAAAAACGGCAATTCGTTACCCGACGGTCAAATTGCTGACATTAAGATGACGGATTTGGATTTTAATTTTGGAGCGAATATATTCATGCTGGGTGAGTATGAGGAGCCTGAGAAAAATCTTGCATATGAAAATGAGTTTTGCGGTATTTTCAATACTGCGACCGTACCTCTTTATTGGGAGGGTACAGAGCCGAAAAAGGGTTATCTTCGCTATGACAAAGGGACGCCCCGAGACTGTTACAGACGCCCGCCGGCAGATGAGGTGGTGGAGTTTTGCCGAAAACATAATCTCAGAATGAAAGGACATCCGCTGTTCTGGACGGAGTTTGTTCCGGACTGGCTGCCAAATGATTATCGCGAACTGAAAAAATATCTGGTTAAGAGATTTGAGGAAATATCACAGAGATATTCAAAGGATGTAGAGTGCTTTGATGTTGTGAACGAACCATCACGGTTATATGACGTATATATGAGGGACAGAAAAACTCGCTTGAATGGTGCAATGCTTGTGGAGGATGATTATTGCGTATGGCTCTTTCAGCTTGCAAGAAAGTTGTTTCCGGCGAATAAGCTGATTATTAACGATACCGTTTGGGCATCCTTCACTGAGTTCCGAGGAAAGTACAGCGGCTTTTACCTGAATATCAAGGATTTGATTGGCAGAGGTGTGGAAATTGATGAAATAGGACTACAGTGTCATTTGGGGACGCAAGAACCGGAGAATGCCTATAATGCCGAACGGCTTTATGATGTTTTGGATACATATGCAACCCTCGGAAAAACAATTAATATTTCGGAAATAAGCATACCGTCGGTTTTTGAGGACGGAGAGGATGAGGATTTGCAAGCACTTGCGGCAGAACAACTTTACAAGGTTTGTTTCAGCCATCCTGCCGTAACAGGAATTACATGGTGGAATTTACCGGACGATGGCGTTATGGCAACAAAGAGGGTGGCGGGCGATGAAAATATGCCGTCCAGCGGACTTTTAAATGCTGATTATTTGGAGAAAAAAGCATATAAGGTCCTTAAAAATCTTATCAAAAGCGAATGGACCACAGAAGAAAAATCAGCGGTGGAAAACGGAACGATAAAATTCAGAGGATTTTACGGCAAGTATAAAATATGTATAAACGGACAATACACGACTGAAATTGATTTTTCAAAGGGTACTTCAAATAAACGAAAGGTGATATTTGACGACATAATGTAAAACGAACGATAATTTCGTAAAACGATAACAGCTTTATTCGTTCTGAAGAAAATGGAAACCATCAAGCGCCGTACAAGGTTTGAAGCTATATAGAATTACTCTGTATGCTTCTGCTTGTGCGGCGCTTTTTGCCCGAGTTTCATATCGCTTGCCTGTCCTTTTTTGTTATGTCTGTGTATTATTAATATCAAGCTGCTTTTTCTGATAATCTGAAGGAGTCATGCCGGTAATCTTTTTAAAGGATTTTGAAAAATAAAAGCTGTCATTAAATCCGACCATTGACGCAATTTCTGTGTGCTTATATGTTCCTGATGAAAGCAACTCCTTTGCCTTATCAATTCTGACCTGCGTTATATAGCTAACAAGTGATATGCCGGTATTTTTCTTAAAAATAGTACTTATATAATTCGGCGTGATGCCGATGTGCTCTGCAATGCTATCTCTTGTTATCGGCTCTGCAAAATGTGTGCAAACATAACTTTTTATTTTGTTAATGGTGTACATGACAAGCGCGTTGTTAAGCTCGTGAATTTTATCTGTCATGTCATAGGCTATATCGTATAAAAGCGATACAAGCTCATCCGGATCGTCACATTCGTAAATAAATTTCTCTAATGATGCGGTTTCTTTGTCGAAGTGCAGGTAAGACAGAAGCTTTTCCGCTGCGGAATACAGCTTGATAATGGTATCGTAGCAAAAGCTGCGCACATAGTTGATATCGTTTTTATAAATGCTTTGGCGCATTGCGTTGAGTGTTTCACCCATTTCATCTGTATTTCCTGAAAGCACATAGTCAAACAGCGTCTGCTGCATATGATTTGTGTAATTCTCTATAAACTTCGGTACTGATATATCTGTAAAGAATATAACCGTTCCGTCACCGGTGTATTTTCTGTGCTCAAGAGCTCTTATGCTTTCGTGATGCTTTTTCTCAAGCTCGCTGAAGCTTGTACTTGACTGACTTACTCCGATGGAAGTCATGGTGCAAAACAACTCGGAAAGCTGTATATTTATCTGCTCGGTCGGGATGCTTATATTATATTTGCTTAAATCCTCTGTAGACGTCAAAACGATTGTTATGATATTTTTGTGAAAATCCGGATTAATCAAATAAGACGTAACACTGTTGTTAAATCGGCTTAATATAATTTTCTTGATTTTCTCTTTTTTCTCTGTGTCAAGCTGATTTGAAATACCGTCGATATAAACCGAGAGTATGCAATAGCTCTTAAAATTTGCTGAATGTGTACGCATAAAAGAGTCAATATCAACATTCGGAGACGACTTGAAGTTTATAAAATCCGAAAGTGTATTTTCAATGTATATGGATTTATACTGCGTATTTTCACTTTGGAGATGTTCTATATCGTTTTTCTTCAGGATTTGTTCGTCAAGCTCTTGAACCGCCTTTTGAATTGTTTTCTTTATATCGTCGGGATTAGTCGGCTTCAGCAAAAATGCAAAAACACCGAGAGATATCGCATGGTAAGCGTATTCAAAGGTTCTGTATCCCGTCATTACTATAATTTTTGCGTCGGGAACGTGTTCAAGCGCTTGCTCAATCATATCAAGACCATTTGAGTTTTTCATTTTTATATCAGTCAAAATAATATCGGGCTTCTTTGCAATGATTTTTTCAAGTCCTTCCTTTGCATTTTTTGCGGTTTCGCAAACTTCACAACCGTAATCCACCCAGTTAATAATGGTTTTCAAGCCATGCAATATTATGTTTTCATCGTCAATGATTATAACCTTATACATTATTCAAATCTCCTGTTTTATTGTTTATCGGAAATGTACAGCGCATTTTGCAATAATATCCGTACTCGGAAAAAACCTTTATTCCGTATTCTGAGCCGAATAAAAGCTTTATACGTTTGTTTGTGTTTGAAAGACCTATTGATTTTTCGCCGGGTTTTTCTTGCTCAAAGCTTGCAAATTCCGAGTTTTCAAGCTCTGAATTGATATTTCTCACAGCGCTGTTGTCCAGCCCTATTCCGTTGTCGATTACCTCAAGAATAAAATTATCGTTTTCCTTAAATGCGTGCACAAATACAATTCCTTTTTTGTCGCTTTTCTCCGTACCGTGCAAAATTGAATTCTCAATTAACGGATAGAGCGTAAGAGTCGGAACATACATTGATCGTACATCATCATCGATTTTATAGCGAAATTCAAGCTCGTCTCCGAATCGGTAATGCATTATGGTACAGTACGAGCGAGCGTATTCGAGTTCTTCGTCAAGTGTTATAATTTTGTCAAGCTTACCTGCATTTGCTTTCATTAAGGCACTGAGTGACAAAATCATATCGCTTATATCTTTTGCGTTATGAACAAGAGCAAGCCAGTTTATCGTCTCAAGTGTGTTGTAAAGAAAGTGCGGATTAATTTGCGCTTGAAGAGCCTTTATCTGTGCGGCATCTTGTGCCTGCTTTTCCACATACACCGTTTTTATAAGCTTTTCAAGATGCTCAATCAACTTGTTAAACATTTTCATAAGATATCCGAGCTCATCGGTTCGTTCTACGGAAACAGGCGTGAGAGTATCGTTATTTTCAAAAGATTTTATATTGCCGACAAGCGTGTTTATCGGATTTAACAAATCACGTGAGAGAAGCACGTTAAATCCGATTAGTATAATACATGAAATTACGCCTGATAAAATCAGCAGATAGTTTGCCATGTTTACCGCACGGTAAACTACCGGGAGCACAGTTGTATAAACAACGCTCCATGGCGCATTCTTGAGCGAAACAAAGCATACGAGAAGTTTGTTTTTTGTGTCAATATAAGAGCCGTTTTTTGACTTTATTTCTTCGTAATAGGGAATGATAGGACCGTTATCGGCAGCATTTTTGCTAAGCTCCAGTATTTCATTTTCGGATATGAGAAGCGAAATTCCATCTGACGGATTTGTTTGATTGTTTATTTCAAATGCATCGTCCTTTAATTTGATTACCATTACACCGAGCTTCTCATCACTGTTTTTTTGATATATTGTCCTGAACAGCCAAATGCCGGTATCATCGTAATACCATGACGGAATGAGGCTGTCGGGAAGCTTTTCGATATTATTATTGCGGTTAATACTGTTATTACTGTTAATACTGTTATCGGCGGTGTAACTGATGTAATTGTTATTATAAATTGAAATTGATTTTATATTTGATTGGGGATACATCATATCCTTTAGTATATTGCTTATTTTCTTTTGGTATTCATAGTTTTGCATTACGTCAGAGGAGGTGCAGTTTTCAAGAAGTATATTATAAATATTTTTGTCATATATAATATTTTGAGAAACAGCATTGATGCCTGACATTTTCGCATCTATATTCGATTTTATGTTGATAATATTGTCGTTTGCATACTGAATAACCGTTTGTGAAAATATATTTTTAACCAAAACGGAATTTAAGAGTATGTTAAATACTATCTGTATTACAAGTGTGATTATAATAAGCGAGACAAGCTTATATTTAAGTTTTAGATTTTGAAATTTCCTTATCATAACAACATTCCTTTGTTTCAGTTATTGCACCAGACATCATCTATGCTGAGTGAATTGTTTAAATAGTACGGAAAACGCTCATAAACCTGCAGAAGTTTTTCGGGTGAAACATAGTTGTTCGGGAAATCCAAAATTTCGTTTATTGTTTTGTAAAATTCATAATTTTGCTGATATGCAAAATTATCGGAATAAATCCGGGGGTGCGACACTTTCAACGAAGGAAAGCTTCCGCGTGAACGTGCTATGCTTATCATTGAGGAGCTTGATGTGATAAAGCGAAGAAAATCAGAAATTGCAGCTTGCTTTTCGGGATCATTCCATGCCTTTGATGAAACATAAAGAGTATTTGCGCCAACACTGTAAAGAAGAGGCTTTCTTTTCCTGTTGTCTTGCGAAAAAACAGGAAAAACATTTAAGCTTACAGATTGTGCTTTTTCCTTATTAATGTTGAAAGCGTCAGATAAAAAGTCAGAATACTGCAGCGTAAATGCGGCCTGCTTGTTCAGAAAAATCGCCTTTGCTTCATAATCTGATATTGTCAGAAAATTCTTTGGAAACGCACCTTTTTTATAAAGCTCTTTAACATATTCTGCGGCGGTTTTATATGCTTGACAAACTCCGCTTTCCTCACTGTAAATTGTTTTTTCAGCTGAAGTCATTCCGATGCTTGCTGCAATTGCTTCATATATCAGTATTCCGTCGGGCTGAAGCGAAACCGAAATCGGAATTATATTTTTATTTTTTAATATTTCAATATCTGCAAGCAATTGCTCATATGTCTGAGGTTCATGTTCTATCCCTGCATCGTTTAAAACATCTGTATTGCAGTAAAATCCCACAAAAATACTTTCAAGCGGTAAACCGTAAATTCTATTTGAGTTCGAAACATATTTCCATATGCTTTTTTTAAATAAGGAATAGCAGTCGCAGCTTTGTAAGAATTCGTTCAGTATAATGATTTTTTCATTATCAGCAAGCCGTCTTATCTCCTCGTTCGGCCATGAAATAAATATATCCGGTTCGTTCCCCGAAGAAAAGTCTGATTCAATTTTTGAAAAATAATCGCTTCCTGAGGTACATTCATTTTCTATGCATACAGCGGAATGTGATGTATTATATTCTGAAATCAGATTTAAAAATACGGCGTCCTTTTCGTTTTGCGTATCCCATGTTGAGACTAATCTTATTTTTGTTTTGTCATCGCGTATGTCATAGTAGGAAAATTTAATTTTATCTGTGCAATGGCAGCCGATGAAAACTGCGGCTGACATTATAAGTATCAGACTTATGGAGACAATATATTTTTTCACGCCTATTCTCCTCCTTTTCGTTTGATTTATACTACTATACCATTATAATATATTTGCGAACAAATTGTCAAGATATATACAATAAAACATATTACAAAATTACATTAAATAATACAAAATTCCATTTGCAAAGTAAAGATATTATGTTATCATTAACACATATGTACGATATTATGCTTAATCGCAGTTACCTCACCGATGGTGATTTTTTGCATTAAACGGATATGAAATAGAGATTAGCAAGGGATGCCGCCCTGTTGAGATTGAAAAGGAGGTCAATATGACAAAACAGGAATTTGACATTAAGCTAAAGGAATTAAGGGATAAGCACAAAAGCCTTGTTACGGCTGAAAATAAGGTTGATGAAAGTTGGTACAACGGTATTTTTGACCGTTATGAAAACTGCGTTCTCACAAACGAGCACATACCCCTTGAATGGCGGTATGATTTAAATTATGAAACTAATCCTAATTTACTTGAACGCATAGGAGTAAATGCAGTTTTTAACAGCGGCGCATTGTACCATAACGGAAAATTCGTTCTTGTGCCGAGAATTGAGGGATATGACAGAAAGTCATATTTTGCCGTATGCGAAAGCGAAAACGGTATTGATAATTTCAAGTTCAGAAAATATCCCGTAAGACTGCCGGTATACGGCGAGGAGGACACAAACGTATATGATATGCGTCTGACTCGCCATGAGGACGGCTGGATTTACGGCTTGTTCTGCTCCGAGAGAAAGGACAAGAGTGTAAACGACACCTCAACCGCCGAAGCAAAGTGCGGTATTGTCAGAACAAAGGATTTGGAAAGCTGGGAAAGACTTCCGGATTTGCAGTCGAAGTATCAGCAGAGAAACGTGCTTTTGCACCCTGAATTTGTAAACAGAAGATATATGCTATATACAAGACCGTCAGACGGGTTTATAGATGTAGGCTCCGGCGGCGGCATAGGCTGTGCATTCGTTGACGATATGGCAAATGCCGTAATAGGTGAGGACACGATTATCGAGGAAAGAAAGTATCACACCATAAAGGAAACCAAAAACGGAGGCGGAGCGGTGCCGATAAAAACCGATGAGGGATGGCTTCACATTGCTCACGGCGTCAGAAACACCGCCGCAGGCTTAAGATATGTACTTTACTGCTTCATGACGGATTTAAACGCCCCGACAAAGGTTATATACACTCCCGGCGGATATTTTATAGCACCGATAAAAAACGAAAGAGTCGGCGATGTTTCAAATGTTGTTTTCTGTAACGGTGCAATTGAAAAGGATGGACAAATATATATTTATTATGCATCATCAGACACAAGGCTGCATTTAGCAGCCACAACTGTGGACAAGATGGTTGATTATTGTAAGAATACTCCGGCTGATAATTATACCACCGGATCTTCTGTAGAGGCAATTTGTAACTTGATAGATAAAAATAACAAACAATGCTTTTAGGGGTAGTATTATGGAAGGTGGGGAAATAATTATGATAAATTTAGAGTTGAAAAACGGAAACATATGCAGTTTGATAAATGACGGCATAAATAATGCAGACCCGGAGGGAAAAACAGGTTCGGTTGGCTTTACGCTTATGACAGATGACATAAAAAATCGGAGCACAAAAGAAGACTGTAATTTGTATACCGACAGAACAAGTAATTATGATATTGTGGATCAAGGAATAAATACGGCACTTTGTTATGACAGTGAATTTGGAATTAATACAGAGTACTGTATTGAAGAAGATATTCTGTCGATAAAGTCAAGCACAAAGAATTTACAGATATCTCAATTTGCATTGAATTTTGACTTGAATTTCCTTGAAAAAAATACTGATTACAGGTCTCAGCTTTTACCGACATCGCCATATAAGTCAGCAGACGGCAGTTTTTTTTACTATATGTTGACAAGGCCGGACGGAAAAGTTATGACGATTTTGTCAAAAAAACCGTGCGATGGCTGGAGAATTCGTTATTCAACGTACAAAGCGGGACATTATATATTGAGATTGCAGATTATGGCATCTTTTGACAGAGCATTTGAGGGAACCGGAAATAAAGAACTTGAACTAAAAATATTTTGGTCTGAAAATGTTGACTGCGCTTTTGATAAAATATCGGAAATATATAATTTACCTCTTTTAAAAATAAAAAAAAGCGGCGGATTTGACGGATATGCGCAGGTGGAAGTTGTAGGAAAATGTGATAAATTTATATTGATAGCGCCGGATAAGTCGAAAACGGAATATATCCCGGACGGGAAAAATCAAAATGTAAAATTGCCTCAATTTGGTTTATATACGATAGTTCCGGTTGAAAATGAAAAGAAAGGTCTTGATGCTGTTTTATGGTGCGGCGAAGATGCTGAAATGCTTTTTGACAAGTGTACCGATGCAATAAAAAAGCCGTATCATAATGATGATAATTTGTGTGAGGGCGGTTGCTTTTTGTGGTCGATGTTATGTAATATGCGTATCGGAAATCATAGAAAGTATGATGATGTTGTAAAATATGAGCTGGGCGTGATTATGGGCGAAAACGGTGAAAGGATACAGCGCAAAACAATTGTTCCCGAAAAAACGGAATATGCACCGTATCATATATGCGGTTCAAATCGTATACAGGAACAGTTTTTCGGTGTATCCATACTGCTTGAAGCCTATAAGACATACGGAGAAGAAAAATATCTTGAATATGCTGAGCATGCTCTTGATGAATTATTGGATAATTGGTTTATTGACGGTAAAATATATAACGGCGAGGATTATACAACTGTGTGCGCACCTGTAATTGCAATTGCCGATATGGCAAACACAGTTCAAAATCCGAAAAAAAAGGAACGCTATACCGGTGCTGCCATAGCTGTTGCTGAATATCTTTTAAAACGCGGAATAAATTTCCCGACAGAGGGAACGGGCGGCACGGAAACGGGACAGGAATTTGAAGATGGCTCGATTTCCTGTACCGCTCTTTCGGTGCTGTATGTTTGCGCGAATATTCACCATGACGAGAGATATATATAGTTTGCAAAGGATGTATTGGAGCTTCATAAGGCATGGACAATTTATACACCGGATGCCAGAATGTACGGATCATCTTTCAGGTGGTGGGAAACCATCTGGGAGGGAGACGGCGAAGGACCGGCAATATGCGCAGGTCATGCATGGACCATATGGAAGGCAGAGGCTCTTTATTGGTACGGTGTACTGACGGGCGATAAAAATGCAACCGAAATGGCATGGTGCGGTTTTGTAACGAATTTTGCAAAGGCAAATAAAAACGGAGAAATGTATTCTTGTTTTGAAGTTGACTATATTCGCGGAGGCGGAATTGAAGGAATAAAAAAGGATTTAAAACAGCTTGCGGACAATTCTTTTGTTGACGCCTTTAAAACAGCACATGCATACCCAACACATATCGACAGCTCACTTTCACGATATGCTTGGGTGAGATATGTATATACATTTTTGGAAAAAGAAAAGAGACAATCCTGAATTTTGCGAAATATGTTACATAATACGTTGACAATCGTATAACAATATAGTATAATCCCGAATTTGATAGTTTGAAAAAGCAAAAAGGGGCTGTTGCGTTAATAACACAAGGGGACGGTTCTCTTGTGTTATTGACTTTTTTGTATTTATTTGTTGAAAAAAACACGTTGTTTCTTGTGCGGCAGTTATTAAGCAAATATATTGTTAAAAAAATGAAATTTTCTATTGACATATTACCGGAAGTATGGTAGAATGTCAAGCGAAAGGCGGGAGATTTTGATGTTGAAGGATGAACTGCTTGAAAGCTATAAATTCAGGATAGAGCTTCATGCACACACGAATCCGGTAAGCAGCTGTTCTGAGATACCGGCTGAGGATTTTGCCGGGATATTTATAGAGGATGGATATGACGGAGTTGTTGTGACGAATCATTTTACGCCGGCGCTGTTGTCGTATGAAACTGCGCAAAGGTGTGCCGAATATTATCTGAGGGATTTTGAAGCAGTCCGAAGCTTGGCCGGAGACAAGCTTTCAGTGTGTCTCGGAATGGAAATAAGGTTTACCGAGAACAATAACGATTATCTTGTCTACGGGATTGACGCCTCTGATGTTGAGCGGGCATTTTACTTTCTTGATAAGGGCATTGATGTATTTCATCGTGATTTTGCTGATGACAGAATAATAATACTTCAAGCACATCCTTTCAGAAACGGAATGGTTCTTGCCTCTCCGGAAAGCGTTGACGGTATTGAGGTATTTAATTTTCATCCGGGTCATAATTCCAGAATCGGCGATGCTGCTGTATATGCGGCTCGGCACAAGGGTATGATAGCATGCGGCGGAGTGGATTTTCACCATCAATGGCAAAGAGGAGTTTTTGCTCTCCGAAGCAAATTCCTGCCGAAGGATTCTTATGATGTAAGTAAATTATTAAAGTCGGGAGATTATATTTTTACTGTCGGGGACAGTATTATTTTACCGTAAGGAGGTATTTTGATTGAGAAAATACGAAGATTTGAAAAAGGTTGCCGAAAACAGGGAAAAGGAGCGTACTCATTATATCCCCTATGATACCCTTGAAAAGGCATTAAAAGGAGATAAAAACAGCTCAAAGTACTATATGCTTTTAAACGGCGATTGGGATTTTAAGTTTTATGAGAGGGATGTTGATTATACCGGAACGGTTGACAGCTGGGATAAAACAGATGTTCCGTCCTGCTGGCAAATGCGCGGTTATGAAAGACCGTACTATACAAATGTTCAGTATCCGTATCCCATTGACCCGCCTTATGTGCCTGATGACAATCCGATGGGGGTTTACAAACGTACCTTTGTAATTGATGATATGTGGGCTTCAAGGGAAACCTACATTATGTTTGAGGGTGTGTCCTCCTGCTTGGAGCTTTATGTAAACGGCGAATACGCAGGCTACAGCTCAGGCAGTCATCTTCCCAGCGAGTTTAATATTACAGCCTTTATAAGGAAGGGTGAAAATGAAATAAGAGTGCTTGTCCGCAAGTGGTGTGCCGTAAGCTATCTTGAAGATCAGGACTTTTTCAGGAATAACGGGATTTTCAGGGATGTATATCTTTTGTCGAGATGCAGGAATCATATACATGACCTTAAGATTACATATGATACAAAGGGAATTTACTGTGATGAGGAGTTTACCGTCTATGCGGACGGAAAGCCGGCAGACCTTGCAAATCCTGTACTATGGAATGCTGAGCAGCCATTTCTTTATACAGTTGTTGTAAAGTCCGGGGATGAGTATATACCGCAGAAAATCGGTCTTAAGGAGGTCGGCATAAGCGACAGGGGAGAATTCCTTATAAACGGAACGCCTGTTAAGCTTAAGGGCGTAAATCACCATGATACGCATCCAGTAAACGGATATACTATGAGTGAAGCGGACATTGACAAGGATTTAGAGCTTATGAAAAAGCTTAATATCAATGCCGTAAGAACATCTCATTATCCGCCGACGCCGTATTTCCTTGAAAAATGCGATGAGCTCGGCTTATATGTAATTGACGAGTGTGATATCGAAACTCATGGCTTCTGTCAGAGAGGAATCGGCGGAGGCTACGATGTAAACCACATATGGCCGTGCAAAAATCCGCAGTGGAAGGATGTGTTTGTGGAGCATGCCGCGCGTATGGTTCAGAGGGATAAAAATCATGCCTGCGTCATTATGTGGTCTCTCGGAAATGAGAGCAATTACGGTGCTAATTTCGCAGCTATGGCCGATTATATCAGAAGCTGTAATACGGGTATTCCCGTTCATTATGAAAATACATACCCCGAGGCTGACCCCGAAGGCTCAAGTGATGTTATGAGCCGTATGTATACCGGAATTGCAGATATGGAGAAAATTGCAAACAGCAACGAAAAGCGGCCTTTCTTCCTGTGTGAGTATTCGCATGCGATGGGCAATGGTCCCGGTGATGTTTTTGACTACTGGGAGGTAATCGATAAGTATCCCAATCTTATCGGCGGCTGTATATGGGAGTGGACCGACCATGTGGTATATGAGGACGGAACACAGAAATACGGCGGAGATTTCGGAGAGGAAACCCATGACAGCAATTTCTGCAGTGACGGCATGACCTTTGCGGACAGAAGCTTCAAGGCGGGAACCCTTGAGGTTAAGGCGGCATATCAGCCGATGGATGTGACTGTATGCGGCAAATTGCTCACAATCAGAAATAAATATGCTTTTGCCGATTTCAGGGATTATATATTTGAATACACTGTTGAGGCTGACGGGAAGGAGGTTTACAGCAAGAGCTTTTCTCTTGATACTCTGCCGGGCGGTGAAACGACTGTAGAAATAGACTGCAGTCTGCCGGAGACCTGTGAGCTTGGCACTTATGTTACGGTCAGAATGTCGGATCATATCGGATATGAGGTTGCATGTGTGCAGAGAAGCCTTGATGTGCCGGTATCCGCTGCAAAGCATGAAAGAAAACCCGCATCTGTATCGGTTGACGGTATGCTTGCGCGCATAAGCGGAAAAGGCTTTGTGCATGAATTTGATCTCCACTACGGAACAATTTTGAATATAAACGGTCTTTTAAAGGACAAGGTCAGCCTGACCGTGTTCAGAGCGCCTACGGATAATGACAGAAATATAAAGGAAAAGTGGTATTCTTCGTGGGGTGATATGAGATATAATAATGTTCATCAGAAGGTTTATGAGACAACTGTCAGCGATAACACCATAACCGTCAAGGGAAGCCTTGCCGGAGTGGCAAGAGTGCCGTTTTTCCGGTTTACGGCTGTTTATTCCTTCTTTGACAACGGTGATATTGATGTTGAGCTTACCGGTGAAAGGGAGGTTGAGACGGTTTACATGCCGAGACTGGGCTTTGAGTTTAAGCTTGACTCCTCACAGAGCAGCTTTTCATATTATGGGCGTGGTCCCGTTGAAAATTATTGCGATATGCATCATTTCGCACCGGTGGGAAGCTATGAGAGCACCGTGCCGGAGGAATATGTAAATTATGTAATGCCTCAGGAGCACGGCAATCATACGAAGGTCAAGAAGCTTTCCTTTGACAATATTTCGTTCGTCTCAGACGGCGAGTTTGAATTCTCCGCCCTTGAATACAGCGCCGAAGCGCTTGAACGTGCGGCTCATACAAATGAGATAAGCAAAAACGGAGTGACAAATCTTCGTATAGATTATATGGTCAGCGGAATAGGCTCAAACAGCTGCGGACCTCAGCTTCTGGAAAAATATCAGCTCAATTGCCGCGATATTTCTTATAGGTTTACAATAAAGGTTAAATAATTGTGCCCTGCGCGCCGCAAATACCGCGGCGCGCAGTTTTTGCAATATATCGTGAGATAATCAGCTCCGCGGTATTGACATTTGATGTCGGATGATGTATAATAAGTTATAGTTTGAATAAATAACAGGAAGGAAGAAATTCATGAAAAAATTAATGCTCGGAAACGAGGCGGTGGCACGGGGTGCTTTTGAAGCGGGTGTCAGCGTTGTTTCTTCTTATCCCGGAACGCCGAGTACCGAGATAACGGAGAATATTGTTAAATATAAGGATATATATGTTGAGTGGGCGCCGAATGAAAAGGTTGCCGGAGAGGTTGCAATCGGCGCTTCAATTGCCGGAGCACGCAGTATGGCATGCATGAAGCATGTTGGTATGAATGTTATGGCAGACCCGCTGTTTACTGTTGCTTACACCGGAGTAAACGGAGGACTTGTATTTTGCGTTGCCGATGACCCGGGAATGCACAGCTCACAGAATGAGCAGGATTCACGCCATTATGCGAAGGCGTCAAAAATTGCAATGCTGGAGCCTTCGGACAGCGGCGAATGCAGGGATTTTACAAAGGCGGCATATGAACTGAGTGAGAAGTTAGACGTGCCTGTTATAATTCGTCTTTCCACCAGAGTTTCACATTCCCAGTCTCTTGTTGAAGAGCTTGAGCCGGAATCGGTTCCTCTTAAGCCTTATGAAAAGAATATAGGCAAGTATGTAATGATGCCGGGAAATGCCATAAAGCGTCATGTTGTTGTTGAGGAAAGAACAAAAGCGCTTATTAGCTATGCTGAAAGCAGCCCCCTTAACACTGTTGAGGACAACGGCAGCAAAATCGGAGTAATAACCTCCGGAATATCGTATATGTATGCTAAAGAAGCGCTCGGAAGCCGGGTTAATTATCTTAAGCTGGGAATGGTTTATCCTCTTCCCGAAAAGCTTATTGCTGACTTTGCCGCAGGTCTTGACAAGGTTTATGTTATAGAGGAGCTTGATCCGTTTATTGAGGAGCACTGCCGCTGCATCGGAGTTGATGTTATCGGAAAAAGTGCCTTTACCATGCTTGGCGAATACACTCCTGCCATGATAGCAAAGGCTGTTATGAATGAAGAGCCGCCTGCATATGAGGAAATCGACAGCATACCTGTTCGTCCTCCGGTTATGTGCGCAGGATGTCCTCACAGAGGCACATACTATGTTCTTTCAAAGCTTGGACTTACGGTGAGCGGCGATATCGGGTGCTATACTCTCGGTGCGGTTGCACCTCTTTCAAGCGTTGACACTACTATTTGCATGGGCGCAAGTGTATCAGCAGCACACGGTATGGCAAAAGCAAGAGGACCTGAATTTGCAAAGAAGCTTGTTTCCGTAATCGGTGATTCCACATTTATGCATTCCGGAATAACAGGTCTTGTTGATATAGTATATAACAAGGGGATTTCAACGGTAATTATACTTGATAATTCAATTACCGGAATGACAGGACACCAGGATAATCCTACAACGGGATATACAATAAGAAAAGAGCCTACGGTTCAGACAAATCTTATTTCTCTTTGCAAGGCTGTGGGAATAAACAATGTTGTTGTTGCCGACCCCTTTGACGTAAAGGAATTTGAACGTGTAGTTAAAGAGGAAACCGCAAGGGAAGAGCCCTCTGTAATAATAGCTCAGCGTCCCTGTGCGCTGCTTAAGACGGTTAAGTATACTGGAAAATGCAAAATAAGCGACAAATGTAAGAAGTGCAAGATGTGTATGAAGCTTGGATGTCCCGCTATTTCTGTTGTTGACGGCGAGATTGTCGTTGATGCTAACCAGTGCAACGGCTGCGGACTTTGCATAAATGTTTGTCCGTTCGGGGCGATAGAAAAGGAGGACTGAGCCAAATGAATATAATGATAGTAGGTGTCGGAGGTCAAGGAACATTGCTTGCCAGCCGCATTCTTGGCAGGGTTGCAATTGACGGCGGATATGATGTTAAGGTGTCCGAGGTTCACGGAATGAGTCAGCGCGGCGGAAGCGTTGTTACATATGTTAAGTATGGGGAACAAATATTTTCGCCTATAATCGGGAAGGGAGAGGCTGATATAATTCTTGCTTTTGAGCTTCTTGAGGCATACAGGGCTCTTCCGTATCTTAAATGCGGCGGAAAAATGATAGTAAATACTCAGGAAATAAACCCTATGCCTGTTATAACGGGCGCTGCCGAGTATCCGGCAAACCTTGAAGAAAAGCTGGCGGAAAAATGCGACCTGACGGCGGTGAACGCACTTGAAACAGCAACGGAAGCGGGAAGTATCAAGGCGGTTAACGTTGTGCTTATAGGCGTTCTTGCAAAATCAACCGATGTTCCGTATGAAAAATGGATTGATGCTGTAAAAAGCACCGTTCCCGAAAAATTTGTCGAGCTTAATCTTAAGGCACTCGAAATGGGATATAACTATGCGGCAGATATGTAATTTGACGCATAAATAGCTGTAAAATAGGAAAATGAGGACGATTGCATTTGCAAGGTCCTCATTTTCTGTATAATGTAGAAATTTATGCTATTTACTATGTAATAGATGAAATTTCTTGTATTCTGTCTAAAAATAATTTTGTGCATTTGATATTCAATAATATATTCTCACTTTTTTAATCTATTTATTATAGTATAGCATAGTCAGCTATTCATATCAAGAATAGCTGAGTATTCAATATAAGTATTTGCTATTTTTAAAATTTTGATATATAATTAAATAAAGAAATTTGAAAGGAGCTTTCACTATGATGAATTTTAATTTTAACAATCCGACAAACTTAATTTTTGGCAGCGGCGCATTAAATAAACTTGGCAATCAAGCTATGCCCGGAAAAAAAGCGTTGCTTATGATTTCAAACGGTAAATCCACAAAAGAAAACGGCTACCTTGACAGAACTATTGCACAGCTCGAAAATGCAAATGTTGATTATGTCATTTATGCGGGCATTATGGAAAATCCCGTAAAGGAAGCTGTTATGGAGGGCGCGAAATGCGCAAGAGAAAACAACTGCGATTTCATTGTTGCACTTGGCGGCGGCGCAGTGCTTGACACGTCTGTTGCAGTCGCGGCTATGGCGACAAATGACGGCGATCTTTGGGATTATGTATGCGGAGGCACAGGTAAAGGAAAACCGCTTTCAAATAAGGGATTACCTATTGTTACGATTGCAACAACTTCAGGTACAGGTTCGGAAATAAATTGCTGGGGTGTAATATCCAATCTTGAAGCAAAGGAAAAAATCGGTTTTGGCGATCCTATGTTAACTCCTGTACTTTCAATCGTTGACCCTGAACTTATGACAACTGTCCCGCCTAAATATACGGCATATCAAGGCTTTGACGCTCTGTTCCATAATTCGGAGGTGCTTTATGAAAGTATTGCTATTTAACGGCAGCACAAGAAAAAACGGAAATTCAAATCAGCAATTTGTTTTGCTTGCCCCTCATAGGCAAAAAATGTTAAACTCACTGCATAAATATCAAAAATACATTGATTGTCTTGATTATCCAAAATGCAACAAATATTAAGGCGTTAACTCAAATTCAATATGTGGGGATATGAGTTCAGAACCAAACAAACTTCCGAAATATTATGCCGATTGCCGCAGCTCACGGTGTATCTTCGGCACAGGTAATTTTAAGGTAAAACACGATTGATATTGATTTTACAGAGAGGAGATTTTAAGATATGAAAAGAATAATATCTATCATGATGATATTAACATTTTCACTGCTTTGTATGACAGGCTGTAAGGCGGAAACAGTATCAGATGACTTTTTGCTTACAATGCAGATAAATAATCCTATAATGACCGTAAACGGCATTGAAAAAGAAATTGACGAGGGCAGAGGAACGACACCCATAATTATAAATAACAGAACGCTCGTTCCCATAAGAGCTATTATTGAAGAAATGGGAGGTTATGTATCTTGGGAACAGAATACACAAAAAATATCTCTTTCGCTGTCTGATAAAACCATAGCTCTTACAATAGACAGCACAACGGCATATGTAAATAACGAAGCGAAAATACTTGATACTTCCCCCGCTATTATCAATGAACGCACAATGCTTCCGATACGCTTTATATCCGAAAACCTTGGATATAGTGTCGATTGGGACGGTGCACAGCAGCTTATCATCATAAGTAAAAATACTCAATCTCAAAACAGTGTAAATTCTATAATGACACCAACACCTGACACATCAAAAATGCTTGTTGCATATTTTTCAAACACAGGTACAACAGAAAATATTGCAAAGCAAATAGTAGATATAACGGGCGCAGATATTTACAAAATCGAAGCAAGCGAGCCATACACCGAAGCAGATTTACAGTATTATACCAACGGACGAGCAGATAAAGAACAAGCTGACCCGAACGCAAGACCTGCTATTGCTGACAATATATCAAATATGGAGCAGTATGACACTGTATTTTTAGGTTATCCGATATGGCACGGTCAAGCACCGAAAATAATATATACGTTCCTTGAAAGCTATGATTTTTCGGGAAAAACAATTATTCCGTTCTGTACATCTCATTCAAGCGGTATAGGTTCAAGCGATACGAATTTACATTCACTTGCTGAAAGTGCAGAATGGATTTCAGGTAGACGTTTTAGCGGCAGTGCAAGTCAAACAGAAATTTCACAATGGGTTGACAGCCTTGATTTGCCGAATTTTGTGGAAAATCCGGGAGGTTTTAATTTGAATACAAAAACAGTTATACTAAACAGTGGTTATGAAATGCCGATAAATGGCTTGGGTACATACAGCCTACACGGTGATACCTGCATTAACTCCGTAAAATCCGCACTTGAAAATGGCGTGCGTCTTATTGATACCGCGTCAGCTTATGGCAACGAGCAGGAAGTCGGTCAGGCTGTTCGTGAATTTATGGAGGAAACAGGTACAAAGCGCGAGGAGATATTTGTTATAACGAAAATATATCCGGGCAACGAAATGGCAAATCCGGAGCAATCCATACAAGCGTGCATTGACAGATTAAATATCGGATATGTTGATATGATGCTTTTACATCACCCCGATACAAACGATGTAAAGGCATATAAGGCTATGGAAAAGTTTGTCGAGGACGGAAAAATTCGTTCACTTGGTTTATCGAATTGGTATGTGTCAGAGTTAAAGAGTTTTTTACCGCAAGTTACAATTAAGCCCGCGCTTGTTCAAAACGAGATACACCCGTATTATCAGGAAAATGATGTAATCCCGTATATTCAGGAGCAAGGTATTGTTGTGCAAGGGTGGTATCCTCTCGGCGGCAGAGGTCATACGGCAGAGCTTTTGAGCGATACGGTGATTTCTGAAATTGCCGCAGCTCACGGTGTATCCTCGGCACAGGTAATTTTAAGGTGGAACTTACAAAAGGGTGTTGTTGTAATTCCCGGTTCAAGCAATCCCGACCATATTAAGGAAAATACCGAATTGTATGATTTTGAACTAACTGACGAGGAAATGGAAAAAATCAATGCACTTGACCGTAACGAAAAACACGATTGGTATTAAAATTTCAGGAGGATATAAGGCAATGACAACAGCAGAAGTCTTAGAGCATATGAAAAGCGGTAAAACAGTTATTAACGGCTCAAATATGCATCAACTATGCATAAACTAAGTCAGAGCGCAATAAAAATTACAAGTAAAATCAACAATTTATATCGCTAATGTCCCCCGCCCCTAAGGCGCGGGTTCCATTTCAGAATTTCAGTGGGAGCTTAAATCTCCCACTGAAACCCTGAGGAGCTAACATTCTGAGGTTTTTCGGACATGGCATCAGCTATCACCTCCGCTGCCAGAACAGGCATCAGTTAAATACCTTATTTCTTTATCAAAGTCTGACACTATCAACTGCGTTTTATTAAACACATCATATTCACGCTCCGCTTTTTCAAAAGCCTGCTGCCGTGATATTTTGCCATGGTCTTTTAATATTTGGTATCTGCGGAAGGATAAAAATTCATTTACGCTGTCAGCGAACTCTGTCATTGTAAAGGTGTTTTCTCTTTCAATCAAATCCTCTATATAGTCAAAATATCCGGAAACCGCACGTTCAAGGCGAGAAATTTCTTGTTCTGATAAATAGTTTTTTGCAGCAGTAACATCCGATTTTAAAATTCTGCCATCCGGAGAGTTTTTCCAAGTAGTAAGTCCCATATGATCTTTAGTTCTGTCTGCCTTTGAATAAATTATCTCTGCTGCAGTTTGCCCGGTAATGGCAAAATGAAATTTATTTTGTATCATTGCATAAAAGTCATGCGTAACCTGAGAAGTTTTATCATAATCAATACTACATTCAGCAAAAATGTCTGTAATCTGTTGCCATATACGTCGTTCACTTGCACGGATTGAGCGTACACGCTCCAGTAATTCTCTGAAATAATCTGTGCCAAAAGCCGCTTTTCCTTGCTTTAACCGTTCATCATCAAGCACAAAGCCTTTTTGCATATATTCCTTCAATATACTTGTCGCCCAAATACGAAATTTGGTAGCTCTGTGAGAATTAACACGGTAGCCGACAGAGATAATAGCATCAAGATTATAAAACTCCATTGTTCGCTTAACACTTCTTGCCCCCTCTTGCTGAACTATTTCCATTTTGGAAACAGTTGAATTTCGGTCAAGCTCTCCCTCATCAAAGATATTTTGTAAATGCTTTGATATTGCAGGAACATTTACATCAAAAAGCTCTGCCATAGCCTTTTGTGTAAGCCATATTGTTTCGTCTTTTATTACCGCATTGACGGAAACGTCTTCCTCTGCAGAACGGTATATTAAAAATTGAAATTCGTTATTCATAGCTATTGCCTTTCTATGTTTTATACTTAGCATTACCTTCGCAAATTGAATATAACTAAAAGTAAGATGTCACCCACCTCTAAGGCGGCGGGTGCCACTTACTTTTTTCAGTGGGAGTTACAATCTCCCACTGAAACGTTGAATGACGGGGCAAGGCCCCTTATTGAAAACATCCATATGTTTTTTTGGCTTTCTAAAAATATCACTTCATGAACAATTATACACTATTAGGAACAAAAATGCAATTTTTTTTCAAAAAGTTCTCGGCAAGGCATCCTTGGAACGCAAAATGGCCAATGCTTGTCACGCTGTCCGGAATAGTGACGCTTGTTAAGCCACTGCATTTATCGAACGCAGAATCGCCAATGCTTATCACACTATTCGGAATAGTGACGCTTATTAAGTTGCTGCAGTTATAGAACGCACGACCGCCAATACTTGTTATTAATATGGATTATATATCACTCAGATTATAATAAAGCCGCTTATTGATTTGCGTTAATTCCCGTAACGTCGATATTTCTCATAACCTCGCGCTTTGCGGCGGAGTTATACTGGGCATAGTATTTATGAGTGACCTCAATGTTTTTATGTCCCATAAGCTCAGCGACCATTTTTATGTCAACCCCGTCTTCAAGCAGACGGCAGGCGAAGGTACGTCTCAGCGCGTGGGGGCGCGTTTTGTCCGGATCGATTATACCGACTGCCGTGCAGTACTTTTTAAGCATTTTTTCCACTGATGAAACGGTCATTCTCTTTCCCTGACGGCTTATAAAAAGCGCGTCCTTATCCTTGATATCCTTAAGCTCACCGCGTTCCTTTATGTAGCTGTAAAGCTCGTTTTCAACCTGCACCGGCATGAATATTTCCTGCTCATCGCCGCCTTTTCGCGTAACGATAAAGGAGGAGGTGTCAAAGCATACGTCCTGCACATTGAGATTTACAAGCTCGCTGACGCGGACGCCGGTCCCGAGGTAGGAGATTAAAATTGCAATATCCCGCTGTCTTGTTCTTTTATATTCCGTAAGGTATCTGCCTGTAAAGGTTTTTTCACCGTTATAGATAACATCAAGCAGCCGAAGGGTTTCCTGTGTTGTCAGCGGTTTTTTTATTTTTTGATGGAGCTTGTTCATATCCACCTTATCTGTTACGTTTTCCGGAATCTGATCGGTTTTATAAAGATATGAAAACAGTCCGCGCACAGCAGAAAGCTTTCTGTTTATGCCGTAGCTTGAATTTTTCCGCGTTCTTGTTATTTCACGCCCGTCGGGTGAGATATATGTTGATTGGTATTCGCGGAGATACGCTTTAAAGCGTATTATATCCTCGGCGCGGACCTTTGCCATATGATCGCAGGTGAAATCCTCGGTGCTTTTTATTTCCCGGAACTTGAACTTGCTTAAATATTCAAGAAAAATGCGCAGATCTATGCAATAGCCTATTTGAGTGTTAATGCTTTCTCCCGTATAATATATCTCAATATAATCAAAAACAAAATCGGGAAGGTTTGTAAGAAAGTCCTGGAGATATGAATGCTTACTCATCGTTTTCCTCCTCAAGCTTTACCGGCATAAATCCGGTGTAGTCACCGGCAGCAAGAATATATCTGACGCCGCCGATACTTTTTGTAAATGCATTTTTGTGAGAGTCGCCGTGAAGATGTCCGTAAACGCAGGTTTTAACACCGTATTCCTCAAGTATTTTGTGGAATGAGGTTTCTCTTGCAGTATTTGTAACAGGCGGATAATGGGTAAATACTATAAGTCTTTCACATGATTTTTTAACTGCGTCATCAAGGGACAGCCTGAGCCTTATAAGCTCACGTTCATATATTTTTTTGTCCTCGGCAGCTGCAAGGCTGTCAATGCTCCAGCCTCTTGTGCCGCATATCCCGGTTTTACCGATTTTATATGAGTTGTTTTGCAGAAAGCTTATTGTATCAAAGCCACGGCTTTTTGTGTACTCACCGAGCTTTGTCATTGTTGTCCACCAGTAATCATGATTCCCTTTAAGAAGTATTTTACGCCCGTTCAGCGCCTGAAGAAATTCAAAATCCTTTTCTGCTTCGTCAAGATATGTCGCCCAGGAAAAGTCACCGCCAAGCACAACAACGTCCTCTGCTTTCACTGTTGCCTGCCAGTTTTCCCGAAGCCTTTCCACGTAGTTTTCCCACTTCCTGCCGAATATGTCCATCGGTTTATCAATGCCGAGTGGAAGGTGAAGGTCGGATAACGTATAAATCACCATAAAAGCCTTTCCTTTCATCTGATTATGCTTTTAAAATATTCTACCATAAGTAAAAATGCTTGCTCGCAAGGGCATTTTTACGCAGCCGTCAATAATGCAGCCGCATTTATGCGGGAAGGCGACAGCCTTTAAAAACTTGATTTAACAAGTTTTTCTGCAATTATTATACCACGACTCGTGGCTTAAAGCAAGCTTTTTTTCAGATATATTATAAGGCATTCCGTTAAGGAATGCCTTATAGCATATTATTTGTCTGTAATCGGATAAAGCTGTATGGTATTGCCGCCGTCAACTACCAATTCGGCGCCGGTGGTGTTTCTTGCGTGTTCGGCAAAATACCAGACGGCGTCTGCAATGTCCTCACTGACGGCAACATCGCCGATAGGTGTGAATCTTGACGGTACATTTTTGTAAAACTCGGGATTTTTATCCCAGCGGTCAGTTTTTATCATTCCCGGAAGAATCGCATTGACGCGGATATTGTATTTTCCCAAATCAAACGCCAGGGCTCTCATCATTCCGAGCTGCCCGCCCTTTGACGCGGAATAAGCTATTCTGTTCGGAATTGCTCTGTAGGCGGTGTTGGAGTTAATAAATATTATGCTTCCGCCGCCGTTTTCCTTCATTCTTTTAGCAGCATGCTCGGACAGGCAATAATTCCATACCATATTAGTGTTGATGACCCGCATAAAATCGGTAAGGGGATTTTTAAAAATTTCAATGCCCAGTCCCTGGTCAGCGGCGTTCAGAACAAGCGTATCAACAAATATGCCTTTTTCGTCAAGTGCCGAAAACAATTCTTCAACAGCTTCCTCGTCAACGGTCCTTTCGTCCTTAAGAGAGTTTATATGGAAGCCTAAAATTTCGGCGTCCGGAAATTTTTCCTTATATCTTTTTTCTGCTTCCTGTACCTTGTCGGCGCTCCTGCCGGTAAAAACTACGCGCCGGCCTTCGGCTGCAAACTTTTCAACAATCGCAACGCCTGTATTGATGCAGGCTCCTGTTATCAGTGCTGTTTTCATTTCTGTTTCCTTCCTTAAAAATAAAATTCGGTTTTTGCAGGTCTTATATCGGTTAAAGCACCTGTGTAATGTCTTAACGTATGGGGCTGATAGGGGTGCTTCAGGCATTCATCTTCATTTATTTCCATACCGAGTCCCGGCTTATCCGGAATTGTAATGTAACCGTCACTATACTGAAGAGCTTCGTTTGTAACATCCTTTCTCCACTCAACATCGGAGTACATAATTTCAAGTATCTCAAAATTCGGACAGTTTGCCGCCAATTGCAGTGTTGCGGCATTTGCAACGGGCCCGGAGGGGTTATGCGGCGCAAATGGGATGTATCTGCATTCTGCCTCTGCCGCAATTTTCTTTAATTCCATGATTCCGCCTGCGTGTGAAATATCGGGCTGTATGTAATCCGCCGCCATTTTATCGAACATGGGCTTATAATCCCAGCGGGTGTAAAGCCTTTCGCCGGCTGAAATTGCAACAGGAGATCTATCCTTTACCTCTTTAAGCGCGTCAAGGTTATCAGGCGGAACAGGCTCTTCAAAGAACATGGGCTTAAACTGCTCAAGCTCCTTTGCAATTTTTATGCTTGTCGGAATATTGAATCTTCCATGACCCTCAATAAGCAAATCCACCTTATTGCCGACTGCCCCGCGAACTGCCGCAACACATCGAATCGCCTTGTCAAGGTCCGCATTTGATATGTTAAGATAGCTTTTGCCGAAGGGATCCCATTTCATGGCGGTAACGCCCCTCTGAACTGCGATTTTTGCTTTTTCTCCGAATTCCTCAGGTTCCTTTGCACCGGCGAACCATCCGTTTACGTATATTCTTACTTTATCGTGTACCTTGCCGCCGAGAAGCTGATAAACAGGTACATTAAGAGCTTTCCCCAAAATGTCCCAGAGCGCCGTCTCCACCGCAGACAAAGCCGACATCAGCACAGCGCCGCCGCGCCAATATGCATCTCTGTAAATATCATGCCAATGCTTTTCAATATCAAAGGGATTTTTGCCTGTCAGATATTCCCTTATATGATGAACGGCGCCCTCCAAAGCTTTTTCCTTGTATTCGAGAGTAGCTTCTCCGACGCCGTCGATACCCTCATCGGTATATACCTTTACAAACACCCAGTTCGTCCTGAAGCAATCTACCGCGAAGGTTTTTATGTCCGTTATTTTCATTTCTTACACCTCAATTTTTTCATATATTTTCGGTACGACTTTGTTTTTATACATGAATTTGTTCAAATCAAGCTCATCAAACATTCCGCAGTGCATGGGAACGGCGATTTCGGGATTTATTCTTTCGCAGAATTTTTTCGCGTCAGTCATATTCATATTGTTTCCGACGCCGTTTACCGGAAGAAATACGGCGTATATATCATCGGGAATGTCCGGGAAAATGTCATCGTTATATAAGGTGTCGCCCGTGACGTAGTATTTCTTTTCTCCGTCATCTATTATTACTCCGATTGGCGTAATATCGCTGTGCTCGGCTTTTACCGCAGTGAATTTAATCCCCTGCTCGGTCCAGGTTGTATGGCGGTTAAACTGCACATAATTATTGCCGCCTCCGATTTTTCTGACCTCGTTCCAAACCGAAGGGGGAGCGAGAACAACAATATCCGTATCTTCAGTAATGAACCGGCAGACGGTTTCGGGGTCGTAGTGGTCAAGATGGTTATGTGTAAAAATCATAACATCCGGCTTTATATCAAAAAAGCTCTCATCAACAACCTGCCTTCTGTAGCTTTTAGGATTTATTTTTTCCACGCTGTCGGAAAGGTACGGGTCTATCATTATTTTAAAATTTGCTTTTTCAAAAAGCAAGCCGGCTTGACCCAGCCAGGTAATTTTCATGTTTTTTTCCTCCCTGTATTGACTTTGTTATGTGTTTATTGTATAATATTATTTATAAAATAAATACATTAATCTTACTGTATTTATTAGAAATATTATTATTTTTAAAGGGGTTAATGATTAAAAAATGGATATAAGCCTGCCGGAAATTGTTGCGGTCGGAATTTATAATTCTCAGCTTGCAGCAAAAAACAAAGTGATTACAAAAAACAGGAAGACAACCATGTTTGAAATTGAAATACCGATAGAGGAGGGAGGCATTTCATATGTCAATTCAGATGGAATGAAAATAGAGCGGGACATGGTTATATGTGCAAAGCCGGGGCAGACACGTCATACGAAGCTGCCGTTCAAGTGCTGTTATATACATATGATTTTAAAGGACGGCGCACTTTATGATTTGCTTATGAAGCTTCCTGTTTTTTTTAAAACGGAAAAAGCGGAAATGTACATGGAAATATTTTCAAAGCTTTGCAGGTATTATGATTCTGCTCTTGAAAACGATAAAATAATTATGTACAGCCTTGTGCTTGAGCTTGTTTATACTTTGAGCGGCGATTCGCAAAAACAGCTTTACAGGGACAAGATGAAAAACAATAATTATGAAATAATTGAAAAGGTCATAAAGTATATAAAGGAAAATCTTTCTTCCGATTTATCCTTGGAGACCATTGCAAAATATGCCTCTTTAAGTCCTATTTATTTTCATAACTGCTTCAAGGCATCAACCGGAAAAACTCCGCATGAATACGTGGAAGAGCAGCGAATAAAAAAGGCGAATAATCTGCTTGTTACAACAGACTGGACGCTTACCCGTATTTCAAATGAGTGCGGATTTTCGTCGCAGTCATATTTCAGCTATGCATTTAAGAGAAAAATGGGCATGACGCCGAGGGAATATGTGAAAGAAGTATATAAGCGGTATGATACATAGATTTTCTTGCTAAAATACGGAATAATAAGCAGTTTGTACAAAGAAATGCTTGTAACAGGCTGCTTTTTTTGGTATAAAAAAGGCTTGACAAATGGATGGTTTTGGATTATACTTAATGTTGTATAATGATGATAATATGCCTGTTTTATCGACTGAAGGCGGAAAAATGTTGTATGATTCAGGCGGAGGACAGCCGTGTTGTCCGGATTTAATTTTTTATGAGGTGATAAATTAATGGTGCATCAGGTAACAGCAGGTAAAAATACCCGTCTCAGTTATTCAAGAATCAAAGAACCATTACCAATGCCTAATCTTATTGAGGTTCAGAAGAACTCATATAAGTGGTTTCTTGAGGAAGGGCTTAAAGAGGTATTTGAGGATGTTTCTCCGGTAACGGACCATTCCGGAAATCTTGTGCTGGAGTTTTTTGATTACAGCCTTGATTACAATCCTAAATATTCTGTTGAAGAATGTAAGGAAAGAGACGCAAAATATGCGGCTCCTCTTAAGGTGAGCGTAAGACTGATTAACCGGGAAACGGGAGAAATTAAGGAGCAGGAAATTTTCATGGGAGATTTCCCGCTTATGACAGAACAGGGAACATTTATTATTAACGGTGCCGAGCGCGTTATCGTAAGTCAGCTTGTTCGTTCCCCAGGAGTTTATTATGCGTTTGACAGGGATAAGTCGGGAAAGCCTCTTTATCAGTCAACCGTAATTCCTTACAGAGGTGCATGGCTTGAGTATGAAACCGATTCAAACGATGTATTCTATGTACGTATTGACCGTACAAGAAAATTACCTGTTACCGTTTTGCTGAGAGCTCTCGGCAGCATTGATAACCCTCATATGCTTGAAAAGGATGCGGCAATTGTTGAAATGTTCGGAGAGGATCCGAAGCTTACAGCAACCTTTGAAAAGGATAAAATAGATAATCGTGACGAGGCTTTGCTTGAAATTTATAAAAGGCTTCGTCCCGGTGAGCCTCTTAATGTTGAAAATGCCGAATCTCTTATTTTTAATATGCTTTTTGACCCGAAAAGATATGACCTTGCAAGAGTAGGACGTTATAAATATAATAAGAAGCTTGAAATTTACGGAAGAATCAGAGGGAAGCAGCTTGCGCGTGATGTTGTTGACCCGCGCACGGGCGAGGTTATAGCATCAGCCGGAGACGTTCTTTCGGAGGATATGGCGTATGCTGTTGACAGAGCCGGAGTAAACACGGTTTATCTCAACATTGAGGAGAGAGAAGTTAAGGTATTTTCAAATGATATGGTATATCTTTGTGAGTATGCCGGCGAGGCTGTGTGCAGTGAGCTTATAGCCCGCGGCGCTGATAATTGCAAAACGGAGGAGGAGCTGCAAAGCTTCAAGGTTGCAAGAAACGTTTTGCTCGGCATACTTGACGATATTGCTGAAAAGGTAAAGAGCGGGGATATAAATAAAAATGATTCTGTTTCGGAAACGGCGGACGAGATTGTAAGAAAGATGCATGAGCTGTCGCCTAAGCATGTTCTCCGTGAGGATATTTTTGCTTCAATAAACTATATTCTCAATTTATCAAACGGTACCGGCAGTGTTGACGATATAGACCATCTCGGCAACAGACGTCTGCGCTGCGTCGGAGAGCTTTTGCAGAATCAGTTCAGAATAGGACTTGCGCGTATGGAGCGTGTTGTTCGTGAGAGAATGTCCACACAGGACCTTGAAATAATAACACCTCAGTCACTTATTAACATAAGACCGATTATTGCGGCGATAAATGAATTTTTCGGTTCCTCACAGCTTTCGCAGTTCATGGACCAGCCTAATCCTCTTGCCGAGCTGAGGCATAAGAGAAGAATATCAGCTCTCGGCCCCGGCGGTCTTTCAAGAGAAAGAGCGGGATTTGAGGTGCGTGACGTCCATTACTCACATTACGGAAGAATGTGTCCTATAGAAACCCCTGAAGGACCGAACATAGGACTTATAACCTCACTTGCAACCTTTTCCAGGATAAATCAGTACGGCTTTATTGAGGCTCCTTACAGGAAGGTTGATAAGGATACCGGCTGCGTTACCGATGAAATAGTTTACATGACTGCCGATGTTGAGGATGAATTTACGATTGCACAGGCGAACGAGCCTCTTGATGAAAACGGAAGATTCCTTGATAAAAGGGTATCGGCGCGTTACAGAGATGAAATAATAGAGGTTTCGGCTTCAAGCATAGACTACATGGACGTATCGCCGAGACAGCTTGTATCTGTTGTTACGGCATGTATTCCCTTCCTTGAAAACGATGACGCCAACCGTGCGCTTATGGGTTCAAACATGCAGTGTCAGGCAGTACCTCTTCTTACGACGGATTCACCTATTGTCGGTACGGGAATAGAGCATAAGGTTGCACAGGATTCCGGCTCGGCAATACTTGCAAGAGAGGGCGGGGTTGTCGAGAAGGTTGATTCAGAAAAGATAGTTATAAGAGGTGAAAGCGGTGCAAGCCATGTTCATAAGCTAACAAAGTTTGCGCGTTCAAACCAGAGCACTTGTATAAACCACAGACCTATCGTAAAGCTCGGAGATACGGTTGAAAAATCACAGATTATTGCCGACGGACCGGCTATGTCAAACGGTGAGCTTGCTCTCGGAAAGAACATTCTTATCGGGTTTATGACCTGGGAGGGATATAACTACGAGGACGCTGTTTTAATCAGCGAGGAGCTTGTCAAAAATGATGTATTCACTTCCATACACATTGAGGAATACGAATGTGAAGCAAGAGATACAAAGCTCGGACCAGAGGAAATAACCCGGGATATACCGAATGTGTCGGAGGATGCGCTGCGTGACCTCAACGAAGTGGGTATAATCAGAATTGGAGCTGAGGTGCGTTCCGGAGACATACTCGTAGGTAAGGTAACTCCGAAGGGAGAAACAGAGCTTACTGCCGAGGAAAGACTGCTCCGTGCCATTTTCGGTGAAAAGGCGAGAGAGGTAAGAGACACATCCCTCCGTGTACCTCACGGTGAGAGCGGAATTATTGTTGACGTAAAGGAATTCTTGCGTGAAAACGGCGACGAGCTGAGCCCCGGTGTAAATAAGGTGGTAAGATGCTATATAGCGCAGAAGAGAAAAATATCGGTCGGAGATAAGATGGCGGGACGTCACGGAAACAAGGGTGTTGTTTCAAGAGTGCTGCCCCGTGAGGACATGCCGTTCCTTGATGACGGAACGCCTCTTCAGATTGTTCTTAACCCTCTGGGCGTACCTTCGCGTATGAATATCGGTCAGGTGCTTGAAATGCATCTTGGCTATGCATACAGAACGCTCAGCTTTATGGATCCGTCCGAAATCGAAAGGAACACCGTAAGAGTTGTTGCAAACCGCGTTGAAGCGCTTCATCTTGAAGATGAGCTTAATGCCGATCCCGAATATCTGAAAGCAGTATGTGACGCGCTTCTTGAAATGGACAGAAGCGATATGTCAAAGGCTGCCATAATGGCAGCGGTCGGCAGCGTTGACGGCGGCTCAGAGCAGCTTACAGACGCGATTTCAGCAATAGTAGATTACGCAATTGAATATAAGGATACAATTATAGAAGCAAAGAAGCATGTTGAGCCGGGTAAATTCCTTAAGCTTGCAACTCCGGTATTTGACGGAGCCGAAGATGATGACCTTGCCGACGCGTTTATGATTGCCGGACTCCGAAAGGATTTCAAGTCGGTGGTTTACGACGGAAGGACAGGAGATAAGTTTGATAATCCCGTAACAGTCGGAGTCATGCATTATCTTAAGCTTGACCATCTTGTTGACGATAAAATTCACGCGCGTTCAACCGGCCCGTATTCTCTTGTTACGCAGCAGCCTCTCGGCGGTAAAGCCCAGTTCGGCGGACAGCGTTTCGGAGAAATGGAGGTATGGGCGCTGGAGGCTTACGGTGCTGCATATACGCTTCAGGAAATTCTTACAGTTAAATCTGATGATATTGTGGGACGTGTAAAGACTTACGAGGCAATTGTAAAGGGTGAGAATATACCGAAGCCGGGTATTCCCGAATCCTTCAAGGTTCTTGTCAAAGAGCTTCAGTCCCTTGCCCTTGATATACGTATTCTCAACGATAACGGAGAAGAAATAGACCTTGATGAGGTTACCGATGAGGATGATGATTACACACCGAAGGAGGATTACTCCAAGGTTATGGAGGATGCCGACGGTGTCAACAATCAGCTTGATGAGGATAACATCGGTGACGCGGGACTTATTCCCGACTATGACCTTGATGAGCTTATTGATGAGCCGGAGGAAGAAGACAAGGGTGACGACTTTGATTATTATTCGGAAGATATCGAATTTGGTGATGATGATCTTTATGACGATGATGAGGATGATGAGGATGACATGGACGGCATAGACGATTAAAATGACCCGGATTCCTGATAACAGCGTAACTTAAATACTCAAACGGAGGTTATTGAATGTTGGAATTTAACAGTTTTGAAGCTATAAAAATCGGGCTTGCGTCACCTGAGAAAATACTCGAATGGTCTTACGGAGAGGTAAAGAAGCCTGAAACAATAAACTACAGAACACTTAAGCCGGAGCGTGACGGACTGTTCTGTGAGAAAATTTTCGGACCTACAAAGGACTGGGAATGTCACTGCGGCAAGTATAAAAAGATAAGATATAAGGGAGTAGTCTGCGACAGATGCGGCGTTGAGGTAACAAAATCCAAGGTAAGGCGCGAGCGCATGGGACATATTGAGCTTGCAACTCCTGTGTCTCATATATGGTATTTTAAGGGTGTACCCTCGTCGATGGGTCTTATTCTTGATCTGTCACCGAGACAGCTTGAAAAGGTGCTTTATTTTGCATCGTATATTGTAACTGATAAGGGCGACAGTAATCTTATGCAGAATCAGGTGCTTTCTGAAAGCGAGTATTCTGCTGCGCGGGAAAAATACGGTGATGCTTTTAAGGCGGGAATGGGTGCTGAGGCAATACTTGAGCTTCTGCGCAAAATCGATCTTGATGAGCTTTCAAGGGAGCTTAAGGAAGAGCTTGAAACTCTTGCCGCCGGTCAGAAAAAAGCTAAAATTATAAAAAGACTTGAGATTGTTGAGGCTTTCAGGGTTTCCGGAAACAGACCCGAATGGATGATAATGACGGTTGTTCCCGTAATTCCGCCTGAGCTCAGACCTATGGTTCAGCTTGACGGAGGACGTTTTGCCACCAGCGACCTTAACGATCTTTACAGACGTGTTATAAACAGAAATAACAGACTTAAGCGATTGCTTGAGCTTGGTGCGCCGAATATTATTATAAGAAATGAGAAGCGTATGCTTCAGGAGGCTGTTGATGCGCTTATAAACAACGGAAGACGCGGACGTGTAATAACAGGACCCGGAAACAGACCTCTTAAGTCTCTTTCCGACCTTCTTAAGGGTAAGCAGGGAAGATTTCGTCAGAACCTTCTCGGTAAGCGTGTTGACTATTCCGGACGTTCGGTTATTGTCGTAGGACCGGAGCTTAAGATTTATCAATGCGGTCTTCCGAAGGAGATGGCGATAGAGCTTTTCAAGCCCTTTGTTATGAAGGAGCTTGTTGCAAGGAAGCTTGCTTTCAATATCAAGAGCTCAAAGCGTATGGTAGAGCGCGGAAGCGCTGAGGTTTGGGATGTGCTTGAAGATGTAATAAAGGAGCACCCCGTTCTTCTTAACCGTGCACCGACACTTCACAGACTTGGTATTCAGGCATTTGAGCCGGTGCTTGTTGAGGGACGCGCTCTTAAGCTGCATCCTCTTGTTTGTACCGCATATAATGCCGACTTTGACGGTGACCAGATGGCTGTTCACGTACCGCTTTCGCCGGAGGCTCAGTCCGAGGCGCGGTTCCTCATGCTGTCGGCAAATAACCTGTTGAAGCCTCAGGACGGAAATCCTGTTACCGTACCGACACAGGATATGATTCTTGGAAGCTACTATCTTACTCTTGTTAAAGAGGATGAGAAGGGCATAGGAATGATTTTCTGTGACGAGGACGAGGCCTTGATGGCATATCAGAACGGAGCAGTAGGTCTTCATTCTCTTGTTAAGGTAAGAAAGGCAGGTATTCTCGAAGGCGTAAAATACACTCGTCTTGTGGAAACAACTGTCGGGAGAATATTATTTAACAACAATATTCCGCAGAATATCGGTTTTGCTGACAGAACCGACCCTGAAACCTTCCTCAATTATGAAATTGATTTCATAGTAGGGAAGAAGCAGCTCGGAAAAATTATAGATAAATGTATACGTGTATGCGGTATTACGGAAACCGCAAAGGTGCTTGACCTTATCAAGTCAACAGGCTATAAGTACTCAACTCAGGGCGCAATTACGGTTGCCGTATCAGATATTGAAGTTCCTGAGGAAAAGAAGGCAATTCTTGCTGCCGCTGAGGAAAAGGTTGAGGGCATCATGAAGAAGTACAGACGAGGCTTCCTTACAGATGAAGAAAGATATACGTCTGTTATCAAGGTTTGGGCAGAGGCTTCGGGCAAGGTTACGGATGCCATGATGGCAAACCTCGGTAAGTTTAATCCTATATTCATGATGGCTGATTCCGGTGCCCGTGGTAGTGTAAACCAGATAAGACAGCTTGCCGCAATGCGCGGACTTATGGCTGATACACAGGGAAGAACGGTTGAAATTCCTATACGTGCAAACTTCCGTGAGGGACTGAATGTACTTGAGTATTTCATATCCTCTCACGGTGCAAGAAAGGGTCTTACCGATACGGCTTTGCGTACTGCTGACTCGGGTTACCTTACACGTCGTCTTGTTGACGTTTCTCAGGATGTTATTGTCCGTGAGATTGACTGCGGCACTGAAAAATATGAGCAGGTTACAGCTATTATGGACGGAAATGAGGTAATTGAGCCCCTTGCTGACCGTATCATAGGCCGTACGGCTAAATTTGATATCGTTCATCCTGATACAGGTGAAATAATAGTTCCTGCCGATGAAATGATAAGTGATGAAAGCGCGTCAAGAATTGTGGCGGCAGGAATAGAAAGCGTAAACATCAGAAGCGTTCTTACATGTGAATGTAAAAACGGTGTCTGCGCTAAGTGCTACGGGAGAAACCTTGCAACGGGTGAACTTGTAAATGTCGGCGAGGCAGTAGGCATAATCGCGGCTCAGTCAATAGGTGAGCCGGGTACACAGCTTACCATGCGTACCTTCCATGCCGGCGGTGTTGCATCCGGAAGCGATATTACCCAGGGTCTTCCGCGTATTGAGGAGCTTTTCGAAGCAAGACGTCCTAAGGGTGTTGCTATAATTTCCGAGATAGCAGGAAGAGTTTCAGTATCCGAAAGCAAAAGAAAACGTGAGATAACCGTTACGAATGATGAAATCGGCGAATCAAAAACTTATGTCATTCCTTATTCAGCAAGCATAATGGTGAGAGACGGAGATATAATTGAAAAGGGTGCTGAGCTGACAGCAGGTTCCATAAACCCGAACGATATTCTGCGTATTCTCGGCCCTCACGATGTTCAGGTTTATATTACAAGAGAGGTTCAGAGAACTTACCGTATGCAGGGTGTTGACATTAACGATAAGCACGTTGAGGTTATAACGCGTCAGATGCTGCGTAAGGTAAGAATTGAGGATTCGGGAGATACAAATCTTCTTATCGGCTCGCTTATTGATATATTTGAGCTTGAGGCGGCAAATAAAGAGGTTGACAGAATTTCCGAATATCTTGAAGCTCATGACGGTGTTGTTCCCGAACCGGTTATAGATGAGGAAACAGGCGAGATTGCAGCTGACGAAGGTATTACAGTGCCGGATCGGTTTGAGGGCAGACATGCGACTTATTCTCCGGTGCTTCTCGGTATTACAAAAGCGTCCCTTGCAACGGATTCCTTCCTTTCGGCAGCTTCGTTCCAGGAGACAACAAAGGTTCTTACCGATGCTGCAATTAAGGGTAAGGTTGATCCGCTTATTGGACTTAAAGAAAATGTTATTATCGGTAAGCTTATACCAGCCGGTACAGGAATGCCTATTTATAAGGATATTAATATTAAGGTTGACGGTCAGGTAATTCCGAACGAACAAATCAAATAACCTACGCGCAGATGTCCCCCGCCTATAAAGGCGGGTCCCATCTCAGAATTTCAGTGGGAGATTATAACTCCCACTGAAATTCTTAGGAGCTGACGCTTCCTGCGCTTGCTT